>NZ_JBXWOF010000007.1:0-189623 GCF_059610745.1 Ruegeria sp. CDSC042
CAGCCCGCAAAATCAACCAACTTCCCACCCAACTCAACATGCAAACCATGCAAAGGCGTGCGCTTAATATCCGTCATAAATAAACCCTTTCCCAAGCCAGTTTTCCGAGGTCATCGAATAGCTTGCAACGATGAATTTGCAGGACAGTCTGATATCACCAAGGTTCCTGTGGACGGTCTTGCGAGTCAACAACAATACCGCCCGGCCAGATTCGGGGGTGAGCGAGAATAATTTCCAAACCGCAACGAACGGCTCTGGCCCCGGACCTAGACCTGTCCTAAGACTTGCCACGCAAGAGGGACCGACATGTCACATATCACACTGGTGCGTCACGGGCAGGCCAACACCACCGCGCGCGACGAAAAGAACTATGACAAGCTCAGCGATCTGGGACATCAACAGGCCCGCTGGCTGGGGGCGCATCTGCAGGACACACGCAGCCATTTTCCCCGGGTCTATTGCGGCACCCTGATCCGCCACGCCGAGACCACCGCCAGCATGGGGCTGACTGATCCGATCCGCGATCCGCGGCTGAACGAGATCGAGTATTTCACCATCGCGCAGCTGTTCGAGGAACAGCACGGCGTGAAAGTGCCCACTGATCGCGAAGGTTTTGTCGAGCATCTGCCCCGCACCTTTGCCGCCTGGGCCGATGGCGCCATCAAAAACACACCGGAAACCTTCGAGGAATTCGAAACCCGGGTGCGCGACGCGCTGACCGATATCGGAACCGAAGGCGGCCCTGCCATCGTTGTGACCTCGGGCGGGTTGATTTCGATGGTTGTCCGGCAGGCGATGGGGCTGGATATCCCGGCCATGGCGCGGGTGGCTCTTGCCATCATGAACACGTCAATGCACCGTTTATACCCGATAGGTACACAGCTCAGCCCGGTTCTGTTCAATGCCGTTCCGCATCTGGAAGCACCAGACCGGCAGTTTGCACAGACCCACCTGTAACCCCAAACCAGAGGCTTTGTGATGCAACTTTACTATGCCCCTCGCACGATTTCGGTCGCCGTTGCGATTGCACTGGAAGAGGCCGGGCTGGACTATGAGGCGATCCAACTGGACTTTGCCAGTGGAGAGCAAACCAAATCCGCCTACAAGCAGATCAACCCAAAAGGCCGGGTTCCGGCGCTGGTGGTAGACGGTGGGATTTTGACCGAAACCGGGGCACTTTTGGAGTTCATCGCAGCAATGGCTCCGAAGGCCGGGCTGGTGCCTGCGGACCCGATCATGGCCGCCCGGATGCGCGAGGTGATGTATTACCTTGCCTCGACCATGCATGTGAACCACGCCCATAAGCTGCGCGGCGCACGGTGGGCCGACAAGAAATCCAGCTGGAAGGATATGACGGCAAAAGTCGCGCAGACCATGGCAGCGTCCTGCGACTATATCTGTTCGAACGGTCTGCGTGGACCGTTTGTGCTGGGCGAGGCGTTCTCGCTGGCCGATGCCTATTTGTATGTGGTTTGCAGTTGGTTGGAAGGCGACGGCGTCGACGTTGCAACCTATCCCAAGATCGTCGCCTTTCGTGAGGCGGCAGAGGCGCGCGCTTCGCTGAAAGCCGTGCGTGCCGCCGGAATGCTCTGATAAAGGGGACAAAATATGACGCATCTATGGGTCCGGGCCGAACAGCGCCCGAACGAAGAACGGGTCGGGCTGACCCCTGAAGGCGCTTTGGCGCTGATCGCTGCTGGCATCCGCGTAACGGTCGAGGAAAGCCATGTTCGCGCCATCCCCATCGACGGTTACAAGGCTGCTGGCTGCGAGATCGCGCCCGAGAACTCCTGGCCAGATGCACCCAAGGACGCGATCATCTTTGGCCTCAAGGAACTGCCCGAGGATGGCACGCCCCTGCCCCACCGCCACATCATGTTCGGCCATGCCTATAAGGGTCAGCATTCCGGCCGGGCTCTGCTAGAACGGTTCAAGGCCGGGGGCGGAACGCTGTATGATCTGGAATATCTTGTCGAGGAAAACGGCCGCCGGGTCGCCGCCTTTGGCTATTGGGCCGGCTATGCCGGGGCGGCGGTGACACTCAAGACTTGGGCCGCGCAGCAGCGGGGCGCGGAATGCTCTCCGGTTGGTGTCTATCCCAGCAAGGACGCGTTGAATACCGAGCTTCTGGCTGAACTAGATGCCATCGAGGCCAATAGACCAAGGGCCATCGTCATCGGTGCTCTTGGCCGCGTGGGTACCGGCGCCAGCGACCTTTGCACGGCGATGGGTGTCAGTGTCACCAAGTGGGACATGGCCGAAACCGCCAGCGGCGGGCCGTTCCCTGAAATCCTCGACCACGACCTGTTCCTGAACTGTATCTTCGCGCGCCCAGGTACGCCGATTTTTGTCCCGCATAAGGCACTGGCCGCTGACCGCAAGCTGACCGCCATCGGCGATGTCGCCTGTGACCCTGACAGCGATTATAACCCTGTTCCGGTTTATGACCGAGCAACCACTTGGGACGCACCTGCCCTGCGCGTGGCGACCAATCCGGTTCTTGATGTAGTTGCAATCGACAATCTGCCGTCGATGCTACCGGTCGAAAGCTCGGAAGATTATGCAGCACAGCTTCTGCCTTCTCTGCTGACCTTGACCGATCTGGACAGCGGCGTCTGGGGCCGGGCCCGCGAGACGTTCGACAACCATGTCTAGGAGTAGCCACGCATGGAACACCTGATCGGAGGCGCGGCAGCAGTTCTAGGCACTGTATGTTGGCTTCCTCAAACCCTAAAGACCTGGCGCTCCCGCGAGACCAAGGATCTGTCTATGCCGGCGAACCTGTTGATTCTGGCCACGTTGAGCCTGTGGCTGATTTACGGAGTGATGATTGCGGCATGGCCGCTGATATTGGGTAATGTGATCTCGATCCTGCTTGTCAGCGCGATCGTGATTGCAAAACTGAGGTTTGGCTGAACAGCCGTAAAGGAGTTTTCACATGACGATTCACTGGTGTGGCACCGGCCTGTCGGCCATTCCCGGCTTACGCCGCCTGATCGAAGGCGGGCAAAAGGTCACAGTCTGGAACCGGACAATAGAAAAGGCCAAGGCCGAAGTTGGTGACCTGACCAGCGATATCCGCGTTTTTGATATCGACGCCTTGGCTGCGGTGCTGGAACAGGGCGATGTCATCGTTTCGATGTTGCCCGGCGATTGGCACGTGCCCTTGGCCGAGCTTGCAATCGCGAAACAGGCGAATTTCGTCTCATCCTCCTATATCGCGCCCGAGATGCGCGCGTTGGACGACGCGGCCCGCGAAGCCGGGGTGGCGCTGGTCAACGAGGTCGGGTTGGACCCGGGCATCGATCACTTGATGGCTCATGCACTGATCGACGAGTATCGCGCTTCGGACGCGTTCGACCCGCAGAACCACCTGAGTTTCATCTCTTATTGCGGTGGTATCCCCAAGCATCCGAACCCGTTCCGGTACAAGTTCAGCTGGTCACCGCTGGGTGTGCTCAAGGCGTTGCGTTCACCGTCGAAATCAATTCGCAATTATGCTCCGCTGGACGTGGCGCGCCCATGGGATGCGATTACCAGCTATATCGCCCCCCTGCCCACACCCGAAAGCTTTGAGGTCTACCCGAACCGCGACTCGATCCCGTTCATGGCGCAGTACCATTTCGAGGATCACTGGCCGGTCAAGGAATTCGTCCGCGGTACCCTGCGCCTGAACGGTTGGGCCGACGCCTGGTCGGGTGTGTTTTCCGAAATCGAAACCCTGTCCGGCCCCGAAGGCGATGCACGCCTGAAGGAGATGTCGGACCAGTTCTGGGCCGAAAACGCCTATGACGAGGGTGAGCCGGACCGTGTGGTTCTGTGTGTGGGCCTGAAGGCAGAAAAAGACGGCGTTCCGGTCTGGCACAAAACCTATGTGATGGATGCCTGGGGTGACGACCGCGGCACGGCGATGGCGCGGCTGGTCTCGGTCCCGGTTTCACTGGCTGTCGAAGCCGTCTTGAACCGCGCTATCCCGGCAGGCGTTCATGCGGCCCCCAATGATCCAAAGCTGGTGCAGAGTTGGATGGCTGAAATTGACCGGCTGGCGCAGCATCTGCAGGTGGTGGATCACGCGGGCTGAAAACTAAGCCCGCACCAACCTGGATTGGCCGGGTTGGTACATCAATTCAGATGCGTATACGCGAGATCGACAAGGTTTCTACGCAATTCCGGTCCAAACAAGTGTTCAGCTGCATAGCGGTGTTCTTCGGAGCCCTTATCCGAGCCCGAAAAGTAATATTCGCCACCCGAAACACACTCAAACATGGCGCTGTCTACTATCAACCTATTTGCATATTCTTTTGACGCAGTCTGCTCGAATCCGATTGCTGTGCCGAGGTAAACAACCTGCACCAGGACCTTTGCACGCCAATCACCTTGGTCGATCAGGTCATACGGCGTATCAAAACCAGCTCCGCTGTGAAAACCTGGATATTGCTCTGCAAACTGCAATGCAATGTCTTCGCAGCTAAGCTCAGCATAGCTCGCGCGTTTTTCAGGAAACAGAGGCGGGCAATCTGGGCCAGCAAGTCGGCAGGCCTCAAGGAACTTGCGGCGATCATATGCATTGTGTGGATCGGCATGTAACGCTTCGGAAAAGGCCAAAGCCGAGGGTCTATACTCCTTTGCCCGCAATCTGAAATAGCCAGCATAGCTCCAAGCCCACGGGCCCACTTTATGGTTGGCTATGGCGTCTTCAACCAGAGGCTCAACCTCTGACAACCGATCCATCCGGCGCAAGAGTTTGGCTTTTGTCTCTAGCGAATAGTCATTACCCGGGGCAATCTCCAGCGCGGCCTCAATTGCCTCCATCGCCGCTGGGTATTCTTCGGCGCGGGCGTGGGCCAGCGCCTTCCACTGCCACGGCACGCGGCTTTCAGGGTCTTCTGCAATAGCCAGATCAGCCTCGCTTTGGGCAGCCTCCCAGTCTCTATTCCACATATGTGCCCGCATCTTGTGTCGATGGATCAGCGACCGGGTTGACGGGTTATATGCCGCCCATACCAACAACGTATCACAGGCGGCCAACTTGTCTTCCAAGTCAGCCTTACTGAAGTTGCAGGTAGCCATCAGCTTTTTACGTTCTTGGCCTAGCACCAAAACCCCAGCAATTGCGATCAAGACAATACCGGTTAGAACACGGGCGAGCTTCGATTTTCTGTGTCGCAAAGAAGCTGGGGTATCGGATGTCATTCATTCAACCAAAAGTAGTTCACCCGAACCTAAATCAAACCTGGCTGAAATTGTCCACGACCATCCCTTTATCCGATTAAACCGCCAGACAAGAAGGTGTGGAAAACTCTGTCCTCGATCCGTTGCGCAATCGCCTACATCAGATCGTTTTCCACATCTTCCGCCGATACCCCCAGCGCATCCAAACCATTTTCCAGATGATCTGACATGTGCGGCGTGCCGATCATGTAATCGGCGCAGGGGGTTGAGGCTTCGGCGCGTGCGGTGGCGATGGCCTCGGCCAGATCCTCGGCGAAAAAGCTTTCGCGCCCGATCCACATGATGGCCACCAACTCGGCCTGTTCATCCTCGCTCATGCGATCGATAAAGGCGCGCAGCTCGCCCTCGGCGCGGTTCAGCTCGCGCCCCATCAGGGCAACCTGAGCGACTTTTCTTGTCGAAATTTCCAACATGGTCCGATCTCCTGTGTTCGCGGGTTTCGAATGAAACAACCACTAGGCAGAGCCCGAGTCTTTGATCTTGAACAAACGCGTTAGCGCAGGCGCACACGCGAAACCGGCTGATCCGGCACCGGTGCGGTTCTGAACGGGCGAAAGGTGGCTTTTTTCACCCAAAGTTTAAGTGCCTGCCAGATGATCAGCGCAAAGGTTCGCCGCGCACCAAATGGGCGGCGCAGCAGCGACCACAGGATCACCCGGTTGGTCAGCGGACGGCGTGTCCCGGTCAGGGTGGCGATCAAACCGCCCTCGGGGCGGGTATAGTCGATCCAAACGCCAACACGTTCGGGGCGATAGTCGAACCGGAAGGTGTAACTTCCTTCGATTTTCTGGAAGGGTGAGACATGCAGCAGCTTGTCGGCCACCATCCTGTCGGTTGCCTTGATGGGTGAAAAGCCGGGCTTGTGGCACAGATAGCTGTGGCGCGTGTCATAGGTATTGGTCACCTCGGCCACAACCGCATAGAGCGCACCCTGCCCATCGAAACAGAACCAGAAGCTGACCGGGTTGAAGACATGACCCAAAACCCGGGGCTGGGTCAGCAACATCAGGCGCGCCGGTTGCGCCACCTGCATCTGATCGAACTGGGCGCGCAGCCAGGCGGCAGCGCCGCCTTGGCCCGGCGCCCCCCCGTGGTCCTGCGACCGCCAGCTGGTAAGGTTGGCCCGGTTCACCGAAAATAGCGCCGGAGTGGTCAGATCACATTCGGGGTTCAGAAGAATGTAGTCGACCGAATAGCGGAAGGCGTTTTCGATCGCCCCCTTGCGCCCGTGAAAGGTATGGCCCGCAACATGATCAACGGTCTGTGTCATTCGATATGGTCCGACCCGCTTGTAACCGCCCGGAGGGGCGTGGTTTTCTGAAGGTTTCTGTTACTTAGAATACGGCATCCAGCCAGGATTGGATCAAAAATATCGCTTCAGAGTGATCCGGCTTGGGACACCAACCGTATTGTGGTTATGTTTACCGAGATAGACACCGTGACCTTGGACGAGCCGGCGGCTACACCCGCCGTCCTCAAGCCATGGCGCGCAAGAAAACGCATCAAGGGTAAACAGGTGAACGGAACACAAAGCAGTTGCGACACCAGGATTGAGTGGGTGGACCATGTCAGGCGCATTCGGGATGTGCAGGATCAGGCGGCTTTTGCCGAGCTGTTCCAGCATTTTGCGCCGCGGATCAAGGCGTTCCTGATGAAGTCGGGCTCGGACGCGACCATGTCCGAGGAATGTGCGCAAGAGGTGATGGCGACCTTGTGGCACAAGGCCCATCTGTTCGATCCGACCCGGGCAACGGTGGCCACATGGGTGTTCACCATCGCACGGAACAAACGCATCGACGCCCTGCGCAAGCAACGGCGCCCCGAACCGGAAGAACTGGGCTGGGGCCCCGAGTCCGAACCTGATCAGGACGACGTGATCGTCTTGCAACAAGAAACCGCGCAGCTGCGCACTGCCTTGAAGGCGTTGCCTGACGCGCAAAGAGACTTGATCGAAAAGGCCTATTTCGGAGACCTGAGTCACCGGGAAATTGCATCTCAGACTGGGTTGCCTCTGGGAACGATCAAATCAAGAATTAGGCTGGCGCTGGATCGCCTGCGCCACGCAATGAACTGAGACAGAGACGATGAGCAAACAGATTAAGCATCACCTGACGGAAGATCTGCTGATGGCATATGCCGCCGGCAGCCTGCCCGAAGCGTTCGATCTGATGGTCGCGACCCATCTGTCGCTGTGTGACCATTGCCGCGCGCAGGCTGAAAGCTTTGATGCGGTGGGCGGACAGATACTGGACGAGCTGCCCTATCCTGCCCAAATGCGCGACAGCGCGCTGGCTGCGACGATGGCGCTGATCGCCCAAGGCGCACCGACCCCCAAGCCCGTGAACAAGGGCTGCGCCGTCCTACCTGCCCCCCTGCAGGACTACGTCGGCGGCACTGTCAATGACATCCGATGGCGGCCCATCGGAATGGGCGTCAGACAAGCTATCTTGCCGACGAGCGGCGACGCTTCGGCACGTCTGCTGTTCATTCCGGCCGGAACCGCAGTTCCGGATCACAGCCATAACGGTATGGAATTGACCTTGGTTCTGCAGGGTGCTTTCTCGGATGAAGTTGATCACTTTGCACGCGGCGATGTCGAGATTGCCGATGAAGATCTGCATCACACCCCGACCGCAGACATTACCGCAGATTGCATCTGTCTGGCCGTTACCGACGCGCCGCTAAAATTCACCAAGCTCATGCCCCGCTTGTTCCAGCCCTTCCTGCGTATCTGATCTCTGGGACCTGACGCGGTGCGCTGGCCAAATCCGGCCAATGTCGCATCGAACGGCTTGTCAGATTTCGTGCCGCGCCAGCGGTACAACGCCCGGCGTGTCGTCAGGTGCGATCTCTTCGAAATCGAAATTGTCCAGTCGCTGCGCCCGGCGCCCGGCTTTTTCAGCGCTGATCTTGATTTCCGAGATATCCTTGGCCGCCTGCCCGAAATGACGGTCCAGATTGGAAACCCGATCGCCCAGGCGATCTACATCCTTGTGCAGCAGACCCAGCTCTTTGCGGATAGCACCCGCCTGTTCCCGCATCCTTGCGTCCTTCAGGATCGCGCGCATCGTGTTCAGCGTTGCCATGCAGGTGGTGGGCGAGACGATCCAAACGCGTTTGGTAAAGCTCTCCTGCACCAATTCGGGAAACTTGGCGTGCAACTCGGCATAAACCGCTTCGGAAGGTAGGAACATCAACGCGCCATCGGCGGTTTCCCCGTCCAGAATGTACTTCTCGGAGATGTCGTTGATATGCTTGCGCACAGTTGTTCGGAACATCTGCACCGCCGCTTTCAGCTCCGTATCATTGGTCGACCCGATCAGCGCCTCATACGCTTCCAACGGGAATTTGCTGTCGATCACAATGGGGCCAGGTGGGTTGGGCAGGTGGATCAAGCAATCCGCCCGACGCCCGTTCGACAAGGTCGCCTGCAGCTTGAAACTGTCCGAGGGCAACGCCTTGGAGACGATATCGTTCAACTGAATCTCTCCGAACGCACCGCGCGTCTGTTTGTTCGACAGAATATCCTGAAGCGACAGCACATCGCCCGACAGTTTGGTGATGTTATCCTGCGCCTTGTCGATGGCCGCCAGGCGCTCCTGCAACTGGGTCAGTGACGTCGCCGTCTGTTTCGACGAGCCGTGCAGCGATTCCTTCATCCGCTCCTGCATCTCGGCCAGCGCACGTGCGGATTTCATCGCATTATCTGCCAGCCGATCGTTCATCTGCTGCTGCACCGAAGACAGGCGGGATTCAACCGTCTGGATCACCTGCAGCTGCGCATTGGCCTGCGTGTCCGAGACATGCTGCAGACCACCGCGCAGCTGCTCTTGTCCTTGTCCCAACTGCTGAACATGCTGACCCAGATGCGCCATTTGCCGCGACAGTGGCTCGGCCATCCTGGCTGACCGGTTGGCCGCTCGCAAAGACAGGAACAGCAGCAACAGGATCAATGCCACCACCCCGCCAACGATCAGAATCACGGGGTTGTTCAATGCAAATTGGGTTCCTGCAATCTCGATCATATCGCCTCGGGTGTTCTTGTTTTATTCTTCATAGCCCGCGCACCCCGCGGGATCAACTGCGTCCGAACAATCGTTCGATATCGGCCAGTTTCAGTTCCACATAGGTTGGCCGCCCGTGGTTGCATTGGCCGGAATGAGGCGTTGCCTCCATCTCGCGCAGCAGGGCATTCATTTCCTCGGCCCGCATTCGGCGGCCCGAGCGGATCGAACCGTGACAGGCGACACGGCTGAGGATCGCCTCAATCCGCGCCTGCACCATCTGGCTTTCACCCTGATCGGACAGCTCATCCAGAATATCCAGAATCATTGCGCGGGCGTTGACCTCACCCAGAATGGCCGGGGTTTCACGCACGGCAACCGCACCGCCGCCGAAGGGCTCGAGCGTCAGGCCAAAGCGAGAAAGGTCATCTGCCACCGCCATAAGTCGCGCGCAGTCGCCTTCAGACAACTCTACGATCTCGGGGATCAGCAGCGCCTGCGCCGCCACGCCGTTCGCCGCCATCTGGGCTTTCAGCTTTTCATAGACCAACCGCTCATGCGCGGCGTGCTGATCGACAATCACCATACCATCAGCGGTCTGGGCGATAATGTAGTTTTCATGCACCTGCCCGCGTGCAGCCCCCAAAGGCAGGTCTTCTACCGGCGCCTCGGAAACAGATTCCGCGACCGGCTCGACCACGCTGCCGCTGTAATCGCGGGTCAGTTCAGCAAAGCCCGGTGCCTGCGCCTGATAGGCCATCTGGCGCGCGGCGGGTGAAGGGCGGTCCATCTGGTAGACCCGCGCCGGGGTGGAGTGAGACGGCTCGGGTCGCATCGCGCCAAGCGTCGCGTTTGCGACGGTCGAGGACGCCCGGTGCCCCGCTTCGGCCAGTGCGTGCCGCAGGGCCGAGACGATCAGCCCGCGTGCGACGCCGGGATCGCGGAACCGGACCTCGGATTTCGCGGGGTGCACGTTCACATCCACCAGCGTCGGATCACAGTCGATGAACAGAGCCGCCGCCGGATGTCGATCACGGCTGAGAAAGTCGAAATAGGCCGCCCGCAATGCACCGGTCAGCATCTTGTCACGCACAGGCCGTCCATTGACGAACAGGTACTGGGCCACCGCTGCGCCCCGAGAATAGGTCGGCAGAGCGGCATAGCCATACAACCGGATACCCTCACGCGTTGCGTCAATTTGCAACGCGTTCTCGGCAAACTCGCGCCCGATCACGCGGGCCAGTCGGGCATGCAACGCGTCAAACAGATCACCATTCTCGCGGTCAGCACGGAAGGTTACGCGCCCCTCGCCGCTGCCCGAGACATCGCGCAGGGTAAAGGTGACCGAGGGCTCGGCCATGGCCAGACGTTTAACCGTATCGGCGATGGCCTGCGTCTCGGCGCGGTCGGTACGCATGAATTTCAGACGCGCAGGCGTGGCAAAGAACAGATCGCGCAACTCGACCACGGTACCCGCGCGCAGAGCCGCGGGTTTCACCGCGGACATTGTGCCACCAGCGACCTGAATCTGCGCCGCATCCGCCCCCGGAACACGACTGGTTATGGTCAAACGCCCGACCGCGCCCAGCGACGGCAACGCCTCACCGCGAAATCCGAAAGTATGAATGTTCAGCAGATCCGACCCGTCGATTTTCGAGGTTGCGTGGCGGGACAAAGCCAACGGCAAGTCCGTCGCCGCAATACCACAGCCGTCATCGGTGACGCGAATCAGCGTCTTGCCCCCATCGGCGATCTCTATCGCAACCCGCGTGGCACCTGCATCAATGGCGTTCTCGATCAATTCCTTGACCGCAGAGGCCGGTCGCTCAACCACTTCGCCGGCTGCGATCCGGTTGATTGCAGCATCGTCCAACTGCCGAATTACCGGTCGAAACTCGCTGATATTGGGGTTTGCCTGCTCCATACCCCTAGACCTAGCACATGCGCACACGATTCTGCCACCGCTATGGTATTCAGATTTTGTGCAAGAGGGGGGCGTTCGGACAATCGCGCCATGTCGGCCTGCAAGGCGACGACCTTGATCACGATTGCCCGAACAAGCCGGGGTGAGTGGTGGTCAGTTACTTAACAATACAACAACCTTAGCACGATCTGCAGATTAAGGCTCATTAACTCTGGCCGTGCTGTTCGAGTTGGCAAAGTTCAGCCGAAATACGGCATCAGCCAACAGCAGGAATTTGCCGGATCAGACAGTGCCTGGAGCGCCGGCGCGGGTCCGGCAGGGGCCGAAAACAGCCGCAAGCGCCAGAATCACACCCGATACCGTTGCGATCATTCCGGCGGCACTCACGGCATCGCGGGCACCCAGCCATAATGGGCCATAGCCCGCCAGAACATAGCCCATCACCGCCGAAACCACGGCAAATACAACACTCCATGCGATTTGAGTTTCCAATCGGTTGGTCATCAACCGCGCCGCAGCGGGGGGGCAGATGAACATGGCGATCACGATGATCGAGCCAACCGCGTCGAAGGCTGCGACGGCAGCTATCGCCGCTGTGATCACCAGCGCAAACCCCAAAGGACCGGTCCGAATACCAATCGTGCTGGCAAAACCTTCGTCAAAGGTCGAAATCTTCAATGGTCGCCAGAATACCCAGGTAAACAGCGAAACCCCCGCAAGCGTCAGCGCGATACGCGGCAATTCCGGGGGCAACCCCGCAAGCGCGGCCGGGTCCCGCAGCGAGGCCCATCCCGTTGCGTCCAGCCAGATCAGACTTTCGAGATTGCCATACAGCGCGTGTTCCACATCCAGATGCACGGTCGAGGTGTCCGTCTGCTCCAACAAAAGAACGCCCGCCGCAAATAGGGTAGTAAAGACCACGCCCATTGCCGCACCGGGTTCGATCTGACCCAGCCTGCGGATCGCCTCAATCATCACAACGGCAACCACGGCAGCACCCGCCGCGCCCAGCATCATCGGCCAGGTCGAGATCGCGCCGGTCAGAAGAAAGGCAACCACGATACCCGGCAGCACCACATGGCTGATGGCATCCCCGATCAGCGCCTGTTTGCGCAGAACCAGAAAGTTTCCCGGAAGGGCGCAGGCAATGGCCGCAAATGTCCCGATCAGCAGCGGTGTCAGAGACAGTGGAACGAATTCTTCGCCGCTCATGTTGCTACCCCCTGCGGGCCACCGATCTGCCGGTCGATTTCGGTAATCTGGTCGCGGGTCAGCACGGTTTCGATATCGCGCAGCCCGTCATAAAGCGCCGCCGTTGCTTCGTGGGCCTGGTCCGTGCGAACAACCTCCCACCGCTTTTCGTCGCGCAGGGCTTTGGCGGCGCGGGCCTTGCCAGCCTCGGTTGCCACGCCGTCGGGGCGGGCCAACCCGGCCCGGCGTAACAAACGCAGGGTCAGCGGCTCATAGATTTTCTGCCCTTGTGCCAACGCAAGCAAGCCCTGCCGGATATGAACCCGACGCTGGAATTGCAGGTGCCGCAACACCGCCGCCAGAACACCGCGAACCGGCGCCAACAGCAACGACAGGACAAACACGGCAAAACTGACAAGAACGATAAGCGGACCCGTCGGCAGATTGGGAGCCGCCGCCGACAGCGCCGCACCGATATAACCCGAGACGCCCCCGATCAGACCCGCCAGCAACACTACTCTTTCGGACCGCTCAGTCCAAAACCGGGCTGTCACCGGCGGAATGATCAAAAGCGCAACGATCAGGATCAACCCGACAACTTTCAGGCCAACCACTGTGACGGCCATAACCAGACCCATCATTGCAAGGTCGATGCGATGCACCGGCAGGCCCCTAGCTGCTGCAAATTCAGGGTCAAAGGCCACGATCGTCATTGGACGGCGGATAATCATGACAAGCGCCAGCGTTGCCGCGCCTCCGATCGCAATGATCATCGCATCTGCCCAAAGCATCCCAGCGGTAGAGCCCAGCAGAAACCCTTCAAGCCCCGCCTGTCGGCCCACACCCATGGTCTGGATCACCGTCAGCAGCACAATGCCGAAACCAAAGAATACAGATAGGACCGCTCCGATCGCGGCATCCTCGGCCAGCCGCGTGTGCCGCGTCAGCCAGTTCATACATAAAAGGCCGATCCAAGCGGATATTGCCGACCCGACGAGCAGGCCGATCAGGTTTCTGCCGTCCCCACCGAGGGCCACAAGCACCATAAAGGCCAGACACACACCCGGCAATGTCGCATGGCTGATCGCATCGCTGACCAGTGCACGTTTGCGCAAGAACAGAAATGTTCCGGTCACCCCGGCGGAAATGCCCAGCAGGCTGGCGCCGATTGCGACCAGCGTGGCGTTATAGCCAAGCTGAAGGGTCAGAGCATCCCAATGCATGACTCACCCCAGCGCGCGTGAGATCTGGTCGATCTGCGCCGTAGCCAGACGGCCGCCATAGGCAGATTGCAATGTCTTGGCCGTAAAAGCCTCGGCCACGGGCCCCTCGGCGACTTTGCGCGTGTTGATCAGGAAAACATGGTCGAAATAGTCGGTGACGGTCGCCAGGTCATGATGCACCGCAACCACGGTCTTGCCCGCCTCTTTCAGCGATTTCAGGACGGAAATGATGGCCTTTTCCGTTGCCGCATCAACCCCGGCAAAAGGTTCGTCCAGCAGATACAGATCGGCGGCCTGCGCCAAGGCGCGCGCCAGAAAGACCCTCTGCTGCTGGCCGCCTGACAACTGGCCGATCTGCCGGTCGGCAAAGTCACGCATCCCTACACGGTGCAGGCAATCCATCGCCTGCGCCTTATGCCGGGCGCGCACCCGTCCCAACAGCCCCAGTTCGCGCGACAAGCCCATCAGAACAACGTCAATCACGCGCGTCGGGAAGTCCCAGTCCACGCTGGCCCGCTGCGGCACATATGCGATCCGGGACCGCTGTCGATCCAGCCGATCGCCAAACACCGTCACCTGACCGGACAGGGGTGAGACAATCCCCAAAGCCGCCTTCAACAGGGTCGATTTACCAGCACCGTTTGGCCCGATGATCGCTGTCATGGCACCCGGTTGCACGGTCATATCAACCGAGAAAACTGCCGGCTTCTGCCCGTACGAGACGGTCAGGCCACGAATGGCCAGCGGGCTTTTTCCAATGTCGTTTTCCGGAAGGGGGATGCCCTGATGTGCCGCCAGTTCCAGCATCTCTTAAAACCCCGCCGACAGATTGCCGCTCATGCCAGTTTTGGGAATATCAGCCCCCAGAGCGCCTGCGATTACTGTGATATTGTGATCCAGCATCCCGATGTAGGTACCCTCATAGGTGCCGGGCTCGCCCATCGCGTCCGAATAAAGCTGTCCACCGACTTCGACCTGATGTCCCCTGGCCGCTGCGCCCTCGATCAGCGCACGCATCGACCGATCCGAGACCGAGCTTTCCACGAAAACTGCCGTCAGTTGCCGGTCAACCAGCGTATCGACCAATTCGCTAATCCGGTTCAATCCCGCCTCGGATTGGGTTGAAATGCCCTGAATTCCAAGCACATCGTACCCGTATTCAGCACCGAAATACCCAAAGGCATCATGTGCCGTCACCAGAACACGGTTGTTTTCCGGGACCGCTGCAAGCACTTGCTTGCCATAAGTCTCCAGTTCCGCGATCTGCGCAAGAAAGGCCTCTGCGTTTGCCGCAAAGGTGTCCGCGGCCTCGGGGCGCGCTTGTGTCAGGGCTTTTTGCACCTCGACCACGACATCGCGCCACAGGGCCGGGCTCATCCAAAGATGGGGATCGTATTTGTCAGCATAATTGTCATGCGCGTGCAGCTTTGACTTATCAACGCCTTCGGCTACCGCAACGACCATGCGTTTACGCCCTAGGTCATGGAAGAACTCTTCCATCTGCGCCTCAAGATACAGACCATGCCACAGGATCAGATCGGACCTGGTCATAGCGACGATATCACTGCGGGTCTGACGATAGGCATGCGGGTCGACGCCGGGGCCCATAAGGCCCTTCACCTCGACCTGATCACCTCCGACCTGACGGGCGGCATCGGCAATCATACCGGTCGTGGCCACCACTTTCAGCGGCGCATCGGCCCAGGCCGAGAATGGGAATACAGCGGCGAATGCCAGCGCTGCAAGGAAACTACGACGAATCATATCAGACCCCGGAAATGGTATCTTGCTAAGATGAATATGAGAACCGCTCGCAACTAAGTCAATGCTATTGAGAATTATTCGCAAGAAAACACCTATTTTGTCCATTTGGTCAAAAAATTTACCCTTCCAATGCCGGATGGCCTTCCATTTGCATCTTACCCGTGCGAATTTGATACAAACCTCCCAAAGGATGTGAAAATGGAAACGCAGAGCTCAGAAAGCCCCGTGCGCACCGCGCATCTGCCGCAAGTGACCGAGCCCCGGAACCCTGGAATGGAGCTTGATCTGGATTGGGTGCGGGCCGTACAGGTCAACACCTCGGCCGTTGAGCGCCGCGCAGCCACCCTGCCGGGTCGGCGCTCGGTGAAAAAGGACTACCAGGCGGCGTGGCTGCTCAAGGCGATCACCCTGATCGACCTGACCACCCTATCGGGAGACGATACCGTCGGCCGTGTCCGGCGCCTGTGCGCCAAAGCGCGGCAACCCGTGGCTTCTGCAACACTTCAGGCGTTGGACATGCCACCGATCACCACAGGCGCGGTCTGTGTCTATCACGACATGATCGAAACCGCTGTGGATGCGCTGAGGGGCACCGGGATTCCGGTGGCCGCCGTATCGACCGGATTCCCTGCAGGCTTGTCCCCGTTCCACCTGCGCGTGGCCGAGATCGAAGAAAGCGTCAAAGCCGGAGCCGAGGAAATCGACATCGTAATCTCTCGGCGTCATGTGCTGTCGGGCGACTGGCAGGCCTTGTATGACGAGATGAAAGCGTTCCGCGTGGCTTGTGGCGACGCGCATGTCAAAGCCATCCTTGCAACCGGCGAACTGGGCAGCCTACGCAACGTGGCGCGCGCCTCGCTGGTCTGCATGATGGCGGGGGCGGATTTCATCAAAACTTCGACCGGTAAGGAAAGCGTCAACGCCACGCTGCCCGTGTCGCTGGTTATGATCCGGGCGATCCGCGAATACTATGACCGCACCGGGTATCGTGTCGGATATAAACCCGCAGGCGGGATTTCCAAAGCCAAGGACGCACTAGTTTACCTGTCGCTGATCAAGGATGAGTTGGGCGACCGTTGGCTGGAGCCGGACCTGTTTCGCTTTGGCGCGTCGTCGCTGTTGGGCGATATCGAACGGCAGCTAGAACATTTCGTAACGGGTGCTTATTCCGCCGGTTACAGGCACTCGATGGGCTGAGGACGAAAACAATGACAGTCAAAGAGATTTTCGAGACCATGGAATACGGCCCTGCCCCCGAAAGCTCAGCCGAAGCGCTGGCCTGGCTGGTCGATCAGGGTGACAAATTTGGTCACTATATCGACGGGGCCTTCACCAAACCGGGCAAGGGGTTCGACAGCCGCAACCCGGCGACCGGAGAAGTTTTGGCCAAGCTGACCCAGGCCAAGCAAGCCGATGTCGACGCCGCCGTATCCGCCGCCCGCAAGGCGCAGCCAAAATGGGAGAAGATGGGCGGTGCGGGTCGTGCGCGCTACCTCTATTCCATCGCGCGCCTGCTGCAGAAGCACTCGCGCCTGTTTGCAGTGCTGGAAAGCTTGGATAACGGCAAGCCGATCCGTGAATCGCGCGACATCGACATCCCTCTGGTACAGCGTCACTTTTACTACCACGCCGGCATGGCGCAGTTGATGGAAAGCGAACTACCCAACGCCGAAGCGCTGGGAGTGTGTGGACAAATCGTTCCTTGGAACTTCCCGCTGCTGATGCTGGCTTGGAAGATTGCTCCGGCGCTGGCCATGGGTAACACGGTCGTTCTGAAACCTGCCGAATATACCTCTCTGACCGCGCTGCTGTTTGCCGATATCTGCTCACAGGCCGGGCTGCCCAAGGGTGTGGTCAACATCGTCACGGGCGATGGCGCGGTGGGTGAGATGATCGTGGCCTCGGACGTGGACAAGATCGCCTTTACCGGCTCAACCGCAGTGGGGCGGCGCATCCGTGAGGCGACCGCCGGTTCGGGTAAGGCGCTGACTTTGGAGTTGGGCGGCAAGTCCGCCTATATCGTCTTTGACGACGCCGATATCGATTCCGCCATCGAAGGGCTGGTCGACGCGATCTGGTTTAATCAGGGTCAGGTTTGTTGCGCGGGTTCGCGTCTGTTGGTTCAGGAAGGCATCGCCGATCGGTTCCACGAGAAACTGCGCGCCCGAATGGACACTCTGCGCATCGGTGATCCATTGGACAAATGCATCGACGTGGGTGCTGTGGTCGACCCGGTCCAGTTGCAGACCATCAAGAGCATGGTCGACAGCAACACCGCGGGTCACGTTTATCAGGCGGCTGGCGCGCTGCCCGAAAATGGCTGTTTCTACCCGCCAACGCTGATCTCGGGCCTCGAAACCTCCGATCAACTGATGCAGGAGGAAATTTTCGGTCCGGTGCTGGTGTCCTCGACCTTCCGTACTCCGGAAGAGGCGGTTGAGCTGGCCAACAACACCCGTTACGGGCTGGCGGCGACGGTATGGACCGAGAACGTGAACCTTGCACTGGATATCGCACCGAAGCTGGTCGCGGGCGTTGTCTGGGTGAATGCCACCAATCTGTTCGATGCCGCAGCCGGGTTCGGCGGTGTGCGCGAAAGCGGCTTTGGCCGCGAAGGTGGCTGGGAAGGTCTGACCGCTTACACCAAGCCCAAAGGCAAAGGCAAACCATTGGCCAAGGCCGAGGCCGCGATGGGCGAAGGTGCCCCGGTCGATCCGATTGACCGTACTGCTAAAATGTATGTAGGCGGCAAACAGGCCCGTCCTGACAGCGGATATTCGAAACCCGTCTGGGGCAAGTCTGGACTGCTGGGCCATGTGGGTCTGGCCAACCGCAAAGACGTCCGCAACGCGGTCGAGGCCGCAGCGGGGGCCAAGGGTTGGTCCAAGACCACCGGCCATCTGCGGGCACAGATCCTGTATTACATCGGCGAAAACCTCTCGGCCCGCGCGGGTGAATTCGCTGCGCGCCTTGATGCCATGACCGGAAGGAAAGACGGTGCGAAAGAGGTCGAAGCCGCGATCCAGCGCCTGTTCACCGCCGCTGCCTGGGCCGACAAGTATGACGGCCAGGTGCACGGCGTTCCGATCCGGGGCGTGGCCATTGCCATGAAAGAACCTGTCGGCGTGATCGGCGCGCTCTGTGCTGACGAGGCGCCGCTGCTGGGTCTGGTCTCGGCCATGGCGCCTGCGGTTGCGATGGGCAACCGGGTGGTTCTTGCGGCAAGCGAGCCTTACCCGCTGGCGGCGACGGATTTCTACCAAATCCTCGAAACCTCGGACGTGCCCGCTGGCGTGGTCAACATCCTGACTGGCAGCCACACGGAACTGGCGAAGCCGCTGGCTTCGCATCTGAATGTGGATGCGATCTGGTCATTCTCGTCTACCGATCTGTCGGCCGAGATCGAGCGGGCTTCGGCCGGGAACCTGAAACGGAGTTGGGTTAATAACGCCATGGCAACCGACTGGCACGAGGATCAGACTCGCCGCTTCCTGCAGGCTGCGACCGAGGTTAAAAACATCTGGGTGCCCTACGGCGAGTAGGGCCCCAGCCCTGGAAAACCCAGGGTGCAAACAGTTTGTTCGGGTACAGATGGCGCGCTGCTGCATAGAGTGATCATTGAATGAACATAACGATGATTAACATGTGACATTGTTCATATACAGCGCCGCCACTATCCCTCAGCTTGGACCCAGTCTTAACAAGGTTGGATCGGTCCATGCTGAGTTTTCCATACGAGTTTCCTGAACTGGTACAGGTCGCCACGATGATCGGCGTCTTTGGCGCGGGCCTCTACATCACCAGCTACTTTCTGCTGCAGATGGGGATCATCCGGGGCAACGGCAGCCTCTACCCCCTGCTTGTGATCGCCGCAGCCGGATGTGTTCTATTCAGCATGTCGGAAGAGTTCAATCTGGCGGGCTCGATCATTCAGCTGGCCTATATCTCGATCTCGATCCTGGGCTTGCTGCGCGGGTTTCTGTCCCGGCATTTGCTTCGGTTCTCAGATGACGAACGTCAGTTCATCGCCCTGCACCTTGAATCGCTGAAACCCCACCAAGCCCGGAAACTGTTGAACACCGCCGCCGTCAAGACCTATGAAAACGGTGACATCCTGATCGAAGAAGGCAAGACAACCGACTTTTTGGGCTTTGTCTTAAAGGGGCGGACCACGATCCTGAAAAACGGCCGGGTCATCAACCAATGTGGCGAAGATGAGATTTTGGGAGAGCTGACCTTTGGCCTTGGGCTGCCTGCCACAGCCACGGTAATAGCCACCGAACCCACTAAATGCCTGGTCTTCGACAATATCAGCCTGATGCGCTTGCTGCGGCGGAGCCGCCATATCGACGATGCATTGAAAGCAGCGCATTTCCGACATACACGGCAAAAGCTGTTGAACAGCAACAAGCACACGCTGCAGGCCCAGAGAAGACCTGCAGCGGCCTAAGGGTCAGCCGTCCAGACCTTCGGGTTTGCCAACGATGGTAAAGTGCAAACCATCTGGGTCCAGCAGTTCGGACGCCACCCGGTTCACATCCTCGAGCGTCACTGCATTTACCTTGTCATTGCGTGTGGCGATATAGTCGATAGGCAAATCCTCCATCTGCATACCCACCATGATCCCGGCGATCTGGCTGTTGCCATCAAAGCGCAGCGGATAGGCACCGGTCAGATAGGTCTTGGCGTCGTCCAACTCCTTCTGAGTGACCCCTTCGGATGCGGCGCGCGCCCATTCGTTGCGGATCACATCAACGGCTTCGGCGATACGGTCATTGGCAGAGGACACCGACCCAAGATACACAGAGGCCAGATCCTTTGGCACCAGATAGGTCGCCACGCCATAGGTCAGACCGCGTTTTTCGCGCACTTCCTGCATCAGGCGGCTTTCGAAACCCCCGCCGCCAAGAATGTGGTTCAACAGATAGGCGGAAAAGAAATCCGGGTCGTCGCGGTCGATCCCGGCATGGCCGAACAGAGCCACCGATTGCGGCGTATCGAACTCGATCACGCTCACTCCGCCAGTGATCGTCACATCGGCCCGCTTAGGGATCGGTTTGCCGGTATCCGGCAGATCAAGCAAGAGCTCGTCCAGCACCGCGCCCAGTTCCTCTGGGGTGATATCGCCGACCGCGCCTACATACAGACGATCCTTGGTAAACACGTTCTCATATGCCGTGACCACATCATCGCGGGTCAAGGCACTGACACTTTCGATCGTGCCCTTACCTTCGGAACCGTAGGGGTGATCGCCATAGGCCATTTCCGCGAAGCTGCGCCCGGCAATGTCACTGGGGCTGGTCTGATCTGACCGCAGACCCGACAGAACCTGAGCGCGAACACGGTCTACAGCATCCTGATCGAAACGCGGTTCGTGAATCGTGGTCCGCAACAGGTCAATCACCTCATCCCTGTTTTCGGTCAGAAACTGTGCCGAGATCGACACTGAATCGTCCGAGGCGCTATACCCGAACGACGCGGCCAGAGATTCCAGCTCGCGCGCATAGGTGCGGGCATCCATCTCGCCTGCGCCTTCTTCGATCAGGCCGCTCATCAGATACACCGCGCCGCGCTTTGTCGGGTCGTCCAGCGACGTGCCACCGCGGAACCGCAGCTCCAGGGCGGTGAAGGGGATCGAGTGATCCTCGACCAGCCATGCGGTGATGCCACCCGGCGAGGTGACTTCTTCAATCTCGATCTCGGCCCATGCAGGAACTGCGATGACCAAAGCAATCAGAGTTACAAATATCCGCTTCATTGCGTTACCTCATCGTCTCGCATCAGCCAGCCCGTGACCGAGGTTTCAGGCTGCAGCACTTCGCGCGCGGCGGCGATGATCTGATCACCGGTCACCGCCTGCAGGACATCAGGCCAAGCCTGTACATCTTCGACCGTCAGCCCGCTGGTCAGGGCACGGCCATAGCGATTGCCGATCCCGTCCACATTGTCACGCGCATAGGTCTGCGCGGCGCGCAGCTGCATTTTGATCCGATCCAGATCCTCTTCGTTCACACCTTCGGCGATGAAATCGGTCACGGCCTGATCCATCGCATCCTCGGCCTCTTGCAGCGACACGCCTTCGGCCGGAACAACCAGCAGATCAAATGTGGTATCGTCAAGCGACACGCCACGGTAGAACGCGCCGGTATAGACGACCTTTTGCTGCTCGAACTGCAGTTTTTCATTCAGGTACGACGTCGTGCTGCCCCCCAGTAGTTCAGCCAGAAGGAACAGGGCGGCGGCTTTTTCCTGCGCACCTGCGTCCCGTTCGGGTGCAAGATAGCTGCGCTGAACATAGGGCTGCGATACGCGCGCATCCTTAAAGGTCAGACGGCGTTCAGCGGTTTGTGGCGGCTCCTGTGATCGCACCCGTTCGGGCAGGTCCGGGTTTGCCGGGATTACCCCGTAATATTGCTCGGCCAGGGATTTGACCTCGTCTGGCTCAACATCGCCGGTCACCACCAGGATGGCGTTATTTGGCGAATAGTGGATCTGATAGAAGGACAGTGCATCGTCCAGGTCCAGCGTTTCCATCTCATGTTTCCAACCGATAACGGGGACACCATAGCGGTGGTTGAGGTATTGCGCCGCGCTGACCTGTTCACCGAACAGGGCGCGCGGGTTGTTTTCGGTACGCTGGTTACGTTCTTCCAGGATCACGTCGCGCTCGGTGGCGATGTCGTCATCGGACAGGCGGATATTGCGCATCCTGTCTGACTCCATCCGCATCATCAGCTCAAGCCGGTCGGCAGCGACACGCTGAAAATAGGCCGTGTAATCATACGAGGTGAACGCGTTGTCATTGCCGCCATTGGCCGCGACGGTGGCAGAAAACTCGCCCGCCTCCAGCGTGTCGGTGGCCTTGAACAACAGGTGTTCCAGAAAATGCGCCACACCGGACGAACCAACCGGCTCATCCGCCGATCCGGCGCGATACCAGACCATGTGCTGCACGACTGGGGCGCGGTGATCCTCGATCACGACAACGTCCATACCGTTATCCAGCGTAAAGGTGGTGACCGCCTCGTGCCCATCTTCGGCAAAAACCGGGGTGGCGGCGATCAGAGCAGCCGACAGTGCCAGAGCCCGAACCATGGGGCATCCTCCGTTTCGTTTCTGGTGTTCAAACTACGGTGGTGCCGCCCGGGTTCAACCCCGATGACGGAAAGTTAAGAATTATTCATTGACCGGCGGCGCCGATGGCGTTTCGATCCCAGCGTTCCGCGCAGCCTGGGTTTGCTTGTTCGGATCTATAGCCCAGCGACGGTAAACCTGCGAATATCGGTCTACGTTGAACAGCCGCAGACGGGTCCAACGCCCCTGACGCTTGCGGAAATCCGCATCTTCTTGGTTGACGACCTGCCGTGTGTTTGACGGAACGCCATATCGGCTGGAGGCCGTGACAAGCGCGCCATCAGAGGCAGGCACAGCGGTATTTGGATTCGAAGCAGCCGGATTCCCGCCCAGCGCGGCAATAGCATCCCCTGTGGGATTGGCATCGGTCAGGTTGGTGCCACCCGGTGTCGGTGCGGGCAAAGAGTTGTAGTTCTCGGGCTGGGTCAGAGGTTTGACCGGCAGAATCGCAAACTCGTCCGGGCCCGGGCCCGGCGGCTCGAGGTGGCGCAGACCGATATCCGAACATCCCGCAACCGCAAGACTCATAGTCACAACAAATATGGAACGCGGCAACCGCATGAAAGTCTCCAGCCTGTTTCAGGCGCTTTTATCGTATTTCCAAACCCGCGTCACGAGGGCTTTTTCCTATCAAACAGCACCAACCCGAACGCACCTGCGAATATGAATACATCGGCCAGATTGAACACATAGGGGTTGTCGAAACCACAGCAGGACATGTTCAGAAAATCCAGCACATATCCGTACAACACGCGGTCCACCACATTGCCAAGCGCACCGCCGATCAGCAGGCCGCCACAGACCAACATGAGCTTTGAGGGGGCCGTGCGCATCAACCAAATCAACACGCCCACTGAAATCACCAGTGAAACTCCGATCAGAGCCCAGCGCGCGGCGTCGCCATTGCCCTGAAACAGGCCGAAATTGATGCCGCGATTCTCGCCATATCTGAACACCAGAAAGGGCGGCAGAACGCTGATCGGCTCTTCGGCCACGCGCATCACATGAACGACAAGGTACTTGCTGATCTGGTCGATCAGAAACGCGGTCAGCGCCGCCCAGAGGAGCAATCGGGCACGCATCAGTGACGGAAATGCCGCATGCCGGTAAAGACCATGGCCAGACCGGCCTCATCTGCGGCGGCGATCACGTCGTCATCCCGCATCGAGCCGCCAGGCTGAATCACGCAGGTGGCCCCGGCCTCTGCGGCCTCCATCAAACCGTCGGGAAAGGGGAAGAACGCGTCCGACGCCACCGCTGAGCCGATGGTCAGCGGCTGTGGCAGGCCCAGAACATCGGCCATGCGCTCGGCCTTCTTGGCCGCGATCAGCGCCGAATCCACGCGGCTCATCTGGCCAGCGCCGACACCCACGGTCGCGCCGTCCTTAACATAGACGATGGCGTTGGATTTCACGTGCTTTGCCACCTTCCAGGCAAACAGAAGGTCGCGCATCTGTTCATCCGTCGGGGCCTTTTTGGTGACAACCGTCAGGTCATCCATGCCGACGAAACCGTTATCCTTGTCTTGCACCAACAGACCGCCCGCGACCTGACGCACGGTTTTGCCACCGGCGGTCACATCCGGCAGGCCTTCGGTCGTCAGAAGGCGCAGGTTTTTCTTGGCGGCAAAGATCGCCTTGGCCTCATCCGAGGCGCCAGGTGCGATAACAACCTCGGTGAAAATCCCTGTGATCTCCTGCGCGGTTTCAGCGTCCAGCGGCTGATTCAGGGCCACGATCCCGCCAAAGGCCGAGGTACGGTCACAGTCGAACGCGGCCTTATAGGCGTCCAGCAGCGTGCCTCCTGTCGCAACGCCACACGGGTTGGCATGTTTGATGATGGCACAGGCCGCACCCTTGACGGGATCGAATTCCGCGACCAGCTCAAACGCCGCATCAGTGTCGTTGATGTTGTTATAGCTCAGTTCCTTGCCCTGATGCTGAAGGGCGGTCGCCACACCGGGTCGGTTGGTACCGTCGGTATAAAATGCAGCGGTCTGATGGCTGTTCTCGCCATAGCGCAGTGTCTGTTTCAACTCGCCCGCAAAAGCGCGGCGTTTGGGGGCCTCAAGCTGCAGTGCATCAGCCATCCAGTTCGACACGGCGGTATCGTAAGCAGCGGTGCGGGCATAGGCCTTTTGGGCCAACCACTGACGGAAACCATATGCGGTCTTGCCATAATTCTCGTCCAGCTGATCCAACAGCGACGAGTAATCCTCGACATCGACCACGACATTGACAAACGCGTGGTTCTTGGACGCGGCGCGGATCATCGCCGGGCCGCCGATGTCGATATTCTCGATACATTCGTCATAGCCAGCGCCTTTAGCCACGGTCGCCTCGAACGGATAGAGGTTCACCACCAGCAAGTCGATCGCGTCGATGCCGTGTTCGTTCATCGCGGCGACATGGGTGTCATTGTCACGCAAGGCCAGCAAGCCGCCATGCACCATCGGGTGCAGCGTTTTGACCCGGCCATCCATCATCTCGGGGAAACCGGTGATCTCGCTGACATCCTTCACCTCCAACCCCGCATCGCGCAACGCTTTTGCTGTGCCGCCGGTCGACAACAACTCGACCCCGCGGTCGGCCAGCGCCTTACCCAGCTCGATCAGCCCGGTCTTGTCGGATACGGAAAGCAACGCGCGGCGCACGGGGTGAAGATCGGTCATGGGTCCAAAGGTCCTTTTGGCGTCAGTCAAACTCGGGCTCGTCCCGGTGCAAGTCGCGCACGGCAAAGGCTGTATCCTGCGCCTTGCTCAACGTCCACCGGATGCGCGTCGCATACTCCATTGCGCGGCCAGATAGAACGATCTGTTTTGTCGCGCGTGGCTTCAAACGGCCCTTTTCAAGATAAACACTTGGCTCGATTGACAATTTCCCCACACCATCATGGCGGAACACCCAAATCTCACCGCTTTTGAGCGCCATGGACACCGCCGCACCGCCCAAATCTATCGCCGCATCCACGTCCGGATGCAGATGGAACCGTATGTCAAAGCCGATACCAGTCAGGTTCGACGCATCCAGCGCCTTGTCAAATTGCCGCTTGGCCCTGTCACTTGTGGTAAGCAGAATATCTTCGCCGGTCAGCTCCCGCCCGTCAAAGCGCAGCTCGAACGTTCGGGCGTGGGTCAGGCCGAACACTTTGGTATAGCCATCGTGCCCGGCCATGAACCGGGTTCCCTCGAACGCGTCTTCGAACTCGACCGGAACATCCTTTGGCGCGTCGACCAGCCCTTCACGTTCCGTACCAGGAACAGCTGAGGTCAGACGCGCACTTGAAAAGCCGTCAAGACAAAGTGTCGAATGCGACGGCGTGGCGCGCCCGGCCCGACGCCATTCCAGCCCAAAGGTTTCCCCAGACCCACAATTCACAATCAGAGGTCGGCGGCCCGAGGTCAGCTCGAACGCCAAGGTCGACGCATGTGCGTTATATGACGCATCCCCTTTGGGCGGCGAACTGGCGTCAATTATCACACTGGTCCGTGCCGCATAGAGACGGGCAAATCCCATGGACAGGCCGTTCTCGCTCTGCGGTCTGACGCCGCTTTGCGCCAGAGCCTGATCCAGACGACCCTCGACCCCGCGCCCGCCCCCGTGGAAACGGGCCAGTGCACCATCCGAATGACGCAGATTACGCATGGTCGGGGCCATCCGTTTAATCGCATTCGCCTGCGCCCCAGGTGTACCCCGCCCCAAATCGCTAAGTGCTGCCGATGTCCAGGCGAGCAGCGTGAAGACTTCCAGCAGCTCCTCGGGGTTGCGCGTGGAGATACCACCTTTTTGATCTATCTGACTGTCACATTCCCGCGCCAGAGCGCGCAGGGCGGGCTCTGCCATCTGCTCAAGCCCTTCCAAAGCCAAACCAGCCTGCACCAGACCGGCTAGCGCCTCGAACCGGGGCAGGCCAGGCGTCGCAGCATGCCAGCGTTTCGACAGGAACCAGGCCTGCTGAGATAGCGAACTGAAAAAGACCTTGCTTTGTTGCTCATCCACACCGCGCAGCAAAAAGATCGCGTGATTGATCCAACGCATCACTCGCCGGCCTGTCAGATCAGGTGCCCAACCGGGCCCGTGCCCGCGCCCATGTGCTTCGATCCAGCCCCAGACCCAGCGTTGCGCCTTTTCGCGCGCCCGGATGTCGCCAACAGCCGCCAGATCATCCAGCCAGGCAAAACCGTGGCGTTCATCATCGAATCCGGTGCTGGGCGCGGTGACATCCCATAAGCCTGTATCCTGCGCCTCAACCAGATAGCCCGAGAACAGCAGGTTCCCAGCCACCAACTGACGCCCGCGCGCAAATGATCCAACCGTGCGTGGTTCCGGATCGCCCACAAATCCGGTAACGGCCTTGCGCCGCTGACTGAGCCGCGCATAAAGCCGGTTCTGAAACCGCGACCATCGGTTTGCCATGGTGTCCGAATTTGACATGACGCTCGTTACTCTGCCCCTTGCGCTCTGCTGGCGCCTGAGACCCAACGATAGACCGGAGCAATCGTCAAGTCATCGAAAAGCGTGCCTTTAGGTCGATTTCGTCAGACAGGCGATATAGAACCCGTCCATGCCGCCCGTGCCCGGCCAATAGTCAGGCCGCAGACGCAAACCGCCCTCTTCCGTGATCCAGCTGGTTTCGATCCCTGCGACCTGCAAAGCGGCCCGGTCCACCTGCATGTCCGGATACATCTGCAGCGCCTCTTCGACCTGCACCTCGCCCTCATCCGGCAGCAGGGAACAGGTGCAGTATACCAGCCGCCCGCCGGGTTTCAGCAAGGTCCAGGCATGGGCAAGCATCTGCGTTTGCAGCTCGATCAGTGCGCCGAATTCCGAACCATCCTTGGCAAAGGGCAGATCGGAATGGCGGCGGATCGTGCCGGTTGCAGAACAGGGCGCGTCCAGCAGGATGGCGTCATACTGGCCCTGGTGTTCCAGCGCGTCGCCTGCGATGACTTCGCCCTTCAGCCCGGTGCGCGTCAGGTTCTCGCGCACCCGTTCCAGCCGCGATTCCGAGATATCGAGTGCGGTTACATCCGCCCCCGCAGCCGCCAGCTGCAGCGTCTTGCCACCGGGCGCGGCGCATAGGTCCAGAATTTTCTCTCCGGCCTTGGGTGCCAGAACACGGGCGGGCAGCGCGGCGGCGGCATCCTGAACCCACCAATCGCCGCGATCATATCCCGGCAGGGCCGAAACCTGCCCGGCATCCTTTATCCGCATTGATCCGGTCGGCAGTTCCTCACCCGGCGCAGTTGCCCCTGGCTTGACCGAAAGATCCAGCGGCGCGCCCTCGAAATGCGCCAGCTCCATGCCGGTCACGGCCTCGGCACCCCAGGCCATGATCAACGGATCGCGCAGCCACTCGGGTAGGCGAGGCACGCGCATTTTCGGCCAAGCCTCTGGCCCTTCCGCCGCGACCTTGCGCAGAACCGCGTTCACCAACCCCTTGAGCCGCCCATGCTTGCGCGAGCGACCGACAATCTCAACCATGGAATTTACGACGCCATGCGCTGCCTCGCCATGGCACAGCTCAACCGCTCCCAGACGCAGGGCATTATGCACGGTCAGGGCGGGGGTGCGGTTCAGGTGATTGTCCAACAGACGGTCGGCGCGTTCGAGCCCACGCAGCGTTTGCAACGCCAGCCGCTGTGCCCGCGCCCGGTCTTCTGGTGCCAATCGCTCCAGCGCACCTGCAGCCAGACATTCTGACATCAGCCGCCCCTCACCCAAGATCTGATCCAGAAGGTAGATTGCGCTGCGTCGCGCGGCCGTTGCGTTATCGGACATTGAATCGCCTTTGATGTGACCCTCGTCCGCATTGCCAAGGGCGGACGGGGGCGTATATCAAGCCAATGCACTGAAAGGAACCCGATGTCATGAATGACGAGCCCAAAGACCTGCCGCCTGCCGCCCAACGCGCGCTGGCCGAGGCGGAGGACCGCCGCCGCAAGGCCGAAGCCGACGCAAAAGCGCAACCCAAAGAGCTGGGCGGACGCGACGGCCCCGATCCTGCACGTTATGGCGATTGGGAAAAGAAAGGCATCGCGATAGATTTCTGATCAATCCCCGCGCAGTGCCTGCAGAAAATCCGCGATGAGCGCCCGTTGCTTATTGGATTTCGCACGCTCTTCGGGCCAGGTCAGCCAATAGCCATCTTTTGCGTTCAATTCGGGCAAATCCAGTCGACGCAACCGCCCCGCTCGCAAGTCTGATTGCGCCAAGGGCATGGATCCCAACACAACGCCCAAACCCTGCCGAGCCGCCGAAATCGCATGTTCCATCGAATCGAAGCTCATTTTCGAGGGCGGCAGGTCGGTCTGAGTGGTGTTTTTCGCCCAATCACGCCAGCCGGGCCTTTCACCGCGCAGATCAATCAAGGGCGCGGACCAATCCACACCCGGCGCTGCCATCGGCACTAGCACTTCGGCCGCAATCAGTTCGGCATCTCGCCCGGGCCACGCCCCACGCCCATAGCGGATTTGAAGCCAAGTCCTTTCTTCATCCAACGAAGACCGTCGCGCCACAGAATCTGTCAGCACCCGAACTTTGGGGCGCAGGTCGTGAAAACGTGCAAGAGCGGGTATGACGAGGGCTTTAATATGGGACGACAGGCCAGCCACCCGCAATTCGCGCGGGGATTTTCCGAAAAGGTCTTCGGTATTGCGCTCGAGCGCCTGCAAGCTGTCCTGAACCAGCGGCAGATAGCTTTCGCCCTCGACGGTCAGCGATACACCGCGCGCCTCGCGCACAAACAGCGTGCGGCCCAACCAGGCCTCAAGGTTGCCGATGCGCTGACTGACGGCAGCCTGCGTTAGACCGAACTCGCGCGCCGCTGCCGAGAATCCACCCAACCGCCCCGCCGCTTCGAATACGCGCAACCAGTCCAGAGGGGGCAAGCCGATCTTCTTTTTATCCATAAGTTTTTCCAGGCCTCAGCAGCAACAAGGATTAATTGTCGTAATGCCACAGGGGGCGTATATCCTCAAGCAAAGCCCGCGCGAACAGGAGAAACCCCATGCTGCGCTCTGCCACCCATACTCCGTCAATCGTCACCGTGGAATTCGATACAGGCCCAAGTGCCCGCTTTCACGCCATCTGGCTACGCGACAACGCGCTTGATCCTGACACACGGGCACCGGGCAACGGACAGCGCCTGATCACCATTGGCGATATCCCCGCCGATACCATGGTCAGCGCTGCCTCAGTGGCCAACGGCGACCTCACTGTCACATTTCAACCCGAAAACAAGACTGTCACTTTCCCCGCCGATTGGCTGGCTGCGCATAGCTATGACCAAGAGGACAGCCGCACCTTTGGCCGCACCGCGCCCGGGATCACCACCTGGGAGCAAGGGCTCGACGCGCCCAGCGCCGACTGGAGCGACGTCCACGCCAACCCCGCAGCCAAGCGCGGCTGGCTGGCAATGGTCGCCGAATACGGGTTTGCCAAACTGACCAGTGGCCCGACCGAACCGGAATCCCTGTTGAAGGTGGCTGATCTGTTCGGATACGTCCGTCAGACCAACTATGGCCCCTATTTCGAGGTTCGAACCGAGGTGAACCCGACCAACCTGGCCTTTACAGGGCTTGGCCTGCAGGCGCACACGGACAACCCTTATCGCGACCCGGTACCGACATTGCAGATCCTGTACTGCCTGGAGAACAGCGCCGAGGGTGGCGATTCCATTGTTGTGGACGGGTTCCGGGCGGCGGAAAAACTGCGCGATCAGAACCCCGATGGATTTGCGCTGTTGGCAGGTTTCCCGGCGCGGTTCGAATACAAGGGCTCGGACGGGGTCTGCCTGCGGTCGCGCCGCCCAATGATTGAGCTATCGCCCGATGGCGAGTTGATCGGTATCCGCTTTAACAACCGCTCGTCGGCTCCGTTTGTGGACATCCCTTTCGATCTGATGGAGGCCTATTACGCCGCCTATCGCCAGTTGGGTGAGATAATCGACGATCCGGCCATGGGCGTGTCGTTCAAGCTGGAGCCGGGTGAAAGCTTCATCGTTGACAACACCCGCGTCCTGCACGCGCGTCTGGGCTATTCCGGCGCCGGATCGCGGTGGTTGCAAGGCTGCTACGCCGACAAGGACGGCTTACTGTCAACCCTGGCGGCGATGGAACTGGCGACACTGGAGGCGGCGGAATGAAACCTGATTTCTCGACCCTGACCCCCGACAATATCGTGGCCTTCATCGGGGATATCTTTGACCGCCGCGGCGGCGAGGAATATCTGGGCGAACCCGTCACCATGGCAGAACACATGCTGCAGGGCGCGACCATTGCCGAACAGAACGGCATGCCCGAAGAGATCATCGTAGGGGCATTGCTGCATGATATCGGTCATTTCACATCCGAATTCGGCACGTACCACCCCGACGACACCGAAGACCGCCATCACGAAGATGCAGGCGCCGAGGTGCTGGAACAGTTCTTTCCGTCAGTCATCACCGATTGCTGCCGCTATCACGTGGCGGCCAAACGGTATCTTTGCGCTACCAAGCCCGAATATTTCAACCGCCTGTCCACGGCTTCGGTTCATACACTGGAACTGCAAGGCGGGCCGATGAGTGCCAGAGAAGTTGCCGAATTCGAGCAGAACCCGAACCTGAAAGAGATCATTCAGGTGCGTTATCTGGACGAAGCAGGTAAACGTGCAGACATGGAAACCCCCGATTTCAACCATTTTGCGCCGATGGTGCAGCGAATGGTCGAAAAATATCAGGAGCTCACATGAACGCCCCAGAATACATTTTTGAGGCCAACACCAAACCCTCCCTGCCTTGGCACGAGGTCCCCTTGATCCGTGCTACAGACAAGTCGGTCAAGGACTATGGCTGTCTGGTCGACGACCCCGAAGAATTCGAAATTGAAATCGTCCGTTGGCCGCAACAGGGTTGGCGGTCCATCGACGAAGGTACCGGTGATGAGGCCGGTTGGGTCGAAGGCACATTTCATGGTGAGTGGAAAGGGGACGTCCTTTACGGTGAGAACGAAGCGGTCAACGGCCACTATGTCCTCGGCTGGTCCACTGATCCGCAACAGGCCAACGCCAACCGGCAAACTGCTCCGCGTGATCAAGTTCTGCTTTGGCACATGAACTATCACCCCGATGGCGGACAGATGTTCTGGCCGATCGACAAAAAGCCTTTCATCATCCCTGCCGCATTGCCGGGCGACAATCTGACACCGGAAAAGGTGGTGGCCTTTTGGTGTGATGGGTCACGCGGGCTGTATATCCATCCTGGCATCTGGCACGAGGGGATATTCCCGGTCGAGGACAATCAGCGTTTTCTGGATCGGCAGGGCAAGGTTCACGCGCGGGTCAGTGCGGATATCGGCAAAGAATTCGGCGTCTATCTCGCCTGCCCTTTACGCGCAGATAAGATCCGAGAGATGTAAGCGGTCTGTCGGCTCCCGGGCGGTGTCAAAGCCCCAGAACGTCCACCATGTCATATTGGCCAGGCGCTTTACCCTGCCCCCAAAGTGCGGCTTTCAGGGCGCCGCGCGCGAAAATGGCGCGGTCAGTGGCCAGGTGGCGCAGCACGATGCGTTCGCCCGGTGCTGCGAATAGCACGTCATGCTCACCCACGATGTCGCCGCCGCGAATGGCATGGAACCCGATATCGCCCCGCTTGCGCGCGCCGGTCATACCATCGCGGCCCCGATCAGACACCTCAGCCAGATCTACACCGCGCCCTTCGGCAGCGGCCTCGCCCAGCATCAGCGCGGTGCCCGAGGGCGCATCGACCTTGTGGTGGTGATGCCCTTCGATCACCTCAATATCGAAATCTTCATCCAACGCGGCAGCGACCTTTTTGGTCAGCTGTACCAGCAGGTTCACACCCAGGCTCATATTTCCCGCCCGCACGATCACCGCATGACGTGAGGCCGGCTCCAGAGCGGCTATCTGCTCGTCACTCATCCCGGTGGTGCCGATCACATGCACACAGCGCGCCTGCGCTGCCAACGCGGCGAATTCCAGCGTCGCCTCGGGTGCGGTGAAATCAATCACGGCCTGCGCCTGGGCAAAGGCCTCCAGCGGATCGTCGGTCACCGTGACGCCCAGCGCTGCACCGCCCATGGCCACGCCCACATCCTGCCCAACCCAATCATGACCCGTGCGCTCGACCACGCCGACCAGGCGGGCCTGATCACTGTCGGTCACGGTCCTGATCAACATCTGACCCATACGGCCCGAAGCCCCTGTGATGACGATCCCCGGAATATGGGTCATTGCGCTGGTCCTTTTGCATTGATTGGCTCAAAGCCTCCTACCCGGTTCGCACCCGCTTGGCAAAGCCCCGCTTTGCGCTTAGATCGGGGATATGGCTAAGAACAAATTCCACGATGGCCCCGGCCCGTCCCAACGACAGCTGCGTGTCGGCGAACTGATCCGCCGCACCCTGTCCGAGGTTCTGGCGCGCGGAGATGTCCACGATCCCGACCTGAATCGCATGTCAATCACTGTGGGTGAGGTGCGCACCTCGCCCGATCTGAAGATCGCCACCGCCTTTGTGCTGCCCCTGGGCGGCAAAGGGCAGGAGGATGTGATCGAACTGCTGGCTCGCAACAAACACGAGCTGCGGCGCATGGTTGGTAAAAAGGTCGGGCTGAAATTCTCCCCCGATCTGCGATTCCGGCTGGATGACACATTCGACCGTCTGGATGACACCCGCCGCATGTTCGATCAGGACGCGGTGCGCCGCGATCTCGACGAGTGATCCGGGCATTTGTCACTTTGGTCGCTTTCCTGTGGGCGGCGCAAGCCGGGGCAGTGACATGCGAAAAGGTCACGCATAGTGACAAACGCTACACTGTCTGCGAGGTGGATGCCGCGAATGAGGACATGCGCTTGTTCCTCAATGACGAGAATGGCGACCTGCTAGGGCATTTCTCGGCGGTGAATGAGGCGCTGGAGCCCGTTGGCAAGCGTCTGGCCTTTGCGATGAACGCAGGCATGTATCACGACGACCGCTCGCCCGTCGGCCATTATGTCGAGGACGGGCAGGAGCAGATGCGTGTGATCCCGAACCCCGGTCCCGGAAACTTCGGCCTTCTGCCCAACGGGGTGTTCTGCATCCGCGAGGGCCGCGCCGACGTGTTTGAAACGCTGGATTTCATTGAACAGGCCCCCGAATGCCGCTTTGCCAGCCAATCCGGCCCGATGCTGGTCATCGGCGGAGAGCTGCACCCAAGGTTTCTGCCTGATTCGACGTCGGTTTATGTGCGCAATGGTGTGGGTACCAGCGATGATGGCGCCCGCGCAGTGTTTGCCATTTCCGAAGATTACGTAACCTTCCACCAATTCGGCAGCCTGTTCCGCGACGTACTGGAAACCCCGAATGCGCTGTTCTTTGATGGCAATATCTCACGTATGTATGACCGGGCGAATAATCGATCCGATGTCGGGTTTTCACTGGGGCCGATTGTTGGTGTGGTCGAAGACACGCCCTGAAATTGACAGGGCCCGACCGATCCGCTAACTCGCGCGTCTCAGCAAAGAACAAGGTGCACAATGGGACGCAAACGCAAGGGTCGCGACATTTCCGGTTGGCTGGTGGTGGACAAGCCCGCAGGCATGACCTCGACCGCCGTGGTCAACAAGGTGCGTTGGGCGATGGACGCGAAAAAAGCGGGCCATGCGGGCACGCTGGACCCCGAGGCTACCGGAGTTCTGGCCGTGGCGTTGGGTGAGGCGACCAAGACCGTTCCCTATATCACCGACGCACTCAAGGCCTATACCTTCACCGTGCGACTGGGTCAGGCCACCAATACCGATGACGCCGAGGGCGAGGTAATCGCAAGCAGCGATGCGCGCCCTTCGGATGATGACATCAAAGAGGCCCTCGCGCCCTTTATCGGTGAAATCATGCAAGTCCCGCCGAAATTCTCGGCGGTGAAGATCGACGGGCAGCGTGCCTATAAACTGGCCCGCGATGGCGAGGATGTGGAACTGGCTGCGCGCCCTCTGTGGGTCGAAGAGCTGGTTCTAGTCGACCGCCCCGACGACGACCACGTCATGCTGGAAATGACTTGCGGCAAGGGCGGTTATGTCCGATCGATCGCCCGCGATCTGGGGGCGGCGCTGGGATGCTACGGCCATGTCCGCGAGCTGCGCCGTATCTGGTCCGGCCCGTTCGAGACCAAAGACGGACTGAGCATTGAACAGATCGACGAGATGGCCAAAACCACCGCGCTGGATGATTACCTGCACCCGCTGGAAACTGGCCTATCGGACCTGCCCGAACTGAAATGCACCCCCGAAGGTGCGACCCGTCTGCGTAACGGCAACCCTGGTATGGTTCTGGCGTCCGATGTGGAATACGGGGATGAGGCCTGGGCCTCGCTGGATGGTCAGGCGGTGGCGGTCGGCATCTATAAATCCGGCGAACTGCATCCCAGCCGGGTGTTCGTCACGTAATCTGCGTGCTAGTCGAAACCCATGATCACGCGCACACATACCAAGGGCGACGCGCCCTCGACCGCTGTTTATTCAGATTGCGAGAGATACCGCTATAGCCTGACGCGCATCTGGGATCCGGCCGGGCGCAAGGCGCTGTTTGTGATGCTGAATCCGTCCACCGCGACCGAGGTGCAGAACGATCCCACGGTTGAACGCTGCGAACGCCGGGCGCGCGCGCTGGGGTTCGGCGCGTTTCAGGTCACTAATATCTTTGCATGGCGCGATACTGATCCACGCAAGATGCGGGCCGCTGCCGATCCGGTGGGGCCTGAGAATGACATGGCCATTCTGAATGGCGTGGACTGGGCCGATCAGGTCATCGCTGCCTGGGGCACCCATGGCGCGCATTTGGATCGAGGCACCGCCGTCGAAACCCTGCTGCGCGGCACCGGTCAGCCGATGTACCACCTTGGGCTTACCAAGGACGGCCACCCCAAGCATCCGCTCTATATCGCTTACACGCAAAACCCCGAACCCTGGTGACAAAGGGTTAACCACAAGCTCAGCTAGGCTTTGACCAAAGCCCTGATTGCATGAGACATTTCACCCTCGAAGCAATGCGTTCAAGGAGGTTGTCATGTTTCTGATCGGATTGCTGAGTCTGGCAGCTGTCGGCGGGGCCGCCTATGCCATCGGCGATGTCTTTGACATAGATGAAGATCCCGGTGAGGACGATGTCGTCGACGACCAGCCTCCTGCGGTCGAAACCGGCGAATTCCTTGACGTCGGTGAGAATGTCGAGGAACCCGAAGCGCCCGAGATTTCGACCGGGACGATCATATCCGAAATCGAGGGCGACATGATCATCGCGGGTACCGAGGATCTGGACATCCTGACCGGCCAGGACGGCGACGATCAGATCAATGGATATGCGGGGGATGACACGATTTATGGTGGCGAAGGCGATGACACCCTGCATGGGGGAACAGGTGCAGATTCGATCTTTGGCGGCACTGGCCAGGATGTCATTCACGGCGAAGCGGGCGACGATCAGATTTCCGGCGATGAGGGGGATGATGTCCTTTATGGGCATTACGGCGCGGATCACCTGGACGGCGGGATCGGCGCGGATGAGCTGTATGGCGGGCAGGACGACGACATTCTGACCGGTGGTCAGGGCGATGATGCGCTGCATGGCGGCTATGGTGATGACCGGTTGAGCGGTGGCGAAGGCGAGGACGTGCTGTTCGGCGGTGATGGCGACGATATTCTGGACGGTCAGGATGGAGAGGACACCAACGCGCTGGATTTCCTGAACGGTGGCGCCGGGGATGATACGATCCTTGCCGAAGGCGGTGATATCGTAACCGGGGGCGAAGGTGACGATGACATCGTGGTTTCGCCCGAAGCGGATGATGACGCCGTCACCGTCATGGATTTTCAGCCCGGTCAAGACAAGCTGCTGATCTCATGGGAAGGTCAAGAAAACCCGGACATTCAGATCAAGACAGACACCGAAGACGAGAACCTGACCCATGTAATTGTCGACGGGCAGAACGTGGTGCAGCTGATCGGGGCAGACGGTGTCAGCGCCGATGACATCCAACTGATATCCTCAGGCGATCTGGCGCAGCTCAGCGCGCTGGGCTGAATTTCCAGAATCCCTTTGCCATTGACCGCAAATGCGCCTATACGCGCGCATCCGTGTCGGAATCGATGCGGTTTTCTCCATGGGCCTGCGCTGGACGACATCCCGGCCTGTGCCATCAACCCTAACCTTTTCAAAGGAGACCCCGATGTCGATTACTGCCGCTGAAAAAGATCGCGTCATGAAAGAATTCGCAACCAAGGACGGCGATACCGGTTCGCCAGAAGTCCAGGTTGCCATCCTGACCTCGCGCATCACCACCCTGACCGAGCACTTCAAGACCCACAAGAAAGATAACCACGGTCGCCGTGGTCTTCTGAAGATGGTTGCCCAGCGCCGTAAGCTGCTGGACTATCTGAAGGGCAAAGAAGAAGCACGGTACCAGGACCTGATCAAAAAGCTGGGCATCCGCCGCTAAGCGCGCGCTGCTGTTTTTGATACAGGCGCTGAAAAGCCAATAGATCATGATACGCTCGCCATTCGGCGGGCGTATTTGGTTTTGGGGTTCTCTCCGACCTTGAAGCAAAGCCTTTCGCTGCATTCTCGATGACAGATCACGACAACATCTCGGACGATGGAAACTTTTTTCGCGCCGTGTGATCCACTTCACCGACAAGCTGCTCAAATCGCTGCAGTCTAGGAACTGTAGTGAGTAGGCGCTTATTTTTTTTCGAGCGTTAGGTTTTTCATAGTCCTCCCTTTTCAAGGCGCGCCCACAATGGGCGCGCCCGTTTTTATTGGGAGCCACGGTTCCGCCTGCTTACACGATAGAATCGCCTCTAAAGACGGCCGCTTTTTTGCCTTCAGGACCGTTGAATTTGCCCGTGATGAACAGGTGTCAAATTGTGACGTTGCGTCGCAGAATCTCAGCGCTGGTTTAGAAAGTTGACGTAAACGTAAGCAACGTCGTGTTTTTTTATCAGAGAGTCAAAAAATGACGCGAAAGGCCAATATCTTCCCCCTTTGCACAGGATCGGTCGGTTCCTAAATGCCGCCTGTCGCTGCGGGTACACACTCACGGCAAACGGTCTTTGAGCCCTCCCACCCTCGTGGTTCGGACTGGCCCGCAGCGACAGTGTCTGACGACTATTTTACTGGAGTTTAACAATGCCTCTAAAATCAGTTTTGAACCGCGTTTTTGCAGCTAATCTTTCCCAGGCTCCTAAATCAGAAAAAAAGTCAACAATGGTCTCTGGCACAGATGGCATCGTAAAAAGAATGTCCGAGGTGGAAACTGCCGCAATCCTCCGCGGCATACTGAAAGAAGAAGAACTGGGGTCTCCCCAACCGCGTAGCAAAGAAGATTCGTTGCAATAGGCCCAGACCCGCTTTGATCCCGGATATATGAAAACCGCTTTCTGCACGATCATAATAGAATGGATCTTCTTCTTTAAGCTGGAGACGGGGCCAATACGGTCCGATCTCACCCGTAATCAGTGGCTCCACCAACATCGTTAGCCACACAAGTCCTCCCCAAATTTTACCTGACTCAGACTGTATTCGGCCACATCTGCACCGATCAGGGCCAAACCCTTATCCAACAGGGTGCATTTGGCGACTGGTCAATCAGGGTTTCAACATGTTATTCACCCAAATGGTTGACTGAAGCAGAATAAGGTTGTAATTCATCCAAATGGTTGAACGAGAGAGTCGATATGACCTCAATGCAATATTGAAGGCCGCGTCCGACCCGACCCGCCGCGCTATTCTGACGATGCTTGCGCAGCAGGGACCTTTGCGGGTGACGGACATAGCGCGGCAATTCGATATGAGCCTCAACTCGGTCTCCAAGCACATCAAGGTGCTGGAAAACGCCGAGCTGGTGCAGCGCCGGACCGAATGGCGCGAACATCTGATCGAGGTTCAGATGGCTCCTTTATCAGCCGTTGATTCTTGGTTTGCCGGGTTGCGTTCGATTTGGGCGCTTCGGCTGGACGCCTTGGAAACTGCTTTGGAGGACCCAGAAGATGACGGACCTGTCACTTGAAATAACGCGCGCCATTCCACATCCACCCGAAAAGGTGTTTGATGCCTGGCTCAACCCCGAGATGCTGGCAAAATTCATGCTGCCGGCACCGGGCATGACCGTGCCCGAAGCGCATTCCGACGCCAAGGTCGGCGGCCGGTTCAAAATCATCATGCGCGCGCCCGAGGCTGGCGATTTGCCGCATGAGGGCGAATACAAGATCATCGACCGCCCCAACCGGCTGCAATTCACCTGGAATTCGCCCTACAGCCAAGACGATTCCACGGTCACACTGGATTTCACACCCACCGAAAAGGGTACCGAGCTGCGGCTGCACCACATCCGCTTTCCCTCGCAGGAAAGCCGGGACAATCACGAGGGCGGCTGGTCCGCTATCCTTGCGGCGCTGGAGACGGCACTATGATCAACTGGCTGGCCCTCGGTGCAGGGGTGGTCGCTGCCTTTTTGTTGGGCTGGCTGGTCTACGGCCCTATGGGTTTTCAGAAACGCTGGGCCGAGGGCACCCGCATCGACCCGACGCCGCCCGAAACCCCGCCACTGGGCGCGATGGCCACACAGATCGTGTTCCTGATCCTGCTGGCTGCGGTAATCGCGGTGACCGAGACCACCAATAGCCTGGGCGTCGCCCTGCTTGCGATCCTTGCGGTGGCGGCGCAGACAGCCTCGGTCGGGACATGGGCGCAAAAAAGCGGCTTCGCCATTGCGGTCGACACCGGCTATGCGCTGGGCTGTGGTATCGTCATGATCCTGGCCCACGCGATCCTGTAGGATCGCAGCGCATGCCCGATCCTCGATGGATCGGGCATGCGCCCTTTATACCCTTACTCTTCCTCGGAACTCCTGCCTTTCCAAAGCCCCCAAACTGCTGTATGGGCGGTCCATCTGAGACGTTGTGCTCTGACCCCGGCACTCGAATGGAAGATAAAGTGGGGTCGGCGGCAATGGGGCCGCCACGCAAACGGGAGACCCGCAGGGGCGGGAGTGCTCCCTTCTAGGATACGCAAATGTTTGATGTAACAAAGAAATCAATTCAGTGGGGCGAAGAGACGCTGACACTGGAAACCGGCAAGGTTGCCCGTCAGGCGGACGGCAGTGTGATTGCCACGCTGGGCGAGACCAGCGTGATGGCAAACGTGACCTTTGCGCGGAAGCAAAAACCCGGTCAGGACTTTTTCCCGCTGACCGTCCACTACCAAGAGAAATATTATGCCGCCGGTAAAGTTCCGGGTGGCTTTTTCAAGCGCGAGGCGCGCCCGACTGAAAAAGAGACGCTGACCGCGCGTCTGATCGACCGGCCGATCCGCCCGCTGTTTGTTGACGGCTTCAAAAACGAAGTTCTGGTGATGTGCACCGTGCTGAGCCACGATCTGGTCAACGACCCTGACATGGTGGCGATGATCGCAGCCTCTGCCGCGCTGACCATTTCCGGCGCACCGTTCAGAGGCCCGATTGCTGGTTGCCGCGTTGGTTTCGAGGATGGCGAATACATTCTGAACCCGACTGTGGACGACATGCAGGACCTGCGCCTGAACCCTGAACAGCGTCTAGATCTGGTTGTTGCCGGCACCAAAGACGCCGTGATGATGGTTGAATCGGAAGCCTACGAGCTGTCCGAGGCCGAGATGTTGGGTGCGGTCAAATTCGCACATGAGCAGATTCAGCCGGTGATCGACCTGATCATCTCGTTGGCCGAAGACGCGGCAAAAGAGCCGTTTGATTTCCAAGCGCCCGATTATTCTGAGCTTTCCGCTGCCGTTAAGGCCGCAGGTGAAGAGCAGATGCGCGCAGCCTTCGCGATCACCGACAAGCAAGAGCGCACTGCCGCTGTTTCCGCTGCCCGCGACGCAATCAAGGAAGCCCTGACCGAGGAACAGCTGGAAGACGCGAACCTTGGCTCGGCGATGAAAAAGCTGGAAGCAGGCATCCTGCGCGGCGACGTCGTCAAAGGCGGCAAGCGGATCGACGGTCGCTCGACCACCGATATCCGTTCGATCGTTGCAGAAACCTCGATGCTGCCGCGGACACACGGCTCGGCCCTGTTCACCCGTGGTGAAACACAGGCGCTGGCTGTAACCACGCTGGGCACCGGTGATGATGAGCAGTTCATCGACGCCCTGCACGGCAACTTCAAATCGAACTTCCTGCTGCATTACAACTTCCCTCCTTATTCGGTTGGTGAAGCGGGTCGCGTGGGCCCTCCGGGACGTCGTGAGATTGGTCACGGCAAACTGGCATGGCGTGCGTTGCAGGCGGTTCTGCCTGCGGCAACCGACTTCCCCTACACGATCCGCATCGTGTCCGAGATCACCGAATCCAACGGCTCCAGCTCGATGGCGTCGGTCTGCGGCGGTTCGCTGTCGATGATGGATGCGGGCGTTCCGCTGAAAGCACCGGTTGCCGGTGTTGCCATGGGTCTGATCCTGGAAGATGACGGCGATTACGCGATCCTGTCGGACATTCTGGGTGACGAAGACCACCTGGGCGACATGGACTTCAAGGTTGCGGGTACCGAAAACGGCATCACCTCTCTGCAGATGGACATCAAGGTTGCGGGCATCACGCCCGAGATCATGGAGAAAGCCCTGGCGCAAGCCAAGGACGGCCGGATGCACATCCTGGGCGAGATGGGCAAAGCCCTGTCCGAGACCAATGATTTCTCGGTCCACGCACCGCGCATCGAGACCATGAACATCCCTACCGACAAGATCCGTGAAGTGATCGGTTCCGGCGGCAAAGTCATCCGCGAAATCGTCGAAGTTTCGGGTGCCAAGGTCGACATCAACGATGACGGCGTGATCAAGATCGCCTCGCCCGATGGTGAATCGATCAAGAAGGCCTATGAGATGATCCATTCGATCGTCGCAGAGCCGGAAGAAGGTCAGATCTATACCGGTAAAGTGGTCAAGATCGTCGACTTTGGTGCTTTCGTGAACTTCTTTGGCAAGCGCGACGGTCTGGTCCATGTGTCCCAGATCGAAAACCGTCGCCTGAACCATCCGTCGGATGTTCTGAAGGAAGGCCAGGAAGTGAAGGTCAAGCTGCTGGGCTTTGACGACCGCGGCAAGGTGCGCCTGTCGATGAAAATCGTCGATCAGGAAACCGGCGAAGAGATCGCACCTGAGAAGAAAGAAAAGAAAGAGGAAGGAGCAGAATAATCTGCTCGCCCCTCTGATTTCTCGAAAGACCCCGGCTTTGTCCGGGGTCTTTTTTTTGTTCAGTCAGCATAAACCTTGGACCAATTCCGCCCAATTCAACCGAAATCCAATCGCACCACCGGCCAGGCGAACCCACGTCTTCTACATCGACGCAACAAATCTAGGAGATGCGAAATGGAGACTTTCAAAATGCTGACTCTGGCCGGACTGATCGCGACCGCCCCGGTGCTGGCTTTTGCCAACGTGACAGTCGGGGACATGCTGGGCACCACCGAGACCGATATCCGCACCACTCTCGAGGCGCAGGGATACCAGATCGAAGAGATCGAATTCGAAGATGGCGAGATCGAGGTTGAACTCGTCAAGGATGGCGTGGAAACTGAACTGGTCCTGAACAAGACCGATGGCGTTGTCACCGCGATCGAGCTTGAAGAGGACGACGACTGACCAGACAATCTTAAAGGAGCGCTATGAAGATTTCACAGACGTCTTTACTCTGGCTCCTTCTGGTGGTGCAGGCTGTCTGCGCCACCTTTTTCCTGACCGATGCGGCGCTAGATTGGTTTGGCGGCGAAACTGCCGGGTTTCGGCATTTGCACCAGTTCGAATTGTTCCTGTCCCTGGCTCTGATCGGTGGTTTGGTGGCGACAATCACCCTGATCCGGGCTCAGAGCTTGCGCGTGCAGGACATGCAGCGTCAACTGGGCGTGGCGCAGGGCGCGTTTTCGCAGGTCATCGAAAATCAATTCACGCAGTGGCAGCTCAGCAATGCGGAACGCGATGTCGCAATCTTGTCTATCAAAGGTCTGTCGATCGCAGAAATCGCCGAGCTGAGACAGACGAAAGAAGGGACTATCAAGGCACAAAGCGCTGCGATTTACCGCAAGGCGGGTGTCTCGGGACGGCTTCAATTGCTCAGCTTTTTTGTCGAAGAGCTTTTGTCCGAACCCCTAGTCAACACGTCCTCATCGTCAGAACCCGCCGACCAGAGCCAGGCTTAATCCACGGTTGCTCTTTCCCCGCCTGACGCGGTGTTCTATGCACGGGGCATGCGATCCTTTGTCATCCATATGTCCTCGAGCACCGCGCGCCGTCCCAATGCTGATCAGCTCTGCGCGGCCCTGCCCAATGCTGAACTGTTTGAGGCCGTAAATGGCCGCGACCCTGACCAGATTTCCGGTGTCGAACTGCATTCCGGAAATCTGCACCGCCCGCATTACCCATTCCCCTTGCGACCCGCAGAAATCGGCGTGTTCGAAAGCCATCGACGCATCTGGCGCAAGCTGGTCGAGGACGATATCGACCTGGCCATCATCACCGAGGATGACCTGCGCATAGATCGGGCGCGAATGGAACAGGCGCTTGGGTTGCTGGCCTCAATCGCCACCCCCGATCACTATATCCGCATCCCCGTAAAACAGCGCGAAGTACCGGCAGAGGTCTTGGCAGAACAAGATGGCCTGCGGCTGATCCTACCCAAGGTGATCGGCCTGCAATGCGTATGTCAGATGGTGGGGAAAAACGCCGCCGAACGCCTTTTGGCGACCACCGACCAAATCGACCGCCCTGTCGATACCTTCTTGCAGATGCACTGGCTGACAGACCAGCCGGTTCACGCCTTGCAAGGCAGCGGAAATCAGGAAGTGGCACAGGAAATCGGCGGCTCGACCATTCAGACAAAACCGCCCCTGTCAGACAAATTAACCCGAGAGTTCAAGCGCGCAGCCTACCGCGCCAAGCTGCACCTGCACCCGCAGCGCCCGCCTGCTTCATCTGGCTGAAAATACCTTCCGGGGGGAATCGCGCCGCGAGGCGCGATGGGGGGCAGACAGCCCCCCTGACCTTGGCCGTCTTACGACGGCGCCTTGGTCTTGCGCAGATAGGGGAAGATGGTCTCGAACTCGCCAAACTTTGCTTTGGCGTCGTCGTTTGAGACAGCAGGCGGAATGATTACGTCTTCGCCAGGCACCCAGTTCGCCGGGGTAGCCACGCCTTTCGACGACATCTGCAACCCGTCCAGTGCACGCAAAATCTCGGCAAAGTTACGTCCCACAGTCATAGGATAGGTCATCGACAGCTTCAGTTGCTTGTCCGGCCCGATGATAAAGACCGACCGCACGGTCGCGCTGTCGGCCGGGGTACGCCCGTCCGGCAAATAGGCCTCGGCGGGCAGCATGTCGAAGGCCTTTGAAACGGCCAGTCCATCATCGGCAATGATTGGAAAACCGGGATGCGCGTTGCCATAGGCCTCGATATCCTTTTTCCACTTCTTGTGGTCTTCGACGCCGTCAACCGAAACGCCCAGGACCTTGGTGTTGCGCGCGGCCCACTCATCGCTTAGCTGCGCGACGGCCGAAAACTCGGTGGTGCAGACAGGAGTGAAATCCTTTGGGTGCGAGAACAGAATGGCCCAGCTATCCCCAATCCAGTCGTGGAACTGAATGGTGCCCTGATCCGTTTCTGCAGTGAAATTGGGGACTGTGTCGTTGATGCGCAAACCCATGAAGCATCTCCTTTGCTAATTACAAAACCGAGTTGGTTGTTCAGAACCTAATCACTTTGCGCCGATGTTAAACAGTCAGCAAGTCACTTTAGCCCTAGGCCAGACCTCAAAATCTCATTTGATCAAATCGCGCTTGCCGGTTTCCTGAAGGCCTGACACAGTGGCGCCGAACCAAGAATCCCCGTCGCATGGTCAGGAGGATGCACCATGATCGAGAAACGCAATTTTTACATCAACGGTCAGTGGGTTGCCCCATCGGTTACGCATGATTTTCAGGTCATCAACCCCTCGACCGAAGAACCATGTGCCGTGATTTCGCTGGGCGATCAGGCCGATACGGACGCGGCTGTTGCAGCGGCCAAGGCGGCGTTGCCCGGCTGGATGGAAACCCCGGCGGAAACCCGCATCGCGATGGTCGAAAAGCTGATCGCGCTTTATGCCGAACGGTCCGAGGATCTGGCCCAGGCAATGTCGTTAGAGATGGGCGCCCCGATCGACATGGCGCGTAGCCAGCAAGTCGGAGCAGGCAGTTGGCACCTGGCAAATTTCATCCGCGCCGCCAAAGCGTTTCCTTTTGAGCGGCCGCTGGGCGATCACGCTCCCAACGACCAAATCATCTATGAGGCCGTCGGTGTCGCCGCCCTGATCACACCGTGGAATTGGCCAATGAACCAGGTCACGCTGAAGGTCGGTGCGGCTGCGATTGCGGGCTGCACAATGGTTCTGAAACCCTCGGAGCAAAGCCCGCTGAACGCGATGATCTTTGCTGAGCTGATGGATGAGGCCGGATTCCCGCCCGGTGTCTTCAACCTTGTCAACGGTGACGGGGTTGGCGTCGGATCTCAGCTGTCCACGCACCCCGATGTGGATATGGTCAGCTTTACGGGATCCACCCGCGCGGGCACGGCGATTTCCAAAGCCGCAGCCGATACACTGAAGAAGGTGCATTTGGAACTGGGCGGCAAGGGTGCAAATGTGGTCTTTGCCGATGCGGATGAAAAGGCCGTCAAACGTGGCGTGCTGCACATGATGAACAACACCGGTCAAAGCTGTAACGCCCCTAGCCGGATGCTGGTTCAGCGTCCCATCTATGACGCGGCGGTGGAAACCGCAGCTGAGATTGCCAAAGGTGTCACCGTTGGCCCGGCGATGGAAGAAGGTCGCCATATCGGCCCGGTTGTGAACGAGCTGCAATGGAGCAAGATTCAGGACCTGATCCAAAAGGGTATCGACGAAGGCGCGCGCCTTGTCGCTGGTGGCACTGGCAGGCCCGAAGGGCTGAACAAGGGCTATTACGTGCGGCCCACGGTCTTTGCCGACGTCAACAACCAGATGACCGTCGCCCGCGAAGAGATCTTTGGACCGGTTCTGACCATGATCCCTTTCGATACCGAGGAAGAGGCCATCGAAATCGCCAATGACACACCTTATGGGCTGACCAACTATGTCCAGACGCAGGATAACGTCCGTGCCAACCGCATGGCCCGCGCTCTGCGGTCGGGTATGGTCGAGATGAATGGCAAATCCCGCAGCGCGGGTTCCCCGTTCGGCGGCATGAAACAATCCGGCAACGGGCGCGAAGGCGGCGTCTGGGGGCTGGAGGATTTCCTTGAGGTCAAGGCCGTCGGCGGCTGGGCTGCCGAGTAACCCACCTGCCGTCTAACCTGTTTTCGGGGCCCGTGCGCTATCTGCGCCGGGCCCTTTAGACTCTGAATCCGGCTCGAGATGAATCACAAAAACCGATCCGGGGAACTGATCGGTCAAAGCGTCTTCGATATCGTCACAGATATCATGGGCCGTCGCCACGCTCATGCTACCGTCAACGACCAGATGGAACTCGACAAAGATCATGCTGGCGGATCGACGGCCCCGCAGGTCGTGATATTCCAGCGCCCGGCCCAGATTTGCATCGATGATGCTGCGCACTTCATCCAGTTCGGGATCAGTAAGGGACACGTCCATCAGACCGTCAATCGACTTGCGAATAACCTTCCATCCCTCCCACAGAATGTTCAGGGCGACCAGAATGGCCAGGATCGGGTCCAGGATCAGCCAGCCGGTGGCAAGGGCCAACACCAATCCGATGACAACGCCCACCGAGGTGAACACATCGGTAAAGATATGCTTTGCGCTGGCCTCAAGCGCCGGAGAGGCGTACTGCCGCCCGACCCGCAACAACATATAGGCCCAGGCACCGTTCAGAGCGGTTGCCAGCACATTGATTGCCACCCCGGTCAGCGGGGCCTGGTCCAGATGCGACGATGACAGCGCGGCAACGGCCTCTCGCAGGATTAGAAATGCCGCCAGCACGATCAGCACACCTTCGACAACAGCGGACAGGTATTCGGCTTTCTTGTGCCCAAAGGGGTGATTATCGTCAGGAGGTTTGCCGCCGATCGAAACCGCAAAGAACGCCAGCAAGGCCGCGACCACATTGACCACGGATTCCATCGCATCGGACAACAAGGCGACCGATCCCGTCAACCACCAGGCCAACAGTTTCAAGGCCAGAACCGCGATGGAAATCGGGATCGACCACAGGGCAAATTTCTGGATCATCGCATTGGTGTCCTGCAACCTTGGGACAGGTCTATCACTTTGTTCGATGATCCCTATGGCTTTTTCTGATCAGAAATCAAGCGTCTGCTTGTGCCGCCTCATAGGCCAGCATGGCGCGTTTCACCGGCAGGCCCCAATGATACCCACCCAGCCCCCCGGATTTTCGCAGCGCGCGGTGGCAAGGGATCAGCCAACTGACCGGGTTTCGACCCACGGCCGTCCCGACGGCGCGCACAGCTTGCGGTGATCCCACCCGTTGCGCGATCTCGGAATAGGTTGTGACCTGGCCCGAAGGGATATGCATCAGCGCTTCCCACACTTTGATCTGCAGGGGCGAGCCTATCAGATACAGAGGAGTTGGTTCCAATCGGTCGCTCACCGCGCCAAATGCACTGAGCGCCCAGGGCCGCAGGCGCATCGGGTCCTCGACGAAATTGGCATTGGGCCAACGCGACAACATATCCGCCATGGCATTTTCTTCGCCGGTTTCGGCCCCAAAGGCCATTCCGCAGATGCCCTTGTCGGTGCCCATCACCAAAGCAGGACCAAAAGGACATTCAAACCATCCCCAATAGATGGTCAAACCGGCACCCCTACGGGCATATTCGCCGGGGCTCATGGATTCCCATTTCAGGAACAGATCATGCAGGCGACCGCTGCCGGACAGGCCAACATTCAGAGCGGTTTCCAGTGTCGTGAACCGCTCGCGCAGCAACGCCTTGGCATGGCCCAGCGTCAGATATTGCTGATACCGCTTGGGCGATACCCCGGTCCAACGTGAGAACAGGCGCTGGAAATGCGCGGGGCTCATATCCATCTGCTGTGCCAGTTCCTCAAGACTCAGGGCCTCTCCACCCTGATCAATCAGGTCAATCGCCCGGCGCATGACATTATAATGATAGCCGCTTTCTGGGGTCTGGACATTCATGGTCGCACTCCTTCGATAGACAGAAGATGGCCTGTTACCGACCAGAGTGCGACCCGATTCTTGCGCTATCTGCCCCTCAGACCTGCGGGATAACGGTATAGGGTGCCGCCTCTTCCGGGGGTGCAACCTTTTCCATGACGTTGATGCTGACATGCGGCCAGCGGATCAGACCGGGCTTCCCGTCAAAGCGTGGGAAGAAATCCAGACCGACATTCTGCAGATACATCATCAGCAGCTTGGGTTCACCGCCAATTCCCGGCTCGTCCAGCTCCATGATCCAAAAGATCGAATCCATAACCGCCGCGTTGGCTTGTTTGACAACAAACGGAATGTTGACGATCCCGGCATCCTCAAGCGCGGTGTTGAACGGCAATATCGTGGTTTTTTTCACATTGTTCGGTATTCCAGCTGCCAGCAACAGATGCGGGTGCACAGGATCGAAGCCTGGGAACCCCGGGGCGGTCACAACGCCGTTGAACGGATTATCGTGATAATGTTTGTAGGGCGAAAGATATCCGCTGTTCAGGTCTTTTGTGGCCCCTTCGGGCAGCCCGTCGACCACCGGAATCGTTGGCGGTCCATCGATCTCGCTCGCTTCTCCAAGACCTAACAACGAGTCGCCATGTGGCACCGTTCCCAAACGTGCAACGTTCAGATTGTTTGTGGTCAGATTGGTCATATGCAGAAACAGACCGGGCTCGTGATGGATGGCCAGATCGGCAGGTCCCGCCAGTCCGCTGTCGGGGCGATCTTCAGCCGAGAGCTGCGCGATGGACTGCTGATAATCCAGCGTAACCACAAACTGATCGGTGTTAGTGGTCGGGTCTCCTGAGGCCGGGTTCGGACGCTCAATCCCGCGGTTTGGAACCGCTTTGTCAACGGTCGTGAATTGAAGCGTTTCCTCGAATTGATTAACCAGCAGACGATAGTTGAGACGGCTGCTAGGCTCGGTCGCAAACGGAAGCGCGATCATGTTCCAGCCACGTCCGCGCGTGCTGTCGCCGTTCTTCCAAACTCCGGGCAGTAATTTCAGGGGGCCGAGGTCTTCGTCGCCTTGATGGGCCAGCTCAACAGACCGATAACGGGACTGCAGTTTTGCGGCAAGATCTGGGTTCGCCATGGATCAACCTTTCAATAATTAAATAAAATATCCGCCAATGCGGGAAAAATGCGCTGAAATAAGAATTGGCTGCGCATCGCGAGAATAACACGAATCAGGCTTACCCTACGTAATCCAAAACCCACAGCTATCCGCTAAGCAGATTCTTGCTTGTGTGGTTACCCGAGCCATCGGCTTGCCCTGCGCCGCAATACGTGCATACGTCGCCGCATGGCCAAGCAACTTGATTACCACACGATCCGAGAGATTTTTACCCGCTTTCAGCAGGCTGACCCGGAACCTGAGGGTGAGCTAGAGCATGTGAATGTCTATACTCTGGTCGTAGCGGTGGCGCTGTCTGCACAGGCCACCGATGTCGGCGTCAACAAGGCTACGCGCGCCCTTTTCAAAACCGCCGACACCCCGCAAAAGATGCTGGACCTGGGCGAAGATGGCCTGATCGAGCATATCAAAACCATCGGTCTATTCCGCCAAAAGGCAAAGAACGTCATCAAGCTCAGCCGTATTCTGGTCGAAGAGTATGACGGCGAAGTTCCCAATTCCCGCGCCGCGTTGCAATCGCTGCCGGGCGTCGGGCGTAAGACCGCCAATGTGGTGTTGAACATGTGGTGGCGCTATCCGGCGCAGGCCGTGGATACGCATATTTTCCGTGTCGGAAACCGAACAGGCATCTGTCCGGGAAAACATGTGGATGCGGTTGAACGCGCAATCGAAGATAACATCCCGACCGACTTCCAACTGCACGCACATCACTGGCTTATCTTGCATGGCCGGTATCACTGCAAAGCACGCAAACCTATGTGCGGAACCTGTATCATCCGCGATCTCTGCCAATTCGAGGACAAGAACCTATGAAAACCTACCAGCTCACCGGTATTGGAAACGCCGTTGTGGACGTGATCTCTCAGGCCGATGACAGTTTTCTGGAACTGATGGGCATCGAGAAGGGCATCATGCAGCTGATAGAACAGGAACGGGGTGAACTTCTTTACGCCGCTATGGAAGGCCGCGTGCAAACGCCGGGCGGATCCGTTGCGAACACGATTGCCGGTGCCGGCGCACTGGGACTGAGCGCAGCCTTTATCGGACGCGTACATGATGATGCGTTGGGACGATTCTACGCAGAGGCAATGCACGAGGACGGTGTGGATTTCGTGAACCCGCCCGTACCGGGTGGAGAGCTTCCGACCTCGCGCTCGATGATTTTTGTCTCACCCGACGGTGAACGGTCGATGAACACCTATCTGGGGATTTCCTCGGAGCTTTCCTCGGCGGATGTGTCAGCCGAGGTCGCGGGTAACAGCCAGATCATGTTCCTTGAAGGCTATTTGTTCGACAAGGAAAAAGGCAAAGCTGCGTTCCTTCAGGCCGCACGGGATTGCCACAAGGGCGGCGGCAAGGCCGGGATCGCCATTTCTGACCCGTTCTGTGTTGAACGGCACCGGGTCGATTTCCTGCTGCTGATCGAAAATGAATTGGATTTTGTGATCGGCAACGAGGCCGAGATCAAATCCCTGTTCGAAACCAACGATCTTGAGGATGCACTGGCGAAAACCGCCGATATCTGCCCTCTGGTGGTCTGCACCCGGTCAGGCGACGGGGTAACTGTGCTGAATGAAGGTCAGCGCTTTGACATTCCGGTGGAAAAAATCGTTCCCGTCGACGCCACCGGCGCAGGCGACCAATTCGCAGCCGGGTTCCTGTTTGGCATGGCCACTGGGCGCGACTATGAGACCTGCGCCAAGATGGGCAATGTCTGCGCCCGTGAGGTGATCAGCCATATCGGCCCGCGCCCCAAGGCGGATATGATCGATTTGCTCAAGCAGGGCGGCTTGCTTTAATCGGATCAGGACTGGCCTATAATATGTGGGAGGGGGCAGAGCCCCTCCCCTCACGGTTATCCCTGCACGAACAGGGCGATCCAGATGCCTACGAACATGAAAATGCCACCAAGATTGACCCAAGCGTGCCAAATCGCATAGCGGAAAGGCAGTGTCTTGCGGGCATAAAAGACCGTGCCGATCACATAGCTTGCCGCCCCGGCCAGAATGCACAACAGGACTGAAACGGGGACATCTTTCAGATCGGGTATGGCGCACAGCCCCAGCGCGCCCAGACCCAGATAGGATGCTGTTGACCATCGGGACTTGACCGTCTTGTTGGCGATCTTGTTCCAGATGGCCACCACAGTCAGCCCCCAGCACAACCAGAGCAAAGTCATGGTCCAGCCGGTACCGGCCAGCAGGAAAAAGGGTGTGAAGGTGCCGCAGATACTGGAATAGATTGCGGCATGGTCTATGCGTCGCAGCAGCTGCCGACGCTGGTGCCAGCGGGAAAAGTGATAAAAACACGAGGCCAGATTAGAACCCAACGCACAGGCTACATAAACCAGAACCGCAAGAACAAGCCCGCTGTCGAGCATCAGGTGCGATTTGCGGATCAGCGCTCCGCCAGCGGTCAAAATCAACGCCAGACCGATAAGATGCACGACCAGATCGGCGCGGCGGTGGCATGGGTCCGGACTGGGATAGGTCTGTGGGATCATGTCAGTTCAGGTGATCCGAAAACGCTGCAACCACGCGTTCATACACGTCGCGTTTGAACGGCACGATTTCGGCAACCAGCTGTTCCGGTTCCTGCCATTTCCAGCGGGTGAATTCGGGATGCTCAGTCTGAATGTTGATCTGATCGTCGCGGCCAGAGAACCGCATCAGATACCATTTCTGCTCTTGACCCCGATACCGACCTTTCCAGATCTTCGGCACGATGTCATGCGGCAGATCATAGGGCAACCACCCCTCGGTCTCGGCGATGATCTCGACCAGATCTGCCGTGACGCCGGTTTCTTCCCACAGCTCGCGCAGCGCCGCATCGAGCGGGTCTTCACCCTGGTCCACACCACCCTGAGGCATCTGCCAGGCGTCCTTGTGGCGGTCGTTGCGCTGGCCGACGAATATCTTACCCTCGGCATTCATCAACATCAGCCCGACGCAGGGGCGGTAGGGCAGTTTGGCAATCTCTTCGGGGGTCATACGCGGCCTCGTGAACATGCTTTGGAGCGTCTGTAACAAGCAGCGGGCCCAAGGCAAAGGGTATGACGTTAGGTTTCGCGTGACAAAGATGACGCGAAGGTCAATCTGGCAGCCAAATTCTATAAGGGAGAGTTCTGGATGACTGCATACCCAAACATGCTGGCCCCGCTGGATCTGGGCTTTACCACGCTGAAGAACCGCGTGCTGATGGGCTCGATGCATACCGGGCTTGAGGAGACCGGCGATTGGAATCGGGTGGCCGAGTTCTATGCCGACCGCGCGCGCGGTGGCGTGGCGCTGATGGTGACTGGTGGGATCGGACCAAATCTTGAAGGTTCGGTACTGCCGGGGGCATCAATGATGACCAACGACAAAGAAGTGGCAAACCACTCAATCGTCACCCAACGGGTGCATGAGGCCGGTGGCAAGATCGCGATGCAGATCCTGCATGCGGGGCGCTATGCCTACGGGCCGAAATGTGTCGCACCCAGCCCAGTGAAATCTCCGATCTCTCCTTTCCCGCCGACCGAGCTGGACGAAGAGGGTATCGAGAAACAGATCAGCGATATCGTGAATGCCGCGGTCCTGGCCCAGAAGGCGGGCTATGACGGGGTCGAGATCATGGGGTCCGAAGGGTATTTCCTCAACCAGTTTCTGGTGACTCACACCAACAAGCGCGAGGACCGTTGGGGTGGCTCTTACGAGAACCGGATGCGCCTGCCGATTGAGGTCGTGCGCCGCACGCGCGAGGCCGTCGGCACGGAATTCATCATCATCTACCGCTTGTCGATGATTGACCTGGTTCCCAACGGATCTACTCATGATGAGGTTGTGGAACTGGCGCAGCGGATCGAACAGGCCGGCGCCACGATCATCAATACCGGCATCGGCTGGCACGAGGCGCGGATTCCCACCATTGCCACCAGCGTTCCGCGCGCGGCCTTTGCTTGGGTGACCAAAAAGCTGATGGGCAAGGTCTCGATCCCGGTCATTACGTCAAACCGGATTAACACGCCGGAGGTCGCCGAAGAAGTTCTTGCCACGGGGTGCGCCGACATGGTCTCGCTGGCCCGCCCGATGCTGGCAGATGCGGATTTCGTTAACAAAGCCATCGCTGCTGAGGCGGCGACGATTGCACCCTGCATCGCTTGCAACCAGGCCTGTCTGGATCACACATTCCAGGGCAAACTGACCTCGTGCCTGGTAAACCCGCGCGCTTGTCACGAAACCGAACTGGTGATCACACAGGCCGACAGCGTGAAGAAAATCGCCATCGTAGGGGCGGGCCCGGCAGGCCTGTCCACCGCAATGACCGCCGCGCAGCGTGGCCATGACGTGACCATTTTTGACCGTGCCCGTGAGATCGGCGGCCAGTTGAACATGGCCAAGCAGGTTCCGGGCAAAGAAGAATTCTGGGGTCTGGTCGAATGGTACCGCACCATGATTGCCGATTTGGGCATTAAGGTAGTGCTTGAGCGCGAAGTGGGCGCCGACGATCTGACTGGTTATGACGAGGTGGTGATCGCCACCGGTGTCGTTCCGCGTGATCCGAAAATCCCTGGTCAGGACCGAGACAATGTCGTCGATTATATCGACGTCCTGCGCCACAAGACCCCGGTTGGCCAATCAGTGGCCGTGATCGGAGCAGGTGGGATCGGCTTTGACGTGTCCGAATTCCTGCTGGAAGAAGGCCACAGCATCACCACCGACTTGCCTGCCTGGATGAAGGAATGGGGCGTTACCGACCCGGCCGAGCATCGCTCGGGGCTGGCACCTGAAGGGCCACAACCTGCCGCCCCCGCGCGCCAGGTGACTTTGCTGCAGCGCAAGGCGCAAGCCCATGGCAAAGGGTTGGGCAAGACCACCGGCTGGATTCATCGCGCAACGCTGAAGATGAAAAACGTTAATTTCGTCGGTGGCGTGAATTATGAGCGGATCGACGATGACGGGCTGCATGTGAGTTTCGGCGAAGCACGCGAGAACCCGACAGTAATTGCGGTGGATACGATTGTTCTGTGCTCGGGCCAGATCTCGGACCGCAGCCTGGCCGATACGTTGATCGAACGTGGCATCACCCCACATGTGATCGGCGGCGCGGATGTTGCAGCCGAATTGGACGCCAAACGGGCCATCAATCAGGGCACGCGGCTGGCAACCACTTTCTGATTTGCCTTGGCCCGGTCCAGAACCGGGCCAATCGCTCTGCTGGTATTGGGGTCAGTCGGCCAGCGCCAGCTTTGCACCCAATGCCCCAAAGGCCCCGGCGAAACAGCGCCTGACCCAAGCCATGACAGTGGGCCGCTGGATCACATAGTCGCGTGCCACCGCAGCGAAAGCGCCATAGCCAACAAATACGACAAAGGTCATGGCCATGAAGGACAAGGCCAACTTGATCAGCTCTGCTTCGGCGGCACCTGTACCGGCGGGAATGAATTGCGGCAGAAAGGCCAGAAAGAACAAAGATAGCTTGGGGTTCAACACATTGATCAAGGTGCCCGTGATTGCAATCTTCACATACCCTTTTGCGGGTTTCTGGCTCTGTACATCCAATGCTCCGCCTTGCCGGACGATCCCCCAGGCCATGTAAAACAGATACAGCACCCCAAGGTATTTTAGCACCAGAAAGGCCAGCGCGCTGGTATGCAGCAGGGCCGCAAGACCGACGATACTGGCCAGCGCAGCAGGTACGATCCCTATGGTACAGCCAATCGCCGCCGCAAAACTGGCCCAAAAGCCACGCCCCAACCCAACCGCAAGCGTATAGATCACGCCGGTGCCCGGTAAAAGCACAACGATCAGAGACGTCAGTAGGAACTCTGTCGACATCCTAGCCCTCCCTTTCCTAGCACGCAGAATTTCCGGTTCGAAAGGAAAAGTAAACGCCATACATCACCGTGGCCCGGCGGCATTCCTGAAAGCCCGCCGGATACCAACAGCAGAAGTCTCTTATCGCTTATTCAACGGTTATCGTAATCACCTCGGACACGATGGGCGTGGAATGCGGTACATGACCTGCATCGCCCAGCACTAGCTGAAGCGTATGTTCGCCTGCAGCCATTTCCAGCGTCACCTCGGTCTGACCGCCGCCAAAATGGATATGATTGTCATCCGCGGGCAGACCATAAGACAACTCATCCGCACCGTCCTCTCCCTGCCCCAAAGGCGGTCGGTCGATCAGCAGATGATGATGCCCGGTGTTTTCCTTTTCAGTACCCGCCGGCGCGACCCCCATGCCGCTGAGGCCAAAGACCACGGTGACCGGAGATTGGACAACGTCGCCGTCAGACAATTTCACAAAATAGACCTGCGCTTCGGGGTTTGATGGTGTTTCACCCCCGGCCAGAGCAAATGTCGCCGACAGGCAGGTTGCGGCAATAGCTAAAACAGCTTTCATAATCTTCTCCGTTGTCACAAATTTGCCATCCTCATGGTAGCATGTTTCGGCCCGAAATCGAGGATACCCGTTGTCAAAAGGCTTGTGGCCCATATGGAAACCACTGTTTCAGAGTTTCCCAAGCGCAAACGATCCGATTCAAATCCCTGATATTATCCCATGTCCGCCCTGTTTCCGCCCAGATTTGACGTAAAGATCAGTTAAAGAACCTACACCTGGGGAACAAGAATGGACCGACTGACCGAAATGGAAGCCTTCGCCAACGTGGTGGACCAAGGCGGTTTCACCGACGCGGCCAAGAAAATGGGCATCTCAAAATCGGCTGTGTCCAAGCACGTTTCCAGCCTGGAAGCACGCCTGGGCGCAAGACTGCTGAACCGCACGACGCGCCGCGTGTCACCAACCGAAATCGGGCTGGCCTATTATGACCGGGCCCGCCGCGTTCTGAATGACGCGGGCGAGGCTGATGCGCTGGTCACCTCGATGCAATCTGCCCCCTCTGGTCTGCTGCGGATCAGTGTGGCGACAGATTTCGGCGTGAATCACCTTTCTCCGGTTCTGTCAGGATTTCTAGCTGCCTATCCCGACATCACGGTGAATATGGTGCTGAACAATCGCTATGTTGAGCTGATCTCGGAAGGGTTCGACGTTGCTGTGCGGATTGGTGAGCTGGAAGACAGTACATTGCGCGCCCGCAAGCTGACCGAAACCGTCAAGCGGATGGTCGCCGCGCCCACCTATATCGAGAAATTCGGGCGTCCGCAAAAGATCGACGACCTGAACGAACACAAGCTGTTACATTATTCCAGCCAGTCTTCGGGCAATGTGTGGAAACTGACCGCACCTTCGGGTGAAAAACGTCAGGTCCGCACCGCCGGGTGGCTCAGCGTGAATGATGGGCAATCCTTGTTGAACGCTGCGGTCTCGGGGCTTGGGATCGCGCATCTGCCCAGCTATCTCTATGCCGAGGCGCTGAAGTCGGGCGAAGTTGTCGACGCAATGCCGTCGCTGCCCGATGAAGTGCAAGGCGTTTATGCCGTCTACCCGCCCGGCCGCTTTACGCAGCCCAAGGTGCGGGCATTCATTGATTTTCTTGTCGATGCCTTCAACGAAAAAGGCCCGATGGACTGGTAATTCTAATTTCTCCCGGTGGAAACTGAACGGCCCGCACATGTTGTGTGGGCCATTTTTTTAGTCGCTTAACACGGCCAGCCCCATACTCTGCGCGACCGTACGCAAGGATTGGATCAGGATATTCTGTCCGGGCAGATCAGCTTCTTTTCTGCGGGAAAGAAGCGCGATATCGCGGTTGGCATTTGTTATGGTCAACGGGCGCAAATGGACTTCATCGCGGTAAATCCCCTGACGTCTTGCATACAGGTCCGGCAACACCGCAACCCCAACCCCCGAGGCTGCCATCAGCACGATGGAATCAAGCGTGGTGCCCTCGTATTCATCCGACACCACCCCGCCGCATTCCGCCGCAAGCGCATAGACGATCCGGGACAGACGGTGGCTTTGGTCCAGGGTCAGGATCAGCCGGTCGCGCAAATCCTGGGCGGTGACACCCTGGGTATCACCCGCCAGCACATCATCCACAGCGACCCCGATCCACAGGGATTCGTTGAACAGGCGCTGCTGGATTGTGTTCGGATGGTCCTCGGGCGTGGACAGGATCAGATCGAACCGACCGGATTTCAGCCCTTGTTCCAGATCACGCGTGTTTTCCTCGCGCACGACAATGCGCAGACCGGGGCGGTCTTGATGGACCTTTTTGATGACCTGAGGCAGCAGGTAGGGCCCGATTGAGGGCAACACGCCCAGCCTTAGCCGTCCTGAGACCGGTGTCTCGCTGCTCATCGCGTGGCGCAGATCCCGGACATCGGCAAGGATCTTCTGGGCGCGCTCGATGAACTCTTGGCCTTTGGCAGTCACCTGAACACCACCCCGGTTACGATCAAAGATGCGCAGGCCAAGTTCTTGTTCTACAGAGGCAATTTGCGCCGAGAGGCTGGGCTGGCTGACATTCAGAACCTCAGCTGCCAATCCAAATCGACCCAGTCGGCTGACCGTAACGATATATTCCAGTTGCCTTAGTGTTGGGCGCATTTCATAGCTTTAAACTATCCAAAATTTAGAAAGATAATATTTGGATAACAAATATAGGCAAGGCACTTAGCCCGTGAAATCGGGACAGGAGCCAAAATGCCCAGCGTAATCGAAACCCTTTCCAGCAACTTGCTGGTCCCAACCATCCTTTTCTTCGTCCTCGGGCTGCTAGCGGCTTTTGCCCGCAGCGATCTGTCGATCCCCGCTGGGGCGGCCAAGTTCATGTCGCTGTATCTGCTGCTGGCCATCGGCTTCAAAGGCGGCAGCAGCCTGGCCGAGCACGGCATCCATATAGTCCTGTTCCTGACATTGCTGGGCGGGGTGGCGCTGTCATTTGTCATCCCCCTTGTGGCATTCGGCCTGCTCCGGGTCATGACACGGCTGGACGCGTTGAATGCGGCGGCTGTTGCCGGGCATTATGGGTCAATCTCAATCGTGACTTTCGTCACCGCAATCAGCCTGCTGGATCTGGTGGGGCTCAGCCATGATGGGTTCATGGTCGCTGTTGCCGCCGCAATGGAGGTTCCGGCCATCCTGTCGGCCCTGTGGTTGGCGCATAAAACCAGCAGTAATGGCGTCAAGGACAAGGGGCTGTGGCGTGATCTTTTGGCAAACGGGTCGATTGTCCTGCTGACCGGGGCTTTCCTGATCGGCGCGGTCACGGGTGGCGAAGGGATGCAGATGATTGCGCCCTTCATCGTCACACCCTTCACCGGCATCCTGTGCCTTTTCCTGCTGGATATGGGCATTTCCGCGGGGCGCAGCCTGATCAAGAACCGCGACAAGCTCTCGCTGGGTCTGTTTGCCTTTGGAATGCTGATGCCCCTGATCGGCGCTGCGATGGCCTGGGTGGTCGGGGCGGTGATCGGCCTGCCCGAAGGCAGCCTGTTCCTGTTCATGGTCCTGTCTGCATCCGCCTCGTATATCGCTGTGCCCGCGGCGATGAAGATCGCGCTGCCAAAGGCCGAGGCCGGGATCTATCTGACCCTGTCGCTGGGTGTGTCCTTCCCGTTCAACATCACGATCGGGCTGCCGCTGTACCTGTGGTGGGTGATGTAGGGATCAGTTGATCAGCAGAACCGCCTCGACCCGGCGGTTCAAATCGCGACCTTCGGCCGTTGCATTCGAGGTGATCGGAGCCAGATAGCCGATCCCCCGCGCCTCGACCCGGTCGGAGGCCACGCCGTATTTCTCGATCAACCGGGCGCGCACGGTCTGCGCCCGGCCGGTGCTGACCGATATGTTGGCCTCGAGTGCGCCAGTATCATCCGTGTGCCCGACCAGAGCCAGCCGCGTTCCGGGATTGTCCGACAGATACTGCGCAATCTCATTCAGAGAGCCGAAAGGCCCGTCACCCAGGGTTATCTCGCCCGTGCGAAAATGCAGATCACCCAGAATCACATGGCCCTCCTGTGCAAGCTCTGCCAACAGCCCCTGTGCCTGATCGACCTCTTCTTCGATCACCAACGGAGGCGCGGCTTCGGCCCCTTCAGGTGACACGCGGATCATCTGCACATAGCCATCGGGCGGGTTTCGGCTGACCAACAGGCTCAGGACTTCGTCGCCCTTGGCAGCGGACAAAAAGCGATAGTCCTGGATGGCCACATACATGTCAGGCGTGGGGACAACTTCGGTTCCAAAGCGAAAATCGAAGCCGCCGCAGCTGCGGGCTTCGCAGTCAAAGAGAACCTCAAACCCCTGGGCTTTGATCTGCTCCCTCAGAGGGGCCAGCAGCTGTAAAGTAGTGCTCGCCCCGGCCTGCAGCCGCCAGGTATAGCGCTCGACACGTCCTTCAACCCGGCGCGCCGGTACCGTCCCGTCGGTATAGGGGCCAGTGGGCAGGTCATAGCTGTCCAACGGGCTTGTGCGGTCGCTGACCAATCGCGTACCCGAAGGAAGCGTCAGCTCCTGCCCGACAACAGGCGATGCCATGAGCAACAGGAATATAACGAGACGGCGGATCATCTTGATTGGGCGTGATACTCGGGGTTGGGGGACATCGCGGTCGCGCTTGCAACACGGTTCGACATGTTGAAAAAGCCGGTCACATTGGCAATGTCCCAGATATCGCGGTCGCTAAATCCGGCATCGCGCAGGACTTGCCGGTCAGGCTCTTCGATCTTGGTGCTTTCGGTGGTCATTTTAGACGCAAAATCCAGCATGGCACGCTGCCGCTGATCCAAGGGCGCAACCTGGTAGTTCATGATCAGCATTTCACCCAGTTGCGGATCACCGGACAACTGCCTGACAGCCGCGCCATGTGCGACAAGGCAATAGAAACACTTGTTTATTGCCGACACGACTACTGCGATCATCTCGCGCTCAAGCTTGGACAACCCGCTATCGGCCAGCATCAGATCATTATACATCGCGGTGAACGCGTTCAGCTTGTCGATGTCAAAGGCATAGGCCCGCAGAACGTTGGGCACAAAACCCAGCTTTTCGACGCAAATGTCGAAATATTTCTGTGTCTCCGGCGGTAGCGGATCCACCATCGGAAGGTTCAGCGCGGTGGGTGGGGTAAGATCGGTCACTTTGGGTTCTCTCCTTCAGCCAGCTGACGGTAATGGTATTCTCCGGCAAGCTCCATCCCAAGTGCGCGATAAAGGCCATTGGCACCCGCATTCGCCTTGGTGCAAATCACGCTGAGCGTCCCGGCGCCCTGATCCTGTGCCCAGAGCGCAGCCGCGCGCATCGCCCATTGGCCCAGGCCCTGACGGCGATGAGCGGGCAAAATCTCAAGTGCGTGGACCATGGCCACGTCCCCGTGCATCGCAACAAACCCGGTACCAGCAGGTTGGTCACTATGGCGAAGCAGCAGGCCGGTCTTGGGACCCGGGGCTCGCGCCATCACGGCCAGCCGCTCTGGGCCAATCCCGCCCTCGGCCCAGATCTCACGCATGATTGCCAGCGGCTCCCATATCGAGAACACCGTTACGCGGGGGAGCGGAAGATCAGTCAGATGCTCAACCGGGCAGGTGTAAATATTGACCGGATCCAACACGGAATAGCCCCGGCCTTCAAGCTGCGCATCCAGCGCCTCGTCCCCTGGCCACAGGCAAAAGATGCGCTTTTGCCCCAGAGCCTGCATCGCGACCTCGGCCGCCGCGATATCGTCATCCAAGACCGGCCCCAGCGCATTGGCTGCACTCACCCGCGATCCGCCGCCCAGACCCTGACGCACCCAAAACGGCCCCTTCCTGTCGCGATGCGCAGATGGCCAAGTGCCATCGACGACATCAGGCCAGGTAACGCTCACAGACCAAGCTCTTTCGCCAACCGGGTTGAGGCCGCGTCGATCCGGGCACCTTCGGTTCCGCGAATGACCACATTGGCGCCAAACACACCGTTGATCTGAAACGGATAACACCCGATGGACAGATCCTGAAAATCCGCTGCGAGTGCCGCAAGGGGGGCTGCGATATCGCCTTCGCCGCGATCCACCCGCAAGGTTTGGGACAGCAGAGGAACACCGCCGGTCAGACCCGGCAATACACTCGCCACCATCGCCTGAAAGACCGAGGGCACCCCAGCCATCACATGAACATTGCCGATGGTAAAGCCTGGCGCAGTCGAAACCGGATTGTCGATCAGCGCGGCACCATCAGGGATGCGCGCCATGCGCAAACGGGCAGCGTTCAGTTCCAGCCCGGATTTCTCGTAATGCGCTTCAAGCAAAGCGCGGGCATCGTCGCGGATGTCGATATGCGCGCCAAAGGCACGGGCGATGCAATCGGCGGTGATATCATCATGGGTCGGTCCAATCCCGCCGCTGGTGAAGACATGATCAAAATTTGCCGACAACGCCTGAACGGCGGCTTCGATCGCAGCGGCGTCATCGCTGACCACACGGACCTCTTTCAGGTCGATCCCCTGCTTGGTCAGCTCCTGCGCGAGATAATGCATGTTTGCGTCGCGGGTGCGACCCGACAGGATTTCATCCCCGATCACCAGCATGGCTGCGGTTGGATTTTGCATGGCCTGCGCCCCCTTGATCGACCCTTTCCGCAGGTATAGGCCCTGAAGCATGCGATTTGAAACCCCTCTTGTCCCCGCCCACCTGATCCGCCGCTATAAACGCTTTCTAGCCGATTGCAGGCTTGAGGACGGGCGCGAGGTGACAGCGCATTGCGCCAATCCCGGCTCGATGATGGGACTGGCCGAACCGGGCGAGAAAATATGGTTGGAGCCCAATGACGACCCGAAGAAAAAGCTGAAATATGGCTGGCGGCTGGTCGATCACGAAAACGGGCATTTCACCGGCGTGGATACGTCCGTCCCGAACCGGGCGTTGCGCGCGGCATTGATCGCGCGGGAGATCCCCGAACTGGCAATCTATGAAACTGTGCGCCCCGAGGTGAAATACGGCGAGAACAGCCGCGTTGATTTCCTGCTGACCCAGCCGGGCCTTCAGGACGCTTATGTCGAGGTCAAATGCGTGACCCTGTCTCGCGAACCCGGTCTGGCCGAATTCCCCGACAGCGTCACAGCGCGCGGAACCAAACATCTAGGGGAACTGACAGCTATGGTGGACGAGGGGCATCGCGCAATCCTGCTGTATCTGGTCCAGCGCACCGATTGTGAGCGAATTGCATTGGCCGCAGATATCGACCCGACCTATGCAGCGGCGTTCGAGGCGGCGCAAGCTAGGGGTGTCGAGAAATTGGTCTATGGCACACGGATATCGCCTGAAGGGGTTTGGGTAAACGTGACCGAAAGCCAATCATTCATGCAGAAGCGTTGAAAAGGCCCTTTGATCCCATCCTGTGAATTCGACCTTCTAGCAACGTGGGATTCTCTGCGTGAGCAAGAAAACCGGGGCGCTGGCCCTCCCTGATCTGAACACCCATTGTCTGCCGTAAGAAGTGGGATTGCGGCGAATGCGCTGCCTGTTTGCCGCTGGCACATCCGGCAATGACAACAATGTACGATCATTGGGTCAGCAGTCACGACCAGGCAGATATCTTCCATGAGTATCTGAGGAATGCGTCATTACACGCAGTGCTGTCATAATCAGTCCCCAACCTTGATCCAGTCATTGTGGGTCGAGTTGCAGGACCATGAAGGTTAGCCAATCCGCCATTTCCTCGCTGACATCATAATAGGGTTTGATCGGCTTAAAACCGAGCTTTTGATACAATCCTCGTGCCTCGATTTGTTCTGGGCCGGTATCAAGATACATTCTTGAGTACCCAAATTCGCGGGCACGGTGGGTAAGATGCGTTGCAAGAGCCTGACCTACGCCTTGCCCGTGAAATTTCGGAACGACGAACATGCGCTTCATTTTGCAATATTCTGTATTGAGTGCGCGCAGTCCGACACACCCAACGAATTCCTTATCAATGGTTGCGATTAACAGCGTTCCTGTGGGCGCTCCATATATGCAACGCAGGTCTGAGAGCTCTCGTTCAAATTCAACCGGGTCGTAATAGCGGGCAACGAGATCGCGATAGGCGTGATGGCGCACGAACAACCAATCAACCAAGGCGCGCATCATGTTTTGTATGGCGGCGATTTCAGCGGGTGTCTGGGCGGTCTTGACGGACACGCGCTGCAGAGCTGCGGTTTTCATTTGGGTGTTCCTTCGCTGGTTCTAGGTGTCTCTGATCGGCATGGCGACAGATACCAAAGCACCGCAGCCATAATGATCAGGGCTGGGATATCGCCCACCAAATGACCGATCTCCATATGGTCCCGGCTGACTTGAGCGGCCATAATCGCTGCGTGGACGATACTGGACCAGATGGCAAAACTGATCAGACTCATATGGTTTTGCGGGGCTGAGGATGCCCGGATCAGGAACCATCCCAGAACCGCGTAAATACCGCAGATCATCTGGAAATAGTGCTGACCTCCGCCACCATGCCAGACCCACCCCGAAGGCCAGATAACGGCCAGTGGATAGATCAGAAAACAGATGGTCCCAAACAGGGCCAAGGCGATCTTTAATCCCTTCGCGCGGCTTTCGGGGCTCATGCTGCGTCTGCCTTAGGAGTCCATGCATAGGGCGCAAATTCCGCGTCTAGCGGCAGGTCCAGTAAGTTGGCTGTCATGTTGCTTAGCGTCTTGTTTGCAACGCCTATGATTACCTCCAGCGCCTGCTCTGGGTGATAACCTGCCGCTAAAAATCCCGCGTATTCTTCGGTGCAGTCACGACCACGGTCTGTTGTGAGTTTCCGGGCAAACCGTGCCAGAGCACCAAGACGATCGTCTTCAGGGTCGCGCCCCGCACGCATCGCTTGAACATGGCTGTCACTCAGTTTGGCATCAGCAGCAAAAGCTGTGTGACCTGCGACGCAGTAGCGGCACTTGTTGGCCACGCTAACCGCAAGTTGGATCACTTCGCGTTCGGCGGGCGACAGGCTGCTGTTCCCAAAGGCGCCGGTCAGCCCGGCAAACCCGGTCATCGCATCAGGAAGACCGCCATAGACGGCATAAACGTTAGGAACAAAGCCACGTGCCTGCGTGATCGCGTTGAATATCGGACGTGATTGTGGGGCAGCTGTCTGGGGCGTGTGTATGGATAGGGTCATAAGCACTCTCTGTTTTGCAGATCCGCAGTTGGGCTGCTTGATGTCATGAGATCTATCTGACGACGTCCCTACGCGATGCTTTACAGATTGGAGCAAAGCACTATACCGATTGGAGTGCCTTACTACACTTTCTGGAGTAACTTTGATGTCGCACAGCTATGGCCAATGGTGCCCCATCGCCAAATCAACTGAAATCTTGGGCGAAAAATGGACCATGCTGATTGTACGCGAACTGTTGATGGGCAGCACACGTTTTTCAGAGCTCCAGCGTGGGTTGGGCGCGATCTCTCCCACGCTTTTGACGCGCAGATTGGTCACGCTCGAGGAGTATGACCTTGTCTATAAGCGTCGTATTCAAGGCGGTCGGGGGCACGAATACCTACCAACCGCAAGCTGCCGGCAGCTGCAGCCAATCCTACTGGCACTTGGAAGTTGGGGCATGGAATGGTCAAAGGCGTTTATGAGCGACGCGGATTACGACGTCGAACTTTTGATGCTTTATCTTCAACGAAGTATTGTTCCCGAGAACCTGCCCGGCAGCAGAACGGTCGTGTTGTTCCAGTTTACGGATTTCGCTGAGCAACCTAAATGGTGGATCACGGTTGAAGGTGGCAATGTTGATGTCTGCACAACCGACCCCGGTCTGGACGTGGACGTATTCATCACAACCAAGGTGCGCGCGATGGCGGATGCATGGTTGGGTCACACGACCTATAAGGCTGCCAAAGCCTTTGGCACGATGGAGATCATCGGACCGGCGGCTCTGACACGTAATATATCAAGCTGGCTTTCCGATTGCATTTTTGCAAGCTTGCCGAATGCCGAAGAGATTTTGGCAACACGTTAGGACAATCTTAGCGCAGCGCCGGCCTGTGCCATAATACTGTCGACAATCGTTCCAGCGGGTTCAGTGCTGTTCACCAGGCCAACGCTTTGACCTGCCCACATCGATAACGCTTCAATCTCACCGGTCATCGAATGATGGGGTGTCGTGGATTGATAGGCCTTGATTGGGGCGATGCCTCGCATTGCAACCGTTTCACCGGACCGGTGACGTGCCCGATTGCCGGGGCGGCCCTCTGCTAGCCAACGATCCGCTACGGCGTTACGCAGCACGCGATGTGCAGCATTTGACCATCCAACATTATAAAGATCGGTCTCATGGACTGTGTCTGAATGCTGGGCCGCTAAAAGCTGTGCGATGTATTCGGAATGCGCCGCACTTTCTGGGGTTGCCAGAAAACGAGTTCCCATGACAACGCCGCTGGCCCCCAAACAGAGGACCGCAGCCAACCCGCGCCCGTCCGAGATACCTCCGGCCGCCAGAACTGGCACCGATCCTGCCACATCCACGACGGCCGGGATCAGCGGCAGGGTCGCAACGGTCCCACGAACATGCCCTCCTGCTTCCCAACCCTGCGCGACCAATACATCAACGCCCGCATCAACGGCGCGTTTTGCCTCATTCGCAGACGAGACGGTTTGGATTACCAATGCCCCGCTGGCATGCACTTGTTTTACGAAGGGCGCTGCATCCCCCCAGAAGAAATGCACAGCATGAGGGCGATGCGATAGGCAAAGTTCTAATCGGGCTTCTTGCGGCATGTCGAGGCAAAGGTTTACGGCAAATGGCGCGCCGGTCTTTGCCCGCAGGTTTGTAAGTTCAGCCTCTATAGTCTCTCTGCTGCTCCACGAGAAGGGCATGATCGGATAGCCGCCTGCATTGCCAACAGCAGCAGCCAAGTCGCTTTCCACGGCGCCGGCCATGGGGGCCAGCGCGATAGGGTGATCAACCGCAACCAGATCTGTAAACGCCGTCGAAATTGCGCGGGTTTTGATCGCCTTGTTCATGATTGAACTCCTTCAAGCCGCGTGGCGGTTTCGATTGGCAATAAGGTGATCGGAAAGGGCCTGCGCATCACCGCCCACGCCATCAATCAGCGCCGACTTCCGACGCCGCATGAAGGGCAATCCCAGGACGTATAGACCGGGTGCAACGATGCCTTGATCGTGGACCAAAATGCTTTTCCGGTCGAACACAGGAAGCTTCAGCCAACTGAATTCGGGGGAATAACCCGTTGCCCAGATGATGGTGCAGATCGCTCCGTTTCTCAGATTGGACATGAGGTGTGGCGGGTTGGACAATAACGTCGGTGGCAACAGCTGCGCCTCGGGAAGGCCTGTAATGTTCACGCGTTCGGCCCAGTCGTCGAAATGCTTAAGAAGGCGGCCGATCTTCAAGTCCGACATGGCACAGTGATTGGCAACTGAGCCGGAAAACTGCGCCATACCGTTTTGAATGCCGACCAGTCGACCCGTTACTGCAACCCCCATCGCCTGAAGCGTATTCAGGTCAATGGAGCCTATTCCAGAATCACCCATCAGTTGGAACGAGGGCAAGCGGCGGGCGCGTTCGATATCGTCCACATCCTTGACGCGGACGTCCAGAATGCCGCTACGATCCATCCACCATTGAATATCCCGCCCACGATAACGCCGCGGCGCACGGATATGCTCCCCAACGGCAAGGGTCACAGCATGCCCCGCATTGCAGAGTTCAGCGGCAATCTGCACGCCGCTGGCTGACCCTCCAACCACCAGCACACCGCCCTTTGCAACTTGATCAGGCGATTTATACGTTCCGAGCGACAGCTGCGTGACGCCTTCCGGAACAGCGCCCGCCAACTGAGGCAGTTTAGGCCGTGCGCAAGCCCCACTGGCGACAACGACATGGTCGCAGATCCAATCGCCCTTGTTGGTGCGAACCAAATAGTTGTTCCCATGAAAGGTCACAGAATGAACAGCTGTGTGCTCTTCGACCGGGGCATCGATCGCATGGGCATAGTCAAGCAGATAACCAGTGATCTGGGGCATGTTCATATACCCGTCCGGATCAGGTCCTTTATACCCATACCCCGGCAACCTTGACTGCCAATTTGGAGTAAGCAGCCGCAGGCTGTCCCACCTGTCTTTCATCCAGGACTGCGCCACCTCGCCCCGCTCCACCACAACATGCGCAACGGAACGGTCCGAAAGACACTTGCTCATTGCGAGCCCGGCTTGCCCGGCGCCAATGATGACAGTCGAAATATGTCGCATGACGCTCGCTCCTGTAGCAATCGCGGCCTAGGCGACGACCACATGTACGTTGGTCGGATTGGTCATAAGATCAAAAACAGTGGATCGTTTTTGTGACTGTGCGACCAAAGCGCGAATGTCATCGTCGCTTGCGTCAGCATCGATATCAAAGGTCACACGGACTGCACTGAAGCCGTTGCGAATGTCGGGGTCCATGCCCAATATCCCGCGCATATCCATATCACCCTCGACAACGCATTGTACGTCATGCAGTTGGATGCCCCGATGTTGCGCAACTGCAGCGATGCCACCGGTTAGGCAGCTCGCCAATGCGGACAATGCGATTTCCGGGGGGGTCGGCGCGCTGTCACGAGCAGCGAAAACTTCTGGATGGTCCGAGCAAATTGAAAAAGTTTCTTTGCGTGTGTGTTCTTCACCCAGGCCAAAATAGCCATTGATGGTGTTGCGGCTTTCACTGCCGTCGACCCAGTCGCAAGTGCTGCGGAATGTGAAGGACGCAGCTTTTGGCATCTCGGCAAATGCGCCCCGTGCCCCGATCAGGGCCTCGGTATTTACGCCATTTGAAACGGGCTTGTCTTGGGGTTGCGTGGTCATTGTGTTGTTCCTTTAGAAGTGTGTTGAGCTGTCGGTGCGGCTCGATACGACGACTTCTAGGGAACACGCGCTCTGCGAGAAACTTCACGGTCGAAAGCAATCCACTACATATTTGATAGTAAGAAAAAGAAGCTAACGCCGCTAGCATTGCGAAGGATGGATTTGGCGAAATTGGCTATTTGCCTAAGCCGATTTGTTCTGTGCCTTTTTGCCTGTTTTGGTAGGCCGCTCCCCATGTTGTCCGGCAGTACCGTTGAGCGCTTGATGCCAAGCAGGCTTCTTGACAGGGTTTGCACCCGGGCGCCTCGCCTTGGGCTTTTTGGATTTAGGCATTGGGTGTCCTCTCTTGGTTGCAGGCAGGCATATTAGGTTTGCGACCGGATTGATACCACCGAGTTCAGGCTTGGACATGATGTTAGGCAACTGGAATCAAATCAATCCGATCATACCCTTAAGTAGAAACGCATCAGGGATTGGTTTGCCCCAACAACAAAACTGATCCTTTGTGAATGCTGCGCCATGTATCAACGGTGGCAATGGCGGGCTGCGACGCAGCATGACAGGGCCGGATCGAGTGGCTGCTCTAGGCTGTCCTCATCCAAGTAAATGTGTCTGAACCCCGAATTTCCTTCTGCCTCCGAGGTCTGGTCCAGCCCTACAAAGTCGAAAGCAATTTCTATACTTAAGTTCAACTGGGCAAACCGGCTGCGCGTAGGCCAGCAGCAAGGTGTTCGAAATCATCTGGTTGCCGCCACATCGTCTGAAACCCATGAGCGAGAGTGGAAACGGTTTCTTCATTCACTCGGATACCTCGGCTCATGAGTTCGTCGCGACGTTCGGCTGTAAAATTCAACGAGGGCTGCTTCGGCCTCTGCCTGACGATCTAGCTTTGCGTAGGAGGCCGCCACCAGTGCCGTCGCCAAGGAATTGAGCCAAGCCTCTCCCATCAACAAACCGAGTGCCGCTTCGATGTCTTTGCAGAAGAATTGAATCTGTCCCATGATCCAGTCGATGGCCGGGGGGTGCAAAGGATCCAACTGCATTGCCTCAGATACGACGTCACGCGCCTTCTCATGCCTCCCGAGCAAAAGAAAGGCGTATCCACACCAAGCCATGGACTCTGCCTCGTTTTCGATCAAAGACAGCGTTTTTTCAAACTGGGTCTCAGCCTCTTGCCAAAGGCCTGCGCACAAATAGGCGAAACCGAGTTGGTCCTGGATGTAGACATCCCGGTTGTCCAGTGCCGCCCTCTTTCGAGCAATTTGCAATACATGGTTGGTTGCTTCGGTAACAGCAAACCCTAGCCAAATATCAATGACATAGGTATCTGAAAGGTACATGAACGATCGCGCGATTGTCGTGTCGAGGGCTACCGCCTGTTCTAGCAGGGCCCGTGCCTTTGCCGTATCTCGGGCATTCAGGCCCTCGCGAAGGGCTTTGCCCTTTAGCATTAGCTCGTAAGCCTTCATTTCATTTTCTGGCTTTCGGGTCGAACGATCGTCAACATCGTGCTGAACCCGCCCGGGGAGGACCGCCACGATGCTTCGTGTCACATCGTCTTGAACCTCCAAAACATCCTCTAGTTCACGATCATTTCGATCCGACCACAACTGCGATCCCGAAATTGAGTCGGAGAGCTGCACCGAAACTCTGACCCCGCTCCCTGCTTTTCGCACACTACCTTCGACAAGATAATCCGCGCCCAAAGTCGCCGCAATTTCAGCTGGATCGGCCTCCTTGCCTCTGAAGCGAAAAGAAGCGTTCCTTGAGACCAACTGAAGCGTGCAAAAGCGCGACAATCCTGTGATGATGTCTTCTGTAATACCATCACTGAAAAACTGTTCTGGATCATCGCTCAGGTTGTGGAATGGCAAAACGGCGATTGTGGACGAATTTCCATGGCCGCAGATATCGACCCGACCTATGCAGCGGCGTTCGAGGCGGCGCAGCTAGGGGTGTCGAGAAACTGGTCTACGGCACGCGGGTTTCGACTGAGGGGGTCTGGGTGAACTTAGCCGAAAAACTATCGTTCATGCAGAAGCGTTGAAGGGGTAGTTTGAGCCCAAACTTGCAATGTCCAATTCGCTGCCCCAAGTTGGCTCACGGGCGTGCCGCGAAAACGCATTACTATCGCGACATAGCGGAAAGAAATGGGAAGCAAAGTGTATAAAAGTGTTCTGGACAAGAGACCGTTGCTAGTAATTTCGTCAACGTTTGTTTCATACTTTCTGATTAGCGGCGTATCAAACGAGATGTATTTCTCTTTCGGAGAAGGCAGTTTTAACCCTGCTTGGGCGCTGGACGCATTGTGGTTCTTATGGGTCTTGTACTCCGGTTATCACATCGGATCTTTTCTGGTCGCAAAATTCAGGTAAAAACAGGTACAGAAACTAGTAGGAAATGGGTCTTGTCACAGTGAACGCGAACAGAGCTTGAAAGGTCACTCCAGTGTTTCGGAAGGTCACACTGATGCAGGTGCGGCGAACGGCAGATTTGTCCGCCAAGCCGACATTAGCACCCCCCTCTAACTGCGCATAGAGCTCTGAAAAAGCACCCGCCCAACAAAGGCGATCCGACTAATCCTTGAAGCCACAGCATTGATCCCCATCTTAACCCGCGACCGTGCGCCCTCTGGTACTTTCTGCACAAGCAGCGTAAAAAGGGTGCTGCGCGAAATATTTGGAGCCTCGCATCGATGAAAGAACATCGTGGCCGTCTGACCAAGGACGGTATCCGTATCTATGAACAGGGTGACTTTGCCGGCATGCAGGCGGCAGGGGCTTTGGCTGCGCGGATATTGGATGATATTGCCGATCATGTTTTCGTCGGCCAGACCACTGGCGCGATTGACGGGCTCATCACGCAGATGGTCGAGGATGCGGTCGCGACGTCGGCCACGATTGGCTATAAGGGTTATCAGCATGCCAGCTGTATCAGCGTCAATCATGTGGTCTGCCACGGCATTCCCGGCGACAAAAAGCTGAAGGATGGCGATATCCTGAATATCGACGTGACCGTTATTGTCGACGGCTGGTTCGGGGATACCTCGCGCATGTATGTAGCGGGAAAGCTGCCGCGCAAAGCCGAACGGTTGATCCAGATCACTCATGATGCCCTGTTCAAGGGCATCGAGATGGTCAAACCCGGCAACACGTTCGGCGATATCGGCCACGCGATTCAATCATTTGTCGAGGCACACCGGATGAGCGTAGTCCGCGATTTTTGCGGCCACGGGCTGGGCCGGGTCTTCCATGCACCGCCAAACGTTCTGCACTATGGCCGTCCGGGCACTGGTGCGGTTCTGGAAGAGGGCATGTTCTTTACCATCGAGCCGATGGTCAATCTGGGCCGCCCCGAGACCAAGACGTTGGCCGATGACTGGACCGCCGTGACGCGCGACAAGTCACTGTCGGCACAGTTTGAGCACTCGGTCGGTGTAACGGCAGATGGGGTCGAGATCTTTACCCTGTCGCCAGGCGGCAAGTACCACCCGACCTATTCTTCCTGATCCGCCGCCTGATCCCGTAGCAGCTTTAGCAGCAGGGTTTCCTGCCCCCATGGCGTGACCGCATCATGGATGAAAACCGGCGCGCGCAGAGGCGTGCGCTGGGGATCGGTTGCGGTGTCAGCCTCTTGCGGAAGTGACCAATTCGACGGGGTCAGTGCACGGTCCATGCCCCGCAGGGTAACATGACCGGGTCAAATCCCCAAAAGCGCCGGAACCTGCGCCATGTCAGAGAAGACTTCGCCCCCCGCAGCGGCCAGTTTTTTACCGCCACCATGCGGTGCATAGGCCAAACAGCGCATATGTGCCCTGCTTGCTGCGGTCACGCCGCTGAGGCTGTCCTCGATCACCAGAGGGTTTGACGCGTTGAAGCGTTCAGCCGCAGTCAGAAACAATGCCGGGTCCGGCTTGGCCGTTCCCAGGACATGGGCCGAAAAGGCGACATCGCGAAACCGATCCCATAACCCGTTCTGACCCAAAGTGATCTGCATCTTGTCCGGGCTGCCGTTCGAGGCGACACAGAAGGGCAGCCCGTTTGCCTCGAGAACCGCCAGCAGGTCCGCCACGCCGGGCATCAGCTGCACGCCAAGTCGGAGCCGGTCATAGGTTTCCGCATAGACCTCATCAACCCAGCCTGTGGGCAGCTCCGCGCCCAGCGCCCGGGCTTTGTCCCGCACCCCGGTCATGGTGCCCCCAACGAACAGCTTCATACTGTCTTCGATTGTCAGGTTCAGGCCATAACGGGCAAGATTGTCGACCAGTACCTGATTGGACAGCGGCTCACTGTCGACCAGGACTCCGTCGCAATCAAAGATCACCAGATCATGCATCCGGATCGCCATTCCACATCAGGGTGATATGCGTGTCGCCATATTTGCGGCTGTTATGCAACACGAACCCGTCGGGCGGCTGCATGGGCGCGTTTTCCTCCCAGACGACAAGGGCGCCTTGTGCGAACCAGCCGTCAGAAAGAGCCGCAATCGCCTTTTGCCCAAGGGATTTGCCATAGGGCGGGTCCAGGAAGATCAGGTCATAAGGCGCGTCGGGATTGGCCCCCAGCCGCGTTGCGTCGCGACGGATCAGCTCGGTACAGTCAGAGCTGCGGGTCAGGTCGATATTCTTGCGGATCAGGCCCTGTGACACGCGGCCATCATCGACAAAGCTCACATGTGCCGCACCGCGCGACAAGGCCTCAAGCCCCAGCGCACCGGTGCCTGCGAACAGGTCCAACACGCGCAGCCCGTCAAAATCAATCTGATGGGCCAGTACGTTGAACAGGCTTTCGCGTACCCGGTCTGTGGTCGGGCGCAGATGCGCGCCGGCGTCCCCCTTGCCGACCGAGGCCAAAGCCCGACCTCGGAAGGCTCCGGAGATGATCCTCACGCTCTGAGCAGCGGTTTCAGGTCCGCATCCGGGTCGGCCACAATAGCAGGATCAGCTGTTTTTCCGCTTTCAATCAGACGCTTACCAACCATATAGGCACGCGGGTCGTTCATCGCGTCGACCGCGATCAGCTGATCGCCCTTATAGTACCAGAAGGACACGGTCTGCCCGTCACCTTTGCGGGTCACCACCCGGTCATACCCGGTGTTCAGGCCCGCGATCTGCAGTTTGACGTCATACTGATCCGACCAGAACCACGGGGTCGCAGTATAGTCCTTTGCCGCGCCCAACATGTTCTGGGCAACAATCTCGGCCTGATCAATCGCGTTTGGCACGCTTTCCAGACGGATACGCCCGCCAGCATGCGGGAATGAGGCGCAATCACCCGCCGCCCAGATCGACGGATCAGAGGTGCGGCCATGCACATCGGTCTTGATGCCATTGTCCAGCTCAAGCCCGGCCATCTCGGCCAGATGGGTCGCAGGGGCGATACCGACCCCGACGATGACAAAATCCAGCTCGAGTTCAGAGCCATCCGTTAGCACCGCGCCAGTGACCTTGCCGTTTTCACCCAGCAGTCGCTCCAACCCGACACCTTCGCGGATATCGGCGCCATATTCGGAATGCAGCGTTCTGAAATAGTCACTGGTTTCGGGGGCGGCGACCCGTTGCAAAATGCGGTCGGCCATTTCGACCAGGGTCACCTTGACCCCGCGCTTGGCGCAAACGGCTGCGGCCTCAAGCCCGATGTATCCCCCACCCACGATCAGCGCACGCGCGCCTTCGGACACATAGGGTTCCATTTCGTCCACATGGGACAGATCACGCACCACATGCACCCCGTCCAAATCGCCGCCAATAGCGGCTGGAAGGCGGCGCGGATCCGATCCAGTGGTCAGGGCCAGCTCATCATAAGAAACAACCTCATCACCCAGCGTCACCGTCTTGGCCTGCGGGTCAATACCGGTCACACGCTGACCAAGGCGCAGGGTGATATTGTTATCGGTATAGAAGTTTTCGGGGCGCAGGAAGAGGCGCTCTAGCCCCATCTCACCCAGAAGATAGGCCTTGGACAAAGGCGGTCTCTGATAGGGCAAATGCGGCTCTGCGCCAATCAGAGTAATCTCGCCGTCGAACCCATCTTTGCGCAGCCGGGCGACAAGCGAAGCACCTGCCTGGCCGGCGCCAATCACGACAATATGGCTCATATTCCCCTCACCCTGTCGAATTCCCGTGGTCACTTTTGTTAGCTCACCTATATTGCGGCTAGGCCCGACTCTGCAAATCCAAATGACAGGAGCGAAAAAATGATTTCAACAGGTGACACTCTGCCCGACGCCACATTGACCCAAATGGGGGCAAATGGCCCTGAAGAGGTCCGCGTTTCGGACAAGACCAAAGGGCGCAAGGTTGTCATTTTCGCCGTGCCCGGCGCCTATACCGGCACGTGCACAACGGCGCATGTTCCAAGCTTTATGCGTACCAAAGACCAGTTCGATGCAAAAGGCGTGGAAGAAATCATCTGCATCTCGGTCAACGACCCCTTTGTCATGAGCGCCTGGGGCGAGTCCACCGGCGCAACTGCGACTGGCCTAACCATGTTGGCCGATGCGGCGTCTGAATTCACCAAAGCCATCGGGATGGATTTCGACGCCCCGCCCGTTGGTCTGATCGGCAGGTCCAAGCGCTATGCGATGCTGGTCGAAGACGGCAAAGTGGTCGCCATGAACCTGGAGGAAAATCCCGGCGTCTGCGAGATTTCCGCAGGTGAAGGGCTGTTAGAGGTTATCTGACCTGATCTGGCCCCAGTGCTGCTGGGGCCATTTTCGCAATTTAACTTGCGACACTCTTATGATGGGCGAATACTTGGTACATATTCATCAGGGAGTTTGTTTATGAACCTAAAGACATTTACCTTTCTTTTAGGTCTGACCGGCGCACTTGGCGCTTGTGGACCGGCCCCTACCCCGCAGCAACAGGCCGCACGACAGCATGAGATCGCCTGCCTGAGCGGCACAGTGGGTGGTGCCTTGCTGGGCGGCGTCATCGGCAATCAATTTGGAGGCGGTTCCGGGAAAACCATTCTGACGGCAGCGGGTGCTGCGGTCGGCGGCGTTGAAGGTCAGAGGTTCGCATGTTGAGAGGGATGAAGATGAAAACCGCAATCGTCCTGTCGATGTTGTCCCTGGCGGGTGCCGCTACGGCCGAAACCGTGGCAGAGCTGCATGAGAATGAGCTTAAGGCCATCGATACCAATAATGACGGCTTCCTGTCGAAAGATGAGTTCGACGCCTTCTCCGACTATGCGTTCCAGACGATGGATGAGGACAAGAACGGCACATTGGGCCTGGATGAAGCCAAGCCGTTTCTGGATATAAAGCAATTCCAAAAGGTTGACCGGGACCGGGATAATAATATTTCAAGAACGGAATACGATCAGCATATGACCGAAGATTTTATTTCTGCTGATCAGAACAGCAACGGTCAACTGGACTAGGCTCTGCGGCCTTGGGCCAGACAGGAGTATGCAATGACCAAATGGAGCGCTCTTTTTGCGTTGGGGTTGCTTGCTGCATGTGATGTGCCGCAGGCCCCTATTGTGACCGGCCCTGATGGCCAACCGAGGATAGAGATCAGTACCAATGGCCTGACCTGCTATGACCGGCGTTGTCTCGACATCAACCCCGCAGCACGGTCCGTGCGCATGATCGGCAACAGAACTACCCGGATACCTGCCGAAATCGACGTTAGTGACAACCTGGTCACCCCAGCCGAGTTCAGGCGGCTGGGTCAGGTTGCCAGCCTTGCCGGCGGTGTCGGATCACGCGGTGACAGCGGTTAGACCAGGCTGTCCATCTTGCGGGCCAGTTTGGCGTCCAGCGCCGAAAGCCCACCGACATCATGGGTGGACAGCGTCACCTCGACCGTGCGGTAGACATTGAACCATTCGGGATGATGGTTCCATTTCTCGGCAAACATAGACACTTGGGTCATCCAACCAAAGGCGTGGACGAAGTCCTCGAACATAAAGGTCTTGGTAATCGCATCCCGGTCCTTGACCATGGTCCAGCCGCCTTTGAACAGCGGGTCCAGCAAGGGGCCACGGGTCTCGGTCGACAGAAGTTCAGTCATTGGTGTTCCTCCGGGTTCGACTTTCTGAACGGGCCATAATCAGTCAGAATCTCGATTTCTTCTCCCACTGCTTGGGCCTCGGCGTCCAGATATTTTTTGATCGCATCGGCAAAGCTGGGGTCATTGACCCAGTGCAGGCTGTGCGTGCGCGTGGGAAGATAGCCGCGCGCCAGCTTGTGTTCGCCCTGCGCCCCTGCCTCGACCCGAGCCAGGCCTTGGGCAATGGCAAAGTCGATTGCCCTATAATAGCACAGTTCGAAATGAAGGCAGGCATGATGTTCGACGCAGCCCCAGTAACGGCCATAAAGCGTCTCGCGCCCGATAAAGTTCAGCGCGCCCGCAATCGGATACCCGCCGCGCTCGGCCAGAACCAATGCCATGTCATCCGCCATGGTTTCCTGAGCGATATCAAAGAATTGCCGCGTCAGATAGGGCACGCCCCATTTCCGCGCGCCGGTATCCTGATAGAACTCCCAGAACGCGTCCCAATGTTCGGGGCGCAGGTCATCGCCGGTCAACGCGCGGATTTCGCCGCCAAAGGCGCAGGCCTGTGCGCGTTCCTTGCGAATGTTCTTGCGTTTGCGCGAGGATAAAGCGGCCAGAAATCCATCGAAATTCGCATACCCGTCGTTCAGCCAGTGAAATTGCTGGGAATGGCGCAGCATCAGGCCCATCTGCGCGCCCGCCAACGCCTCATCTTCAGTGCAAAAGGTCGCATGGACTGACGATACCTGATTATCCGCCGCCAGCTGCACCGCCCCCTGCACCAAGGCGGACATGCCCACCGCCTGATATCCCGGCCGCAGCAGAAAGCGACGCCCGGTGGCCGGGGTGAACGGCACCGCAATCTGCAGTTTGGGATAATACCGCCCGCCAGCGTTTTCATAGGCATGCGCCCAGTTGTGGTCGAAGATATATTCGCCCTGACTATGCGATTTTGCGTACATCGGGGCGGCCCCGATCAACATTCCGTCCAGGTAAACCGTCAGGTATTGCGGCTGCCAGCCGGTACCCGGCCCGACCGACCCGCTTTCCTCCAAAGCCAAAAGAAAGCGATGAGTGGTAAAGGGATCAAGCGGACGGCCCCCGTCCGCAGCCTCGGGGCAGGCACAGCTGTCCCACTCTGCCGCAATAATCTGCGAGAGCGATCCAAGTACCCGAACCTCGATTTGTGCCTGATCCATGTGCCCTCTGCATTTCATCTTTATCTGTGACGGAAGGGGCGCGGTTCAACCCGGATGCGCGGCTAAGTACCCTTCGAAAGTCACATTATCGGCAATCTTGCGGGCCTCGGCCTCTTGCGCAGCCGAGCGAACGGTCCAGCACAGGACCGGAACACCCTGCGCCTTCAGCTCGGCAACCCTTGGGCGGGACAGGTCTTCGGCTTCGTGGCTGATGAAACTGGCCCCGACCCTTGCGAAATCCGGGATGTCCCGCAGGTAATCGCACACCGCCGCAGGCAAAAGTTCGACTTTGGGCTGATACGAACAGGTCGTGATCCCCCTGGGCAAATGCGGCGCCAACCGCGCCAGTTCAGCCACCGAATTGGGGTTGAACGACATCAGCGCCACCGGACCTTCGTAACCCTCAAGGGCTCGTACAGTATCGCGCTCGAGCGGGCCCACATTCGGGCCCATCACACCGTCCTGATCCTTAAGCTCGATCAGCAGGGGCACCTTGCCCGCCACGATTTCCAGCACATCATCCAGTGTCGGAATACCGTCATCAGCGTGCAACAGCTGTGTCTCGGACGCTACCTGCGCCGAAATCTGCCGAACTGGCCCCGGTCGCCCGGTCAGTCGCCCCAGGTCATAGTCGTGAAAGACTAAAGCCCGGTTGTCGGCGCTCAACTGCAGATCAATCTCAATCCCGTAACCGGCCTTAACAGCGGCACGAACCGCCGCCCGGCTGTTTTCCGGGCGGTTGTCCAATTTGTCGTGCAGGGCCCGATGCGTGATCGGGGCCTGTAGGAACGTAGCGGGCAGTACCGGGGTCATGCGATCTCGAAGATGCCTTCGATCTCAACCGCGACGCCCAACGGCAACGACGCTGCACTCACGGCCGAGCGCGAATGGCGACCAGCCTCGCCCAGCGCCTCGACCAGAAAGTCCGACGCACCATTGATCACCTGCGGCTGGTCGGTGAAATCGGCGGTTGAATTCACGAACCCTGTCAGTTTGATCACACGCACCAGCTTTTCTATATCGCCACCGCAAGCAGCCTTGACCTGCGCCAGAAGATTGATCGCGCAGACCTTGGCAGCCGCAGCACCGGCTGCAACATCCATGTTATCACCCAGCTTGCCGGTGATCAGTTCCGCATCCTTGGAAATCTGTCCTGAAACGTAGACGATATTGCCGACCCGCACGAAAGGCACATAGTTGGCGGCGGGCGCCGGCCCGTCCGGCAGACTGATTCCCAAGCTTTCCAGTTTTGCTGCGATACTCATCTGTTGATCCTCACCTGATATAGACTCGGCGGGACGCTATCCGGGATCGTTCGGCTGGAAAAGTGTGAAACCAGTAAAACTGCGGTCAGTGGCGTATTAAGCGTAACTTCTCTTATCCCGAGGTGTTGAACTTGTGTCACTTTACCAGATGCAGTCGGCCGGGTTAAACGCGAACTGTTTCAAAATGGGCCCAAAACCTTTATGTGACGACAGATTGAGCCGCAAAATGGCCGCAGGCATTATTGATTGAGCGTCCAGCCCCACTCACAAAACGGCTGGCGCGTTTGGAGTTGAAATACCGTGTTGAGCAAGATCAGATTCAAGCCCCTGATTGTCGTGACCCTGATGACCGTTCTTGGCGCTTGTGCGTCCCAACCCGCCGATCAGGCCGCGCGCGGCGATACTTTCGATCCCTACGAGAATACAAACCGCGGCATTCACAAGTTCAATCTGGGCGTCGACCGGTTCCTGTTCCGTCCGGCCTCGAAGGGCTATGTGAAGATCGTGCCCGATCCGATGGTGACCAGTTTCAACCATTTTGCCGAAAACCTGACTATGCCGGGTCAGGCTCTGGATTATCTGCTGCAGGGCAATCTGAAGCAGTCGGGCAATGCCCTGCTGCGGTTCCTCATCAATACGACCGTTGGTGGCGCGGGTCTGTCTGACCCGGCCAGCGAATTGAACCTGCCGCCCGTGGATACCGATTTCGGTGAAACCCTGCACGTCTGGGGTTTTGGCGAAGGCGCCTATGTGGAATTGCCTTTCTATGGCCCCTCAACATCCAGGGATGCGGTCGGCGTCGTCGTCAACCTGTTTTCGAACCCGATCAACTTCACACCGGTGCGCCCGGTCGAGAATATCGGCGTCTACGCCGAAATCGTAAGGCGGATGGGCGACCGTGGACGGTTCTCGGACACAGTCGATTCCATCCTCTATGAAAGTGCTGACAGCTATAAGCAGGCACAAACAATTTACCTGCAAAATCGACGTTTCGAACTGGCACGCGATGATGAGGACGCCTATCTGGGATTGTATGACGATCCCTATGCAGATATCGGGACCGACCCTGTCAGAGACCCCTACCTTGACCCCTACGAGGATCCATATGCCGAGTAATTATTTGAAGAGAAGAGAGTTTATTGCATCTGGCATCGCCGGCCTGGCGCTAGCCACCCTCCCCTTGCCAGGCTTTGCCCAGACAGAGGCCAGTGCAAAAGCGTTGGTCGTTAGCGTTGTGGATGACATCAACCGCGTCATCAGTTCAGGAAAATCCGAAAAGAGCATGATCCGCGATTTTGAAAAGATCTTCGTGCAATATGCTGACGTTCCGATCATGGCCCGCTATGTGCTGGGGGCCGATGGCCGCTCGGCCAGTGCGTCACAGATAAAGCAGTTCACCGACGCGTTTCAGGGCTATATCTCCAGCAAATACGGGCGTCGCTTTCGCGAGTTTATTGGCGGCCAGGTGACCGTTCGCAATGCGCGCAAGATCAAAGCGGGATACGAGGTCCGCACCTCGGTCAAGTTGCAGGGCTCCTCGCCCTTTGAGGTGACCTTCCTGGTGTCCGACAAATCCGGCCGCGACAAATTCTTCAACATGTTTATCGAAGGCGTGAACATGCTGCTGACCGAACGTACCGAGATTGGCGCCATGCTGGACGCGCGCGGCGGTGATCTGAACCGTCTGATCAAGGATATGAAGCGAACCGGGTGAATTCACAGAGTTTTGCTGCAGTCAAAACTTTCAAATCCGCTCGTAGTTTCGACCAGTTCGGCCTCATAGTGTGCGATCATTGGCATTGCAATGGGTTCGATCTGGTCATTCCAGACCGCCTCGCCATAGAAGCTGTCCTTTATCCTGTCGCGTTCTTCCAACGAAGAAAACGCGCGCATCCAATGCACTTTGTCAGGATTTTCCAGGTCTCTGAGCGGCCCAAACACAAGCATTCCTGCATCCCGCAACGCAGCGCGATTGTGTTTCTCGAAGAATTCTATGAACGCTTCTCGGCGGCCCGGTTTTAGTGTGTAATGTCGAATTTCCAGTATCATCATATACCCCGGGCAATCTCGTTGGCCTGACATGGCGTCAGTATTTGGCGAAATTGCCCGAGCTTAGCAAGAACAAGTCCTGCGCAGTGCGCTAGTTCAACCGCTCGCCGGTTTCCTTGGCAAAATAGGACACTTTGCTCATGTCAAAGGCCAGGTTCAGCTCTTGTCCGGCCTGGGCGCTGGTTTCCGCGTGCAGGCGCGCAGTGACCTGTTTGCCGCCCAGTTCGGACACAACATAGGTGTCAGCTCCGGCAGGTTCGACCATGTCGACCATGCAAACCGCTTCCTGTACACCGTCTCCGGCGCGGAACCCGGCCTCGGCGATATCCTCTGGGCGCAGGCCCAGAATGACATCCTGCGGCAGTGACAGATCACGGGCATCCTTCAGGACTAGCGTTTCACCCGATGACCGCTCGATGGCAATTTCGGTGCCTGTGCCGTTCTTGGTTGCCTTTGCAGGGATCAGGTTCATCGCAGGTGAGCCCATGAAATCGGCGACGAACAGGTTGGCAGGGTTGTTATAGATCTCGGCCGGGCTGCCGATCTGCTGCACGATCCCGCCTTTCAGAACCACAATCTTGGTGGCCAGCGTCATCGCCTCGATCTGGTCGTGGGTCACATAAACGATAGAGGCATCCAGCGTCTGGTGCAGCTTCTTGATTTCTGTCCGCATCTCGACCCGCAGCTTGGCGTCGAGATTCGACAGCGGCTCGTCAAACAGGAACAGTTTGGGGTCGCGCACCAGCGCCCGTCCCATCGCCACCCGCTGACGCTGTCCACCGGACAGCTGGCTGGGACGGCGGTTCAGCAGCGGTTCGATTTGCAGCAGTGCGGCCACATCCTTTAGCTTAGCGTCCATCGTAGCCTGATCTACGCCGCGCACTTTCATGCCAAAGGTAATGTTCTTGGCCACCGACATGGTTGGGTACAGGGCGTAGGACTGAAACACCATGGCGATGTCCCGGTCCTTAGGGCTGACATGGGTCATGTCTTTGCCACCAATGGCCAGCGTACCGCCGGTGATCGGTTCCAGCCCGGCAATACAGTTCAGCAGGGTGGATTTCCCACAGCCCGATGGGCCGACCAACACCAGAAAGTCGCCCGGTTCGATCGAGATGTTGATATCCTTCAGGATCTCGGTTGCGCCGTAGTTCTTGTACAGCTTGTTGATATCAAGGATGGGAGCCATCATTCTATCCCTTCACAGAGCCAGCGGTCAGGCCGCGGATGAAATACTTACCGGCAACGACATAGACGAGCAGCGTCGGCAGACCCGCGATGATCGCGGCGGCCATGTCGACATTGTATTCTTTGACACCGGTGGTGGAGTTTACGATGTTATTAAGCGCCACGGTCACAGGCTGTGTGCCCGCCTGGCTGAACGAGACGCCGAACAAGAAATCATTCCAGATCTGCGTGAATTGCCAGATCACGGTTACCACGATGATCGGCAGTGACAGTGGCAGGAAGATCGACCAGAAAATCCGCAGGAACCCGGCCCCATCGACGCGGGCGGCCTTGGTCAGCTCGGCCGGGATAGAGACATAATAGTTGCGGAAAAACAGCGTGGTGAAGCCAAGACCATAGATTACGTGGACAAAGATCAGGCCCGGAATGGTTCCGGCAATACCCATCATGCCCAGAAGGCGCGCCATCGGCAGCAGGACGACCTGAAACGGAATGAAGCAACCAAACAGCATCAGCGAGAAGATGATGTTAGCCCCTTTGAACCGCCACTGCGCGACAACGTAACCATTCAGAGCGCCCAGCAGGGTCGAGATAGCCACCGCAGGCACCGCAATCAGGACCGAGTTCCAGAAGTAAGGCCGCAGACCTTCGCATTGGATTCCCGTGCAGGCGCCCGACCAAGCGGTTTTCCAGGCCTCGAAACTCACCTCACGCGGTAACGATATCAGGCTACCGGTACGGATTTCCTCAAGACTTTTGAGCGATGTCGTCAACATCACAAACAGCGGCATCAGATAGTACAGCGCGAACAGGCACAGCACCACGTAAAGCAGCCAGCGCAGGGCGATTTTGCTCATGTTACTTTGACTGCGGGTTTGGGTGTGGGGCATCGACAGATCAGTCATTTTTAGCCCTCAATTCTGAGTAGAGATAAGGAACCACGATGGCAAAGACGACCAGCATCATGATCATTGCAGAAGACGCCGCCTGACCGATATCGCCGCGCGAAAAGGCCATCGCATACATGTAAGTGGCGGGCAGATCGGTGGCATAACCCGGGCCGCCGCCAGTCAGGGCGATGACAAGGTCAAAGCTTTTGATTGCCAGATGCGCCAACACGATGAAAGCGGACAGGAAAATCGGGGCCATCGACGGGATGATGATCGCGGTATAGATACGCCATGTGGGAATACCATCGACCTGTGCGGCCTTGATGATCTCGCCATCGACCGAGCGCAGACCGGCCAGAAACAGCGCCATCACAAAGCCCGAGCTCTGCCAGAGTGCAGCGATCACAATAGTGTAGATCGCGTAATCGGGGTTCACCAGCCAATCGAATTCGAAGTTGGGAAAGCCCCAACCCTGCACCATGGACTCAATCCCCAGACCGGGGTTCAGGATCCACTTCCACGCCGTGCCCGTGACGATCATCGACAGCGCCATGGGGTAGAGATAGATTGTTCGGATCGCTCCTTCGACGCGGATTTTCTGATCCAGCAGGATGGCCAGCAGCAGGCCCAGCAGCATCGCGATCACGATGAACAGAGTACCAAAGATATACAGGTTGCCAATCGCCGTATCCCAGCGAGGAGAGTCGAACAGGCGCTCATATTGGATGAAGCCATGGATCTCGTATTTCGGCAGCAGTTTTGAGCGTGTAAGCGACACCCATGCGGTCCATCCGATAAATCCGTAGACAAAGATCAATACGGCGATGAACGACGGTGCCAGCACCACCTTGGGCAGGTGGTTTTCCAGCCATTCGGACATGTTTTCCTCCGGGGAAAGATGCTCTGCCCCACACCTTGGGGGGCAGAGCGTTTTGGATCAGTAGCTGTTGGCCACCGCGTCCGCCAGTTGCTGAACCGCGTCAGCCGAGGACATATCCGAGTTGAAATGCGCGGTCACAACATCTGTGATCGCACCAGCCTGCGACCCGCGCAGCGCCATGCCATGGGCATAAGATGGCAGCAGCGAACCACCTGCCGAGGTCGAGCCCATGTCTTCGGCCGAGATTTGCGCACAGATGTCAAAGGCATCCAGCGACACATCGGTCCGGGCCGGGATCGAACCCTTGTTCAGGTTGAACACTTCCTGAAAGTTCGGTGCAACAATCAGCTTGGCCAGCAATTCCTGACCGGCGCGATTGTCGTCGCCCTCAACCTCGAACATGGCAAAGCTGTCGACATTGTACAGATATCCATCGCCGGGGGTCGAGGCGCACAGGAAATCCTCACCAGGCTTTTTGCCCGCTGCCAGGAATTCGCCCTTGGCCCAGTCACCCATGATCTGAAAGGCCGCTTCGCCGTTCATCACCATCGCGGTGGCCAGGTTCCAGTCGCGGCCCGAGAAATTCTCGTCCACATAACCACGCAGGGTGCGCATCTGGTCAAAGACCTGGATCATTGTGTCCGAGGTCAACGCCTCGGGGTCCAGATCGACCAGGGCTTTCTGATAGAATTCCGGTCCGCCAAGACCCAGCGCGACGGCTTCGAAAACCGTAGCGTCCTGCCAGGCCTGACCGCCATGCGCCAGCGGGATCACACCGGCGGCCTGCAGTTTTTCGGCTGCGGCGTTGAACTCGTCCCATGTGGTCGGCATCTCGATTCCGTTTGCGGCCAGCACATCGGCATTGGCCCAAATCCAGTCGATGCGGTGAACGTTCACAGGCGCCGCGCACCAAGTGCCTTCGCACATCATGTGACCGGCAATCGACGCGGGTAGAACTTCGGCCCAGCCTTCGGCTGCGGCCACGTTCGAAATATCGGCCAGAACACCTTCTTCATACCATTCCTGAATCGCCGGGCCTTTCAGCTGAACCGCTGTCGGCGCGTTGCCTGCCAGAACCCGCGCCCGCAGCGCCGTCATGGCTGCATCACCGCCGCCGCCTGCGACAGGCATATCGGTCCATGTGCCCCCGTTCGAGGCAAACTCTTCCTGAAGCACGGCCACCGATTTGGCCTCGCCACCGGATGTCCACCAATGCAAGACCTCGGCCTGTGGTTCGGCCACCACAGATGATCCGGCTGCGACGGCCAATGCGGACACAGTCGCAAAAGAAAATCGTTTCATGTTTTCTCCTCCCTGAGAATTCGGTGCCAGTCAAAATGGCAATGCCGCAATACTGTGCCCCAATCTGAGTCTGACAACGCTTAATCCGGGCCAATACCCGGGAAAGGCGCAAATTTTCACCGCTTTTGTTACAGCGTGTTACGTTAGCATTGAATCTGTTTCCGTTCGTTACAATGGACGAAGTTTGGGGCCAGAGAACAGGAGGAAGAACACTGTGAGCATTCCGCGGCTGTTGGTGGTGGATGACGACCCTGAAATGCGGTCGATGATGACCCAGTTCCTGCAACAGAATGGCTTCATTGCGCTGCCCGCCAGTTCCGAAAGCGAAATCCGCGCCCATCTCAAGTCGGGTCGGATCGACCTGATTCTATTGGATGTGATGCTGGGGGATGAAAACGGCGTTGATATCTGTGCCCGCCTGCGGGCCGAACAGGACGTGCCGATCATTCTGGTCTCGGCCTTGTCCGCCGATCATCAACGCATGGCCGGGTATGAGGTAGGCGCCGACGATTACATCGCCAAGCCTTTTAATCCGCAACTGATGCTGGCTCGCGTTCGCGCCGTCATGCAACGGGCGCGTCGTACACCTTCGCTTGCCTATCGCCGTCGGACAAAAAGCTTTCGCTTTGACGGCTGGCTCTATGATGGCAAGCGCGACGAAGTGCATTCGCCGGACGGATATCTGGTTTCCCTGTCCCAACGCGAAACGGCGATGCTCAAGGTGTTTCTGGCCAACCCGCATATTCCGCTGACCCGGGATGAAATCGCCGCCGCCCTGGATGTAACCGGCGCGGCTGACAAGACCGAAAGCCAGGGACGCGCCATCGACATGCTGGTCGGGCGGCTGCGATCCAAGATCGAAGCCAACCCCAAAGACCCGCAAATGCTGAAGACCGAACGCGGTGTGGGCTATATCTTTGCCGCAGAGGTGTCTGTGGACGAAACCGCATGACCGTCCGCGCCACGCGCCTGCGCAGCCTGGGCTGGATCTGGACCTGCGTCGCTTTTACCACGGGGTTGCTGGCCGCAGGCCTTTGGTTCGCCTCGGCCCGCGCATGGCAGGAATTCCAGACACGCGCCTATGTTGCCGGGTTCGCGGTCTATGAGGATTTGCGCATCGGTAAATCCCCACCGCCGGGCATCACCATTACTCCATTGCCACCCAAATCCGCCAGCCTGGCGGACGCCGGGCAGTTCGAACAACTCCCCGGGTTTTCGGATCGCAGCTTTGTCACCAACCTGTCGATCCTGACCGACAGCTCGGCACCGGTTTCGGGCCGAGAGTTGACGCTGGCTGTGATGTCAGACCGGCTGGTTTACCCGGTGTCCGACATCCTCTCCGGCATCGACCAGACCGGCCCAGAGAAAATGGGCAACCTGACCCGGCTTTTGGCGACCTATTGCAGCGAACCGATACTGATCGCCCGCTATGGGCGCGGCGCATGGCAACAGGTGGACGGGACAGATATCTGGGGATGCCGTGCAGCCCCAACCGACTTGCGTCTGCCCACGATTCTGGTCGCCATTGTCGCGCTGGCGGTGATCCTTACCTCGGTCGGCAATGTATCGGACAGTTTCACCCGCTTCTCTACTGCCTTGCGCGACCGCAAAAGACGGGGCGGGCCGAACAGCTATGAGGCCGATGGCCCGGCCGAGTTGCGCGACATCGTCTCGGCCGTGAACGAGCATCTGGACGCCGAGCGCATGCAGCTGGAAAAGCGCGCCACTGTCTTGTCGGGTGTCAGCCACGATCTGGGCACCCCGGCCACCCGCGTCCGGTTGCGTGCCGCTTTGATCCCGGATGTAGAGCTGCGCGAAAAGCTTGAGGCCGATGTCGATCAGATGACCGGCATGATCGAAAGCGTTCTGACCTACACAAGGTCCGAGCTGAGCATCGAAGAACCGCGCCAGATTTCACTGACATCGCTGGTCGAAGCCTTGGTGGCGGATTATCAGGATATGGATCTGCCGGTGACCCTGAAAAAGCTGACCCCGGTGGCGGTTCAGGGGGGCACCTCCGTTTTCATGTCGCGCCGAGGGCATGGATCCCTGCCCGAGACCCGGAGAATGCTGGTCGTCGGCAGGCCAATTTCGCTGAAGCGCGCCCTGACCAACCTGATCGACAATGCGCTGAAATATGGTCGCCATGCCGAGGTTCAGCTGGAAACCGATGCCAAAATAGCAACCATCACCGTCGAGGACAAAGGGGCCGATCTGTCCGTCTCGGATATCGAAGCCCTGATGGCCCCGTTCCGGCGCGGGTCAAACACCGGGTCTTCGGATGGGTTTGGTCTGGGTCTGACAATCGCGGCGACAATCGCGGAACAGCATGGCGGCACCCTCAGCTTCGAAGCCGGAGAGCAAGGCCTGCGCGCACGTCTGCAGATCACCAGGCAGTGACGATTCATGTCATATAGCTACGCACCAGCGCGCTTGCGATCAGCGACCAGCCGTCGGCAATGACAAAGAAGGCTAGTTTGAACGGCAGCGACACTGTTGCAGGCGGAACCATCATCATCCCCATCGACATCAGCACAGCGGCCACCACAAGATCAATGATCAGAAACGGCAGGAAGATCAGAAACCCGATCTGAAAGGCCCGCGCTATCTCAGAGAGCATGAAAGACGGCATCAAGATCGACAAGGGTGCCTCGGCCGACAAGGAAACCGTATCACCCCCGGGTCGCAATGCTGCCATGGCGTGGAAAGTATCCGGATCAACTCGCCCTGCCATAAAGGCACGAAACGGCTGCAACGCGCGCTCCAACGCTGGTTCGACCTCCATCGTTTCTTCGACCATGGGGCGAATACCTGTGGTCCAGGCCTCCGAAAAGACCGGCTCCATGATGAAATAGGTCAGAAACAGTGCGAGGCTGACGATCAGCATGTTGGGGGGGGATTGCTGCAATCCGATCCCTTGCCGCAAGATGGCCAGAACGGTGATCAGGAACGGGAAACAGGTGATCATGATCGCCAGCCCAGGCGCGAGGCTGAGCACGGTAATAAGCAAAATCAACTGAATGGTGCGCGCGGAAATCGACCCGCCTTCGCCCAGTGACAGCGACACCTCTTGCGCGGCGGCCAGAGACGGCGTCAGCGTCAGCAGCACCGCCACCCAAAACAGGAAACGCATTACCCGATCCCGTTCTGCAGATCCGCGATTTCGGTTAGGCGCACGGCCAGTTGCCCGGCTTGATCACCCTCCATCTCTTCCAGCAGACCGCGCGCCACCAGTTGATCGCCAACATATAGGTCCACAGGATCTTCGATCCGTTTGTCCAGGGTGAGAACAGCGTTTTCCCCCATATTCAGCAGATCTCGGATTAGCGGGCGCGCCCGACCGACTGACACGGTTACCTCGATCGGAACGGAATCAAACGGGCTGGCTTTTTCGGGTTTGGGGGATTGCGGGTCACTCATTGTTCAATGCCTCTTTTGCCTCATACACGTAAGCGTCAAATGCTGAACGGATTGTCTCTAGCAAGGCGCTGCTATCCACCTCTCGCTGCGAGGTACCAACCTGCAGACGCGCCTGACCAGGCACCAGAGACGGGTCCTCGACAACCCGTGTCGGGGTGGCCAATTCAGGGGGCAACAGCCCCTCAACCGCATCCGCGAAACCCGAAGGCACAAAGACCTGCATCGGCTGACCAATCTGTTCCCGGGCCATTTCGGTAAGCTGTTCGACCAGCCGCGGGGCCTGCCCCCGATCCAGGGTGTCCGGCAACACCAGATTGACCAGGCTTTGGAACATGGGCTCCAACGACAGTGTCATCCGGCTCGTCGCCTCGTGATAAGTAAAGGACATATCCTCAAGCGCGCGGGCGAGGTTGTCTGATACCTGTCCACGACCCTGTTCTTGGGCCTGAAGGGCATCGTCCCATCCGGCGCGATAGCCGTGTTCGAAGGCTCCAAGCCGCTGTTCTTCCAGCGCCTCTTCGTCCAGTAAATGAACTTTGCCGCCGCCTGCCTGTACGGTGAAATCCTCAAGAAGATGGGCTATCGACATCACGCACGCTCCTCGCTTTCTTCAAGCCAACTGCGCAGGATTTCCACGGTCTCCTCCTGCTTGTCGCCGATCATGGCCCGCAGCCGATCAACCGGATCAGTGCCCGGATTTGCCGCCAGCGCGGGTACATCCCCCGGGGTATGTCCCGGAATAGCGGCGAATTGCCCGCCCTCTTCGGTCGCAATCTCACCGGTCAGAACCGCCTCGGGCTCTGGCGGCGATCCTGCTGGCAAAAGGGCGGGGGCAAGGGCCGGTTTCATCAGGATCGGACGGATCACGAACAATCCCAGCACCAGCATCACAATCGCCAGAACCGCCATTTGAACCAGCGACATGGCGTCGAAATGAATCTGCTGCCAGATCGAAGCGGAAACCACAGTTCCGCCAGGCTCTACTGCGGGCAGATCCAGCGATTTCAGGGTGATGACATCACCTCGTTCTGCATCGAACCCAACGGCCGAGGCCACAAGCTCACCCAATGCATCAAGCTCGGTCTGGGGCAAGGGCGCAAAGCTTTCGGCACCCGAGGCATCAACCGTCCGCGTTCCATTCACCAGAACTGCAACGGTCAGGCGCTTGATCGCACCGGGTGCGGTATGAACCTCTAGCTCCGTCTCGGACACCTCATAATTGACCCGTTCCCGTGTCTGTGTGGCATTCGAATTGGATGCATCCCCGCCCGCGCCGTCGCCATCGGGCAGGTTCGACGCCACGGTGACATCGGACGATTGGTTCCGGGCGCTGTCTGACCGTTCCTCGACATCAGTGCTGATGGCCACGCGCCCCTTGGGATCAAAGCGCCGTTCACGGATGGATTCGGTTTTGGTGACCGTATCAACACTGACTTCGACGACAGCATTTCCAGCCCCCACTCGGGCCTCAATCAGACGCAGGACCCGTTCGCGCAGCTGGCGCGACTTGTCATCCGCAGTATCTGCCGCAACCGCAGTCTCTTTTGCGCCAATGACCGCACCATTGGAATCAATCACCGCCACATTCTCGGGTGCGAGACCGCTGACGGCAGAAGAGACCAGAAAACGGATCGCCTTGGCCTGATCCGAAGTGATATCCGCACCCGAGGACACCAGATAGACCGAAGCTGTCGGCGCGACGCTGCGCTGAAACGGATTCGTTGACCCGTTGGCAATATGCACGCGCGCCTGGCTTATATGAGGGCTGCCGATAATCGTGCGTGCAAGTTCGCCTTCTTTCGCACGCCAATAGGCCGCATCGAACATTTGCGAGGTGGTGCCAAACCCGCTGAGCGAATCCAAAAGCTCATACCCGCGGTTCCCGTTTGCAGGCAGGCCTTCGCTGGCGAGCGTCATGCGCAATTCGTCCCGCTGCGAACCGGGCACGTAAATCGAACCGCCTCGAATCTCATACTGTACGCCGCGCTGATCCAGTGATCGAACGATATCCCCCGCCGCGCCGCTTTCCAGCCCGGCATAGAGTAGGGTCATCGACGGCGCCGTCGCCAACCGCGACATCGCAAGGACCCCCAAAAACACCAGCACGACTGCACCGGCGACAATGATTTGCTTTCGCCTGTCCAAACTTGCCCAGACAGTTCCGATCTGCTGCACGCTCACCTCCGACTCGCCGACATTCTGCCCGGCGCATCCCCTGTTTGGACGATTGCCCTTAACAATCGGTTAGTCCCTGCCGGGTTATGACATCCCCAGACTGAATGAATGAGGACGTCATGACTGACGCGACTGCAGAACAGGCAGAAGCCCCGGAAAAATCGGGGAAAAAAGGATTGATCATTGGGGTGATTCTGGCCGTTGCCGGGGCTGCGGGCGGGTATTTCCTGACCACTTCGGGACTCCTGCCATTTGGCGGCCAACCAGCCGCGGAAGACGCCAAGGAAAAAGACAAAGGGACCGAGGTTAAAGCCCTGCCTGAGGTTGGTTTTATCGACCTGCCGGCGGTGATCGTCTCGGTCAATGCTGGCGATTCGCGGCACCTGAAATTCCATGCCCAGCTTGAGGTGAACAGCAGCTACGCCTCGGATGTCGAGAAGATGAAGCCTCGTATCATGGATGTTCTGAACGGGTACCTGCGGGCGGTCGAAGTGTCGGATCTGGAGGATTCGCTCGCACTGATGCGCATTCGCGGTCACCTTTTGCGTCGCATTGGAATCGTCGTTGGGGAAGGGCGCGTGCGCGATGTCCTCGTAATGGAATTCGTATTGAATTAGGAGGCCGAGATGGAGCTGATTGCAGATATTTTGCTGGTCGCAGGTGCGCTGGGTGCGGGTCTTTACTGTTTCGTGCTGTCCCGTCGGCTAAAGCGGTTCACTAATCTGGAACAAGGTGTCGGTGGCGCGGTCGCTGTCCTGTCATCCCAGGCGGATGAGTTGAAGAAATCGCTTGATTCGGCACGAACTGCTTCGGACCAGTCGGGCCTTGTACTTGAGGCGCTGACCCAAAGGGCGGAATCGGTTGCTCAGCGGCTCGAACTGATGATGGCTTCGATGCATGATGTCATTCCGGCCGAAGAACCCGCCAATGACATCAAGGTTGAAGATCCCAAGCCGCAAGAACCCAAGGCCGAGGAACCAACGACGGATCCTGTGCCTGAAGAGGTTCCAATCGAGGCGGTGGAAAAGCCAGAGGATCCTGCTGCGCCCAAATTTGAGGACACTCAGGAAAAGCGCCCGGGCGGGCTGATGTTTTTCCGCCACGACCGCAATAGCGGAGAGGCCGCGACATGAGCGGACGCGTTGTAGAGAAACGACCAAGAAGCGGTGTGCTGACAGTGATCTCACTGTTGATGCTTGGATCAGCCGCGATTCGGTTGGGGTTTGAGGCTGCACCAGCCCTGGCAAAAGGGGCCGAACAGGCAGAATCAAAACCGAAAGAGACCCAAGCAGAACTGCCCGGTGCCCGAATATTGCTGACCGAATTGCTGCGGCGCGAAGAAGCGTTGAAAAAACGCGAAGCCACAGCCATTGATCGGGAAAAGGCGCTCGCCATTGCCGATGAGGCCATTGAGACCCGCCTGGCCGCCCTGCAGCAGGCCGAAGAGGCGCTGCGTGAGACGCTGGCCATTGCGGAAAAAGCGGCTGAGACAGACCTGACGCGCCTGACGGATGTCTATCAGAACATGAAGCCGAAAGATGCGGCCGCCCTGTTTGAAACGATGGACCCGACCTTTGCCGCCGGATTCCTGTCACGGATGCCGCCCGATGCCGCAGCCGGTGTTTTGGCAGGCCTGAACCCCGAGGCTGCCTATACAATCAGCGTGATTATGGCCGGGCGAAACGCTTCGGCTCCGCAGGAGTAGCCCCCATGATTTTCAACCCTGCATCGGAATTCGCCGGAGACCTCTTATGATCGGAATTGTCGGAATTGTTGTTATTTTCGTCATGGTGTTCGGCGGCTATTTGGCGGCTGGCGGGAAAATGACCATCATCATGAAATCCCTGCCGTTCGAGATGATGATGATCGGTGGCGCCGCGGTCGGCGCATTTATGATCAGCAATGACCTGAGCGCCGTGAAGCACACGATCAAGGATATGGCAAAAGTATTCAAAGGTCCTAAATGGAAACCAGATGACTACCGTGACCTGCTGTGCCTGTTGTTTTCGCTGATCCGTATCGCCAAGGCCAACCCGGTCGAGGTTGAACAACATATTGAAGACCCCGAAAACTCGCCTCTGTTTTCGACTTATCCGAAAATTCAGGCCGACAAAGAAGCCGTCGACTTGATCTGCGACACAATGCGGGCTGCCTCTTTGAATTATGACGATCCCCACCAGGTCGAAGAGGTGCTGGAAAAGCGGATGGAGGCGAATTTTCACCACGCCATGCACTCTAGCCACGCGCTACAGACTGTTGCTGACGGCCTGCCCGCACTTGGAATTGTTGCGGCAGTTCTGGGCGTTATCAAAACGATGGGATCGATTGATCAACCCCCAGAAGTGTTGGGAAAGCTGATCGGTGGCGCTTTGGTCGGGACGTTCCTGGGGGTCTTTCTGGCTTATGGGCTGGTCGGCCCATTTGCAGGAAAACTCAAATCCGTGGTGGAAGAAGACAATCATTTCTATCAGTTGATCAAAGAGGTTCTGGTTGCCAACCTGCACAACCACAACCCTGCCATGTGCATCGAAGTCGGACGGCAGAACACTCCCACCCATAACAGGCCGGGTTTCTCAGAACTTGAAGAGGCCTTGAAAGAGCTAAAGCAGGCAGCGGCATGATCCGATACGCCCTAATGGTTTCAGCGGCGCTTACGGCCGCTGGACAGGCTGGCGCGCGCGACATTTCTGTGCGATCGGGCGAGCATGACGGATATACCCGTCTTGTTGTGCAGGTGCCCCCGGGTACGGAATGGGGTCTGAAGCAAACGAAGAATGGCGCAAGACTCGACATAGCGCTTCCTGATGCCGAATTTCAAACCGGAGCGGTATTTCAGCGGCTGTCGCAGAACCGTCTGTCTGCGATCTCACAGACCAACCCGGGTGATGCGTTAGAGATCGAATTCGGCTGCGACTGCTTTGCCACCGCATTTCTGCATCAAAACACGATGATCGTTGTGGATATTGCGCCGGGGGCAGCCCTTCCACCGATCAGCAGCGACATTCCACCCCCAACGCTGCCCAAAGCCGCTGTGGTAAACGCCCCGCTGCCCGGGCCACAGGCGCTTGATCCTCTGGTATTGCCGCTTTTGAATCTCAATGCGCAGGTATTTGAGGACCAGCTATCGACGCGATTGTTGCAGGGCGCTGACCGAGATCTGGTTGATCTTGAACTGTCCCAGATCGGCCCACGAGATTCGAACGGCAATCAATCACTGAACATGCCGCCACGCATGGACCTGAACATCGCGGTCACTTCGGTACTGGATGATCTGAATGGCTTGCTGGGACCGTCGATTCCACAACTGGAGAAGAAACCGGCCTGCATTTCCAGCGCCGAGCTAGGCTTTGACAGCTGGTCCGATGGGCGCCTGTTCCCCGAACAGGTGGCAGAGCTGCGCACTGGCCTATTTCAGGAGTTTGATCGCGTTGACAAAGGACGGGCCATGAAGCTTGCCAAGCTCTATGCGTATTTCGGCTTCGGTGCCGAGGCGGTTCGCAGCCTTGGCTGGATGGGTGAAGAGACGCCGGAAACGAACCGGATTTCTGCGATTGCCGCTGTTCTGGACGACCGGCCACTGAAAGGGTCAAATCCATTCCGCGACCTACAGCGTTGCGAAAGTGACGCCGCAATCTGGGCCGCTCTGACCGAGGGTAAGCTTGCGGAGGATGCCCAGATAAGGGTTATGGAACAATCCTTTGCGCGACTACCGGATCATCTGCGTCGGCAAGTCGGACCTATGCTGTCCGACATTTTCGTTGCAGCCCAAAAACTTGAAGCCGCGCGGCGCGTCTTGCGGGCTGTTGATCGCATCGAAACCAAACCCAGCCCCGGCGCGATTCAGGCCGAGGCCGGTGTTGCAAAGGCCGAAGGTAATCAGGAAAAATCCGAAACCTTGCTGAAAGACGTGGTGGGCAGCTCGGAAGCAGGGCTCGAAGCGCCTCTGGCGCTGGCGCGACTGATTGAACAGCGGTGGGCGGAACGCGGGTCAGCCTCCGCCCGGGAGCTCGAACTTGCCGCATCTTACACGGTCGAATTGCGCCGATCTGAGATCGGCCCACTTATGCAACGGACATATGCGCTGGCGCTGAGTTTGGGCCAAGAGTTCGACCAGTCTTTTGATCTGTTAGAAGATATTCCGAATTCAGCTGAAACGCTGGACCGGGCCGTTCAAGTACTGACTGCGCGCGCCGACGACGATACTTTTTTGCGGCGCATCTTCAACCTGCCCGAACCGATGGCACAATCGCTGACAACCGAAACCGCAATCTCGATTGCCGAAAGGTTGGCATCGCTGGGGTTTGCCCGTCCAACGCTATTTTGGTCCAACCGACCTCAGGACACTATCAGGCGAAAGGACCGAGCCCTTTTGCGCGCGCAGGCGGCATTGTTGTCCGGCCAGCCACACAAAGCCTTGCTGGAGTTAGGGGATGACCCCTCGGACAAGGCCATGTCACTTCGGGCGCAGGCCGATCTGGATATAGGTGAGTTTGAAAATGCAGGGCGGGTATTGTTGCAGTTTGACAGGGTGAACGAAGCAGAAAGATTGTTCTGGCTTTCTGATATGGAAGACGTCCCGCAGCCTGAGGCCGACCAAAAATTTGGACAGGTCAGGCGGGCGACTCTGGCATTGGCAGAACCTGTAACCAGGATTGAAGAACGACCATTGGCGGATGCAACTGCCCTGCTTGAAAACACGGCCAACGCCCGAGAGAGCATCGCTCAGCTTCTCGCACTTGTGAGGGCGGACTGAAACGTCTGGGAAAAACTCAGGGTGGCCACTTAGTCAGGGCTGATCTCCTGACGAACCGCGGCATCCAATGCCCTGTTCCCGAGGGAAAACCCCATGAACAGAGCCTGAATTGGTGGATTTAGTCAGTAAGGCGCCTCGACATCATTCATCGAGACATAGACCGTTTTCATCTCGCTGAAATGATTGATTGCCAATTTCGAGTTTTCCCGCCCGACCCCAGACATTTTTGACCCGCCAAACGGGGCTTCAACCGGTGCGAGGTTGTAGGTGTTGATATAGCAGGTGCCCGCCTCGAACGCGGCCACGATACGATGGGCTCGGGTCAGATCTTTGGTGAACACACCGGCTGCCAGACCGAATTCGGTGTTATTGGCGCGGGCCATCACCTCTTCCTCGGTTTCGAAATCCAACACTGACATAACCGGGCCGAAGATTTCCTCGCGCGCGATGGCCATGTCATCGGTCACATCGGCAAAGACGGCGGGCTGAATGTAGAACCCGTCGCCTTCGATACGCGCACCGCCATAGACCAAACGCGCACCTTCTGCCTTGCCTTTTTCAACATAACCCAGAGCGATATTCATCTGGTTTTCGCTAACCATCGGACCGAAATTAACCTCTTCATCCATCGGGTCGCCGATTTTCACATTCGCCAGACGCTGGGACAGGCGATCGAGGAAGGCTTCTTTGATGCCTTTGTGTACAAAAACGCGGGTGCCGTTGGAACAGACCTGACCCGAGGAGTAGAAATTCCCCAAAATGGCGCCAGACACGGCGTTTTCGATATCTGCATCGTCGAACACGATCATGGGGGACTTGCCGCCTAGTTCCATCGTGACATGCTTCATGCCATCGGCTGCTGCGGCATAAACCTTGCGCCCTGTCGGTACCGATCCGGTCAGCGAGACCTTGGCAACACGGGGGTCCGTCACAAGTGATGCGCCCACATCGCCATAACCCTGAATTACGTTATAGACACCCTTTGGTGCCCCGGCCTCGACCAGGATTTCGGCCACTTGCAGAGCAGACAAGGGCGTGGTCTCGGAAGGCTTGAATACCATCGTGTTGCCGCAGGCCAAAGCCGGCGCGCCTTTCCAGCAGGCAATCTGGGTTGGATAGTTCCACGCGCCGATTCCGACGCAAACCCCAAGCGCCTCACGGATCGTATAGACGAAATCCCCACCACCCAGCGGGATATGCTCGCCGGTCAGCGAGGCCGCCAAACCTCCGAAATACTCCAACGCATCGGCTCCGCTGGTAGCGTCGGCAACCAATGTTTCCTGCAGCGGTTTTCCAGTATCGTGGGTTTCGATGATCGACAGATCACGATTGCGTTCGCGCATGATGTCCGCGGCGCGGCGCAGAACACGGCCCCTTTCGGTCCCAGACATCGCGGCCCAGTCTGCCTGTGCCGATTTTGCGCTGTTTAGAGCCTGATCTATGATCTGCGGAGTAGCAGAATGCAGCCGTGCGATCACTTCCCCTGTTGCGGGGTAGATCACGTCTATGGGTGCTCCGGTCGTGTCGTCGACATATTCACCGTTGATGAAATGGCTCGCCTTGGGCTGAAATCTCATTGTGGGGATTCCCTGATCAGAAGCTGTTTCCTCCGCGTTTATATTTTATTGACTCAGCAGTCAATAAAACTGATCCAGAGCGATTTCCTGCCAATTCCAACAGGCCACGGCTTGAAATTTTCGGTTAATGTTCTATTTTTGTTCTACATAGTCAGAGGATCAACCGATGGCCCATTCATTGCGAAACACCGCCCCGCACGGCCCGACAAACGACTATCACCTGCTGCCCGCCACCGATCGGCAGATACGCTATGCCCGCGCCATCGCGGAGCAAACTGCTCTTGAGATTCCGGTCGAGGCGCAGCGCGACCGTCAGTCCATGTCTGCCTGGATTTCCAAACACAAACCTGATGATCCCTCGCCATTTGCAAATTACCCGACCGGCAAGCAGGTTACCTTTGCCGAACGTATCTCGCGCAGCAAACGCCGCCCAATCCCGTCGGAGTGCTTTCGCGACAAACAGATGATGTCGCGTTGGATAGATCAAAACAAATAGACGAAATCAGAGCCTAATCCGGACTATGATTGCGGGCATACAACGCCACCGCCGCCGCGACGAACAGGCCCAGTAGGATATAGCCGGTCACCGCCTCGGCCACGGCCAGGGCGCGGCACAGCCCGGTTGGGGACATATCGCCGTACCCAACGGTGGTGAATGTAACATAAGAAAAATACAGGATATCAGCGGGCCCTTGCGCCCCGATGACGCAATTATCCTGGTACCCGAATGCGCCATAGGCAGCGGCGAACAGGAACGGAACGACCTGAATAAAGGACACACCCATCAAAAACAGAATGCGGCGCGGTGATTTCACCTGAGTCATATAGAACCAGGATTGAGACACCATCCACACAACCAGCCCCACAGAGGCGATCGTACCGATCGTGTCACCTGCGGTGCCCTCGCTCAGACGGGACAGACCGAACCATGCGAGGAAACTGGCAACCACCATTGCGGCTGCCGCCAGCAGCGTAGATTTCCATTCTTCCAAAGTCGTGGGTTTTCGGGACATGGAACCTCCAACGCGCTGAAATCTCCGGGATTATCCGGTGGACTGTCCTGCGTGGCAACCAGATTTCAGAAAATCAGTCCGTGCCCAGATGTTCCTGTCCCCGCTGACGTGCCAGCAGGATCTGTTTTTGACGTTCCCGGAACCGGGTTTTGTCGACCTCAGAGGTTTCCTCTATGCATTGATGGCAGGACACGCCGTGTTCGTATTCGGCACGTTTCACATCCTCAGGCAGGATCGGGCGACGGCAGCCATGGCACAGGTTGTGCGGCCCTTCGACCAGCCCATGCCCAACGGATACGCGGTTGTCGAACACAAAGCATTCACCCTGCCAGGTGCTGTTCTCGACGGGCATTTCCTCGAGATACCGCAGGATGCCACCTTTCAGGTGATAGACATCCTCGACCCCCTGACCCAACAAGTAATTGGTGGATTTCTCACACCGGATGCCACCCGTGCAGAACATCGCCACACGCTTATTGTGGAACCGGTCCTTGTTTTCTTCCCACCAGGTGGGGAATTCACGAAAACTGCTTGTTTCAGGGTCTAACGCGCCCTCAAACGTACCGATTGCCACCTCGTAATCATTTCGGGTGTCGATCACCACCACATCATCCGAGCGGATCAGATCATTCCAGTCTTCGGGCTCGACATAATTGCCGACACGGGCGCGCGGATCGATGTCCGGTTGGCCCATGGTCACGATCTCTTTTTTCAGGCGTACCTTGATCTTGCCAAATGGCGGTTGGTCAGACGTGGCCTCTTTCCACTCCAGATCAGCACAGCCGGGCAGCGCACGGATATGGGCCAGAACCGCGTCAATGCCAGCGCGGGGTCCGGCAATAGTGCCATTGATCCCTTCCTGTGCCAGCAAGAGCGTCCCCTTGACCGATTGCGCGCGGCACAGCTTAAGCAAGGGCGCACGAAGGGCTTCGTGGTTGGCGAACCGGGTGAAATGATAGAGAGCAGCGATCGTATACATGCGCGCGGTCTAAACCCGCGCGGACAGAGTCGCAAGAGACCGGATTGACGCCCCTTGTCGCGCCCACTACCGATAACGCAACCGAAGGAGGTCCCCATGACCCATGCCCTTATTGTGATCGATGTTCAGAACGATTTCTGTCCCGGCGGTGCGTTGGCGGTTCCCGGCGGGGATGAGATCGTGGCTCCGATCAACGCGATGATGCCAGATTTTGACGCGGTGATCCTGACTCAAGACTGGCACCCTGCGGGGCATTCGTCCTTTGCCAGCAGCCATGCGAGCAAAAACCCCTATGACATGACCGAGATGCCTTATGGGCCTCAGGTTTTGTGGCCAGATCACTGCGTGCAGGGAACAAATGGGGCAGCATTTCATGCGAACCTGCGTACGGATGGCGATCTGATCCTGCGCAAAGGGTTCCGCAGCAACATCGATAGCTATTCGGCGTTCTTTGAGAACGACCAGACCACGCCCACCGGGTTGGAAGGGTATCTGCGCACCCGTGAAATCGAGAGACTGACACTCGTCGGACTGGCCACGGATTTCTGCGTCTACTACTCTGCGGTTGACGCAGCGCGGCTGGGTTTCGACGTGTCAGTTCAGATGAGAGCCTGCCGGGCAATTAACCTGGATGGGTCATTGGCCTCGGCAGAGACCGCGATGAAAGATGCTGGCGTTCGGCTGATCTAAGGGGTTGCCCCCGCAGCCGCCAGATACTTGAGCAGCGCAAAGATAATCACCGCCAACCCCAAAGCAAACCCAACCCGGCCTGGTACAGTTCGGCGATTTGGTCCGGCCGATTCCGCCTGCTGTGGCCTGGGTTTCCACATTGGAACCTCTTTGGGCAACCCGGCGCGCGGCTTGGCGGCTTTTACATCGTTCATGAACTTCAGGAAATCAAACTCGCCGCAATATTCGCCTTTGACTCCCGTCGTCCGGATATTGTGAAACAAGGCTCGCAGAATGCGATCCCTGTCCGCCGTATCCTGTGGACGGTAATATCCATGGGTAATCTCGCTGCGCGTCGAATCCAGACCAAAACCGGCATCATGAAAAATTTTGCGTATTTTGGGTGACGCTGCCCGCAATGCATCGGCTGTTTTCACATTCCGAAACAGCGCACGCACTTTGCGTCCGTTTTGCGCCCCTGACGGGGTCGCCTCCGGATCGTTTTCCCCCGAAGCGATCGTTACAATATCAAAGTCGTACTCGAGAACCATTCACTAACTAAACCTCGACTATCCATCCCCCTCTTTCCACTAACCGGTGAAAAGACCCCACAATATGCTCGCATTGTGACTTGACCTTGTCATTGTCATCAATTTAGCGACTCTTGCCATTCCACGCACCTATTGATCTAACAACGGAAATCGCAGGAGTTCCCAATGGTCGATATTGCGACGCGAGTATACAATCACAAATGGAAGATTGACCCGATTGTCCGGTCTTTAATCGACACAGACTTCTACAAACTGCTGATGTGCCAGTCAGTGTTTCGAAATAAGCCTCAAACGGATGTGGTGTTTTCACTAATTAACCGGTCGAATCACATTCCATTGGCTGAATTGATTGATGAGGGGGAGCTGCGCGAACAACTGGACCACATTCGGTCACTCAGCCTGAGCCGGGGGGAAAGCACTTGGCTGCGCGGCAATACCTTCTATGGCAAACGTCAGATGTTCCGTTCGGATTTCATGGGGTGGTTCGAGAACCTGCGACTGCCGCCCTATCACCTTGAACGCAAAGGTGATCAGTACGAATTGACCTTTGAAGGCAAATGGCACGAGGTCATGCTGTGGGAAATTCCCGCATTGGCAGTCCTGATGGAGCTGCGATCCCGCTCGGTGCTGAATGCGATGCGGCGGTTCGAGCTACAAATTCTCTATGCTCGTGCGATGACCCGTGTATGGGAGAAAATCGAACATCTACGAGGGATTCAGGGGCTGGGCATCGCCGATTTCGGCACCAGACGGCGGCATTCCTTTCTATGGCAGGACTGGTGCGTCCAAGCCATGATCGAAGGTCTGGGCCCTGCATTTACCGGCACCTCGAACTGCCTGATCGCCATGCGGCGCGAGGTCGAGGCCATCGGCACCAATGCCCACGAGTTGCCCATGGTTTACTCTGCGCTGGCTGATACTGATGAGAAACTGGCGCAGGCACCCTATGACGTGCTTAGCGATTGGCACGAGGAACATGACGGCAACCTACGGATCATCCTGCCTGACACCTATGGCACCAAGGGTTTTCTGGACGACGCGCCAGATTGGTTGGCGGGATGGACTGGCATCAGAATCGACAGCGGTGATCCGGCAACCGGTGCAGAAACTGCGATCAAATGGTGGCAATCACGCGGTGAGGATCCCAAACAGAAACGCGTGATCTTTTCTGACGGTCTGGATGTCGACAAAATCCGCGAACTGCATAGTCAGTTTGCGGGCCGCACCAAAGTATCCTTCGGCTGGGGCACGCTACTGACCAATGATTTCAGAGGGCTGGTTCCCGATGACGCGCTGGCACCCTTCTCGTTGGTCTGCAAGGCGGTTTCGGCCAATGGTCGCCCGACGGTCAAACTGTCGGACAACCCGGAAAAAGCGATGGGTCCGGCGGATCAGATCGAGCGCTACAAACGTGTCTTTGGCGTTGGCGTGCAACAGCCAATCGAGGTCATCGTTTAGGCCCTAACCATGGAACGCGGCTACCGTTTTCACCTGTGAGAATCCGTACAGCGCCTCGAACCCTTTTTCGCGACCATGGCCGGATTTCCCGACACCGCCAAAGGGCAGCTCCACACCTCCGCCAGCGCCGTAATTGTTGATAAACACCTGCCCCGACCGCAACTTCTTCGCCAGCCGCATCTGCCGCGCGCCATCGCGTGTCCAAATGCTGGCAACCAGCCCGTAATCGGTGGAGTTGGCGATCTGCAGGGCCTCTACTTCAGTCTCAAAGGGGATCAGCACTTGGACTGGGCCGAAAATCTCATCCTGTGCCAAAACATGATCAGGGGGTACGTCGGCAAATAGGGTCGGTTGCACATAGGCACCAGTCTCGGGTGCGTGGCCAACAATCGGCCCCTGTCCCACGATATTCAGATCTGCGCCTTTGTCGATAAATCCGGTCACGATGTCCTTCTGACGTGCTGAAATCAGGGGCCCCAGGCGCAAATCTTCGGACGCGGGCCCAACGGTCAACTCGGAATAGGCCGAGGCCATGCGCGATTTGACCTGCTCATACACTCCGCGTTGCACCAGAACGCGGGAGGAGGCCGAACAGGTCTGCCCTGCGTTCTGAACGCCCGCATTCACCAGAAATGGCAGGGCCGCATCCAGATCTGCATCGTCGAACACCAGCTGCGGGGATTTCCCGCCCAGCTCCAGCGTCACTGGCACCACGTTATGCCCAGCGGCCTGTTGCACCAACGCGCCGGTGGCAACGGAGCCGGTGAAAGACACATGCTGAATCCCCGGATGCGCCGACAGCGCCGCCCCGGCCTCGGCCCCCAGCCCCGGAACCACGTTCAAAGCGCCCGCCGGCAACCCGGCCTGCTGCGCCAGATGGGCAAAGGCAAGCGCGGTCAAACAGGCCTCTTCCGCTGGTTTCAGCACACAGGCATTGCCCATCGCCAAAGCCGCCCCGACAGAGCGGCCGATGATCTGCATAGGGTAATTCCACGGCACAATGTGGCCCGTCACACCATGCGGTTCACGCAGGGTATAGACGGTATAGCCATCCAGATAAGGGATCGTTTCGCCCATCACCTTATCCGCCGCGCCTCCGTAAAACTCACAATACCGCGCCAGTGCCACCGCATCGGCGCGCGCCTGTGTCAGGGGTTTGCCGACATCCATCGCCTCCAACGCGGCCAGATCATCGACACGCTCCAGCACCATCTGACCCAACCGGGTCAGAATGCGCCCGCGCTCTAATGCGGATTTGCGGCCCCAGTCCCCATCCAACGCTTTTTGGGCCGCGGCCACGGCTGCGTCGATGTCACCGGCATCTCCGCGCGCGATCCGGCAAAGTTCAGATCCGTCCGAGGGGTTGATCAGCGGCAGATCGGCCTGCGAGGCTGGGCGCTGCCATGCGCCGCCAATCAGGCACAAGCTGGGATCGAACCACAAGGGGTTGGTCATGTCAGGCTCCATTTCGTCTCTAACATTGAAGTTTACGCCACATCCTGACCGATATCCGGCAGGATAGGTGCAGCGGCAATCAGAGTTTGGGTATAAACGTGCTGCGGGTTGGAAAAGACCTGTTCCGTCTCGCCCTGCTCGACAATCTGCCCTGCCTGCATCACCAAAACCCGGTCGGTGATCGTACGCACGACGCTTAGATCATGGCTGATGAACAGATAGGTTAGGTCATAAGCAGCGCAGAGCTCGGCCAGCAGATCCAGAATTTGCGCCCGGACAGAAACATCAAGGGCCGAGACCGCCTCATCAAACAGGATCAGCTCGGGCCGGATGATCAGGGCACGGGCGATGGCAATACGCTGCCTCTGCCCGCCCGAGAATTCGTGAATATACCGACCCGCGTCATCGGGGCTGAGACCTACGGCTGTCAGAATCTCGGCGATCCGATCCTGCCGCTCGAACCCGGTTGGGGGATGTTCGAGCAGGTGAAACGGCTCGGTGATCAGGCGCGTGACCCGGTGTCGGGGGTTGAAGCTGCCATAGGGGTCCTGGAACACAACCTGCATCTTACGCCGGACGGCCAGATTGGGTTTGTGCCCGGTGAATACTGGCTGCCCGTCCAGCAGAATCTGGCCGCTCTGCACCTCTTCCAGCCCCAGGATAGCCCGTGTTAGGGTCGATTTTCCGCACCCGGACTCTCCGACTAGGCCCAAGCGCTCGCCTTTGTTCAGTGTAAAGCTGACCCCAGCCACAGCCCTGTGGTGTCGCGGCGCATCAAACAAGCCCTTTCGGGGCAAACGGTAATCCCGGACCACCTGTGCAACCTCAAGCAAAGGCTGTGTCGGTTTGGGTTCCGGCAGGTTGACCTGATGGCCCGAAGCCCGGAACAGCATGCGTGTATAAGGGTGCTGCATGTTCCGCAGCAAGGGTTCGGTGGCGCCGACCTCGACGACTTCGCCATAGCGCATGACGATGATCCAGTCGGCCATATCGGCCACAACCGCCAGATCATGGGTGATCATTAGCAATCCCATGTCGTATTCGCGCACCAACCCCGTGAGCAGGTCTAGAATCTGCGCCTGCGTAGTGACGTCCAGCGCCGTCGTAGGTTCGTCCGCGATCAGCAACCTTGGGCGCAACGCGATGGCCATGGCGATCACCACGCGCTGACGCTGACCACCGGACAGCTCATGCGGATACCTGGACAGAGGGAACCTTTCGGGCGGAAGGCCGACGCGCGTCAGCACTTCCTCGGCACGGGACCGGGCCTGTGCAGTAGGCATGGCTTTGTGGATCAGGATTGTCTCCATCACCTGATCCCCGATGGTTTTGACCGGGTTGAGCGCGGTCATGGGTTCCTGAAACACCATCCCGACCGAGGCGCCACGCAGGGCGCACATCTCATCCTCGGAACAGTTCAGCAGGTCCAGCCCGTCCAACCGGATCGCGCCCGCGGCATCCGCACCGTTTGGCAGCAGTTGCATCACCGCCAACGCCGTCATGGACTTGCCCGAACCGCTTTCACCGGTGACGGCGACGATCTCACCCGACGCAACAGACAGGCTGACCTGTTTGAGGATGTCCATGCCATGAATCGACAGGTTGAGATTTTCGATTTCCAGCAAGCTCATGCGCGCGCCACCCGTATTCTTGGGTCCAGCCAATCCCGCAAACCGTCGCCCAGCAGGTTCAGCCCCAAAACAGTGACAATGATTGCAAGCCCCGGAATCAGAGCCAAATGCGGGGCAAAACTGACCATCGTCTGCGCATCTGCCAACATCCGGCCCCAACTGGGCGTAGGCGGTTGCGCACCCAACCCGACATAGGACAGGCCCGCCTCGGCAAGAATGCCAAGGCTGAATTGGATGGTGCCCTGTACGATCAGCAAGTTCGCCACATTAGGCATGATATGTTCCGCCGATATCCGCGCCGCGCCCTTGCCCGAGACCCGGGCGGCGAGGATGAACTCTCGCTCCCACAGGGACAGCGCAGCGCCACGGGTGATACGGGCAAAGACCGGAATGTTGAAGATACCGATGGCAATGATGGCGTTGACCGCCCCGGCACCGAAAACGGCAGTGATCAGGATGGCGATGACCAACGACGGGAAAGCAAAAACCAGATCGTTGCCGCGCATGATCACCTCATCCAGCCACGTGCCTTTGCGCGCCGCTGCCGCCAGACCAAGTGGCACGCCCAATGTCATGCCGATCCCCACCGCCACCAAGGCCACAGCGATTGAAGTGCGCGCACCCACCATGATCATTGAGAACATGTCCCGCCCAAAATGATCGGTGCCAAACCAGTGCTGCGCGTTGGGTGGTTGCAGCTTGGCGGGAATATTCAGCGCGGCGTGCGCATAGGGCGTCCAGACAAAGGAAAGTGCGGCCGCCAAGACCACCAGCGAGGAGAGCACTGCACCAAGGATGAGGTTGCGGCTCATGTCCTGCTCCTTAAACGGGGATCAACTGCGGCATAGGCCAGATCGACCAGAAAATTCACCGTGATCACCGCAAAGACCAGCAGCATGACCACCGATTCCACCACGATCAGATCGCGGGCCGAGATCGCCTGAAACACCAGCCGCCCAAGGCCGGGCAGGTAAAACACCTGCTCGATGATGATCGACCCGGCCAATAGAAAGGAAAACTGCAGCCCGATGATGGTCAGCACCGGGATCAGCGCGTTGCGCACCCCATGCCGCCACAGCGCCTGTCGGCGCGACAGGCCCTTGGCCCGTGCGGTGCGCATGAAATCCTCACCCAGAATATCCAGCAGGGCCGACCGCATGACCCTTGCAAGAATCGCCGCCTGTGGCAGAGCCAGCGCTATGGCTGGCAGGGTCAGCGAGTGCAGACCGGTCCAAAACCCGCCGTCCCAGCCTGCGAACCCTCCAGCGTTGAACCAGCGCAGATTGATGGCAAAGACCAGCACCAGTATCATGGCGAACCAGAAATTGGGCACGGCGATGCCGAGCTGTGTGGCCCCCATGACCGCCACATCGCCGGGCCGCCCCCGGCGCGCAGCAGCGTAAATCCCTGCGGGAAAGGCGATCAGGGTTGAAAGGGCCAGTGCATAAAGCGCCAGCGGCAACGACACCCAAAGTCGGTCCGCAATCATCTGAGACACCGGCGTGCGATAGGTGTATGAGGTGCCGAAATCCCCGACCAGCATTCCGCTGACCCAGTTGAAATAGCGCTGCGGTTTGGACACATCCAACCCCAGCTCGGCCCGCAGCGCGGCCAGCGTGTCCGCCTGCGCGTTGACGCCAAGCATGAAGGATGCCGGATCGCCCGGCGCGACCTCGATCACTGCAAAAATGACCACCGAGGCGATAGCCAGGCTGATCACCAGCGAAATCAGACGTTTGAGGGCATAGCGTAGCATTACAAACAGGTTACGGGTGCGAGCCGCGCCTACGCAACAGCTACTTGTAGGACTGCTGCTCTTGCCGGACCAAATCGGTCGCGCAGGTCGAAAGCTTCGCCGCGGGTGCGCTGTCCACCAGCGTTTCCAGATTTGTCTCGGTTCGGGCTAGTGCCGCCCGACGAAGGACCATCAGGCGCGCGCGAGGACTATCCAGAAACTGCTCCTGCGGGATGAGCGTTTCCAGCGGGCTGTCGATGCGGATGACCTCGAAATAGCCGCCAAACAGGGCAAGGAAGGCAAAGGCGCAGTTTGGTGCCTCGGCCCCGCATTGGTCAGAACAGAGCTGCGCGATGGGGCGGGTCGACAGGGATGTCATCAACCAGTTTTCCACCGCCGGGCGCCAGCTATTGTCCACAGACAGATCGCCATATCCCAGCCCCAGGGCCAGCAACCCCGCCATTCCCAGCGCCTGATCGGAATTCATGTCAACTGGATCAGGCTGAATGTGGCGCAGCGCGGCCAGACCGTCGCCACGCGGCTCGGGATTGACCGTCAGATAACTCAGGTAAGGTTTGAGGTCCTGCATCAGCTGCCCATCCGCCAAAAGATCGCCGCGCATTTCTGGATCGCCATAGAGCGCCACAATTCGCGTCGGGTAGTCCGTAGCTTGATGTTCTCCCAACGCATTGAGCTGTGCAATCAGCTTCGGGTCTGGTGTGGGGCGTTTGGCATCCAACAGCGCTTGGGCAAGCTCATTTCCACCTTTCGCCTCAACCAACAGCCAGGATCGGCCAAAGGCCGTCAGGTCTTTTTGACGAAACAGCTTGCGCGAACCCTTTCGGCCCAGCGATTGGCGGAACGGAGATGGTCCAAGATCGGCGGTTTCAATTCGCCCCAACAGCAGACGAGCCTGCGCGTTGCCATCAGCCGCCAGTTCTGCCAGCAGTGGCAGAGCGCGTTCATCATCGCCCTCCAGCCACAGTGTCACCGCCTGTTCAAGCGGCGTATCCCCTTTGGCGACCGGCGCAATCACGGCTAAAACCGCGATCATCAACGCAACGAGGGTTGATCTTCTCATGCGCCGGTCTCCTCTCTGGAACTGGTCTTATTCCGCCCAACTGATGGCGGTCAGGTCGATGGCCGCTGTGGGTGCGTTTTCCCAAAGGCCCTGAACGCCAGCCTTGGCAACGCCAAGCTTGGCCAGCTGGAACAGATACCCGTTGACGTAATCATTTGCGATCAGACGCTGCGCTTCGCCCAACAGGCGGGTACGCTCATCTGGGTCGGTGGTGGCGTTCAACGTCTCCATCAGCGTCTGAAAGTCGATGCTGTCATACTGGAAATAATAGTCGGGTCGCGCATAGATGCCGATATCCATCGGCTCGGTATGGCTGACGATAGTCAAACCAAAATCCTTGCCCTTGAACACCGATTCCAGCCACTGCGCCCATTCGACATTGATGATTTCAGCCTCGATCCCGACCTCGGCCAGTTGCGCGGCGATGATCTCGCCTCCGCGGCGAGCATAAGAAGGCGGCGGCAGGTGCAGAGTGGTCTTGAACCCTTCGGCATAGCCCGCATCGGCCAGCAACTGCGCGGCCTTCTTGGGGTCATACGCCGAATTGCCGGTCAGATCGACATAGGCCGGGTTGTGCGGGGCAAAATGCGTTCCGATGGGCGTGCCATAGCCGAACATCGCGCCGTCAATAATTGCCTGACGGTCGATGGCATGGGCCAGCGCCTGCCGCACCCGGATGTCGTCAAAGGGCGGCTGTTTGTTGTTGGTGGACAGAATCGTCTCACCCTCGGTCGAGCCGACAAGCACCTGAAAGCGCGGATCAGCCTCGAACTGCGGCATGTTCTCAGGCGCCGGGAAAATGTCGAACACATCCACATCCTCGGCCATCATGGCGGCAAAGGCGGCGGTCGGGTCCGAGATGAACTTGAATGTAGCAGACTCTAACGCGGGCTGATCACCCCAATAGTCGGGGTTTCGCGTCAGCGTGATGCTGTCCCCCTGCACCCAGTCCCCAAAGGCAAACGCGCCGGTGCCGACCGGGTTGGTCTTGATCGCCTCTATGCTTTCGGGGGCGACAATCACCGCATCCCCCCAGGCCATATTGAACAGGAAATTCCCGTTTGGCCCTGACAGGGTGACCTTGACGGTCAGCGGATCCACGACCTCAACGCTTTCGATCCCGGCAAACAGGGCCTTTTGTGCATTGGCGCTGTCTTCAGCGCGGGCCCGGTCGAGGCTGAATTTGACGTCCTCGGCATCCATGGTGGTGCCATCGTGGAAGGTCACACCATCGCGCAGCTTAAAGGTATAGACGGTGCCGTCGTCTGAAATCTCCCAGCTTTCCGCCAGCCCGGGCACGACCGATCCGTCGCCCATAAACCGGGTCAGACCTTCGAAGATATTGGTATAGACAACCGAATCGATGGCCTGTGCCGCAGCGCTGGTCGGGTCCAGATGCGGCGGCTCAAGCTGCATTGCGATGGTGATGTCGGATTTGGCCAGGGCTTGGGTGGCTATCAAACTGGCTCCAATCGCCAGCGCCGATGCAAAAGACCGAAACATCTGCTTTGTCATATCGTTGTCTCCCCACTGAAACTGCGTGGTCCTGCATGTCGCGGACCGGTCTGCGGACCAATGTCCCTTTAAACCTTAGGTCAATCAAGGAAATGTTCGCGCAACCGGGCTATCTTTGGCCCGGCCCAATCTGCTATGCCGCACTGCAACATGAACCGCGAGGAGCGAGCATGAGCGCCACCGCCCGCAAAAGAGCCCCGAATGCCGTGGATATTCGCGCCCGAAAAGGTGGCGAGCCACTGGTCAGTCTGACCGCATATACAACTCCGATGGCCCGACTGATGGATGATCATTGCGACTTTGTTCTGGTCGGTGACAGTGTCGGCATGGTGCTACACGGGTTGGAATCCACCCTTGGCGTGACGATGGAGATGATGATCCTGCATGGTCAGGCTGTTGCTCGCGGGCTGGACAAGGCGATGATGGTCATCGACATGCCCTTTGCCAGTTACGAGGAAAGCCCCGCACAGGCGTTCCGCAATGCTGCCCGCCTGATGGCCGAAACCGGTGCCGGTGCCGTCAAGCTTGAGGGCGGTGTCGAAATGGCCGAGACCATCCGCTTTCTGGTCAAGCGCGGCATCCCGGTGATGGCGCATATCGGCCTGACCCCACAGTCGATCAACACGCTGGGTGGATACAAGGTGCAGGGCCGTGATGATCAGGCACAGACGGTACTGGCCGATGCCCATGCCGTGGCTGATGCAGGCGCCTTTTCCCTTGTGTTAGAGAAGGTCCCGCAGGGTCTAGCCAACCAAATCACTGCCGAGGTCGCCATCCCTACTATCGGCATTGGCGCGTCCGCCGAATGTGACGGGCAAATACTTGTGGTGGACGACATGGTCGGCTTTTTCACCGCTTTCAAACCGAAATTCGTCAAACGATATGCCGAGCTGGGGCCACTGGCCGAGGCCGCCATCGCCGAGTACGCCGCCGAAGTGCGCGCACGCGCTTTCCCCGCCGATGAACATGTCTTTGCCGATCAGGCTCCGTCACAGGGCTCAGCTAAATGACCGCTCCGATCCTGCGTCGCCTCTCCGATCTGCACGCCTTGACCGCCAACTGGCGCAAGAAAGGTGAGGCAATCGGCGTCGTCCCAACTATGGGCGCGTTGCATCCGGGGCATCTGTCTCTGGTTGAGGCGGCAAAAAATGGCACCGACAGAGTTATCGTGACAATTTTCGTGAACCCAAAGCAGTTTAACAACCCCGAGGATCTGGCCAATTATCCGCGCACCGAAATCGAAGATGCTCAGAAACTGGCGCCCTATGGCGTTGATGCGATTTATGTGCCGGACCCGGACGAGATCTACCCGCAAGGCTTTGCCACCACCGTATCTGTAACTGGCCTGACAAATGTGATGGAGGGCGAATTCCGCCCCGGTCATTTCGATGGCGTCGCCACTGTGGTCGCCAAACTGTTCCTGCAAACCCAGGCAGACAGAGCCTATTTTGGGGAAAAAGACTATCAACAGCTGCTTGTCGTGCACCGCATGGCGCGTGATCTGGATATCCCGATCGAGGTGATCGGCTGCCCCACGGTGCGTGAACCTTCGGGTCTGGCCATGTCCTCACGCAATCAGCGCCTCTCGCCCGAGGGAATGGAGATTGCAGCGCACAAACACCGCATCATGCTGGATCTTGCCAACGCGCTAAAGAACGGCGCCCCGTTCGACACACTGGCAGCACAGGCCAGTACCGATCTTTTGGCCGCAGGTTTTACACAAGTGGAATATATCCAACTGCGCTGTGCGGAATCTCTGAACCCGCTGACACATGCCGACCGACCCGCCCGCCTGTTTGCAGCGGCCTGGGCGGATGGAGTGCGTCTAATCGACAATATTCCCGTCTGAACACTCTGGTACGCAACCGACTGTTTGCGCTAAAGTCTCGCAAAACCAAATGCGAAGGGGGGCGCAGGCGTGACCTATATTCTTGCCATTGATCAGGGCACCACATCATCACGGGCCATTCTGTTCGACGCGGACATGCAACGGGCAGGCACCGCGCAGCATGAATTCACGCAGCATTTCCCACAAGAAGGCTGGGTCGAACACGATCCCGAGGAAATCTGGGACAGCGTCCTACGTGTCTGCCGCGAGGTGATGCAGAGCGTTGGCGCAACCCCCGATCAGATTGCCAGTATCGGCATCACCAACCAGCGTGAAACAACCGTGGTCTGGGACAAGCAGACCGGCAAGCCGATTTACAATGCTATCGTCTGGCAGGATCGCCGCACCGCCGATATCTGCGCCCGCTACAAGCAGGCCGGTTGCGAGGATGACGTAACCCAGCAGACCGGGCTGTTGCTGGACCCGTATTTTTCGGGCACCAAAGTCAAATGGCTACTGGATAATGTCCCCGGCGCCCGCGACCGCGCCGAGGCAGGCGATCTACTGTTCGGCACCATCGACAGTTTCCTGATCTGGCGCCTGACCGAAGGCTGCAACCATGTGACAGACGCCACCAACGCTGCCCGCACACTGCTGTTCGACATCCACAAAGGCTGTTGGAGCACCGAGATCTGCGATCTGTTGGATGTGCCCATGTCCATGCTGCCCGAGGTACAGGATTGCGCCTCGGATTTCGGAAAAACGACTCTGATTGGGGGAAATATCCCGATTCTGGGTGTTGCGGGCGATCAGCAGGCCGCGACCATCGGGCAGGCCTGTTTCCAGCCCGGCATGATGAAATCGACCTATGGGACGGGGTGTTTTGCGCTGTTGAATACCGGGCCACAGCCGGTCGCCTCGAAGAACCGCCTACTGACGACGATCGCCTATCAGTTGGACGGACAAAGAACCTATGCCCTTGAGGGTTCGATTTTTGTCGCAGGGGCTGCGGTGCAATGGCTGCGCGATGCGTTGCAAATCATCGAAACAGCCCCGGAAAGTGGCGAGCTGGCGCAGCAGGCCGACCCCAACCAGCATGTTGTGCTGGTGCCCGCGTTTACCGGATTGGGCGCGCCTTATTGGAAACCAGATTGTCGGGGCGCGGTCTTTGGCCTGACCCGCAATTCCGGGCGGGCAGAATTTGCCAAGGCAACACTGGAAAGCATCGCCTATCAGACCCGAGACCTGTGGCATGCCATGCAGGGCGATTGGGGCGCAGATACCGATGTCATCTTACGCGTCGACGGCGGTGCCAGCGCATCTGATTGGGCGATGCAAGGCCTGTCGGATTACCTCGGCGCCGAGGTCGACCGACCCGTGATGCAGGAAACCACCGCACTGGGCGCGGCCTGGCTGGCCGGTATGCGCGCGGGCATCTACCCTGATCAACAGGAATTCGCGGAAACCTGGGCGCTGGATCGCCGGTTCGAACCCAAACTCTCCACAGAGGAACGCGACGCCGCCTATGACCGCTGGCAACGCGCTGTTCAGGCGGCCATGGCGTTCTGATCGCAGCCGCATTTGGGCTCTGCTTTGTTCAAAGTTGGGTTCTTATGGGGCCACCTGTGCGAACGGTGAATTTCTACGGCAAGTCAATGCTGCGAGTAAGGCTTTTGGTCAATGTCGGGACCGCGGGACAAAACGGACATCCGACGCACAAGGCCGGATGTCCGCTTAATCCAATCAATCTCAGTTGATATCCTGAACATCCATGACCAGGTTTTCCCAGTTCCGCTGGTTTTCCATGTCGTGCTCTAGGCCCTGCTCGTCTGCGATCGTGAAGCGTTTAACGGCTGATGTTTTGCTCGTTGCCTGGTAGAGCCAATAGGCCTCGGCCTTCAGGGCCTCATCGATAGGCTTGTCGATCGACTCGTAGACCATCTGCTTGCAGGCATTGATGGACTCTGCCGGGAACTTGGAAATCCGCTGCGCCAAGGTGTTTACGTAGTCGTCGATCTCATCAGCATCCAACGCTTTATTGATCGTGCCCATTGCCTCGGCTTCATCGGCGTCAAAGTCTCGGGCACTCAGGATGATTTCCAGCGCGCGGCCCAGACCGGTCTGACGGGCCATGCGGGACGCACCGCCGCCGCAGGGCAGGATACCCATGCCGACTTCCATCTGCATGAACTTGAATTTGCCACGCGCCGCAAAGCGCATGTCCAGTGCCAGGGCCAACTCGTGGCCACCACCGCGTGCGAAGCCTTCCAGCTTCGCGATCGTGGCCTGAGGCACCTTGCTGATGCGTTCGCAGACCGCTTGCAAATCGAGCAGCTGGGCTTCATCGCGGGAGACAGCTTCGGTCGACATGTCCTTGAGCAGCTCGGTGTCGTAGTGGCAGACCCAAACCTCGGGGTTCGCGGATTGGAAGATGACCACCTTGGTATCGCGGTCCCGCTCCAGCCGCATGGCAAGGCTGTTGAGGTCGGCCAGCATTTCCTGGCCTTGCACATTCACTGTTCCAAAATCGAATGCCACCGTTGCGATGGCGTCTTGGACCTTCACGTCAAAGGTTTGAAAATTCTCGTATTTCATCAGTCAGTCCTTTCTTGGGTCCGGACAACGCATGTCGCCGGAGGGTTGCAGTTTCAGGTGGTGTAAAAGACGCCCGACGTCAGACGGGCGTCAGTGGGATCAGCTGAGAGATTTCAAAGCATCTTCGATGCCTTGCATCACCTGCGCCGAATGAGTTGCGTCCAGTGCAGCCGCATGTGGCTGCGCGAACTGGCCGCTGTCATTGTCAAAATACTTGCCCGAAACATCCGCGAACGACGACCCGAGCGCCGCTTCACGCAGGATGTTCGCGCCGATGGACAGATCGTTGCCCGCGATGCCGTAGCCTTCCTTGACCATCTTCGAAGCCAACAACGATCCGGGATTGACGGCGACGACGACGGGTCCGTCGGTCAACTCCTTCGCCAATTCGCGGGTCCAGATCGTGATGCCGAGCTTGCTTTGCGCGTAGGCGTCATTGTGGCCAAGCTGTTTTTCCCCGCGCATAGCAGCCAAATCAATCGGCGCTTGCGCGGCAGAGGATAGATTCACGATCCGCCCGTCTTTCGGAATGATCGGCAGAAGCGCGCGGGTCAGCGCATAGGGCGCCAAGGTGTTGACCATGAACCGCACATCATGGCCGGCCTCGGTCTGGGTCTCCGCGACTTTCAGCACGCCCGCGTTATTGATCAGCACATCAAGGCGGTCGTGTTTCTCGCGCACCTCTGCCGCGAAGGTTTGGATATCGGCCATACGCGACAGGTCAGCGGCATAGGTTTCGACGTCGCCGCCGACCTCGTTGACGGCGGCTTCCAGTTTGGCTGCACCGCGTCCATGAAGCAGAATTTTGTGCCCCTCTTTTGCGAGGGTCTGCGCCGTCAAAAGACCGATGCCGTCTGTTGATCCGGTGATAAGAATTGTCTTGGTCATGATTGTCTCTCTCCGTTTGCTCGTGTTTCGTGGGTCCGATGATGGGATCAGGCAAAACGCACTAGGGTGCGGCTCTCAATGCTTTTGCGGATGGTCATGACGTTTGGGTCTTCGACCATGTCCAACGCGGAGTGCCCAATGGAGGGCCGTCCCTGATTGTCGAAGATGTTGAAGTAGGCGACCTCATCCGGGGTCATCTTCGACATGTAGATCCACTGATGATTCGGGTTTGCCGCCAACCCCATGATCTGTCCTTTGCGGTCGGGATAGATCAGATCAAGCAGGATCCAGTCTTCCGGGGCGACGCTCGACGGCAGGATAAACCCGAGCGGGGCTGAGTTGATCGCCGCCTCGATCGGTCGCCAGATGTTAATGAAGGCGTAGTGCCCCGCGCTCCATTTTGCCGCTGTATCAGCACCAAGAATGTCGATCAGTCGCTGTTCTGCGCCGTCAGGGCTGTAGTCGCTGTGGACGTTTCGCGCGGGCTTGCGCGCGGCGTCAGGGTCATCCACCCGGATCGTGTGATCAAAGATGATCACCTCCTGCGCGTCCAGCTTGGTCGTCAGAAGCGACGTCAGCTCTGCGTCGTACTCCGCTTGCCAGGCATCATCGTCTTGCGCGAACGAGACCGCTGTTGGGACGAAAGAAAACGCGACAGCGTCATCCTCGAATGATGGGTCTGTGGCTGACCTGCGCGCGTCGCGCACTTTCACTTCGGTTGGGGTGAGTTCTGGCGCGATCAGATTGCCAACGATGCCACCGGCATCAAGCTCGAACGCCTGACGCTCCGGTTTGTGGACGTGATAATTCACTGTCGCTGTCTGAGGCATTCCGCTCTCCGCTCTGTCTTGAGCTTTGACCTATACCGCTGCGCAGATATATAAACGGTAGATAATCGAATTCAGTTTTCTGGAAAAATATACAATATGGATACGCAAAGCCTCCGCCTCTTCGTCCTTGCTACTGAAACGCTGAACATCAGCGCGGCGGGCCGAACGCTAGGGATGGCACCGGCGGTAGCCAGCGCGCGGCTCGCAAAGCTTGAAAAACTGCTGGGCGCCGAATTGTTGCATCGATCCACGCGGAAAGTCTCGGTGTCCCTAGAGGGGCAGGACTTCTTGCCGTACGCCCGAGAGATGATCGAACAGGAAGAAGCGGCCCTCGCCGCATTCGGCAAAGGCAAGGCCGAGGTGAGCGGGACATTGCGCTTTGCCGCTCCAAGCACCTTTGCCCAGCTCTATATCGCGCCCCTGTTGCCCGCTTTTATGGATGCCTATCCAGACCTGACGCTCGATTTGCATTTATCAGATACCCAGTTCAACCTGATTGAGGGCAGCTATGATCTGGCCCTCCGCAATTCTATTCTGGAGGACAGCAGTCTGACGGCGCGCAAACTGGCAAACGACACACGTATTCTTTGTGCAGCACCAGACTATCTGGAAACACATGGGGTGCCCGGCACACCGGATGACCTCGCGGCGCACCGTCTGGTCGCCTTCAAGGATCTGGAGCCGCGCGCCTTGGTGTCAGATGACGGAGCCAAAGCAACATTCGACCTCCACAAAGCCTCCCACAGGCTGATCGTGAACGACGGGCTGACACAAGTGCGTGTCACGCTCAAGGGTGCCGGCATTTCGATTAACTCCCTCTGGGCGGTCCACAGCGAGCTGAATGATGGGTCCCTTGTGCAGGTGCTGCCCGGGTACACACTGGCGGACAATCCGGCGCTTTGGCTGATCTACCCCAAAAGCAACGTAGTCTCCGCAAAGGTCCGCGTCTTCATGGACTATCTGATCCAACAGATCGGACGGTCAGCGGCTTGGGCCGGCTCCTAGGCGCCACACCTCTATTATGTAGATAAAACGAATTCTGTTATCAAAAATATGTCCATTTATACGCAATCTAAGGGTAATATCTAATGTCTCGGAAGCAACAGGCTTGACCATCAGAAAGTTGAGACAGGACATGACACAATCTGCATTAGAGCGCGCACGCGCCGTGGAACGCCCCACACGCGAAGCAATGCTGCAACGCGCCCCGCAAGTCGCGCAATTCTGGAATGACAACCAGGAGCTGTTCAAACACGCATGGAAGGAATGGGAGCAGGCCAATCAAACCGCCTTGGATGCATCTGTTCATGACGACCGTCTCCGCGCAGCGGTCGAGGGGGCCTGGAAAGACCCGGCAACCGAAGGCGAAGTGAAAAAACTATGGGAAGAGGTCTTCCCTGGTGTCTACAAAACCCAGTTCTTTGACCCCGAACGGCTGTTCGTTTTGCGCAGCTATCTGGACAGTGTCGCCGATGCAGGCATTCCGCTGCGCCCGCCCTATGGCATTTCCCTCAACCGGGGCGGTGCAATGCTTGACCCGCGCTCGGAAGGGCATCTTGGGACCTCAGCCTTCCAGACGTTCTACCGCGACCTGATGAACACCTATATGCGGCCCATCTCACGGCTCTTGTTCCCGGATGTGATGGGATACGACACGCAGACCTTCGGGTTTTCCATCCAGTGGCAAGCAGATAACGACACGTCGCTCCGGCCTCACTCAGACGCATCATCGGTCACGCTGAATATCAATCTAAATCTACCGGACGAGGCCTTTTCTGGCTCCGCTGTCAGCTTCATTGATCCCGCGTCGCGACGGGTCGAAAAACTGCACTTTGAGCCCGGCACGGCCTTGATCCACCACGGCAGCGTCCCCCATGCGTCTGAACCGATCACCGAAGGTCAACGCTCCAATTTCGTGCTGTGGCTCTACGGTCAAAACGGCCAGATCCCGCATCCTGGTGCGTTCGCGCCCACAATCGATCCGCGCGCGCGCTGGACGGTCCCGACCGATCCATCGGACAGGTTTGCGCCCTTCTGATCCGCGGACCTCGACAGGTTGGTTGGGTGATAGACGTCGCCCAGCCAACATAGCGGAGGCTCGTTGGCCGCTTTTTCAGATAATCTCGAAGCAGCCATTGGTGCAGGTTGCTGCATTCGTTGTTTTGGGCTCAAACCTGACATCTGCCGTATCTGTAGCCCCGGTAGCCTGATTGAGAACGCGAGGATCAAATCCATCCGACAACCGATAGTCGAGCGCCTTTAGCTGTGATCTTTCAGCAAGCGTTGCTTTTGCCGTGACCAGTCGCGCTTGGCCTGGGTTTCGCGCTTGTCGTGGTTTTTCTTACCCTTAGCGATGCCGATCTTAATCTTGGCCAGGCCCTTATGGTTGAAATACAGCACCAGCGGCACAAGGGTCATGCCCTTGCGCTGGGTCGCGTTCCACAGATTTGACAGTTCCTTGCGCGACACCAACAGCTTACGGCGACGGCGTTCCTCGTGCTTGAACACCTTGGCTTGTTCGTAGGGGGCGACATAGCTGTTGACCAGCCACAGCTCTCCGTCATCAACCGTGGCATAGCTTTCGGCGATGTTAGAGCCGCCTGCCCGCAGGGATTTGACCTCGGACCCGTGCAGCATGATGCCGCACTCGATATCCTCTTCGATCGCGTAATCGAAGCGGGCACGCCGGTTTTCGGCGATCACTTTGTAATTCGGGTCTGTCTTCTGCTTGGCCATGACGGGTTGATTTAGGCCCCTTGGGCGGGCCTTGCAAGCAGGTGCATCAGGATTTGGCCGAGATAATCAGATCGGGGCCGAAAATCGTGTCGGCGTGGTTGTGCAGGTAGATCTTCAGCCAGGGTGTAAACCGGTCGGGATGGCGCTGCACTTCGGCCAGCAGATCGTGGTAGTCGATCCAGCGGATATCCATCACTTCCTCGGGGTTCGGCTCGATCTTCAATGGCCCGCGGACATGAGCGAGGAAAACATCCACCACCTCATGCTCGATCAGGGAATTGCCGACATCGGCATGATATTCCAGCCGGTGACGATATTCGGGATACAGCCCAGTGATCCCCAGTTCCTCTTGCAGGCGACGCACTGCACAGACCGAGGGCATCTCACCCCAGTCAGGATGGGTGCAGCAGGTATTCGCCCAAAGACCCGGCGTGTGGTATTTGCCCATCGCCCGGCGCTGCAGCAAAATCTCGGTGCCGCGCACAACAAAGACCGACACCGCTTTGTGCCGCAGACCCTTTTCATGGGCTTCAAGCTTTTCAACGGGGGTCAATTCACCATCAACCCAGGCCGGGATCATGATTCCCATTTGTCGTCTCCTGCTGCCGATCCGCCTGTGCGACCGGGAATTCCGGAATAGCTTTGGCCTGATAGGCTTGGCTGTGGTGCAAAGCGGGCAATGCACCACGCGATTCCAAACTGGCGTCTATTGATCCGGTTATCAACCGCACGAAAGGCCGCAGGGGCTGCGGCCTTTTCTGGTCTTACCGATTGCGTGGTTTCCCAGGTTATTCGCCCGAAACACTGACGATATAGGCGTAAACGTCCTCAGCGCCCTTTTTCAGCTTGAAGGTCATTTTGGACTTGGCCGAGGTCTGATCCAGATAGGATTGCAGGAAGGCTTTGGGGTCCTGGGCATATTCGACAAAGGTTGCCTCGTCCCAGACCAAGCCGTTTTCACCGGCTTCGACAATGCTGTCACCGTATTTAAACCCTTCGACCGTCCCAGCAGTACGGCCTGCAACCCCATAGAGGTTCGGGCCGGTTTTTCCGCCCTTTACGATCACCTCGCCATCGGGATCAGCAATCAGATGGCAGGATTTGCATTTGTTGAAGGCTTTCTTGCCAGCTTCGGTGTCACCTTCAGCATAGACTGGAAGGGCCAGTAGGCCGGCAATTGCGGTCGCGAGGATACGATTCATAACTTTTGCTCCGATACGAATTGGCTGCACAGAAAGGACCTCTGGCGCAGCAGAGAGTCAACGCGCAGATTGCCGCGCGATGGCACTGTGTCACAGCCGGGATCGGGTCGTCCTTAACTTAAGTCATGTACGTCTGCCCAACAGGGCAGAAGATCGCCTGCACTGGGTGACGCCAGATAAATCGCACGGGCGATCGCCCGCGACAGGCAAACCGAGGCTGCATGCGCGATCATAGGCAGCACGCTTGGGTCAACAGCTTGACCGGAGGTGCTGATGCCGAAAACCAGATCACCATCTTGTGAAGTATGCGCAGGCACAATCGCGCGAGCGATGCCATCATGAGCTGTCACCGCCAGGCGGTGGCACTGTGTCTTGGTTAACGCTGCATCAGTTGCGACAATTGCAATGGCCGTGTTGGCCCGGTCCGGGTCAACCTGCCCCATAGCTAGAGCTTTGCGGCTTTGCTGAATCTGTGCTTGACCCGATGAGAGGTCTGGCCCCAGGCCGCCAAATTCGTTGTCGATCTCGAATGGCGCCGCCCAAAAGTGGCGATCCCCAGGTGTCGTGACGCTGCCGACCGGATTGGCTGCCACAAGCGCGCCTACAGTGATGCCGTCGTCCAGAACCAACGATGCAGAACCCAGGCCACCTTTTTGCATAGCCGCCAATGCGCCGGTTCCTGCCCCGACTGAACCGAGCGCAAAACGTTCTGCGGCAGCGTGGTAGGCTGCCTTTCCGAGAGCGCGGTATGGATTCTCGGACCAAGTTTTATCGCCGCCATTGAGTAAATCGAACAGAATTGCTCCCGGCACGATGGGCACAATCGCATTCCCGACAGCAAAGCCGCGCCCGTCGGCCCGCAAACCATCCGTAACCCCTGAGCAGGCGTCCAACCCGAAAGCCGAGCCACCAGACAGCACGATCGCATCGATTTGATCAACGGTTTTGTCCGGTGCCAACAAGTCAGTTTCACGCGTGCCCGGCGCGCCCCCCATTACATGGACAGAAGCAACAAAGGGTTTGTCCGCTGTCAGAACAGTTGTGCCCGATTTCAACGCCTCGTCCTGCGCGTTGCCGACCTTCAGCCCTGGGACATCGGTGATCAGGTTTTTGGATCCGGGAGTCATCGAAACCTCTGACGTTGGGCAGGGAAGCGCGCCTCGGCGCGCTGCCTCTGGCGGAGATATTTTGAGCCAAATGAAGTCCGGATCAAATGCATCGGCCCCCGTCCACTTCGAGCGTGGTGCCCGTAATCATAGTGGCTTCATCCGAGCACAGAAAGCAGGCGGCGTTGGCCATGTCTTCGGGAGTCGAGAAGCGACCCAATGGGATGGTCGACAGGAATTTGGCGCGAATCTCGGGGGTGTCTTCGCCCATGAAGGATTTCAGCAATGGGGTTTCGCCCGCAACGGGGCAGATCGCGTTGACACGCACGCCGGACGGGGCGAGTTCCACCGCCATGGTTTTGGTTGCGGTGATCATCCAACCCTTGGACGCGTTATACCAGTTCAGGTTGGGGCGCGGGGACAGCCCGGCGGTTGAGGCGATGTTCAGGATCGCCCCGGTTCCGCGTGCCTTCATCATCGGCACAAAGGCGCGGGCGGTCAGATAGACGGATTTCATGTTCACGTTGAAGACACGGTCGAAATCCTCTTCGGAGACGTCCTCCAGCGGGGTCGGCAGATGGGTCACTCCGGCATTGTTGACCAGGATGTCGAGCCCGCCAAAGGCGTCGCGGGCGGTGTCCGCCATTTCCTGAACCGATGCCGTGCTGGCCACATCAACCTGCTGCGCGATGGCCTGCGCGCCCAGCGTTTCTGCCATTTCGCGGGCCGCAGCGCCGTTGATATCCGCGATCATCACGCGTGCGCCCTCTGCAATGAACTTCAGCGCGATACCGGCCCCGAACCCGGACGCGCCGCCTGTTACGATTGCGGTTTTTCCCTCCAACCTCATAGCTTTGCCTCCTTGTCGCCTGTCAAGGCAGAGTAGCAAGGCGCAAAGAAGTTACCAGATCAATCTTCGTCGACCCTGCCGCGCAGAGATTTGACATCCGAACGGGCCTTTTTGGCGGCCAATCGACGTTTGACCGAGCCATAGGTGGGCTTGGTGGCGATACGCCGTTTGGGTTTGACCAGCGCGCGGGTGATCAGTTCGGCCAATCGCACCCGCGCAATCTCGCGGTTGCGGGCCTGGCTACGCGTTTCCTCGCACTGGATGATGATCGCGCCCTCTTTGGTCCAGCGCCGCCCAGCCAACCGTTTCAGCCGCGCCTTGACCGGATCAGGCAGTGAGGGCGAGCGCGCCGCTTCGAACCGCAACTCGACTGCGGTCGAAACCTTGTTCACGTTCTGCCCGCCAGGGCCGGAAGAGCGCACAAAGCTTTCGGTCATTTCCCAGTCTTGCAGGGTGATATCGTCATTGATCCGCAACATGGGGCGGACCTTACAAGTGCTGCGCGGAAACAAAAAGGGCCGCCCTAGCAGGACGGCCCTTCGAAAGTTCAGGAGGTTGGGTCGGTTAGATCAATCGACCAGCCGGAGCAAGCGCTCCGCCAAGGGCTGCCCTAACGGGCGATCCCCCCGGTTGTTCCAACACCTCTCTCCAATCTCTTTCTCGACACTGGATCACCTCCTTTTCTATCTGTTGCGGTTAACTAGGATGGTGACACAAGCTGTGCCATTCTCAAAGCGTTTTTTACACGGGCTGCGCGGTCAGGCGCGCAACGATCACCTTGAAGGGGATCAGCGCCACCAGCGCCAGCGACAGTTTAACCAGCCAGTCGGCAAAGGCCAGCGTGACCCACAGGGGTGCCATCGGGCCAGACAGCATGAAGGGAACAGGCTCCCACGCCCAGCTGATCGCAGCGTCTGCATTGGCGCCAAAGATCGCGATCGAGGCGGAAAAGGCGATGGTGAAGAACAGCGCGGTGTCCAGTGCGGACCCAACCAGGGTTGAGACCAGCGGCGCGCGCCACCAGCGCCCCCCGCGCATGGCGTTGAACACGGTGACGTCGGTCAGCTGCGCGATCAAGAACGCGGTTCCCGAGGCCACGGCGATCCGCAGCGGGACAGCGGCATAGGTGAACCCATCCCCCTGCAGCATGATCTGGCTGCCGATCAGCGAGCAGATGATGCCGGTGACGAACCCGGCAAACACGACCTTGCGGGCGGTTGCCGCGCCATAGACGCGGTTCATGATGTCGGTGACCAGAAAGGCCAGCGGATAGGTGAAAGCACCCCAGGTCAACAGCCCGTCAAGGATCAGGAACTGGACCAGAATGTTCGAAGCCACAACGATGGTGGCCATGGCAAGGATGCCGGGAATAAAAGCGCGTTGCATATTTTGATGCCCGTTTTGACAAGGTAGCGGCGACTTGGCCAAGGGACTGTCCCAAGGCAAGCCGTGCGTTTAGACCTTTGTTTCGAGCCTGTCAATCGGGCAGCAGATATTCCACCAGTTCCGTCCGCTGAAGGGCCAGAAAATTGTCATCCGAAATCATCGTAACCCGCAACCTTCCCTGATCGTCACGCCAGACCGACAGGCCTTCGAGGTTGTCATGCGTCCCGCGCGCGGTTTGCAGCAAGATCTCTTCGGATTGCGGAGTGTCACCATTCAGTTCCCAACGCCTGAGCTGCGACCGAAAGCCTGTCAGGGACACCGATCGTTCCAGCACATAGAACCGCCCGTCGGGGCCGAAATCCGCGGCTACTGGCAGGAACTTGCCCCGTTGCGGGAGGACAAAAGGTGTCGACCAGGCCTGACCATCCCAACGATACACCGGTATGTCCCCCGATACGGTGCGGCTCTTTTCGGTCAGGGTGTACAGCCGCCCAACCCCGTCAATGGCCAGCCCCTCGAACGAGCCATTATGGTCCAGACCCGAAAAGGCCTTGGGGCGCGGCAGGACCTGCGCCGGGCCTGTCGGGTTGGGGTAATAGGCCACCCGGTGCACCCCCTCGAATGAGATATAGACCCCACCGTCTGGGGCGATTGCCAAGCCTTCGGAATCGCCAGCAGTGCCCACCAGAACCTTGCCGGTGCTGGACAGGATGGGCCAGTGCCGCTGGATCTCGATGCCAGTAATCTCATCCTCGTTTCGATCAATACGAGCGTCCAACATCGTTGCGCGATCACTCAGCGCGATCATACGGGTCCCACCGTCAAAGATGTGAATGCCCGAATATCCGCCGAACCAATCCGCCTGATGTCGCCAGACAAAATTGTTCAGCAAAGCGGCAGGCTTTACCCCCTCCGCCCAGACCATACCTGTCAGCAGCAGCGCCGCGATCAGTTGGATTGCAAGACGTTTGTGCATTGCTTGGGCAGATCGGCCATCCGGTATTCGCGTCGCTTCTTGGGTGCTGGCGCGTTTGGATCGGGCGGTGGCGGGTTGAGGATGTTGTTCACCCATTGCTGTGCTTCGGCGCAACCATCACCCTTGGGCGGCGGATCCTGGTTCACGCAGCCGCTTGATCCTCTGGGGCAGGCCAACCGCACGTGGAAATGATAGTGATGGCCCCACCACGGCCGGATTTTACGCAGGTAAGCTCGGTTTCCCTTTTCGTCATTGCACATCTGCACCTTGGCACCGGGAAAGACGAATATCCGCGCCACGCGCTTGTCTTTTGCCGCTGCACGCAGCACTGCGTGATGCTGTTTGGTCCAGCTGCCGTTGACGAAGGCACCGTTCGAGCGGCGCAGGGAAATCGAAGAGATATTCTCGCGCGCCTTGCGGGAAAGACGCATGTTGTCACCGGGCAGCATCCAGATATCGATGTCCAGACCCAGCTGGTGGCTGCGGTGGCCCGATGTCATCGGCCCGCCGCGCGGCTGGCTGATATCGCCTATATAGAGACCATTCCATCCTGACTGCTTGGCCGCAAACCGGCTCAGATCCTGGACATAGTCGATCGCCTGCGGATGGCCCCAGTTGCGGTTGCGTGACAGGCGCATAGCCTGCCATGTGGGTCCGGTTTCGGGCAGTTGTACCGCCCCCGCCGCACAGCCGCGCGAATAACTGCCGAAAGCGGCCGGTTTTTGTTGTGAACTTTGCTTTTGGCCTCCGAATAACTGCTTGGCCAGCGGCTCTGAACCTGCGGTACCGGCGAATGTGATTGCGGCAATGACCGCGAAAAAACGTAGTAAAATCATCTGCTCTGATCCCCTTCCGGTTTCACCCAGCGCATTAGGAACAGTCCCAGAATAAACAACAGAACTATGGGTGACACCCCCAGTCGCGCACTACCGGTCAGGGTTGTGGCAATCCCGATCAACAACGGAGCCGCAAATGCGGTGGCGCGGCCGGACAAGCCATACAGGCCAAAGCTCTCGACCGGGGCAACGGGATCGGTGTGGCGCACCATCAGAGAACGGCTGGCCGATTGTAGGATACCCCCCATGCCGCCGATCAGAACACCACAACCAAAGAACACCAGATCCGGCAGGCCCGACCCTTCGGGCAGGGTGATTCCGTAGATCTGGGTCCGGTCCATCATCACGACGGTGATACAGACAAAGATCAGCACCCAGATCGCAACCAGAATGACAGGTTTGGGGCCGTATTTCTTGTCCAGCTTGCCGCCAAGCCAGGCAAAGGCTGCCGCAGCCAGAACGCTGACAATCCCGAATACGCCGATCTTGATCAGATCCCATTCCAGCACCAGCCGCGCATAAACGCCGCCAAAGGTATACAGACCGTTCAGCGCATCGCGATAGAACATGGACGAGCCCAGATAGCTGGCCAGACTGACGCGATTGCGCAGGTTAGAGACTGATTTGACCAGCAGCTGCAGCGCCTCTTTGACGCTGCCTTTCTTTTCGACATCTGGATCGTCGCGCACCCACAGGAAATAGGGGATCATGAACAGAATGAACCACACGGCGGTGAACGGCCCGACAAATCGCGTGCCTTCGCGTGCTGCGGCGTCCAGACCAAAAACAGGGTCCATGCCGATCAGGGTCTTGCCATTACCCTGCTCAACAAACAGGGCCAGCATGATTGCCAGCGAGATAAGCCCGCCGAAATAGCCAAAGGCAAAACCCGAACCCGATATCTCGCCCACCTCACTGTCATCACCCAGATCGGGCAGCTGAGAATTGGCGAAGATCAGCGCGTATTCCGCCCCGACAAAACCCAGGCCAAAGGCCGACAGCATCAGCCACATGTTTGACCCGTCCGGCAACGTGTACCACAGCGCAGCAGAGCCCACCGCGTACATGATCGAAAAGCCGAATATCCACGGAATCCGACGGCCCGAAACATCTGCCATCGCCCCCATCAGCGGGGCACCGAAGGCGATGATCAGCCCCACGATGGTCATGCAGTTCGCCCACACCGTCTGCGCCCGTGCGTCTGCGGCATCGGAACCCAGCCCGGCGTTCAGATAATACTCGGCGGCTACCCCGGCAAAATAGGGCCCAAAAACAAAGGTCACCAACAGCGTGTGATAGGGCTGACTTGCCCAGTCGAAGAACCACCAGCCCCAGATGCGTTTGCGCTTGGAAATCTCTGCCATACCTGCCCCGTTTTTTATTGTTGGCGTCATAAGACGGGGCTTTGGCCCAATTCGCAAGCGTTCTGTTGGCGCGGACTTGCTCTTTTGTGCAGGGGCGCTTAGGTCTCAGCAGATGTGAAATCCGGAGGCCCCATGCTGTCGTTGATCCAAATTCTGCTGCTGATTCTGGACATTGTCTGGTTCATCATTCTGGCCCATGTCATCATGAGCTGGCTGATCAATTTCCAGGTGCTGAACCTGCATCAACAGTTGGTTGCGCAGATCTGGTACGGGCTGAACCGCCTGTTAGAGCCGATTTACGGCCCGATCCGACGCGTTCTGCCTGCAATGGGCGGGCTTGACCTGACGCCACTGGTGGTTCTGATCGGTGTCTATGCGCTGCGTATTATCCTGATCAACAATATGGTCTATTTTGTCTGACCTCTTGTTCAGTGAATCTTAGTATGTGATTGTCCTGTCTTAAGAGCAGATAACCTTAAAACAGGGCACCCCCGCACATGTTTGACGCCGCGCCTTTGCTGCGAGATGTCTTTGGATTCGACGACTTCCGTCCGGGTCAGGAAGAGATCGTCGATGCCGTCACGCTGGGCGAAAACGTGCTGGCCATCATGCCCACGGGCGGTGGCAAATCCCTGTGTTTCCAACTGCCTGCGCTGATGCGCGATGGGGTCACGGTGGTGATCTCTCCGCTGATTGCCCTGATGCGTGATCAGGTGCGCGGCTTGCAGGAAGCAGGCGTCGAGGCCGGCGCGCTGACCTCCGGCAATACCCCCGAAGAAACCGATGCCGTGTGGGAGGCGTTGGAGGCCGGGCGGCTCAAGCTGCTGTACATGGCTCCCGAACGTCTGGCCGCCGGATCGGCGCTGGGCATGTTGCGGCGGATCAATGTCAGCTTGATTGCGGTGGACGAGGCGCATTGCGTCAGTCAATGGGGCCATGATTTCCGCCCCGACTACCTTCGGATCGGAGAGCTGCGACGTGCGCTGGATGTGCCTTTGGCCGCTTTCACCGCCACAGCAGATGCGGAAACGCAGGACGAGATTGTCGAAAAGCTGTTTGACGGTACAGCCCCGCGCAAATTTCTGCGCGGGTTCGACCGACCCAACATCCACCTGGCCTTTGCCGCCAAGGATGGGCCCCGCAAACAGGTCCTGGATTTTGCCGCCGCGCGCAAAACCCAATCCGGCATTGTCTATTGCGGCACCCGTAACAAGACCGAGGTTCTGGCACAGGCCCTGCGTGCCGAAGGCCACACCGCCTGTCACTATCACGGCGGCATGGATCCCGAGGATCGCCGCATCGTCGAGACCCGCTTTGCGCGCGAGGATGGTCTGATCGTGGTGGCCACGGTTGCCTTTGGCATGGGCATAGACAAGCCCGATATCCGCTGGGTCGCCCATGCGGACCTGCCCAAATCCATCGAAGCTTATTATCAGGAAATCGGCCGCGCCGGGCGTGATGGCGCCCCGGCAGAAACCCTGACCCTGTTTGGGGCAGATGACATTCGCCTGCGCCGGTCACAGATAGACGAGGGGCTTGCTCCGTCTGACCGGCGGATGGCCGATCACGCCCGTTTGAACGCCCTGCTTGGCTTGGCCGAGGCGCTGGCCTGCCGCCGTCAGACTTTGCTGGGTTATTTCGGTGAACAGACCGAACCCTGTGGCAAATGCGATCTGTGTGACAGCCCGCCGGAAGTGTTCGATGGCACCACCCCGGTTCGTATGGCCCTGTCCGCGATCCTGCGCACCGAGGAATGGTTCGGCGCAGGCCATCTGATCGACATCCTGTTGGGCAATGAAACCGACAAGATCCGCGCCCGCCGCCATGATGCGCTGTCCACCTACGGTATCGGCAAGGACTGGTCGCGGCCCCAGTGGCAAGCGATTTTCCGGCAGATGATGGGCCATGATCTGGTCCGTCCTGATCCCGACCGCCACGGTGCGCTGCGCATGACTGAGGCCGCCAAGCCGATCCTGAAAGGCGAGGCGCAGATCAACCTGCGTAAGGACACGATCCGCAAAGCAACCCGTCGGCCTGCGGTCAAAGAGATGGTATCCGAAGAAGACGCACCGCTGCTGAGCGCACTCAAGGCGAAACGCCGTGCGCTGGCCGAATCCGCGCGGGTCCCGGCCTATGTTATTTTTCCCGATCGCACGCTGATCGAAATGGCGGAAACCCGCCCTGCAACGCTGGATGATATGGCCCGGATCAGCGGGATCGGTGCTAAAAAGTTGGAACGATACGGGGCCACGTTTCTGGAGGTTCTGACCGGCGCGGTCGAAGAACTGCACCCGGCCCGCCGCAAACTGGCCGGGCGCGATCAGGGTGAGATTTACGACCGCCTGCTCGAAGTTCAGTCGCAACTGTCGCGCGGCCCTGATGGAATCGACAAGCCGCTGACCTGTACCGCCTCGCAACTGGCAAAGGTGGCGCAGTTGCGATCAGACGACCCGCGCGCCATCGAACAGGTTCTGGGTGACCGCCGTCACGAAAGGTTTGGAGCCGCCTTTCTGGACGTGCTGCGTATGGCAAGCTAGATACCCACCAACAGGCAAGAAACGAGGGCGACTATGCTGGTAGTGATTTCCCCGGCCAAACGGCTGGATTGGGCAGAACGGAATGTTGAGGTCACGCAACCCGACTTTCAGGATGACGCGATCCGCCTGTCGAAAACCGCCCGCAATCTAACGCTGGGCGACCTGAAAAAGCTGATGGATCTGAGCGATGATCTGGCCCGCCTGAACCGCGACCGTTATCGCGCCTTTTCGGACGCCCCCGATGCTGTGGCGACACGCCCGGCCGCACTGGCCTTTGCCGGAGACACCTATCAGGGGCTCGAAGCGACTTCGCTGGATGTGGAAGAGATGGCCTGGGCCCAGGATCACCTGCGTATCCTGTCCGGACTGTATGGCATATTGCGTCCGCTGGACGCCATTCAGCCCTATCGGCTTGAGATGGGCAGTAGGCTGAAGACCCGGCGCGGCAAGAACCTGTACGATTATTGGCGCGACCAACTAAGCAAGGCGCTGAACGCTCAGGCAGCCGGGATCGGTAGCGATGTGCTGTTGAATTGCGCCAGTCAGGAATATTTCGGTGCAGTAGACCCCAAAGCGCTGAAATTACGGGTCATCACGCCGGTCTTCATGGAAGACAAGGGCGGCACACCAAAGATCGTCAGCTTCTTTGCCAAAAAGGCACGCGGGGCGATGGCACGCTATGTCATTCAACACCGTCTGTCCGATCCCGCCAGCCTGACAGAGTTCGACTCGGGCGGCTATGAATACCGCCCCGACCTGTCAGAGAACGACAAGCCGGTCTTTATCCGGCCCTATCAGGCCTCAGCCAGCATCGACGGGTCGTAAGAGACCAGTTCAACTGTGTTGCCTTCCGGGTCTTCGGTGAAAATTCCGCGCCAACCAACCCATCCGAACTGCTCGACGCGATAGGGTTGGCCGATCTTGTCATACCAACTCGTGACCGCCGGCTGCTCGTCGAAGGGCAGCGACAATGCGATATGATGCAGCGACGATCCCGCTCCTGTTACGGGACCTTCTGCACCGGCCCGATGTTGCCCCGGTCGTGGCGCGGTGCTGTAGTGAAACAGGGCCAGAACTTGCGTATGGCCGCCAAACCCCTCGGCTATCCGGAAGAAGGTTATAGCGCTGTCATGGTCACCGCTCAGACGCTGCAGGCCGATCACCTGTTCATAGAACTGCACCATAGCGGCCATATCTGCGCAGCGAATGGCAATCTCGCCCAGCGCGCGGGGGTGAAATCCACGGTCATCAGTCATGTCGGCAGCCTAGAACGCTCGGGTTTCGTCATCAAGAACCGGTTGCGTTCCGTCTGGCCGATGGTCAAGGATCATCTGGTGGATTTTCTGTTTTTGCAGCGGTTTGGTCAGGTAGTAGTCCAATCCAGCCGATAAAATACCCTGATCATCTCCGCTCATTGCATGTGCGGTCAGGGCTACGATCGGGACGTGCTGATTGGTTTCAACCTCGCGGCGGCGGATTTCACCTGTGGCCTGTTTACCATCCATTCCGGGCATCGAGATATCCATGAATATCAAATCCGGGTCGAATTCCAGATGGGCGGCGACCGCCTCAAGCCCGTTGCCCGCAAAGCGAAGATCAATGTTCAGATCCTTGACCATTTTGCGCAGGATCAGCTGGTTGGTCTTGTTGTCCTCAGCAGCCAGAACCCGCATGAGCCTTTGATCCCCGGCAATCGGTCTGACCTGCGCAACCGTTGGGTTTTGCGTGTCGGAACCATTCGATATCGAATCCGCTGATCGTCCCAGAGCGGTCAGACGTGCATATAATTCTGAACGAGGGATCGGCTTTTGCAACACTCCGTCAATAAGCTCGCAGGCCGGATGAGCATGAATCACGCCGGGATTGGCCGACATGACCACGACAGAGGTATCCGTCCACCCCCGGCCCTTTATCGTGGCCGCCAAATCCAGCCCGTCCATGTCCGGCAGATCGTGATCGCACAGCACCAGATCTACCGTGTCATCAAGCGTAGCCAGCGCCTCGGTTCCGGTGGTACATTCGGTAACCTTGGCACCTAGGCGACCAAGTTGCTTTGACAGGATCGCTCGATTGACAGCCAGATCTTCAACCACGACCACATGGCGCAGACATCCTTCCAGATTCGGGGGGGCGGGTTGCGGACCTTCGACCGTCGGCAGCGTTATCCGAAATCCAAAACAGGACCCCTGGCCCGGCTCGCTTTCGACCCAGATGGCACCGTCCATCAATTTGATCAGTCGTTTGGTGATGGCCAGACCCAACCCGGTCCCTTCAAACTGTCGGTTTTGTTCATCCTCGACCTGATTGAATTCACCAAAGATATGCGCCGCTTTATCCTCGGCGATACCGATACCCGTATCTTCTATGGCAACATGAATATCACAGGCCTGGGCCTCCGCGCGGGGGACCCCCGTGACGCGGATCAAGACATGCCCTTCCGCCGTGAACTTGACCGCGTTGCCTACCAGATTGGTTAAGACCTGACGCACCCGGCCCGGATCGCCCACGAACAGGGTTGGCAAAAACAGGTCATAGTCGACTAAAAGGCTTAAACCCTTGTCACGAACACTGGGCTGCAGCAGCATCGCCACCTCAAGGATACAGCGTTCGAAATCGAACTGTTCGGGGTGCAAGACCAGCTTATCCGCCTCAATCTTCGAGTAATCCAGAACATCGTTGATGATCACCAGCAAGGCTTCACCGGAATTGCGGATCGTGTTGAGATAGAGCCGTTGTTCTTCATCCAGCGCGGTTTCGGTCATCAACTCGGTCATGCCAACGATACCGTTCATGGGCGTGCGGATTTCATGGCTCATATTGGCCAGGAATGCAGATTTCGCGCGGTTTGCAGCCTCGGCCCGTTCGCGCGCCGCGGTCAGTTCGGCCTGATGCCGGACCGAGGCGGTTATATCAAGCGCAAGGCTGACCACATCGCCACCGCCACCGCGTTGATCAATCAGCTTGATATAGAGCCCGTTCCACAGCTTGACGATTTCTGACGGCGGGTTGGACAACTTCCAACGGGCCAGCATCCTGGCGCGCCAATCATCCTGCGCCTCGTCCACGGTATCAATCAGACCCTCCTGCGTGAGGGTTTCCAGAATTCTGCCATAGCTGATGCCGGGCGCTACTTCATCCAGCCCCTCAAACAGGCTGAAATATGAGGCATTTGCCCCGATCAACCGGCTCTCTTCGTCGAAGAATGCAAACCCGTCTGGGAAGGTCTGGATCGAATGCCATAGCCGCCGTTCGGCCACTTCGATCTTGGCATTGGCCAATGTCAGGTCCGATTTAACTTTTTCATTTTCATCGCGCACCGTCTCAACCTCGGCCCGCGTTTCACCAATGCGTTTAGTCAGAGCCATCGCGTGCAGGCCCAATTTCCGGTTGGCCGCTGATAGCTCGGCCTGTTTCATCTCCAGCAGACGTTCAGCGGCAAGCCGTGCGCGTCTTTCCTGTGCCAATTTGGTTGCAAGACTCATCAAAGGTGATCCCGGTACAATCTGCCCACAGCATCCCGACAGAGCGTGAAAAAGTGTTTAAGCCGTTGCCTGTTGCCACAGACCAATGGCAGGCTCAGAGGCCGCAAACGTTCAAAACTGCCTGCCTCGCCAGTACCTGCCTTTTCCTACTCAACGCAAAATCTGCTGTTTCTGAATGCGCTACAGGCGCTCAGATCAAAAAATTGTGTGGGATTACACGACAAACCTGACGCAGCAAAGCCGGTTCAAACGGTGCTTTACCATGACATGATGCTGGCGGCTGGGGCCACAATCAGCGTTGTGGTCGAATGACCTAACGCCGACCTTCACGCAGCCAACCCGCCAGAAGGAACCCACCGGCCAGCAAAAGCACCAGCCAGGGCGGTAGAACACCAGCCTGTGTTACAGAGCTGGTCTGGTAGGCATCGCGCGGGGTCAGCCCGATCCAACCGCGCCCCGATGCTGGCCGCCCAGCGCGGACATTGCGGATCGAAGGCAAACCGTCCTCGACCCGGATCACACCGCCGCGCAATTCGGCCAGAACCGGCTCAAGGATCTGATCGGTAGCAATCGTACGCTCAAATTCTTTGGGGGCCGCAGGGCCCAACCCAATCACCGCCGAATGTTCACCCTCTTGCAGACGATAGAGGCCAATCTCGGGGCCGAAGATCTGAGCTTCGAACCGCCCCGGAGAAACTTCGTTCAGCGTCACCTCAAGTGTTTCGCCATTGGGCTGCGTGATGGTAACCGCTCCGACGTCATCCCCCAGGGTTTGACGGATGACGCGCATGATTTGACCATTTGCTTCGGCCCACAGAGCCTCTTCCTCAAGCTCGGGTTCTTTCATCATCCAATGTGCCAATCGCCGCAGCAGTTCAAGCTGCGGACCACCGCCGTCGAAGCCACGGCTCCAGAGCCAAGCGTGGTCAGAGGCGAGCATTGCCACGCGCCCCTCTCCGACCCGGTCCAGCACCAGCAGCGGCCGGTTATCGACGCCGGTCATCAGCGTTTCACCTGATCGGAACAGGACATCAACCTGGCGCAACCATGCACCCCAATGCTCGGAATCGCCCAGATCCGTGGTCACCGGGTGCCGGTGCCCCATATCTGTAACTGTGGGGACAAAGCGTTCTTCGATGACCCGTGCGGTAGGCTGCGCCGGAAGAATCGGCGCCAGCGGCGAGCGGAAGATACTGTCGGCGCTGGCAAAATCAGGACCAGCCGCAATCAGAACCGCACCACCATCATTGATGTAATTGGTGACATTCTCCAGATAGACCGCAGGCAGAATACCGCGCCGCTTATAGCGATCAAAGATGATCAGATCGAAATCGTTGATCTTTTCCAGAAACAGTTCTCGAGTCGGAAAAGCGATCAAAGACAACTCGTCCACAGGCACACCATCCTGCTTTTCAGGCGGTCGCAGGATCGTGAAATGCACCAGATCAACCGAGCTGTCGGATTTCAGAAGGTTCCGCCAGGTCCGTCCACCTGGATGCGGTTCACCCGAAACCAGCAGCACCCGCAGACGGTCGCGCACACCGTTCATCTGAATCAGTGCGGTGTTGTTGCGGTCGGTCAACTCTCCTTCGACGCCGGGTACGGTAAACTGGATGACATTCCGCCCGCCATGGGACAGCTTGACCGGTAGCTCGACATCGACACCGATTGGAATGGTGAAATGCTCTGGCGCATTGCCATCAACCGAAATTTCCAAAGGCGCATTCGCAGCCGCAACAGGAACTGCGCCGCTATCCTCAACCCGCAACGTCAGCGTGACCGGCTCTCCGATAATGGCAAAAGCCGGTGCATTGCGGACGATCAGACGGCGGTCCCAGTCGCTGGCCCGCCCAGTCTGCAACAGGTGCATCGGTGCAGGCAGGTCAGGGGCCTGATCAACGTCATGCACGATCCCGTCCGAAAGCACGAGGATCCCCGCAATGCGCGCACGGGGTTCCTCGGCCAGGACTTTGTTCAGCGCAGCCATGACCTGTGTGCCCTCATCCCCATCGCTGTCACCCACCCGGATCCGGCGCAGCTCGGTATTGTCGCGCGCGTCGATCTCGGCCGCCAGTTCGGCAGCGGCCTGTGCGGTCTGTTCCGCGCGATCGGACAGGGTCTGGCTGGCGCTTTCATCCTCGATCATCACCACGATGTCGGTCAGCGGAGTGCGATCTTCGACCTGATAAACAGGCCCCGCCATGGCCGCGATCACGACCAGGGCGGCCAACCCGCGCAAAGCCCAGCCAGACAGGCCCCGCCACAGGGCTAGAACAACGCCTGATATGGCAATCGCGGCAACGACCATCAGAACGGGCCACGGAATCAGAGGGTCAAAGATAACGGTTCCGGTCATTGTCCCAACCTGTCCAGCAGCGCAGGCACATGGACCTGATCCGATTTGTAATTCCCGGTCAGCACATGCATCACCAGATTGACGCCAAACCGATTGGCCAATTCCCGCTGCCGCTCACCGGCATATCCGCGCCCGACCGGCAACAAGGCCTGCCCGTTTCGGTCGACGGCCCAGGCCCCGGCCCAGTCATTCCCGCCGATCACTACCGGTGTCACATTGTCGTTTAGGTTGCGGAACGGCATGCCGTCGATCTGTTCCGCATCCGGCGGGGCGGCTTCGACCCAAATCTCGGTACCAGCATATCGGCCCGGGAAATCCTGCAGCAAATAGAAGGCCCGCGTCAGAACATGGTCATCCGGAACAGGCTCTAACGAAGGGATATTCAGCGGGGCGGCCAGTTGTTGCAGCTTGCGGCCATTGGGGCTTGCTGCACCGAAACGCGCCACATCCGCGTCGCGCGTGTCGAACAGGATCATGCCGCCCGAGCGGAGATAGGCATTCAGCTTGGCATAGGCTTCGTCCGAGGGTTGCGGCTGTTCCGGCGTGATCGGCCAGTACAGCAGCGGGAAAAACGCCAGCTCGTCCCGTTCCAGATCAACGCCGATGGGCTCTGCCGGTTCGACCGAAGTGCGGAAGAACAAAGTTTGCGCCAAGCCACGCATCCCGGCGCCCGCGATATCGTCAACCTGCGCGTTTCCGGTCATGACATGAGCCAGTACCAGCTCTTGCGTTGCCATCAGGGCAAAATCGGTTTCCTCGGGCGTCTGAGCCTGAAGGTCAGGTGCAATCAGCAACGCACCCAGCGCCATCGCCGCGGCCCGGGCCAGCCCAAGTCGCCCCGACAACAGAAGTGACGCAATGACGTCCACCGTCAGCAAGATCAGCGCGAGGCTAAGCAAAATGCCCCCGACCGGCGTTTCGGCGCTGATTTCCTGCCCTTTGATCGGCACATCAGATGGCCAGATGGCTGGCGTCAGCACCGTATCCGCATCCAGTACATTCAGCGCCAGTTTTTGCTTGCCGCTTTCATACAGGCCCGGCCGCAGGTCCGGCCCGATTGCGCCCGAGGCCAGATCAACCCCATCGACACCGGCCAGGTTATCCGCATCCGACAAACCTCCGAACCCATCCATGACCTGCAGCGGTTCCCAGGTCGTGCCCTGTAGTTGCGATTCTTCCCGGGATTTCGCAGCAGACGCAACGGCGAGCCGGTCCAGCATCTCGACAAACAGGCCCGAGAGGGGAAGGCTCGACCATTCGGCATCAGCGGTGACATGGAACAGCACCACCTGCCCCAACCCCAACGCCTTGCGCGTGACCAGAGGCGTGCCATCCGTCAGCGATGCAATCACCCGATCAGCCAAATTAGGGTCTGGTTGCGCCATGACCTGTGTGGTCACGGAAACATCCGGTGGTACGCGCAGCCCGTAGAAAGGAGACGTTTCGGGGAACGGAGCCAGACCTTTGGCCTCACCCCAGCTCATCGCGCCGCCGACCGAACGGCCACCGCTGCGCAGGCGCACCGGCAGCAAGGTATCCTCGACATCCCGCCCCAGATCGCTAGCGGCCATGCGCGGCCCGGCAAAGCGCAACAGCAGCCCGCCCTGTTCGACCCATTCGGTCACCGCCAGTTGTTCCGCTTCGGCCAATTTCGCCACATCCGCCAGAACAATCACATCCGGATTGGCGGGCAACACATCCATCAACCCGCCCTCGACAAAATCTGCGGTCGGGACCAAAACCTGCGTCAGATAATGTAGCGGCGACAACAGCTCTAACCCTTCACGGTTCAAACTGCCCGCAAGCAGGGCCACCTCACGCCTGCGCAGGCTGTCATCGGTCAGCGTTACGGCACCCGCCGACCGCTGGCCCTGAATCTCGAACCGGGTGATTCTGGCCCGTAGTTCCGAGGGCAGCGCCAGCTCCACCTGAGCAAGCGTTTCACCTTCAGCAAAGACGACATTGGCGGATTGCAGAACCCGCATTGCGCCCGCCGGATCGCGCCCCTGTGCCAAAATGGTCAGGATGTTTTCCGGACCAGCAGTGGCGCGTTGGGCCGTCAGTTGAATGACACCATCCTGATAGGCGGCGGGCAGAATCGCATAAACAGGCGAGCCTGACTGGTACACGGTCACTTCCCCGCGCGATTGCAACGCAGCCAGAACCGTTTCCCGACCCGCAAATCCCAGACCGTCGCTGAACCAATATGTATCAAAACCACCATCAAGCTGATCCAGCACATCGAGCACCTGATCCATCTGCAGCTGAGTTGGTTGCCAGGGCATCGGAGTCACCCCCGGAAGCCGACCCCGCCACGCTTCGGCGGCCTGAAAGACTGGGGCTTCTGGCTCCGTCAAGTTGAGCAAGGCCACCGTGCGTCCGGCGCGTCCGGCCTCGGTCAGCTGCGTATCAAGCTGGTCCTGAAGCGATGGCCAGCCGCTTGCACCTGCCCAGCTGGCATCCAGCACCAACAACAGCGGCCCCGAACCCACCTGATCCCGCGAGGGATTCAAAACCGGCCCGGCCAGACCGATAATGATCGCCGCCGCCGCCAGCATTCGCAACAGCAGCAGCCACCATGGTGTCCGATCCGAAACACTCTCGTCGTCCTTCAGCCCCAGCAGCAGCGTTACGGCCGGAAACATTCGCCGGATCGGCGCAGGCGGCACAGCGCGCAGGACCAGCCACAGGATGGGCAGGGTCAACAATCCCAGCAACACCCAGGGCGCGGTAAAGCCTATCCCAGCCAAAACCGTCATACTCTGCCCCCGTCCAAAGCGCGATACAGCCATAACAGAGCCGCCTGTGCGCTGTCGCCAGTGTGGTGCAGCCCCAGTTGCCATCCCGTCACCCGACACAAGCGCATCAAGGCATCCTTTCGTTCGGCAAGGCGCGCAAAATATCGGTCACGAAGATCAGAAGCCTTTAGCGTTTCATGCCGGGCCGAGCCGCCCACACTTTCGAAAATGGTGCGTCCACGATAGGGGAAATTCTCTTCACCGGGATCCAGCACCTGCAGGACCACCCCGCGCACGCCACGATCCGCAGCTTTGGACAGGGCCAGTTCAACCTCTTCCATCGGGCCAAGAAAATCAGAGATGAACACCGCCCGCGCATGAGGGATCATGGCGCGGTGTTCGGGTGGCGCATAGTCGGCTTGATCATCCTCGGACCAGGCCTGCGCAAGCCGGATGATCTGGGCATTGCCGCGCCGGGGCGGCAGGGTTGTGCCCGTCAGGCCCACACGCTCACCACCACGCGCCAGCAAGATCGAAGTTGCCAGCCCCAGCAAACGCGCGCGATCCGCCTTGGTGGGCAGCGAAGCGTCCGAGGCAAAGCGCATCGACGCGCCCTGATCCACCCACAGCATCACCGATTGGGCAATCTGCCATTCGCGTTCGCGCACAAATTGTTGATCGCCACGGGCCGAGCGGCGGTGGTCGATCATCCGGCGGCTGTCGCCAACCTGTGCCGGGCGGTATTGCCAGAAATCATCGCCCATCCCGGATCGGCGACGCCCATGGTCACCCAGCAGGACGGTTCCGGCCAGATGTTCCGCCCGCGCCAACAGGGGCGGCAGCCGGGATGCCTCGGCCTCGGATCTTTCACGAAGGGTCAGCCCGGCATTCACGCCGCAGCCTCGGTTCGGATCAGCCCAAGCGCGGTCGAGTCAATCAGATCAGCCAGACTGTCACCGCGCGCCCGGGCCGCAAAGTTCAGCGCCATACGATGGCTGAGAACCGGGCGGGCCATCTCAAGAACATCTTCGGCGTTGGGGGCCAGTCGCCCCTGCAACATGGCGTTGGCACGCACCGTCATCATCAACGCCTGCGCCGCGCGGGGGCCAGGGCCCCAGGCCACGGTTTCGGCCACACGATCGGACACGCCTGCTTCGCCGGGGCGGAATGCGCGGACCAGATCCAGAATCAGTTCGACCACAGACTCGCCAACCGGCATCCGGCGCAACAGAAGTTGCGCCGCCAGCAATTCCTCTTTGGTGAAAATCTGATGTGCGTCGTCTTCTTCGACACCGGTCGTGGCCAGAAGGATATCCCGCTCGGTCTGACGATCCGGGTATTCGACGTCAATCTGCACCAAAAAGCGGTCCAACTGCGCCTCGGGCAGCGGATAGGTGCCTTCTTGTTCAATCGGGTTCTGCGTGGCCAGCACGTGAAACGGCTCATCCAGCGCACGATCCTCGCCCGCAACGGTGACGGTGCGTTCCTGCATCGCTTGCAGCAAAGCCGACTGTGTACGCGGGCTGGCGCGGTTGATCTCATCCGCCATCAGCAATTCACAGAAGATCGGGCCGGGAATGAACCGGAAGTGGCGACTGCCATCCTCGGCCGTATCCAGAACCTCGGACCCCAGAATATCAGCCGGCATCAGATCCGGCGTGAACTGGATACGGTTGCCATGCAGGCCCATCACGGTCGACAAAGTCTCAACCAGCCGGGTCTTGCCCAGCCCGGGCAAGCCGATCAGCAATGCGTGCCCGCCGCATAACAGCGCGGCCAGCGTCAGATCCACGACCCGCTCTTGCCCGATAAAGCGTCGGGTGATCGAGGCCTTGGCCTCTTGCAGTTTAGTTTCCAGCGCTTCGATCTCGGATACGAGGTCGGCAGGTTCGCTCATGACTTTCCCTTCCGTGGACGAGTATGGTTGAAGTGTATCGCGCGAAAAGGAAATGGCAAAAGTAATGAGCGGACAAATCCCTGTGACACCTTCTCCTGATGGCATTGCGGCATCAGTCAAAGCCGCGAAAACACGGGATTTACCCCCTGTTCACCTGTGGAATCCCCCGTTTTGTGGCGATCTGGACATCAGGATCGCAAAAGATGGTTGTTGGAGTTATTTAGGCTCGCCCATCAACAGGTTCGAGCTTGTGAAGCTTTTTTCCTCAATTCTTAAGAAAGAAGAAGGCAAATATTACCTGGTGACCCCGGTCGAAAAGGTGGGAATCACGGTCGAGGATGTCCCGTTCGTCGCTGTCGACTTTGATGCCACAGGCTCAGGCGCAGCGCAGATTTTGACTTTCAGCACCCATGTGGGTGACACGGCCAAGGCCGGACCGGATCACCCGATCCGTGTTGAGTTTGATCCGAAGACCCAGGAACCCTCGCCCTATATTCTGATCCGCGCCAATCTTGAGGCGCGCATCGACCGCAAAAGCTTTTACCGGCTGGTCGAGATCGGCACCGATCATGAAGACTGGTTCGGGGTGTGGTCGGGCGGTCAGTTCTTTCCGCTGATCCGCTCAGCCGATCTGGGCTGAGCGCGGCCTGCGATCCTGCGCCAGAACAACGGCGACCGCCACGATGCCCGCGCCCAGCGCGCGGGTTGAATTCCACTCATCTCCCAGCACAATCATGATCAGCATCACGTAAAATGGCGCGATGTTCATATGGAATGAGGCCAGCGCCACGCCCAGCTTTCCAACCGAAGCAACGAACAGGATCTGGCTCAGCCCCAGCGAAATCAGCGCATAGATCCCCAGCATCCCGATCTGCTGCCCGTCAATGGCAACCTCGGGGATCACCTCCATGCCCATCAGGCCAGCGGCAAAGCACAAGATCACAGCCATGGCAAAGCCCCCGATCAACGTGATCGTCGCGCGCCCGGTCTGGCTGAGTTCGGGGAAATCGCGCGCTGTGGTCATGCTGCCCCAGCTGAAAAAGACTACCGACACGACCGCGCATAAGGCCCCAAGGCCCAGCTGCGCCGGGGCGACGGCGCTGGTGGCGATCAGCCCGCCGATAATTGAAACCAGAACGCCTAGGCCAAAATTCCAGCTCAGCCGACGTGTGCCCGCCTTAAGCTCCAGCAGGGTTGCGATTAGTGGCGCGCAAGAGGCGATGATGACGACGGTTACCGGATCGGTCAGCTTTTGCGCCAGGATCAGCAGGAACATCGGGCAGCCAAAGCCAAACGCTCCGACGATCATGGCCCATCCCCATCTGGCCCTTAGAATACGACTGGGACCGTCCAGCATCAGCCAGATCGGCAGCAGCACCAAAACCGCCAGACCCAGACGTGCCGCCAGCAAGCCCACTGGCGACCAGCTTTGCAACAAGACCTCTGCCGCCGGAAAGCCTGCGGCCCATGCCAGCATCGAGGCAACCGCCAACCCGTTGCCAGACAAGGCGGAGTTGCGGTCGGCGGACATAGAAATATCGGTCCCGCGCACGGGGTCAGGGCTCATTGCCATGGGTCATACCTCTGGTCAAAGCGGCGCCAGAAATGATTCGCCGCATTGTCCCGAACGTCACTGAATTAAACCGGGTGATCTGGCAGATTTTCGACAATCTGTCGTTTTCAGTCCCTTTCGCTGAAATCACCCGACCGATATGGTCCGGCGAACAGACACGCAAAGGCCATCCATGCCCAAATTCGCTGCAAATATCTCACTGCTCTTTGCCGAACTGCCCTATCTCGACAGGTTTCAAGCTGCCGCGCAGGCCGGGTTCAAGGCTGTTGAGGTTCTGTTTCCCTATGATCTGGCTACCAAGGAAACCCGCCGTGCTCTGCTGGCTAATGGGCTCGACCTGGTGCTGATCAACGCGCCGCCACCCAACTACACCGGCGGCACTCCCGGATATGCCGCCGTTCCGGGCGGTGAGGCTCGGTTCCAGTCCGACATCCGCCGCGTTCTACGCTATGCTCAGGCGCTGCGGCCCGAAAAAATCCACATCATGTCCGGATATTCCTCGGGCGTGGATGCTATGGATTGCTTTGTTCAAAACCTGCAATGGGCAGCAGACCACGCGCCCCAACAGCCGTTCACGATCGAACCGCTCAACCCGGTGTCACAGCCTGAATATTTCCTGAACTCTTACGATCTGGCCGCCGAGGTTTTGGATCGTGTGAACCGGCCCAATGTTGGCCTGCAATATGACAGTTTTCACGCCCAGATGATCCATGGCAACGCGTTGCAGGTCTGGCAGCAGTTCCAAGCCCGCATCGTGCATGCCCAGATCGGAGCGGCACCGGATCGCTCAGAGCCCGGCCGTGGCGAAATGGATTTTGCCGAGCTATTCCGAGCGATTGATAACAGCGGCTACACCGGCTGGGTCAGTGCCGAATATCAGCCCTCGATCCAACGTACCGCCGAGACGCTCGGCTGGATGCACCTTTGATTGTCCGCTCGCACTGGTATTACCCGGAAAAATGGCGCAGATCATTGCCACCTCACACCAAGGATGTCCGGATGATCCCTGCCCGCTATGCCCGCGCCCTGTTCAGCCTGATCATGTCAGGCATGATGTCCTGCATCGTCACCGGTATCGCCACGGCCAAGGCCGTCGGCTTCGGTCCCGCGACGCTGGGCGACTGGATGGGCTCATGGGTTTTCTCCTGGCCCATCGCGTTCACAGTTATCCTACTGCTGGGCCCCAGCGTGCAACGGATGGTCAACCGCATGGTCAGACCACAGGGCTGACCCGCCGCGAAGAGGGCCCGCAGGGCTTGATGAACGGCGGCGCTAGTGCGCCTCGGCCCAATTCGCGCCCTGTCCCGCATCAACGCTGAGTTTCACATCCAGTTTCACCGCTGGGTCCGAGGCCCCCTCCATCACGTCGCGCGCCGCGTCGATCAGCGGGTCTACGGCGTCCTCGGATACTTCGAACAGCAATTCGTCATGCACTTGCAGCAACATTTTCGCGGGCAACCCATGGATCGCATCCGGCATCCGCACCATGGCGCGTCGGATCACGTCGGCCGCGGTGCCTTGAATCGGAGCGTTGATCGCCGCCCGACGCGAAAATCCCGCATGCGGCCCCTTGGCATTGATTTCGGGCGTATGGATTTTGCGCCCGAATAGGGTCTGCACATAGCCATTCTCTTTGGCAAAGGTGACGGTGTCGTCCATATAGGTCCGAATGCCGGGGAAGCGTTCGAAATAGCGGTCGATGAAGCCCTGCGCCTCGGCCCGTGGAATGCGCAGGTTGCGCGCCAGACCAAAACCCGAGATGCCATAGATCACACCGAAGTTGATCGCCTTGGCCTGACGGCGAATATCCGGCGTCATCTCATCCAGCGGCACGTCGAACATTTCCGACGCAGTCATGGCGTGAATGTCCAGCCCATCGGTAAACGCCTGCTTCAAGGCCGGAATATCGGCAATATGCGCCAGAATCCGCAGCTCGATCTGGCTATAATCCAGGCTGACCAACACATTTCCCGGTTCGGCAATGAACGCCTCGCGGATGCGACGACCTTCCTCGGTGCGCACGGGGATGTTCTGCAGGTTCGGATCGGTCGAGGCCAAACGACCCGTGTTCGCCCCGGTGATCGAATAGGATGTATGCACCCGGCCCGTATCGGGGTTGATATGGGTCTGCAGCGCGTCCGTATAGGTCGATTTCAGTTTCGACAGCTGCCGCCAATCCAGCACCCGACGCGGCAATTCATGCTCGGTCGCCAGATCCTCAAGGATATCGGCCCCGGTTGAATATTTACCGGTCTTGCCCTTCTTGCCGCCTTCCAGACTCATCTTGTCGAACAGAATCTCGCCCAGCTGAGCGGGGGAGCCGACATTGAAGCTTTCACCAGCCAACTCGTGGATTTCAGCCTCTAACCCGGCCATTTTCTGGGCAAACGCGTTGGACATGCGGCTGAGGACATCGCGGTCAACCTTGATGCCATGCATCTCCATTTCGGCCAGGACCGGCACCAGAGGGCGCTCCAGCGTTTCATAGACGGTCGTTACCTGAACCTGATGCAGCTGAGGTTTGAACAGTCTCCACAGGCGCAGGGTGATATCGGCGTCCTCGGCGGCATATGCCGTGGCCTCGTCAATCGGAACCTTGTCGAAGGTGATCGCGGATTTGCCGGATCCCAGCAGCGGTTTGATCGGAATCGGCTTGTGGTTCAAATAACGCTCGGACAGGGTGTCCATGCCATGCCCATGCTCGCCGCCATGCATCGCATAGGACATCAACATCGTGTCATCAATCGGCGCCACATCCACGCCATAGCGGGCAAAAATCTTGGCATCGTATTTCATGTTTTGCCCGATCTTGAGGATCGACGGGTCCTCTAACATCGGTTTTATCAGTGTTAGAGCCTGTTCAATCGGCATTTGCCCCTCGGCCAGCGCGTCCGAGCCGAACAGATCGTCGGTGGCGCTTTGACGATGGATCAATGGGATATAGCAGGCCTCGCCCGCCTCGATGCAGAGCGAAATGCCGACCAGATCTGCGATCATCTCGTTCAGCCCAGTGGTCTCGGTGTCCACTGCAACCCAGCCACGCTCATATGCCTGGTCTATCCATTTCTGCAAAGCCCCCGCGTCGCGGACGCATTCATACTTCGACGCGTCGAATGGAATGTCTTCAGCCTCGGCCACATCTGCAACGGGCGCAGGCGCGTCTGCAATCACCGGTGCCTCGGCCCCCAGCTTGTCCGCTATGCGCTTGGTGAGGGTGCGGAACTCCATCTCAGCAAGAAAGCCCAGCAGAGTGTCCGGTTCAGGGTCTTGCACCTCAAGATCGTCTAGGGTGAAATCCAGCGGCGTATTCTCATCCAACTGCACCAGTCTTTTCGACAGCTCAATCTGGGCGCGTTTGTCGATCAGGGTCTGGCGGCGTTTGGGTTGTTTGATCTCTTCGGCGCGGTCCAGCAGGGTTTCCAGATCCCCAAATTCATTGATCAAAAGCGCCGCCGTCTTGATCCCAATGCCCGGAGCCCCCGGCACATTGTCCACGCTGTCCCCGGCCAGCGCCTGCACGTCCACCACACGTTCAGGCCCGACGCCGAATTTCTCGAACACGCCATCGCGGTCGATGCGTTTGTTCTTCATCGCATCCAGCATTTCGACCCCATCGCCGACCAGCTGCATCAGGTCCTTGTCGGAACTGACGATCGTGACGCGACCACCCGCCTCACGCGCCTGTATGGCAAGGGTGGCAATGATGTCGTCGGCCTCATAGCCCTCAAGCTCTTTGCAGGCGATATTGAAGGCGCGGGTCGCCTCGCGGGTCAGGGGCATCTGAGGGCGCAGATCCTCGGGCATGGCCTCGCGATTGGCCTTGTAAAGGTCATACATATCGTTGCGGAACGTATGAGAGCCCTTGTCGAAGATCACCGCCACATGGGTCGGCGCGTCTGGCCCGGTGTTTCCTTCGACATATTTCTGCAGCATGTTGCAAAAGCCCGACACGGCCCCAATCGGCAACCCATCCGACTTCCGCGTCAGCGGCGGCAGCGCGTGATAGGCCCTGAAGATAAAGGCCGATCCGTCAATAAGATGAAGGTGACACCCTTTTCCGAAATTGCTCATGCGCGCGCTCCCTGTCGGTCAGGGATGGTTCTGCCACAGGGGCGCACGGGTGACCAGTACAGAAGGTGAACTATCCGCCGAACAGGCCGCCAAATACATCCGAAAAGCTGTTGAGCAGCGCCATGATGACCAGCACACCGAGGAAAGCGAAAAACGCAAAAGCAAAGAACTGAAACAGGATTGCGCCGATGCCGATTGCGATACCCGCAATGGCCGGGCGCAGTTTTTCGTGGCGCAGAATGCCTATGGCCGACAGGATGACGGCCAATCCTCCCAAAAGGGCTATGCCGATCTGCAGATAGTCATCCAGGTCCCGGACCCGGGCCACCGGCTCGGGTTGGTCCAGCCCGGCGGCCGAGCGCAGGGTGGATTTTCCAAGCTCGGCTGCAAGCTCTCCCAAAGACACGCCAGTCGATTGTTGCGGTGCGAATGGCCCGGCCCAGAACAGGAACAGGGCGCCCAACAGGGCCATTGCGGAAACACTAAAACCAATCCATCCGAAGACCGGTTGGTTGGTATTTTGGATACTGGCGTCCATCAACACACTTCCTCCATTGAGCCGGCGCAAAGCTATCGTCAGAACACGACATTAGTTGGGCAGGTTAGACCTTGCCGGATTGGTTTATCAAGCGGGACAAAGTGATCGAGTAAGGCAATGGCATCCTTGTGCCGAAGTCTTCATTCGCAGCCCACAGCACCTCACCGGCCCAGACATGGCAGGTTCGCAGCGCGTTGAAACGCCCTCTGGCCTTAAAACTGATTTCGGTCGAAAAAACCCGGCACCCAGGAGGCCTGTAGATCGGCCCGCTGACCAGGTGATTTCGATCGTATCATCGCCCTGCGCCCGATTTCCCGATCCGGTTAGAAGCATTCAGATAGCGGCGGACAGAAAATAGCCAACAGCTCCAATGATCAGGCAGAGGTCAAACCTGCCCGCGGCTTTGCACAATCAGGCGCTGGCCTCGTGCCCTTTTAAGACAAATTTGCAGTCGCAATAGGGGCACTCGACCCAGCCGGTGTCTTCGGGGATCTGTAACCAGACACGTGGGTGGCCTAATGCACCTTCGCCACCATCACAGGCGACACGAGAGGTTTCGACGATCTTGGTTTCCGGCGCTTCGATTGTCACGGCTGGCGATCCTTCACTGGTTGTCGGCCTCGCGGGCATGCATTAGGTGCGTTTATGAGCGATGAGCAAACCGGGGGCAAGAGCCACATGGACAATGCGGCAATCAGGATCGAAGGGCTGCGCAAGACCTATCGCGGCAGCAAGGGCCAGCCTGAAAAACAGGCGCTGAAGGGCATTGACCTGACAATCCCGCGCGGTTCAGTCTTTGGATTGCTGGGGCCGAACGGGGCCGGGAAATCAACCCTGATCAACATTCTGGCCGGGCTAGTGGTGAAATCGGCTGGCCATGTGTCGATCTGGGGTCACGACCAAGACCGCAACCCGCGCCAATCTCGCGCTGCCATCGGCGTTATGCCGCAAGAGCTGAACCTGGACCCGTTCTTTACCCCGCGCGGTGCATTGGAGGTTCAGGCTGGCCTATATGGGGTACCAAAGGCGCAGCGGCGCAGTGATGAAATCCTCGAACTGGTTGGCCTCAGAGACAAGGCCGAGGCCTATGCCCGCACCCTGTCCGGCGGTATGCGGCGCCGGTTGCTGTTGGCCAAGGCTTTGGTGCATAACCCCAAAGTGCTGGTTCTGGACGAACCCACAGCGGGCGTGGATATCGAGCTGCGCCAAATGCTCTGGGCCAACGTGCGCAAGCTGAACCAGCAGGGCATGACCATCATCCTGACGACGCATTACCTGGAAGAAGCACAGGAGATGTGCGACCAGATCGCCATCATCAATCATGGCGAAAAGATCGCACAGGACAGCACGGCAGACCTGCTGGGCCGCATGGATGGTCGGACGATGGTAATTATTCCGGATGGCCCCGTCACTGAACTGCCTGCGACCGAGGGAGTCGAGGCCACACTGCGCGACGATGGCAGCCTGGTGCTGCGCTATCGCAGTGCCCAGACCAGTGCCGAACAGGTTCTGGAATCCGTCAGGGCCGTGGGCATGCGTATCCGGGACGTTCGCACCGAAGAAGCAGATCTTGAGGATGTGTTCCTAGCCCTGACCTCGACCCGGGCGGGCGATGTCCCGGCAGCTGATCTTGATCAGCCGCGCCGGGGATTGCACCGGGTTAAGCTTTAGGCGCGGTCGATCCGCGCGTGATAGCAGTTATTCGACGCGGATCTGATGTGGATATAGGCGACATCCGCGCGGGCAAAGATATCCCCGGCAGCGTTTTGCAATTCCGCCTGCGGCGTAATGATCCCGGTGCCGTAAACAATCCTGTCGTCCGATCCGTACCCTTTAATCAGATAATTGAGTGAGGCGGTCAGCGCCTCGGGCAGGTTGGTGAGATCCTCATAGCGCTGACAAGGCTCTACACAAAGGTAAATCGGCCCGGTTTCAGCAAAAGGTTGTGTCGCTGGAAAGGGCCGGTGGGCCAGCACCAGCATTTCCTTTCCCTTGGGAATATAGGTCAGGCAATGACGGCAGGGGTTTCCTTCCCCGTTCGATATCGCCCTTTCGGGCGGGTTGCCATAACCATCAGGCGCACCTTGGCGATAGGCCTGAACCTGCGCGGTGGGGAGGGCGGATATTTTGTGCATGTTAGGTCTCCTTCTTTGTACAAAAGATGCCTGACCCGGCGAGAGGAACCGACCCGTTTCCTGCGCAAACGCTTCTTTGAGACAGCGCGACATATACGCGCCGTGGCTTGACAGCACGGGCTACAATCCGATCTGAACGGGACGCAATTCAGTTTCGGAACGCCCATGTCCAAACCTACCTCTCCTGCCCGCCCAGGAATTCCTCCGAGGTTTCCCGCCACCGCTGAACAGATCATGTCGCAGGTGAGCGCATTCTACGCCCGCGTCCGGCAGGACGAGGCACTGGCGCCGGTCTTTGCAAACCATGTCAGCGACTGGCCCCCGCACGAGAACAAGATCGCCGCGTTCTGGCGCAACGCCATTCTGCATGAGCGTTGTTATGACGGAAATCCGCAGCGTATTCACATCGAAAGGCCTGATATCAGGCCCGAATTGTTCGATCATTGGCTGGACCTGTTCGAGGAGGTGGCCCATAGCACCCTGCCCGCAGAAACCGCGCTGCCCTGGGTGGCGCTGGCCCGGCGCATCGGCGTAGGGATGAAAGTGGGTGTACAATCCGCGCGCCAGCCAAAGGACGCGCCACCGATCCTGCGATGATCTCAGATCATGGCCGGTTGCCATGTTAGCGGTAAAATAAGGGCTATCAGACTCTGAAAAATGGGTTTATGCAACGGATGAACCCACCATTCCGCTGCCCAAGGCCAGACCGATGAGCACTCAAAACACCACCCTCAGGGGCCTTGGCTATGCGTTTCTGGGCTTTGCTGTCTTTGCCAGCCACGATGCGCTGATCAAGGTGCTGGGCGGAACCTATTCGGTGATGCAAATCATCTTTTTCGCCACGCTGTTTTCCTTTGTGCCGATGGCCGTGACAATCCTGACAGACCGCTCTACCGGCAACTTCCTTCCGCACCATCCCTGGCTGGTCCTGCTGCGGTCGGGGTTGATGGTCACAGGCATGTCCTGCGCATTTTATTCCTTTTCGGTCCTGCCTTTGGCCGAGGTATATTCACTCCTGTTCTCTTTCCCGCTGATCGTCACGGTCCTGTCGATCCCCATATTGGGCGAGGTGGTCCGCGCCCAGCGTTGGGCCGCGGTTGGCGTGGGCCTGATCGGCGTGTTGATCGTTCTGCGCCCGGGTACCACGGACATCACGCTAGGCCATCTGGCGGCGCTGACGGCCGCGTTCTGCAGCGCTTTCGCGTCAGTTTTGGTCCGTAAGATCGGCAATGAGGAACGCTCGGCCGTTCTGATCCTTTATCCGATGCTGCTGGCCATAGTGGTCATGAGCATCGCGCAACCGGCCGTTTATCAGCCTCCGTCCTTGTTGCATCTGGCCATGATGGCACTGGTCGGAGTATTTTCTGTCATTGCCCAACACCTGATTATTCTGGCTTATCGTGCCGCGCCAGCGGGGGTCATCGCCCCCAGCCAATACAGCCAGATCATCTGGGCCACGATCTTTGGCATGGCGTTTTTCGGCGAAAAGCCAGACGGCTGGGTTGCCGTCGGCGCCAGCATCATCATCGCATCTGGTGTCTTCGTCGTCTGGCGCGAGAGCCGGTCGAACACCACCTCAGCCAACACCCCGGTTCTGCGGGTTCGCTCACCGCGTTCGGATACAGGGGCGACGCGACCAGGAGAATGACCCCTGCCTTTACGGCTCTTTGCATCTGATCCTGAGACCACCATTTTCGCCGCTCTTTTCAAACCGGTCTATGGCACGCACCAGATCGCTCAGCCTTTTGTGGCCATAAGAGCGGGAATCAAAATCCGGATACATCTTACCCAGCTGACTTCCGACAATCCCAAGGCTGGTCCAGCCGTCCGGCTCATTGGTATTCTGAACGACATTGCGAATAAGCTGATAGGCATGGTTCAGCTCTTGCTTTGGCTTTGGGCTTTCGGACTTTTTGGCCTGTGGGTTATGTGCCGCTGGCTTCTCAATATTATCAATATAGATGAACCGATTGCACGCTGCCACAAAGGCCTTGGGGGCTTTGCGTTCTCCTATTCCGAACACATCCAACCCCTGCTCGCGTATCCGACTGGCAAGGCGCGTGAAGTCGCTGTCTGACGAGACCAACACAAAGCCGCTGAACCGACCCGAATGTAGAATATCCATGGCATCAATGACCAAGGCAATGTCGCTGGAGTTCTTGCCGGATGTGTTGGCGAATTGCTGATGCGGAACGATGGCGTATTCGGCCAGAGATTTGGCCTCCCATCCCTGCGGTGATCCGTTCGAGAAATCCCCGTATATCCGCCTTAAACCAGCCTCACCGAGCGTGGCAATTTCTTCGAAAATCTCTGCTGCATGTTTTGCAGAGACATTGTCCGCATCGATCAGAACCGCCAGACGGTCTGTCTTTCCTGTCGTCACCTGAAATCCTCAACCTTAAATTTAATTCATAGTGAGGAATGTAAGACCCAAAAAGGGCGAGCAAAAGCCCGCCCTCGGAAACTATTTCGGTTTTCTCAGTAAACCACAACCGAGCGGATGCTTTCGCCCTTATGCATCAGGTCGAACCCATGGTTGATGTCGTCCAGGCCCATGGTGTGGGTGATCATCGGGTCGATCTCGATCTTACCTTCCATGTACCAATCGACGATCTTGGGCACATCCGTGCGGCCACGGGCGCCGCCAAAGGCCGTACCGCGCCAGGAACGACCAGTGACCAGCTGGAACGGGCGGGTCGAGATCTCGGCCCCTGCAGGTGCCACGCCGATGATGATCGATTCACCCCAGCCCTTATGGGCAGATTCCAGCGCCGTGCGCATCACGCCAACATTGCCGGTGGCGTCAAAGGTGTAATCCGCGCCGCCTTTGGTCAGGTTGACCAGATAGGGCACCAGATCGCCTTCAACCTCAGCCGGGTTGACGAAATCGGTCATACCGAACCGGGTGGCCATTTCCACCTTGGAGGGGTTCAGGTCGACGCCGACGATCTGGTCGGCGCCTGCCAATCGTAGACCTTGAATGACGTTCAAACCGATGCCACCCAGACCAAACACAATCGCACGGCTTCCGATTTCAACTTTGGCGGTGTTGATCACCGCGCCGATGCCGGTGGTCACACCACAACCGATATAGCAGATCTTGTCGAAGGGCGCGTCCGGGCGCACTTTGGCAAGCGCGATTTCCGGCAGGACCGTGTGGTTGGCAAAGGTCGAGCAGCCCATGTAATGCAGGATTGGATCACCATCCAGCGTCGAGAACCGAGAGGTGCCATCGGGCATCAACCCTTGGCCCTGCGTCGAACGGATCGCCTGACACAGGTTGGTTTTGGGATGCAGGCAGTATTCACATTCGCGACACTCGGGGGTGTAAAGCGGGATCACATGATCGCCCGGCTTCAGGCTGGTCACGCCCGGGCCGACCTCGACCACCACACCTGCGCCTTCATGGCCCAGAATGGCGGGGAACAGGCCTTCGGGGTCTGCACCCGACAGGGTGAATTCGTCGGTGTGGCAAATGCCGGTCGCCTTGATCTCGACCAGAACCTCGCCCGCCTTGGGGCCTTCGAGGTTCACATCCATCACTTCCAAAGGTTTGCCGGCCTGAACGGCAACGGCGGCACGGGTGCGCATGATGTACTTCTCCCAGTCAAATTTGGCCTGACCCTGCGTTAAATGCAGGGTTTTTTCAACTGCGCTTTGATGGCAGCAATGCTAAATATTTGATATTACGGAAACGACATTGCCAGAAAGAGGAGCGCCAATGCGCCGTTTGACCCCTGTTTTGATTTTGCTGGTCGCATGTACGGAGTCGCCCGCTCCTGAGGACGCGCCACTGCCACTTGAACCCACCCCGGTAGATTTGGCTTTTTGCAGAGGAGAGCCATTTGCCGATGCGATTGGCAAGCCTGTATCGACTATTCAGTCGCAATTACCCGAACGGTCGCGCGTTTTAGGCCCAGATGACATCGCCACACAGGATTATCGCATCGACCGGTTGAACGTCTTTGTGGACGGCTCGGGGATCATACAGAATCTGAACTGCGGTTAAGCCTGGCAGAAGCTCAAAACCCCAATGTTAGGGCCTATCTTCCGCGATATATCACCCAATCCGGCAAATAGCCCACAAGGCGGATCAGCCATGAAAACGGCGCTGGGAAGTCTGTGCGGAATCTGTGGCGGGACATTGCCCGAACCACATGCTGGGCCGCGCCCTGAGGCGTCATCAGCATCGGCATCCTGAAACTGTTCTTTTCGGTCAGGCGAGTCTTGATGAAGCCGGGATTTACGATCCGAACCGTGACGCCCGAACCCGCCAGATCATGCCGCATGGTTTCTGCCAGTGAAATCAAAGCCGCCTTGCTGGCACCATACCCGACTGCAGATGGCAGGCCATGATAGCCGGACAGCGACCCGATCAGCGTGATCTCCCCCTGCCCGGCCTTAACAAACCCAGGGAGTATTTCGCCCAGAACCCGCAAAGCGCCCTGAAAATTAACATCGGACATCCGAAGAGCGGCCTCGGTGTTCCACTCGGTGCTGCGCATCGGGTCATAAGCCCCGGCATTATAGATAAGGCCATCCACCTTTCCGGCAGCGGAAGCGGCACGTCGAACAGAGTCTAAATCGGCGACATCGCAACGAATGGCTTTTGAATTTGGCAGAATGCTGCAGATTTCATCCAGGCGTTTCGCGTTTCGCGCCGACAGGATCACCCGGGCGCCGCGATTGCTTAGAGCCTGCGCCAATGCACGACCCAGACCTTCGCTTGCGCCGACTATCCAATAAGTTTTCCCGTCAAAGCTGTTCATGCCGACCATTTCTGAATTGTGTTATTTCAATACGGTTACACGGCCAGTTTGGATCACCTTCGGTTGCTCGCGGTGAGGCCGCTAAATTGCAGCCGCACCTGAAAAACCCCTGTCTTGAATGATCCAATCCTGCTCCTACTGCGTATTCATTATCAAAACGTCACGTAACGAGGCTATCATGTTCGACGAAACCCAAAGGGGCAGGAAAAAAATCGCCATAGTTGGCGCAGGCATTTCAGGCCTTTCAGCGGCTTATTATCTTTCCGAAAACAATGACGTGACACTCTTTGAGGCTGAACCCAGGCTTGGCGGGCATGCCCGCACGGTCACGGCGGGAAAAAATGGCGATCAGCCCGTCGATACCGGTTTTATCGTCTTCAACTATGCCACCTACCCTTACCTGACACGGTTGTTCGATACGCTGAACGTGCCTGTCGAAAAATCCGAGATGAGCTTTGGTGCGACCATCGACAACGGGCGCATCGAATACGGGCTGAACAACCTGCGCACTCTTACGGCGCAGAAACGCAATCTTGCGCGGCCGGCCTATTACAAGATGATCGCCGACATCCTGCGTTTTGGCAGAGAGGCCCCGGACGCAGCCAAGGACGATGACACAACCATCGGAGAGCTGGTTGATCAGCTGCGGTTGGGGCACTGGTTTCGGCACAATTACCTGATGCCCATGTGCGGGGCGATCTGGTCGACCCCGGTTGAATTTGTGGATCAATTCCCGGCGCGGTCGCTGGTGCAGTTCTTTCGCAATCACGCTCTGCTGGCCAATGGCCGCGCCAATCAGCACCAATGGTACACGGTCAAGGGCGGCAGCATTGAATATGTCCGCCGGATTGACGCCACCCTGCGTGCCCGCGGGGCCGAAATACGTCTGGCCAGCCCCGTTCAGAGGGTTCAGCGCAATGAGATAGGCGTGACCGTTCACAGCCAAGGCCAGTCGGATCAGTATGATGAGATCATTCTGGCCACCCACTCGGATCAATCCCTTGCCATTCTGGGCCAGGATGCCACCCCAGCCGAAGCAGCCGCGCTTGGCGCGATCCAGTATCAGCCCAACACGGCCATCCTGCATTGCGATCCGTCGCAGATGCCCAAACGCCGGGCCTGCTGGTCCAGCTGGACCTATCGCTCGCAGGCCGGGAATGTCGGGGTGACCTATTGGATGAACCGGCTGCAGAATATTCCCGACAGTGACCCGCTGTTTGTGACGCTGAACGCCTCATCCGAGATCGCCGGCGACAAGATCTATGATAAGGTCGAATTCGCCCATCCGGTTTTTGACAAGGCCGCACTTTGGGCACAGGGGCAAATCCGCGAGATGCAGGGACAGAACCGCACCTGGTTTGCGGGCGCCTATAACCGGCACGGGTTTCACGAAGACGGGATTGCCAGCGCCATGCATGTCGTCGAGCGGATCACTGGCGGCCCGCAAACCATCGGAGCAGACAATGGCACCCCCGAACAGATCGCGGCCATACCTGTTGCGGCCGATATTTGAGCTGTTGCGCCAGGCCATTCTGGCGCTGGCGATGGTGCTGCCCTGCGGTTTAGCGGCGTCACCTTTGGCTGAACGGTTGGGCGATCCAAAAGTTCTGGGCAGCTCTACGTTCCGGTTTCTGGGTTTGCCGGTTTACGATGCCAGGCTTTATACGCCCGGCGGCGCACCGTTTAACTGGAATCAAGAGTTTGGGCTGAAACTGACATACCGCAAATCCATCGCGCAGAAGGCTCTGATAAAGTCGACGCTTGACGAAATGGTGCGACAGGGCAACCCGCCTCCAACCGCCGATCAGTTGCAGGCCTGTTTTCAGGCCGTCAGCAAAGGCGACAGCTATTTGGCAATCTCGAAGGGGCCGGACAAGATCGGGTTCTGGCGCAATGGCAGCAGAACCTGCACCTTGTCGAGCCCGGGCATCACGCGCGCATTCATGTCGATCTTTCTTGGCAGCAACACCAGATCGGCCAACTTTACCCGGCAGTTGAAGGGTCAGTGATGCTGTATCCCCGGGTCAGTCTCTATGCGTTGATGCTCGCCGCTGCAGGCATCCCGCTTTACATTCACCTGCCGCGTTTTGCGGCGGTCAATCTGGGCATTGGCCTTGGGGTGATCGGCGCCGTCCTGTTGCTGATCCGTTTGGTTGACCTTGTGCAGGATCCCCTGATTGGCTGGGCGATTGACCGGTGGCCTGGTGGCCAGCTTTTGTTTGCTGCCCTCGCCGCACTTGGGCTGGCGGTTGGCTTCCCGCTGCTGTTCACTCTGTCTGAGGGCGCGTCCGTTGCCAGTTTGGTGGCCATCCTTATCCTGCTGTTTTCAGCCTACAGCCTGGGAACCATCCTGCTCTATGGCCGCAGCGCCACGTTGGCCAAAACGCCCACCCCGTCCGAGCTGATGACACTCGCCGCCTATCGCGAGGGCGGGCAGCTAACCGGCGTGATACTTGCCGCAAGTGCCCCCGCGCTGTTTGTCGCCTTTGGCGCGCAGGCGCAGGGCTATCCTGCGTTCGGGCTGTTTTTGGGCCTCATCGCCATTCTGACCTTTGTCCTGACGGCCCCGATCTGGCGACGCGCGCCGATAACCGGACAAGCCCTGACCTTTTCCGGGCTCGGCGATGCCGGTGCGATGCGCCTGCTGGTTCTTGCGCTGATCAACAGCTTGCCGGTCGCCATCACCTCTACCCTGTTTCTGTTTTTTGTCGAAGACCGGCTGCAACTGCCAGGCATGGCAGGACCGCTGTTGATCTTGTTCTTCCTCAGCGCGGGGGCAAGCGTGCCCCTTTGGGCGCGGCTCAGCAATCGGATTGGCCCGAAACAGACCCTAATGATCGCCATGCCGCTGTCGATTGCGGCCTTTGTCAGCGCCGCGACGCTGTCAACCGGCAGCCTAGCCGGGTTCGCCCTGATCTGCGTTGCGTCTGGCGCCGCACTTGGGGCGGATATGGTAGTGCTGCCGGCCATGTTCTCGGTCGCTCTGACACGCGCAGGTCTGAACGCATCCGCCGCATTCGGCATCTGGTCATTCGCGGGCAAGCTGGGGCTGGCCCTGGCGGCCTTTTTCACCCTTCCATTGCTGGAACGCAGCGGATTCACTCCGGGACAGGCAAATTCAGCCGAGGCGCTGCGAACGCTCAACCTCGCCTATGCCATTTTGCCGTGCATCCTGAAACTCGGCGCGTTTGGAATGGTCCTGACGCTGCCAACTGAGGTCTCAGCCAAATGAAACTACTTGCTATAGCCCTGCTCATCATCTTCGCCCTGTCCATCGCAAAAGGGCGCTATCTCAGCTTTCGGGCCCAATCGCCTGAGGATTACAGCGGCACCGGCCCCGCGTTTAAGATGACGGAAAACCTGAACGGGGAGATCCTGTCCGAAGGGCTGATCTATGGCCCCGACGGTAAGATGTCGAACAGCTTTGTCGCCCGTATGGTCGGGGAATGGGACGGCAACACAGGCACCCTGACTGAGAATTTCACCTATTCCAACGGCAAGAAGATGGCCCGCAAATGGTATCTGACTCTGGGCACAGGAAACACATTCATTGCGACAGCAGATGACATCGTGGGCGAAGGGCGCGGCACGGTCTCGGGCTCGACCGTAAAGCTGACCTACAAGATCATCTTGCCTGAGGACGCAGGGGGGCACACGCTGGACGTGACCGACTGGATGTACCTGACGGAAAGTGGCGTGATCATGAACCGATCCGAGATGCGAAAGTTCGGCATCAAAGTCGCCGAGCTGATAGCCACCATGCGCCCGGCGCCCTCCACCAAATCAACCTATCTGGACCGGGCGAATGGCCATGACACCGCCGCTGAAACACGGGTGCTGCAATGAAACCACGTCGTCTTGTCATCGCGGGCCTTGCTGTTCTGGGGCTGACCGTTCTGGCTGCCTGCTCTGCGAAACCCCGAACCCCCAAGACCTTTTTGTCCGATCGGCAGTTGAACCTGGAAGAGTTCTTTGAGGGTCAGACTGTGGCCTATGGTCAATTTCAGGATGTTCTGGGCAATGTGCCACGCCGGTTCACTGTTGATATCAATGGCACATGGGATGGCGAGACGCTGACCCTGATCGAGGATTTCGTCTATGACGACGGCGCAACCGAGCAGCGCGCCTGGACCCTGACCAAAACCGGCGAGGATACCTGGACCGGCACAGCCCCCGGCGTGCTGGGCACCGCCAGCGGGATCGAGCGTGGTGACACGTTCAACTGGACCTACAAGATCGACCTGCCCGTCAAGGACGGGACCATGCGGGTCGATTTCGATGACTGGATGTGGCTGCTGAGCGATGACCGGCTGCTGAACCGGGCCTATGTCTCGCGCTATGGCATCCGGCTGGGTGAGGTCATCCTGTTCTTTGAAAAGCCATCACTTGCAAATGAAAATCCGAAACTACACTAATTTGCTCAAATCAGTGCAAGCTGGTTTGCTGTTCGTTAGGTGCGTACTGACGGTGGTTTTTGATTGCCTGTTTGGTGAATTTTAGCTCTCTTTGAGACGGTTTTTGAAGCAGCGAGAAAGCGTCAAGTGTGGTCAGCAAAGAGAGTATTTTTGAAACGATGCAGAAAATCGTCCAGTTGGACAGCTATAGGGATGAAGACCTCATAAACAATGCTGCCAAGGGTTTTCTTGAGTGGGACCGTGTAGGGTATGTTGCTTCAGCTCAAATCTTACCTGAAGGGATGTGGCTGTATCGCGCGCGGCGTATGTCTTGGAACGAGTGCGCAAAATTGTCCGATATTGGCCCCCCACCTGCCAAATATGCTAAAGTCGGCAGAGCAAATTCGGATGGTCAAAGTGTCTTCTATTCCTGCGATGCAATCGAACCATTATTTCATGAGTTGGGGGCAATTGAGAAAGGCGACGAGTTTGTCGTAGCCAGTTGGAAAGTTGTTAAACAAGTTATTACAGCGAATATTGGTTATGGTGTTCTCGATGTTTATCAATCTCTTGGATCAAACCCGCCAAACATATCGGAAAAGTCAGATTTGCCCGATCAGGACGATGTTATCCAAAGAGGCATTGCTTTGGTGTTTGCCCACTGCACAGATTACGAGGCTACCCAACAAATCGCTCGTCTGCACCTCGGTCCTATTTCTAAGGAGCCGGAGACACGTCGGCATGTACCCGGTTTTGAGAAGATGAACGGCATTTCCTATCCAACAGTAAGGATGAAGGGTTTGGGGCATAACTATGCTCTGGAACTCGAAACAGCTAGTGACAGTTTGGAACTAGTAAGCCTTAGATCTTACGAGGTTTCAGAAACGACGGATTCCCTTGCACTAACGATCCAAAATTCTGCGGATGAAATACTCAATGATAAGATAAGTTGGAAACCCGGTGAGCACAGGTTCATACTAAACGAACAAGCGCGTGCTGCAGATTTCGTTGCACATCCAGGTGAAGACGAGTTTGGCTGGTATACCAGAGGGGACAAGGGACAAAAGCTACACTGGTGCGCGACACTTTCTAATGGCGAAAAGTTGAGACCGACTATTGGGCCGGTCGAGCATACCCGATCGTGCCAAGGCGAACCGTAGTCAGGTTGTCAGCGATCGCTTCAGCAAACCAAGTACCGAACCTCACGGAATCGACCATTGGTTTCTCCTGCAAGCCTGAGCAGTGAAACACTAAAGTAGATTCGCCCGATCAGATCAGACAGGAAAAGGGCGGACCCGAAAGCCCGCCCTTAGATCAATCTGGTTCAGATCAGCTTAGAAGTTGAACTGAGCACCAAAGTCGGCACGGATCTTGCCGTCGTCGTCGCCGTCTTTGATCTCGCCAACTGCACCACGCAGCGATACACCGCCGCCCAGGTCATAGATGGCGCCAACACCAATGTTGCGGGTGTCGTCGTCAGCCGAACCGTCACCGTAAACCAGCTGCAGCGTGGTTGCCGCACCCAGATCATAGGCGACCGAGAAACCATAAGCGGTGCCATCTTCGGCGTCGTTGTTGACGTCATCGTCAGCCACGAACAGGGTGCCGTAGAAATCGCCCAGTTCTGCACCAAGGGTCAGAACAGTCAGGCTTTCCTTGTCAACGCCTGCGCCTTCATCAGTTTCACCATATGCCAGCGAGGCTGTGAAGTTGTTGAAGGTGTAAGATGCGCTTACGTCCCAGCGATCACGGTCGTCAGTGATGCCTGCGCCCAGGAATTTTGTGTCCTGGTCATAGGATGCCGAGAATGCCAGATCGCCAACGGTGTAGCGGAAGAACACAGCATTCGCGCCCGTGCCGGTTGAGCTGTATTCCAGGAAGGAATAGTTCACGCCCGAATACTGACCCAGGAATTCTTCCAGGCCCGGCTCGGTACCGAAGTAGTCATCCAGGTTGTCGAACGAACCCGAAACGTTACCGGCGTCAACACGCAGGCCGCCATAGATAACCGAGAAACGGGCGCCATTCAGGCCAGCTTCGTTCTGCTCGCCGGTGCTTGAATCGTCATCCGCCTGCAGACGAACACGGCCCTGGAATTCAACGCCGCCATCTGTTTCGGCACTGGCGTCGATGTTCAGACGAAAACGCGACACCAAAATGGTATCGTCGGTCGAGGCGTTGTTTGAATTGACCGCACCAGACGCGGTCGTTGTGGTGGTGGTTGCTGAACGGTCTTCTTCATAGCCCAGACCAAAGCGGCCATAGCCGCTGAATTTGACTTCCGCGGCAGCAACACTGGCGGTTGCAATCAGCGCGGTCGATGCGATGAGTACGTTTTTCATGGTTAATCCATAAGTTTTGAGAGGAGTAGTGCCACCGAAGCGGCGGCTAAATTCGTCGAATAATTTCAACATGGGCACAATAGCGAGACGGGATTTTCCACGCCCTCTGCCTGCAACGGTGTTGCCACTTTGCACCGGGCAAAAAGGCCGCAGGGCGCAGATATTCAAGCTTTTCGAGCACTTTGTTCGCCCATTGGAAACGTTACAAAAATTTGAACGCAAAAAAGCCAGACCACCTCTTTAAACCGGGAATTATTGACAGGTCGCATGATTCAGGGATTCTCGGTCCCTAGCCCTGTTGTGACTGCAGCCCAATTTCAGGTGAGTCGCAATCTGAGAGTCCGCGTTCCGGGTATTGCCTCGTCCAAGACCACGCCCATTCAGACGGCATAATGCCCAGCCGCGCCTCGGGTCGGATGCGATCCTGCTACGGCACCATATGCTAGTTGCTGCTATAGAAAAATGACAGGCTGCGGCTGACACCGCCAGGGGGCAACGGGAAAGGCGACGCCGCGCGAACCTGCGCCTTGGCAGCACGGTCGACTTCGGGGGATCCAGAGCTGTCGACCACATCGACAAAGGCCAAGGTTCCATCCGGGTTGATCTGAAAAAAGACCTGAGCGAAACCGCGCGCCGAAACATAGACCAAAGGCGCCCGGTTCAGATGCATGAGCACACGGCCAGCATAGTTGGTTTTGCTGGAATTGCCTGGCCCCCTTCCCCCTGAACCGGCACTGGTGTTGCCGCGTGTGAACGGGTCAATCCCCGCGCGTTTGTACTGCGACAGCGGGGATTCGACTTCTTTCTCAGGGAACCGCAGATCACTGAAATCGTTGGAGCCCGGCAAGACGCCCTGCGGTTTGGAACTAGGCCGTTGATCCGGTAGCTTCGGACGCACCGAAGAAGTCAGTGCCGTCTCTGTCTCTTCTTCCGCCTCAGGTTCGGGTTCGACAAGTGGGATGTCGACCTCGGGCGTCTCAGCTATCAGCGGTATCTCTGGAACCGGTGATGGTTCGGGCGTTGGAACCTCGGTCAAGGCCGGGTCAAGCGCTGCCTGTTCTTCGGCTTGCGCCGGGCTGGCTTCGGGCTCTCCCTCCGGTGTTTCGGCCTGTTCACTGGGTTCGGCCAGAGGCGTGGCATCCGTGTCTTGGCTGGCGGCCTCATTCGTCTCCGAAGGTGTCTCAGACGTGGTTTCCGACGGCTCAACCGTTTCCGTCACCACCGGGCGCACGATTTCGGACTTGCCCAGATCGGGTGAAGGGACCTGCTGAGGGTTATCAGAGGCGACCAATGCTTCGCTGACCGGCACTTCTTCGGGTTCGGGTGCCGGTTCGGGCTCCAGCGGCTCTTCCGGTTCCGGTTCGGATTCGGGGGCGGGCTCGGGCTCAACCGGGTCCGCAACGACATCGGCAATCTCTTCGAACTCATTGCCCAGCGCGATGGCATCGGCCGGGCCTGCGGGTTCTGCGGTTTCCGTCAGATGGGGCGCTGTCACGCTCAACCCGCCTAAGTGAATCAACAGCGACACCAGCACCGCAATAGTCGCAATGACAACCGAGCGTCTGATCATTCCAGCGCCTTTTCGGTCACGACAAAGACCGACGTCGCCCCCAACCGCCGCAGAGTCCCCGTCACCTCGATCAGCCGGTGGCCCGGTGCATCCCGGTCGGGCACGATCCGCACCGGCGCGGGGTCGCGGCCGGTCATATAGGCTTCGGGGGTCATCGGCTGGCCCCGAAAGCTGAGCAATCCGTTCTTGTGCAGAACCAACGCGTCGGGGGGCTCACTGCCCTCCAGTTCTGACGTATCAACAAGCTGCAGATCCGGATCCAGCGGCGGCGCTATCGTTCCGGTGATCAAAAAGAAGATCAGCATCAGAAACACGACATTGATCAAAGCAATGGTCGAATCGCGTTTGCGGCGGGGTCGAATATTGCGGATCATCGCCTCACTCCAGCACCAGAACGCTCAACCCGTCACGGCCACGCAACCGTACCAGCAGATTGACCAGCCTTTGCGAGGTTGTATCGGGGTCGAGGCTGACCAGGACCTGACCGGTGTTCACCTGTTCGACCACGTCGTCCAATGTGACCGGCACACCGTTCAGGATCAGGCGCTCTGATCCCAGCTGCAGAAACACCCGCTGACCCGTAACTTCGTCGGTCGAGGCGCCGCCGGTCGCACTGCTCAATTCGATCTCGGCATATTTCGAGAAGGTCGAAGTCAGCATGAAGAAAAGCAACAAAAGGAAAATGATGTCGATGAGCGGCGTCATCGACATTGGCCGTCGCACAAATGGTGCCCGATTACGCATGATCTGCTGTCGTTGGGACAGCGGCCACCTGGGCAGAGTCTGACGATCCCCGCCCCGGAACAAGAACGGTCCTCAAGGCCTTGTCGGCAAAAACCCGTTCGCGCGCAGTGCGACTTTCGAACCAGGACAGAACCATCGAGGTCGGCATCGCCACGGCCAGACCAACCGCTGTGGTGACCAGCGCTACCCAGATACCGCCCGCAAGCAGCGAGGGATCAACCGACGATCCGGCAGTCTGAAGGCTCTGGAACGCTTCGATCATGCCAAGGACGGTGCCGAACAGGCCCAGCAGAGGCGCCAGCTGTGCCACGGTGTCCAGCAGGCGAAAGCCGCGTTCAAGGCCCGCCAAGGCCAACCCGGCCTCGGCATCCAGCCTTTGGTCCAACCCGGGCATGATGGGCGCATCCATGGCAGTGCTGACCAGCGGCGCAAGATAGCTGCGGCTTTCCGCCAGCTTGGCCCTTGCGGCTTGCGTGTCACCGGCATCCCAGGCCGCAAGCGCCTGGGACAGGATTTTGTGCCGACCGACACCGGAAACCGTGAACTGCCAAAGCTTGTACAGCGTGACGGCCAGCGTCACGATCGACATGGCGATCAGGACCGCAACCACTGGCCCGCCAAGGGCAACAATTGCACGCAAAGCATCAAGCGGGCTCATCTGAGAAACTCCACATCTGTTCGGTTGTTTAGCGTAAGGGCTTCGTCGCAAAGATCGCTTTCGGCGCCTTCGACCGTACATGTATTGGATCCGTTGATCAGAACCCGGCCAACATCGCCGCAGCTCATGTCCGCGATGCTGAACTGCCGCACCCGCAGACGTCCCGCAGGAATATCGCGGAAATTATACAACGACAGGCTGACAACATTGCCCTCCGCGTTAAAGATAACGGTTTCAAAATTGGCGGCCTCAATCTCGGCACCGGTCTGATTTTGCACCAGAAATGACAGTCGGCAGTTGCCATCGACCTGTTGCAGATTGTTCAGTTCCATCAACAGCCCAGCGCTTGGGTCCTCGGCGGATTGCGCAGGGGACATGGTTGGAATGCCAAGACAAAGGATCGCTAGTTTCGCCAGGCGGAAAGACGTCACAGGTATGCTCCCGGTAATTCAATGAAGACATCGAAGGCCGGCGTTTCGGTGCTGGCGCGTTATTCTTTTATCCAAGAGCTATGGCCCGCGAAAGGGCTCGCGACGCATTTGTGACCAACCGGCATATTTACAGCCATCCGGTCAGGCCACTGGTTTCCGCCCGGATTAACCTGAACCCCTGAGGCCTTGTACCTGGTGCCAATTAACCTCGGACCGACCGAAATTGCGTCTGAGTGGTGCGACCACACTGGGCTGGTTCCGATTTGACAACAAAACCATTCATTTGGGAGGCTTGACCGCAATATCATAGCAATTCGGCCCGACATCTGCCACACTTGTTACCAAATTGGTCTTATACCACGTCAATCTTTTGGATTCGGCGCGATATTGACGCGAATGAGGCATGCAACGATGTGCCGAAGAAGTACCAGGGGGCAAGCGCTGATCAATGACGACTGTCATCGGGAAATCCACACGCCTTTCAACTATTCTGCAAAACGCCGATCTACATGACTTCAGCGCGCGGTTTCTCGAAGAAGGGATAGACGACGTAATATTGGACGAATTGACAGACCCGGAACTTCGAGATCTGGGTTTGACGGTCGGTCAAAGGAAACGTTTTCGGCAAACACAAGCAGAACTGAAGCTTCAGGAAGCGTCCGACAAACCCGCAATGTCCCGTGTGGCCGAACGGCGACAGCTGACGCTTGTATTCTGCGATCTGGTCGGGTCCACACAATTAGCACAGCGGCATGATCCGGAAGAGCTGATGCAGATCATGAATCTGTATCTGGACACCGCCATCGGCACGATGAAACAACACGGATGCCACCTGGCTTATAAGCAGGGCGATGGCATCATGATGTATTTCGGATATCCGAAAGCCACTGAAGATGATACCGAGCGCGCGGTGCGTGCAGTTTTGGAAACCATCGAAGCGGTTCAGAATCTGGAAAACAAGTTCGGTGAAAACCTGGACCTGCGCGCGGGAATCGCAACCGGAGTTGTCGTTGTCGGGGTTGTTTCCTCTGCCAGCCTGGGAACACAGGATTTCATTGTTGGCGAAACGGCCAACCTTGCCTCGCGCCTTCAGGGGTTGGCCAATCCCGGTGAAGTTGTCGTCTCGTCCGAGACATGGCGCCTGACAAAAGGGGCCTTTAACTTTGAACCGCGCGGCAATCACGAATTGAAGGGATTTGATGGTGAGCGCTCGGTCTTCCGCGTTATTGACGAAAAGATCGCCGCCAGCCGGTTCGACGCGCGCACCGGCAAGTCGACGGTCAAATTGGTTGCCCGCGAAGACGACCTGACCGGCCTGACAGGGCTTTGGGATCATGTGCTGCGCGGATCGGGTCAGGTTGCGCTGGTTGGTGGCCCGGCCGGTATCGGGAAATCGCGCCTGATCAATTCCCTCAGCAAAACGCTGGGACAAAGGCCTATGACCCTGCAATGTGTCCCGCATCTTGCCAGTTTGCCCCTGCACCCGCTGCGTGCCGAGCTTCGGCGGTTTGCAGGGGATGAGACTGATACCGACAAGGTAACCGAGTCGATCAGGAAATACGCGGAAAACGCCTCTCGTTTGACCGAAGAAGATGCTGCGCTGCTATTGGATTTGGCCGGGTTTGAAACTGACGCTCCGGTCGAACCCGATCCGATCAAGAAAGCCCGCAAATCTTTGGACTTGCTGATCCGCTGTGCCGGGAGCATCTGCGATGAACGCGGGTCATTGCTGTTGGTATTCGAAGATGTGCACTGGGCGGACGCAACCACGCTGGATGCCTTGGACGCGCTGATCGACGCCTTGGACCAGTTGCCCATCCTTGTGGTTCTGACGCACCGCCCTGAATACGAGCCTCCGGAACATTTTGAAGGCCGCGCGTCAATCGTCGAATTGACACCTCTTTCGGTTCTCGAAGCGTCTGAACTGGTGCGCCGTGTTGCCGTACCGCGCAGCCTGCCGGTCACTTTGGTCAGACAGATTGTCGAAAAAGCCGATGGTGTGCCGCTTTATATCGAGGAAATGACCAAGGCGGTTCTGGATCAGCTGCCGCAGGACGTGCCCATCGACGCCGGGGTAATGGGAACCCTCAGTATCCCCGCAACTCTTCATGACTCGCTGATGTCGCGGCTGGACCGGATGGAAAATGCGCGACCTGTAGCGCAGTTGGGATCCGTGATTGGCCGCAGCTTCACGTCGGCGATGATCCATGCGGTAGCACCCAAGGACACGGATGTGGAATCAGCATTGATCCAACTGATCGGTGCAGGTCTGGTATCCATCACCAGCGAAGCCGGGGCGCCGACTTACACGTTCCACCATGCGCTGGTGCAGGACACAGCGTACCAGTCGCTTTTACTTGAAGACCGGGAACAGATTCACCTGAAAATCGCCAAAGAATTGCTGGCCGGTCACAAGGCTTTTGGTAACCCTACACCGGATACCGTGGCGCATCACTGCGATCTAGGCGGTCTTAAGGGCGAGGCTGTTACCCACTGGGTTCTGGCGGGTGAACAGGCCCTCAGCCGCCTTGCGAACCTACCGGCGATTGCCGCTTTTCAGGCCGCATTGCGCAATATCGAAACGATGCCCGGCGGTCCCGAACGAGATGGGGTAGAGCTTGGCGTTCAGATGAATGTATTGCCTGCGTTCATGGCGATACACGGTTGGTCATCCACACAGGTTGGGCAGACCGCAGCCCGTGCGATGCATCTTGCACAGGCGCTGGGTGCGGGCGAAACCCTGTTTGCCGCAACCTTCTGCCGATGGACGCATTTCTTTGTGTCGGGCCAGATGAACCGCGCACTTGAGATGGCGCAGGCCCTTGACGGCATGGCCAGCCTTGCACCGGATCCGGTTACAAACGTCCTTGCTGCTCGGGCGCTCAGCTATACTCATTATTTCCGCGGTGAGTTTGCCGATTGCGAAAGACAGCTTGAACGGGGCCTTGCCCTGATCACGCCCGAGCTTGACATGGCCATGATGCCGATGACCCAGTCCTCGACCAGCGCGTCGTTCTTTGCCATTCAGGGCTGTCTTCTGTGGCAGCTTGGCAAATTCGACGAGGCCGAAGAGGCCCGCCTGAAGTCGATCGAAATCAGCAAGCCGTTCGAACACGCCCCCAACCTTGTCTACATTATGGGCGCGTCGTCGATGTTCCTTCCGTATGCGGGCGAATGGGACTTGCTGGACGATACGATGAACGAAGCGCGTCGGATCGCGGACGAAGAAGGGTTCCTGTATCTTCACGCAATGCAGGATATCTATCTGGGTCTGGCTCAGGCGGGCAAAGGTGACGTGATCGGGGGGGCTGCTCGTGTCGGGACCTATATGGACCTTGTGTCCCAGGCTGGCGGCAACTTTACCTTCCCGCAAAACCAGATTGTCCTGTCGGAGCTGTTGATCGATCAGGGTCATATCGAGGACGCCCTGAACCGGCTTGAACATGTTTGCACGCCCGGGTGGGAGCGTGGAGAGATGTTGAACAAGCCGGAATATCACCGTGTGCGCGCTAAAGCATTGGCCGCCCGTGGCGACCTTGACCAAGCTGTCACCGAGGCAAATCAAGCCCTGCAGCTTGCACATGACATCGGGGCAGTTGTTCAAGAGAAACGCGCTCTGGATTGCCTGAACAAATTTGCTAAAACGTTATGAAATTAGATAGCTGCCAGATTTAACCGCGCAGTGCCATCCAGAAGGGGGAGACGATGACCGAAGCACTTGAATTGGACCAGCAGCAGTGGGACGCTGTGAACAAGGCCGTCCACGATGAAGCGTTGCGCGCGCGTATTGCTGCCAGTTTTCTGCCGCTCTACGGCCCGCTACCGGCTGATACCCAATCGGTTCCTCTGAACAAGCTTGAACTGGTTCCCGAAGCGACCGGTCCAAAGATGCGCTTTGGCGTGAATGATTTTGATACGACGCGGCTGTCGACAGTGTCCGTGAACGTCCATGTCAAAGGCGCACAGCTTGCAGATCCCGAACTGGCCGCCGCGCTGATCATGTTCCGCCGGGCGGCTGCCATTGTCGCACGGGTCGAGGATGAGATCATTTTTAACGGTCAGGCCGGCACCGGTGAAGGCCCCCAACCCGCGCCCGGCGCACCCGTCACGCTGCCCCCAGTTTATACCGTAAGCGGTGGTGGAAAATACGAAGGCCTGCTGGAAGCGGGGGAGGCACAACCCATTTCCGGCGGTTCCAAGAAAAAGCCTACCGGCCCCGAGGTATTCGAGGCCGTGGTTGCGGGTATCAGTCAACTGGAATCCCTGGGTCATCTTGGACCCTATGCCTGTGTGATGGGTAACGGCCTGTTCCAGGCGGTCACGACACCGATGGAAAACTCGATGGTCCTGCCCCGCGACAGCATTCTGCCATTTCTGGACGGGCCGCTGCTGCGGTCTGGCGCATTTCCGGTGAACAAGGCCGTGCTGGTGTCTTTGCAGGGCGCGCCGGTTGAGATTGTTGTGCCTTCTGACATTGCTGTCAAATACCTGCAGACCTCGGCAGATGGCGATCATATCTTCCGCGTTCAGCAGAAGTTCCGCCTCAGGATCAAAGAAGCTCAGGCTATCTCGACCATCACGTGCTGACCGGCGCGATGGGTATGCGGGAATTCAGCGACGGCGGGGTCACCCTGCGCTGGTCCGAGGCCGCCTTTCAAGCAGCCACCGGGGTACAGCGGGTTCTGGTTGAGGCCGGGCCTGCGATATCTCCGCATGACACGCTGCGCCTGTTCTATCGCGAAGGGGACGGACCTGAACGGGCTGTCCGTGGGTGGCCACTGGGTCAGGATCCACAATCGGGGTTGCAACAATTTGCAGCGGCCCTGCCGGTTCCCGCTGTGGGAAAACTGATGACCTGGCGGCCGGTTCTGACCTCGGGCGGGCGCGATTATGACCCCGGAAACGCGGTCGCGCCGAAACCAGAAGATCGCGCGCCAAAACACGAGACATCCAGCCCGGTGCTGGATCATATCGCCCATTTTGAGGTGCCGTTTTCGGGCAACTTCAACCCATCGGGTGAAACTCCCGATGGCATATGGCTGCATTTTGCGATCAAAGAAGGCGGTACCGTGACCGGCCCGAACCTGAACGGAACGATCGAGCCCGTGGGCGGAGACTGGATGCGCGTGCGCCCTGATGGCGTGGGTATTCTGCATGCCAAGGCGCTGATCAATCCGACAACCGGCGGTGCCCCGGTCATGTTCGACGATACCGGGATCTGCGATTTCGGTACGGATGGCTATGCCGCCCTTGCCAAGGGCAAGCTGCCACCCAGTGCCCCGGTTCGGCTGGCACCCCGGTATCTGACCTCGAATCCGCGTTATATGTGGATCAACCGTCTGCAGGGTTTCGGGATCGGAGAGGCCAGCCTGTCCGACATCACCCTGCGATTTGACGTCTATTCCGCGAAAGGAACATCCGATGGCTGAAAAGGTGGTCATATTAGGCGGAGGCGTCGGCGGGATGAGCGCCGCGCATGAGCTGATCGAACGGGGTTTCGAAGTCGAAGTGTATGAGCGTCAGCTTATCGCCGGTGGCAAGGCCCGCAGCATTCCCGTGCTTGAAGGTGAAGACGATCACGGTTCGAAAGAGGAACATATCAGAGCGCTGAAAGACTGGATCGGGATGCACGGCTATGACCTGCCACCCGGTGTCAAACGTCCCTGGTTGCCCGGTGAACATGGGTTCCGGTTCTTCCCCAACTTCTACCGGCACATCACCAATACGATGTCGCGCACGCCCTATTATGACAAGGGCACCTGCTACGACAATCTGGTTCCGACAACCCAGGTATTGGTCAGCCAGTTCGACCACCCCGGTATCATCGTACCCGAGCGGTTTCCACAATCGCTAAAAGAGGTCGCCAATGCGCTCAAGACCTTTGCCTATACAATCTCGCCGCGCAACGAAATCGACTTTGAGGATATCGAACATTTCCTTGGTTGCATGTGGCGCATTGCGACCTCGTGCAAAGAGCGCCGGTTCGATGAGTATGAACGTATCGGCTGGTGGGAATTCATCGGCGCCGCGGAGCGGTCCGAGGCCTATCAGAAGTTTCTGGCAATCGGCCTGACCCGGTCACTGGTGGCAGCCAAAGCGACAACCGCAAGCACCAAGACCGTTGGCGATGTCGCCATTCAACTGCAGCTTGGGATCGCAACACCTGAGGCAACCAGCAACAGGCTGCTGAACGGGCCGACCAACCTGGTCTGGATTCAGCCTTGGCTGGAATATCTGAAAAGCCGGGGTGTGGTGTACCATTTCGATTCCAAGGTGACCGGGATTGAATGCCGAAACGGCCGAATTGTCAGCGCCACTGTTGAACAGGACGGCACGCAAAAGCAGGTCACCGGCGACTGGTTCATCAGCGCCCTGCCCGTTGAACGCATTGCACCTTTGGTGACGCCGGCTATGACAAAGGTAGATCCGGGTCTGGCCAAGCTGCCATTGCTTGCCGAAGACGTGCAGTGGATGAATGGCATACAGTTTTACCTGACCAAGGATGTTGAACTGGCCCATGGCCATGTGATCTTTATCGACAGCCCTTGGGCGCTGACGGCTGTTTCGCAAAAACAATTCTGGTCCCAGATAGATTTTGAAAACTGGGCCGACGGTAAGACCAAGGGATTGCTCTCGGTCGATATTTCCGAATGGGACAAGCCGGGCACAAACGGAAAAACCGCGCGCGACAGCTCTCGTGAAGAAATCGCCAAAGAAGTCTGGGAACAGCTCAAACGCAGCCTGAACGTTGATGGCAACATCGTCCTCAGGGATGAAGAACTGCACTATTGGTTCCTGGATCCCGACATCGTCGAGGACCCCGATCATCCTGCCCGAGAAAGCAATGTCGAACCGTTGTTGGTAAACCGCATTAACAGCTGGCGGCTGCGGCCCGAAGCGGCGACGCTGATACCGAACTTTATGCTTGCGTCCGACTACGTCCGGACCAACACCGACCTGGCCACCATGGAAGGCGCAAATGAGGCTGCCCGAAGAGCCGTCAATGCCATCCTGCGGCGCAGTGGTTCTGAGGCGCAGCCCTGTGAAATCTGGGATCTGCATGAGCCCGACATCCTGCAACCCCTGCGGGCCTATGACTATGCCCGATATCAGGCGGGTGAGCCATGGGATGAACGCTTTGCCATCGCTGTCGAGGCCACTTTGCGCATGGGACAAGACGCAACCGGCACCAAACGTGGTGGGCAAGGACCGCTGGCCGCGATTGGTCCGCTGACGGCCGAATACTCCAAGCCCGGCGGAATTGTCGAAGACCCTGCGATCTCGGACGCGTTGCGCATGGTCGCGGCACCTCCAGAGCTCTATAATCTGATGGCCGCGCATCTGCCAGGCCGGGACACACCGATTCCCGGCGCGGACTTTGCTGAAGATCTGGCGATCGGCATTGTCGAGGCGACCACACCGCCAACCGACATGTCCGGTCGCAAAGTCATCATCACGCAGAAAGGCTGACCGGTGACTGTTCCCAAGGCGCAGCCGGCATCCGCGGCCACGCAAGGTTTCCTTGAGCAACTGACGCGTTATGGCGATCAGGCGCGCAAGGTACTGTTGGACAAAATGCCAACGGGTGAGCCGCAAGCCTATCTCTATGGGCCTATGCGGGACTATATCGAAACCTCGGGCAAAGGGCTTAGACCTGCCCTTCTTCTGGCCACGTGTGAAGCATTCGGCGGAAAGGCCGACGATGCCGAAATTGCTGCTGCGGTCATCGAATTGCTGCACAATGCATTTCTGGTTCATGACGATATCGAAGACCTCAGCGATTTCCGACGGGGTCGGGAATGTATGCACAAACGTCTTGGTGTGCCTTTGGCGATCAATATCGGCGACGGCATGCAATCTCTGGCGCTGAGCCTGCTGCGCCAGAACCTCGGCCCTCTGGGCCCGATGACCGGCGCGCGCGTGGTGGACGAGTTTGATCACCTGCTGAAAGAGTCGATCGAGGGCCAAGCTCTTGAATTGGGATGGATAAAAGACAATCGCCTTGACCTCAGCCCGTCCGACTACCTGACCATGTGTCTGAAGAAAACCTGCTGGTACAGCTTCATTCACCCGATGCGTATAGGTGCCCTGATCGCGCGCCCGGACGATGTCGCCTCCGGAGCGCTGAATCTGGATGACTTCAACGCGTTCGGCTTTTTTCTGGGGGCCGCCTTTCAGATCCAGGATGACGTTCTGAATCTTGTGGGAAGCCAGGGGAAATACGGCAAAGAGATCGGCGGGGATATCTACGAAGGCAAACGCACGCTGATGCTGGGACGTCTTGGGGCGCAGGCGGATCGGCAGGAACAGTCCCGACTGTCAGAGTTTCTGGAAAAGCCAAGAACGGCCCGTTCGGAACAAGAGGTCGAATGGGTATTGGCGCGGATGAGCCACTATTCTTGCATTGAATATGCTCAGGCCGCAGCAAATGACCTGCTTGCGGCGGCCCGTCGGGAATTCGATCTTGTATTTGCAAATACCAACGCGGCGCCGCGCGCGTTTCTTGGTCAGTTCATGGATTATCTGGTCGCGCGTCAGGTCTAACACTCGCCCTATTTTTTTGTAGATATTCAATATCTTAAATTTCGAAATCCCGTGAATCCACCGCCGAATCCAATACGCATTCCTTTCAAGTTTGTCATTTACTAAACGCTGTAGGCTGTGCACATTAAGCTATGCCTTATTTCGAGCGAAAACCATTTGTCAGCGCTCTCCGCACGGCCACCAAGGCCGTTCCGGAGCAGGATACGCTTCCGATATCTCAGATCGCACGGGGCATTCTGAATGCGGAAAACAGCACCACACAACAGCTGGACGGACCCTTTCACTGCCGCAAGCCCTGCAGGCCCGGTGAGACAGGAACCATTCTCTTGTCCTTTGCTGCACCTGCCGGAGCAGACGTTGTCGACTTGCAGTTCGAGCCCGGCGACATGATCAGCCGCGACGGCAACGTGTTGCCAACCGACAAGATGAGCATCCAACCTTCCGCAGTCCGTATTCCCCCGGGACAGGCCGTCGACGTTGCCGTAAGCCTCACCATTCATGATCTGGCAGAACCCGGCCAGTATCAGGGGCGCGTATACACGAAAGGCAGCGAAAACACCGCCATCGTTGTCACCTTTGAGGTTGTGGCTGACTAAAGTGATCCTGCCCCGATGATACGGTGCAGTATTGCCCGTGGTCGGAGTTTTCCATTTCGATTGCACAAATGCAGAAAATTAGCTTCGAAAAATATTTCGAATAGTAATCATGCGCCTCATACGAAGCTGGCACCGGGCGAGGCTAAACATGCGCCTCATAGATAGCTTAACTATTCCTGCCATTGGGCTGTTAGGTGCCACAGCCAACGTGAACGCCGAGCAAGAACAAACAGCTTTTTAAATCGGGTGAGATGGGTCGCCTTGGCACAAAAATCGACCAAAAGATTACCGGGCAAACGATTTAAACTGTTGAGCAACATCGACGCGCGAAGCGGAATGACCTGCCAGGATTGTCCCCTGTCTCTCGCATACGGAATCGAAGGCGGTCAGGCATCGCGCTTTGCTCAGCCAACTCACACAACCAAAAAAATGACGATGCCCTGAACCCAAATTCCGCGCACTCGGAATTGCCGCGATTGTCCGATTTGAGAACGCGCTTCTGCTCGATACTCAACCGCTCAAGTCTTCGACGGCTTGGCGCACAGCAGCGATCATCTGCGGCGCCAAACCGTTGTGACCCAGTCTCTCAATCTCCTCAAATTGAAGCTTTCCAGCTTGGGCAAAGGCACGGGCAGGTTCAATCGGGCATATTAGGTCATCCTCTCCATGGATCAAACGATGTGGGAGTACGGCGATTGTATTTGGATCTCCGGGGCCCGTAGCAGGTAGGAAGAAATTATTAAGCCAGTACCAAAGGTACACGCGGGTGCGATTTATGTCGCTTTGGGTGACGGCTGCCGGAAGCCGCACAGTGCCGGGTTGCGGTCCATGAAACGCATCTTCAAGGGCCATCACACGGCGGGCTGCCTCACGTGCTTGCGCGTCATTGTCTTCCATACGGGCAAACCATGCTATGGCAGGATGGAGCTGTTCAGTCGCGTCGAGAGGATCGAGAAACAGGCCGCGCGCACGCTGCCCGGCTTCGAAACGCTCTGCCCTATCGCGCAACATCCACTGGTCCATTGAAGGACGGCAGATATGCGTGCTGCGCACGATCAATGCGCGTACCCGATCAGGATGAGCGGATGCGTAGGCCAATGCCAGTGCGCCACCCCATGAACCACCCAGCACAATCCAATCTTCATATCCCAGGGCCATCCGGATGGCCTCGGCATCGCGTAGGGTGTGCTGAGTCGTGTTTGCTGTGACCCGACCAGCTCTGCCCGACAACCCTGTTCCGCGTTGGTCAAAAAGAACCACCCGATGGCGGTCGGCGTCGAAATAGGCTGTGTGCTGCGGGTTGAGACCCGACCCTGGCCCCCCATGGAAAATGAGCGCGGGCGTATCGCCATGCCCCCAAATCTGTACGTTCAAGCCGTCTATTGGGACAGGTTTAAAAGTGTTCATCGGTAGGTCTGCGACCTCCTTTATCATTGTCTCGCGACTGTCTTACTGGTGACGCTCTTCAACGAAGTTCGACGCGAAAGCCAATACGCCACGATGGCCAATACCCCGCAGATTACAAAGGTGAGCTGCATCCCGTTGGCAATAGCTTCAGCAGATGCCGCCTCGACGGTGCGGGCGCCAATCCCAAAGGAAAAGACCGTCCCCATGACAGAGGCTCCGAAAATAAGTCCCAAATTGCGCGACAAGCCAAGCAGCCCTGAAACTGTCCCCCGCTGATCTGCCCGAACCCCTACCATTATCATGGTGTTGTTGGCCGCCTGAAACAACTGGTATCCCGGTGTCAGGATGCTGATTGCGCCAATGTAACCAATGACACCGAATGCGACTGGCAGGATCGCAAGTGCAAAGGTCCCGGTGGTCAGAGCAATGAGCCCAAGCGACAGAACACGCGCCGCCCCCCATGCATCCACAAGCCGACCCGATGGGACGCCGAGGAAGATTGATATGATTGGTCCGATCGACATGACAAGCCCCACTTTCGCCGCGCTCAGCCCAAGAGACTGCCCCAGAAAGAAGGGGCCTATCAGCAAAGTGGTCAACATCACATTTGCCACCAGAAAATTTGCTGCAAGGCCGAGGATAGCGCCGCTCTTTCGCAGTGCAGTTAGTCCGACCAGAGGTGTTATCCCAGAGGAAACACTTGCGGGCAAAAGCCGAACGGCCAAAATGGCCGTAGTCAGGCTCATCGGCACCAGGACAAAGAACACTCCTTGCCACCCGAGTTTTCCAATCAGCACCCCACCCAACGAAGGTCCCAGTGCAGTTCCGACCGCCGACATCGTGCCCAACAGGCCCATGGCTTGCCCGACACGCTCTGTTTCAAAAATATCGCGAACAAGTGCGACGGTCAGCACCATGAGGAATGCAGCACCAATTCCCTGAAGAGACCGCGCGGCACTCAACACCTTGAGATTGGGCGCCAAGCCGCAAAACGCAGAGGCCAGCGCGAAAAGTATAAGCCCGAAGATCAGCATCTGCTGTCGTCCAAAGCGGTCCCCAAGTCGTCCAGCCAGCACAGAGAACAGCGTCAGTGTCGCGAGATATGCGATCACCACCCATTGCACTTGATGTACCGGCGCCTTCAGGTCCTGGGCGATTGCAGGCAAGGCAATATTGGCAATGCTGGTGCCCAATGAGGCCAGCAGCATGGACAGGGAGAAACACAACAAAGCGCCGGGTCTCGTTGTCTTCAATGCATTTGATTTGATGTGCACCACTATTTTCCTCTTGTCGGAATCGCTACAGAAGGCGACGTTACGAATTCAAGTCGACTTGAGGTCAAGCATGAAACTTTTGGATATAGGCGAGGTGTCGAAAAAGACCGGCACCCCAACTTCAACGCTGCGTTACTATGATGAGCTTGGCCTGATTTCGTCTGTTGCGCGGCACGGGCTTCGTCGGCAGTTCACGCCGGATGTCTTATTGCAACTAGCCCTGATCACAATGGGCAAATCTGCGGGGTTTTCACTTGAGGAAATCTCGGGGATGTTCGGCCTTGATGGATCTCCGAATATCCCCCGGCAAGAGTTTCACATTCGTGCGGATGCGCTGGATCGGCAAATCCGCGAGCTGACGGCGCTGCGCGATACCCTGCGACATGTGGCGGATTGCCCGGCGCCATCGCATTTGGAATGCCCAACATTCAGACGGCTCATCGATCTCGCCCATCACCGGGGCACGAAGAAAGCCAGTGGCAGGTAGCGGCAAGCCAACTACGAATTTTTGGTATACCGCTGAGGGGTATGGTCGGCCCGCACCATTGGATGCAATGCCGATATGTAAGTATCCGAAATACACTAATTCAGATCGAAGTGAGCGGCCAAACTGTCAATTATCATGTCAAGAACTTGGGCGCGGTCCGTTCCCCCAGGATCAGTGCAAACAGGATCGTCCTGCTCTTCGATCAAAATCGCTTCACCGGCGGGCTTACATAATCCAAGCGCGGTGAAATGCATTGCGGGCGCGATCGTCATCACCGCAGCCTGAGGAACCAGCGCCTCAAAATTGCTTCCCAGGGCGCTCGTGTCTGTTGCATTCAGCCTGTCGGCCCCGTCACCCAATCCAATCAGAAAAAGCGAGGCTGTCACGTCCCGCACATCCTTATGCGCAAGATCCCAAGTTAGTCCCGGATCAATGGCTGCGACGGCACTGACCCGTGGATCCTTGTAAGATGCCTCATATTTTTCCTGGTCGATTGCGGTTACATCGACGCCCTCTGCCGTCAACTTTGCGCAAAATTGTGACCCTGCCCCTGCGGCCTCGCAATAATCGAAAAATCCGTCACGATTGCCCTGGACGCCCGCAAGCGAAAGGGCTGTCCAGCCACCATAAGAGAAGCCCGTGGCGTAGATCCGTGAAGTGTCGATGAGGGGGGCGAAAACCGGGTCTTGCAGAGCGTGATCCAACGCGGTGGACATGTCCTGGGCGCGGGTCCAATGATTAAATGCGGTATCGAAATCCAAATCTAAGGTCGTGCTGCCTGGATGGTTTACTGCCACTACGATTGCACCGTGCGAGACCAACCCCGCACTAAGCCACGCCATTCGTGCATAATTGCCGCCCCATCCGTGTGAGAGAAGAACAACCGGATGTTGCCCTGGCACCGGCTTGGCGTTTTCGACTACTGCTGTTCCATAGAACACTGCATTTTCTGCAAACATAGTCTGGCGCTGACCTGCCGCAGGGAACATGACAGCCATTTGCATGTCCTGATCATGATGAGGTGCGGCAATCGTCAATTCGACGAGGCCGACATCTTGTGCAGCAATTTCCGTGCCCGCCGAAAGGGTCATGACGAGGGTAAGAAGAGGAAGTTTCATGGCGCGCCTTTTTTGTAGGGTGGCATTAGTGTCGGCCTACATTCAGACGCTGTCGGGATTTCATACGACCTGAATCCGGTTTAAGGTCGCGCAGATCAGGATTTAGGTCCTATGACAGACGAAAACGGACCCCCCTGATGCTAGTTCTACCGATCCCAATGATTACTGCCCTGCTGCTTTCGGGCTTTCTTTTACATCGCTTTCTGACCCGCAAAACCCATCCCACGCTTTTGGTCCTCATCGGATGCTGCGCAGCACAAAGTGCGGTTATCGCGCTTGTGCAATATTATGGCTTTACGGGTCTCAGGGTCGTTCAGCCCCTTCTTGCGACTGTAATTGCCGCATCCGCGTGGCTGTCCTTTCGTCAGGCCTCGGTGGGCTATCTGCGCAGACAGGACTTGTATTTGCATGCGGTAGGTCCGGCCCTTGCGATAAGTTTTCTGGCAACCCAACCCGAAGCGCTGGACGTGTTGATCCCCTTTCTCTTTGCGGCATACGGTATCGCCATCGCGTTTATGCTCTTGCGCGGCGAAGATAGTTTGCCCCATAGCCGCTTAGAAAACGGTCGCATGATTGTTTGGGTTTGGCGTGTTCTGGCCATCGCTTTGATCGCCTCAGCAGGCAGCGACATATTCATTGGAGTCCGCCTTGCATCCGGAGACACCGAGGTCTTGCTCTGGCTGCCAAGCCTGTTTTCCGCAATCACATTGCTCATATTAGGGGCGCTCAGCCTATCGCATGCAATCGAAAGCCAGAGCATTGGCTCTGACACTCGCGATGCGTATTCCAAGCAAGATAAAACCCGTGACACCGCTATTGTCGAAAAGCTCGACGCCTATATGGAAACACATAAGCCATATCTCGATCCCGATCTCACATTGGCCCGGTTGGCCCGAAAATTGCAGGTTCCAGAAAAGCAGCTTTCAAGCGCAATCAACAAAGGCAAAAGCGAGAATGTATCTCGCTACATCAATAGGCATCGGATATCTCACGCTTGCGCCGTAATGAAGACTGGAAAATCGGTGACCGAGGCGATGCTGGCCAGCGGGTTTAACACCAAGTCGAACTTCAACCGCGAGTTCTTAAGGGTGATCGGCGTCAATCCGCGTCGCTGGTTGAGGTCTCTTGTGGAAGTGCCCGATGAAAGGGTCAAAACCTAAGACGTTCCGGTGCACCAAGCATCCTTGCCACAGCTACCGAACCTTGATTTAGGACATCGGCGTCAGGGCCGTGAAAGCCGTCAAACAGTGAGAATCCGATCTCTATTCTGTTTTCTGCCAGCATGATTATATTACTATCAGGAAAAACTGATGCTATGGTAATCCGAATTGAATTGGGTATTGCGCCGCGCCTGCTTGCAGAACCGGTTTGGACACGTGTAGCAAGACGTTGAAAGAATGAAATTGAAAAAACGCGACAAAGAAATGGCAACAAACCTGACGCAGGACCCACATTCCGTTCGTTCGGGTGACAGAGAGAAAGTTCTTGAAGTTGCCATCGGCCGCGAGGTTCGTGCCTTTCGCAAACAGCAGAACATAACGGTCGCAGAACTGGCCCAGCTGACCGGCCTGTCGATTGGCATGCTGTCCAAGATCGAAAACGGAAATACGTCGCCGTCCTTGACGACTCTGCAATCGCTGGCGGATGCGCTTTCGGTTCCTTTGACAAGCTTTTTCCGACAGTTTGAAGAACGCCGCGAGGCGGTTCATACAAAAGCAGGAGAAGGCGTCGAACTGGAGCGTGAAGGAACACGTGCGAACCATCAGTATAACCTGTTGGGACATATTGGTGCCAACGGATCCGGTGTGATCGTCGAACCGTATCTGATTACCCTGACCGCTGAATCAGATGTGTTCCCTACTTTCCAACATGGCGGGATCGAGACGATTTACATGCTGGACGGTGAGGTGGATTACCGCCACGGGGACCAGATTTACCCGCTAAAACCCGGCGATACCCTGTTCTTTGATGCAGATGCTCCGCATGGGCCCGAACGGCTTGTCAGCCTGCCGGCGCGGTATATATCAGTTATCAGCTATCCGCAGACAAACTGATCGGTTTGCGCAATAAGAAATCTGTGGGTCTGTCATAGCCTTCGCGACTGCCCGTGCTTACGATCGTGAACCCCAGCCTCGAAAATACGCGATGGTTTTCAGTAAGTTCCACGCGTGTTTCCAGTTCCAGCGCAGGTAAGCCAAGCTCTGCTGCACGGCGTGCAGCATGATGCACTAACCTGCGGCCGATACCCTGACCCCGCAATCCATCCTTCACCGCAAGCTTTCCAAGGTACAAACTGTCTGGCTTGGGCGTCAGAAACATACACGCGAAAAGTGGTCGCCCAACGGCCCAGATTTCGCCGCCACCCTGACAATGCACCTGCATTCCTTCCACGTTCAGACTATGGATAGAAGACGGAGGGTCGATCCGGGCATCCATGTACTGAAATGACGCGCGAAGCAGCGCAAGCACGTCATACAATGCAAAATCGTCACTCGAGATGAGCCAGGGCGCTTCGCCCGGATCAATCATATGAGTTGAGAAATTTCGCAAGTCTCGCTTACTTAGACAAAGGTGGTTCCGTTTCCAAATCCGGCCAGATCCCCGGAGACGTGGGCAACCCGTCGTCAAACTGGCTGAGATAGTCCAACATCATGGGGCGGTTATCGATGAACCCTTTATAGGTTGCCAGCTCGACCGGCAGGTCCCGGATGACCCGATGCAGACGGCGGCCCCATTTGGGAACGGTCATCAGGTCCTGAAAACTACACAGGTAGCAGCGGATCGGGAATACCAGGGCGTTGGATCGCGGCAGGCGGAAAAAGGTTTGCAACTCGACCCGCAGATACTGTTTGTGCGCTATGTTTTCAGGTGTCAGCGTCGTCTTCTGGATACCCCATTTGTGATAGTTCTCCGGGCTGGTATCCAGCAGCGGATTCACTGTCATAGTCCAATTCAGACGCCGTGCTGGGGCACCCTGTTGAATGTTCAGCAGGAATTTCAGGGCGCGTTGGAAAATGCCCATTTCATGGGCTTTGGGAACCGGCGCGTGCCATTCGAAAAAGTTCATTCCGATGTCAAAATCCAGGCTCCAGTCCGCTTGGGTCGTCACCATTCCCGCGTCCATCCACAGCATCTCGTCACGCTGATCCAGCACGGCGAAATCACCCTGTGCCTGACGGGTGATGTATTCCATTGGCCCGTACGGAAGCGTGGTTTCGTCCATGAAGGTAAAGCTGTGATCAATGCCCATCGGTTTGTTGACCCAGCGCCACTGGTTGCCATTGCGATGCAGTTCGAACAGATCGGGATAGTCTTCGGATTTGCTGACCATGATCAGCTCTAGCAAGTCCCAACCGGCCAAAGTCATATGCGGCAGTGACTGGCAGCGCAACGGATCCTGATCCAATACCATGGCGCGGTCTTTCATCTCGGACACATAGTGTTCGTCGACGTCGAATCGCATCTCGTAGACCGATCCTTTGGGCCCGCCGCGATGCTGTTCCATGTTGACCGAATACATATAGCTGTCTTCGTGAAACGGAAACGGAAAGCGTTTGATCGCCCAGTCCGAGTTGTGAAACGTATAGTCATCGCGAAAGGATTCGTCGTTGAATTGAATGGTCATGTTGGGCCTCCTCTCAACGGTCCAGCACGAGGGACTTGCCCTCGAAGCGCGATACACAGGGCATGATTTTCTTGCCCGCGGCCTTTTCTTCGCCGGTCAGCCAGTGATCGCGGTGAACGAAATTACCTTCATGGTCGAGCACAACGGTTTCGCACTGACCGCAGGCCCCACCGCGGCACAGATACGGTGCGTCCACGCCTTCACGTTCGATGGCCTCCAACAGGCTTTCGTTTTCACCCACATGAATGACCTTATCCGATGCCGCCAAGCGCACCTCGAACGGTTTGCCGGGCTGAGGCGCCAGGAACTCTTCGTAGTGCACGCAATCTTCGGGCCAGCCTTCGGCGGCAGCCGTGTTTCGGACCCAGTCGATCATGCCCTTTGGACCACACACATACACATGCGTTCCCAAGGGTTGCCCGCTGAGCAGATTTTTCAGATCGATCGCCTGGCTCTGATCGTCATAGTACAGATGGGTTTCGTTCGGATGCCTGTCTGTCAGTTGCTCAGCATAAGATGCCAAGGCAGTGTTTCGGCACGCGTAATGCAACTCCCAATGCCCGTGCAGCAATTCCAACTGTTTGATCTGCGCCAGAAACGGGGTGATCCCGATGCCACCGGCCAGAAACAGATGCTTGCGGGCGCGCAAGTCCAGTGAAAACAAGTTGACCGGATAGCTGATGGTCATCTCGTCGCCCAGCTTGACCTGGCGGTGCATGAACAGCGACCCCCCCCTGCCCTCATCATCGCGTCGAACCGAAATTGTATAAGATGACTGATCAAACGGATCCGACATCAACGAATAGGGGTTAAGCCGTGTAATGGCACCATCCTGCATTTCGACCACAGTATGTGCCCCGCCCGAAAAGGTTGGTAATGGCGCGCCGTCGATACGTTCGAACCTGAACCGCGTCACCAATTCGTTCAGCGGAGTGATCTCGGTCACCTTGACCTGAATTTTCTCAGCACCGCTCATTCGTAAATCCCCTTCGACTCGGGCACATTACCATGATCCTCGGCGTCGATACGGACGCCCTGATAGGCGGCAAGACGGCGTGAGTAGTGATCGCGCACAAACAGGTTTAGGCCGCAATGTGAACAGACAAACGGGTCAATCTCGACGTCTTCGGTGATGCCCTTGCAATGCACGCATTGCATCCGACGGGCGACCGATCCGCGATGTTCGGTCTGAATCGCCGTGTGTGGCAGACCCACAGCCATCACTTCATTCATGGCCTGCCCCATCATGCCTTCGGTGCCGGTCAGGTAGACCTGCAATCCCATATGCGCGTCCTCCAGAACCCGGCGAATGCGCGGCAGAGACGCCTCGAAAGACGGGCCTTCATAGAACTGAGCAGGGTTCAATGCCCTTAGCTTTTCCGCGAAATCCGTGCCTTTCGGGATATAGATCAGATGGGTTTTGGCCATCAGGTCAGGTGTTGCGATGTCGAGAATGGCTTCGGCCCCTTCAGCCTCGGCTATCATGAGATGATGTTCGCCCTGGCGAACCTCTAGCGTGCCCCAGACCGGGCGGCTTGCGATTGACTTGGGAAATTCGAACTTTGACATTGTGCCCTCAATAGGAAAAGGGCGCCACGGTGTGTCCGTCGCGCCCCCTGAAACTCAGCCCTTTGCGGTTCTGATCGATTTGTCCTGATCGTAGAACGGCATCTCTTCCGCAGTTGCCGTTATTTCTGTCCCATCGCCGTTACGCACCGTCAGCTTGGTGCCGGGTGATGCACATGCGACCGGCATCCGCGCGATACCCACATTGTGACCATTGATATCAGAATACATGCCGAAGGTGACAACGCCGACTTTCTCGCCGTTTTGCAGCAGATCCGCGCCTTCATCCGCCGGCGTCGTGCCGTTCAGTTTGACGCCATAGATCTTAAACCGCTCTTTGCCTTGCGATGCATAGTGGTTCTCGGCGCCGATAAAGCCGGTTTTTCCAGGTGAGACAGTGAAATCCAGGCCCAGTTCCCACAGTGTATCACCACAGGTATCGCCATCGAACGGATAGGTTTCGGAATTGTCGCCGGGGTAAAACAGCAGGTAGCTTTCGGTGCGCAACAGGTCGAGCGTCGAAAACTGGACCGGGACGATGCCCATATCCTTGCCATCAGCCAGAATGCTGTCCCACAAGTGCACGGCGTGCTTGGCCTGACAGAAGATCTCATACCCGCGCTCGCCGGTATAACCGGTCCGTGAAATCATCACCGGGCAGCCATATAGCTTAGTCTGCATGATGCCGAAATAGGCCAGATCGCGAATTCCGGGGATGTGCTTAGCCAGGAAGTCTACAGCCACCGGACCCTGCAGCGACATGTCATGCATGTCATCATCGAAGATGACCGAACAATTCTTACCCGCCGCCACGGATGTCAGCTGCTCCATTCCTGTGCCTGTGCCGTGCACCACCAGCCACGTGTTCACCGACAGGCGATAGATGATGCAATCATCAACAAACTTGCCTTCGGCATTCAGGATCGAGGCATATGTCGACCGCCCCGGCATGATCTTTTCGACGTTCCGCGTGGTGACACGATCAATGACATAGGCGGCATCCTCACCAACCACGTGAACCTTTTTCAAGCCGGAAACATCCATAAGACCAGCTTTGGTTCGAATTGCTTCGTAGTCAGCTTTGGCACGTTCAGGGCTTTGGTCATAGAACCAAGCAGTCCCCATCCCGTTCCAGTCTTCAAGCTCGCCGCCGATCTGGGCGTGGCGCTGCGCAAGGGCCGACGTCCTCCAAAGAATGGCCATGGTTCGGTTCTCCCGTTGATCGTTTTTGTTGCCCATATTGAGGCCGATGTTGGGTTGAAAATCAACACTTGTGTGCAGAATTTTTTCCTGTTGGGAATATTTGCCTGCAATTTTTGCACCCTAAGAACATTCGAGAATATTGATATTTCTTTTCTTTATCTGTGGCTTAGTGCGTTTTTTGACGTGTGAGGACATACATCAAGCACAGACCTTAAAGATGTTTGCCCCACATATCTATTGACAGGTCGCCAATGAGATTGTCCCCTTAGTATACAATTATTCCCAGCAGGAAATGCTTCGCAGAAAGACCTCCTGCTGCAACAACAGGGAGACTACGAAGTGGATGGCAATCTAAATGCACTTACGACGGTCTTTACCGAGTTTTATTACTGGGTAACGGTCGTCTTCATGTTCCTCATCCATGTGGGCTTTTGCATGTACGAAGTCGGCGCCAGCCGGGCCCGTAACCATATGCACACATTGATGAAAAACATCATGATCATCCCGCTGGTGACGGTCACGTTCTTCTTCTTTGGATGGTGGATCTACTGGGCGTTCCCGAACTTTCCGTTCTGGGGCGGTCTCGACACCGAAGCAGGTGCCGCAAATCTACCGTGGGCGAACACAATGGCAACCAATTTGGACGACAGAATCACAGGGGTCTTCTGGGCCGCGTTCCTTCTGTTCTCGTGGACAGCTGCCTCGATTGTTTCTGGTTCAGTGATCGAACGGATCAGGTCATCGGCTTTGTGGGTCCATGCAGTCATGATCGGGTCCGTCTGGTGGATCATCGACGCTGCTTGGGGCTGGCACTATGGTGGCTGGATGGTGCGCATCTTGGGGTATCACGATGCTTATGCATCAGGCGTTATCCATGCAATCGCAGGTGGTTACGCACTTGGTGTGATCATGGTGCTGGGTCCGCGACTTGGCAAGTTTGCCAAGGATGGAACGCCGCGGGATATTCCTCCGCATAATCCATGGTTGCTGACCATCGGTATTTTCCTGATCTATACCGGGTTCTGGGGTTTCTATGCGGCATGCAACGTGCCTGTAATCTCGCCCGAGGTTATCGACGGTCAGATCGTTGGCGCCACCTGGACTGCAACCAACATCTATCTGGCCCCGACCACGCTGTCGGCGATTACCTTTAACTTCCTGATGTCGCTGTCGGGTGGGTTGATGGCAGCCTATGTCGTCTCGAAGGGAGATGCCTTCTGGACCTTCTCGGGCGGTCTGGCCGGTATCATCACCGCGTCTGCTGGAAACGATTTGTATCACCCGATCCAAGCGATGATCATTGCCGCAATCGGCGTTGTGATCGTCTATAATCTGCACTACTGGGTAGAGCGTCGGTTCAAGCTGGATGATGCTGTCGGTGCTGTAGCCGTGCATGGCTATGCAGGTGTCGTCGGGCTGGTCATCGCGGGCTTTGTCCTGTGGGGCGTGCCTTCGTCACCATATGAAGGTTATGCAACCATCAACCCAATCGGTCAGATCACGGGTGCCGTCATCATGTTCTTTGTCCTTGGGTTCCTGCCAGGCTGGGCTCTGGCGAAAATGCAATCCGCTGCCGGCGTACTGCGCATCCCGGAAGAAGTTGAACTTCAGGGTCTCGATTACGCTGAACACCATGCCTATGAGGACGCCAAAGCTGCCATTATCGAAGCCGATAAAGAAGAACTGGCCGCCCGTGGCGTAGCAGCGAAATGAGGGAGTAAGATATGTCTACGAATGGTTATACAAACTGGGCCGTGGATCTGGCCGAAGTCGGGCCGGTCTATCCCTTCCAAGGTTACGAAGTTCTAATGGTCATCATTGGTGTTGTCTTCTGGGTTGGCTGGCATCGCATCCAATTCGTCCGCGAAGCTGAGCACCTGGAAAAGGCGCGCCACACCGGTGACGAAGAAAAGGTGAAAGCACAGTTGGAGCGATATTGATCCAGCCTTGAATGCTTGCAATGGGCGCGAAAAACACAGGTCGCGCCCATTGCCTCTTAGGAAAAAAACTTTCCTATGATTATTGATGTCCCACTGATTTGTTGGTACCGTCGAATCATAATGAAACACATAAGGAGATCTGCCAGCCATGTGCGGAATTGTTGGATTATTCCTCAAAGACCAGTCTCTTGCGCCCCAACTGGGCAATATGCTGACAGACATGCTGATCACGATGACAGATCGTGGCCCCGATAGTGCCGGTATTGCAATCTACGGCTCTGAGTCCGATGGCAAAACCAAGATTACAGTTCAGTCCCCCAACCCCGAAACGGACTTTGTCGACTTGGCTGATGAGCTAGGCAAAAGTCTTGGCGTGACGGTTGGTCAGGCAGACAATGATACACATGCCGTCTTGGAAATTCCCGCCCGTCAGTTCGAAGCCGCGCGCGCCGCGCTGGCTGAAATCCGGCCGACGGTTCGTATCATGAGTCGTGGCGAAAGCCTCGAAATCTACAAGGAAGTTGGCCTGCCCAAGGATGTTGCAGACCGCTTCAGCCTCAGCGGCATGAGCGGCACTCATGGCATTGGACACACACGCATGGCGACGGAATCCGCCGTGACAACAATGGGCGCACATCCGTTCAACACGGGGTCCGATCAATGTCTGGTTCACAACGGGTCGCTGTCCAACCACAACTCGTTGCGCCGCAAGTTGCGCCGCGAAGGCGTTACCATCCAGACAGAGAACGACACCGAAGTTGGTGCCGCATACCTGACCTGGAAAATGATGAATGGCGCCACTTTAGGTGAAGCTCTGGAATCCAGCATTGATGATCTGGACGGGTTTTTCACCTTTGTAGTAGGGACCAAAGACGGGTTTGGCGTCGTACGTGACCCAATCGCTTGCAAGCCTGCAGTGATGGCAGAAACGGATCAATATGTTGCCTTTGGCAGCGAATACCGCGCCTTGGTGAACCTGCCAGGAATCGAAGACGCCCGAGTTTGGGAACCTGAACCGGCCACCGTATATTTCTGGTCGCACAACGACAGTCCAACAACCCACGAAAAGGCCGCCTGAAATGCAGACCTATGATTTAGAGGCAGACGGACTGCGTGGATTGAACTCGTCCCTGCAGGCGCAAAACGCCGAGACCAACCAAACCAGCTGGGAAATTGTAAATCCAAAAGGCAGCCATGCGATTGCTGTCGGACTGGACGCGCCGATCGAAGTGACGGTCAAGGGGTCTACCGGGTACTATTGTGCCGGCATGAACCAACAGGCGACCATCAAGGTTCACGGCTCAGTTGGTCCGGGTGTGGCTGAGAATATGATGTCCGGCCAGGTCATCGTCGATGGCGACGCCAGCCAGTATGCCGGGGCCACAGGCCATGGTGGGTTGCTGGTCATCAAGGGCAACGCAAGCTCGCGCTGCGGTATTTCGATGAAAGGTATCGACATCGTGGTGCATGGCAATATCGGCCACATGTCCGCCTTCATGGCACAGGCAGGAAATCTGGTCGTCTGCGGAGATGCGGGCGATGCGCTGGGGGATTCACTCTACGAGGCACGGTTGTTCGTGCGTGGTTCGGTCAAAAGCCTCGGTGCTGATTGCATCGAGAAAGAAATGCGCCCTGAGCATCTGGATATTCTGAGGGATCTGCTGGACCGCGCTGGCAGCGACGCCAAGCCGGAAGAGTTCAAACGCTATGGCTCGGCTCGTCAGCTTTACAATTTCGACATCGACAATTCCGCAGCTTACTGAGGAAGAAGGGTATGAAAGATATGGACGATCAGATCCCCCGCACCCTGCCGATTCAGTCGGCGACATTTACCAATCCGATCAATGCTGAGATCCGTCGCGCCGCTGCGACAGGTATCTATGACATTCGTGGCGGTGGCGCCAAACGGAAAGTTCCTCATTTTGACGATCTACTCTTTCTGGGTGCGTCGGTGTCGCGCTATCCGTTGGAAGGATATCGGGAACGTTGCGATACCTCAGTAACGTTGGGCACGCGCTTTGCCAAAAAGCCGATCGAGCTGGATATCCCGATCACCATTGCGGGTATGAGCTTTGGCGCATTGTCCGGTCCGGCGAAAGAAGCTTTGGGCCGCGGCGCATCTGCTGCGGGCACGTCAACAACCACCGGTGATGGCGGCATGACGCCCGAGGAACGTGGCCACTCAACCAAGCTGGTGTATCAATACCTGCCTTCACGCTATGGCATGAATCCCAACGATCTGCGCAAGGCTGATGCGATTGAGATTGTGGTTGGCCAAGGCGCCAAACCCGGCGGAGGCGGTATGTTGTTGGGTCAAAAGATCAGTGACCGTGTGGCCGAGATGCGGACCCTGCCCAAAGGCATTGACCAACGGTCCGCTTGCCGCCATCCAGACTGGACAGGGCCGGACGACCTTGAGATCAAGATCCTCGAACTTCGGGAAATCACTGATTGGCAAGTGCCTATCTATGTGAAAGTTGGCGCCACGCGCCCCTACTACGACACTGCATTGGCAGTGAAAGCCGGGGCGGACGTTGTCGTCATGGATGGCATGCAGGGCGGCACCGCTGCGACGCAAGACGTATTCATTGAACATGTCGGGTTGCCAACACTGTCATGCATCCGCCCTGCCGTTCAGGCATTGCAGGATCTGGGCGTACATCGTGAGGTTCAGTTGGTCATCTCGGGCGGCATTCGCACCGGGGCCGATGTGGCCAAGGCATTGGCACTGGGTGCAGATGCAGTTGCCATTGGCACGGCTGCTCTGGTGGCCCTTGGGGACAACGATCCCAAATGGGAATCCGAATACCAGAAGCTGGGCACAACCACTGGCGCTTATGACGATTGGCACGAAGGTCAGGACCCGGCAGGGATCACCACGCAAGACCCCGACCTGGCTGCGCGTCTTGACCCGGTTGCTGCGGGTCGCAGGCTGCGCAACTATTTGAAGGTGATGGCGCTTGAGGCCCAAACCATCGCGCGTGCATGTGGCCACAATCACCTGCACAATCTGGAACCTGAAGACCTGTGTGCCCTGACAATGGAGGCGGCCGCCATGGCGCGAGTCCCCTTGGCGGGCACCAGTTGGTACCCGGGCAAGGAAGGGTTCTGAACCGATGCTGCGCGGCTCCCTGATGGGGGCCGCGTTTTTGCTTTGAAAAACTAGAATTCAACAGGGAAAGGAAAGCAATCGTGACGACAGATCTCGCAGCTTTCGCAAAAGAAAAAGGCGTCAAATACTTCATGATCTCGTTCACCGACCTGTTCGGTGGACAACGGGCCAAGCTTGTGCCAGCGCAGGCGATTGCCGACATGCAGCAAGATGGTGCGGGCTTTGCCGGGTTCGCCACCTGGCTGGATATGACACCGGCTCATCCTGACATGCTGGCAGTTCCAGACCCTTCATCGGTCATTCAGCTGCCCTGGAAGCCCGAAGTGGCTTGGGTTGCTGGCAACTGCGTTATGGAAGGCAGCGATGTCGCGCAAGCCCCTCGTAACGTATTGCGCCGCCTGATCGACGAAGCTGCAAACGAAGGCATGCATGTCAAAACCGGTATCGAAGCCGAGTTCTTCCTGATGACGCCGGACGGAGAACAGATTAGCGATCCTTTCGATACAGCTGAAAAGCCTTGCTATGACCAACAGGCCGTGATGCGCCGGTATGATGTCGTGCGCGAAATCTGTGACTACATGCTGGAACTGGGCTGGGGACCTTATCAGAACGACCACGAGGACGCCAACGGCCAGTTCGAGATGAATTGGGAATTTGACGACGTTCTGCGCACTGCTGATAAACACTCTTTCTTCAAGTTCATGACCAAATCGGTTGCTGAAAAACACGGGCTGCGTGCGACGTTCATGCCGAAACCGGTGGAAGGCCTGACCGGTAATGGCTGTCATGCGCATATCTCGGTCTGGGATGCGCCAGGCGATGCGGCCAAGACCAACGTGTTTGCAGGCGAGGGCGACGGCCCGACCGGTGAGGTTGGTCTGGGAGAGCGTGGCAAGCACTTCCTCGGTGGCATCATGAAGCACGCGTCAGCACTGGCCGCGATCACCAACCCCACGGTGAACAGCTACAAACGCATCAACGCGCCGCGGACGATGTCGGGTGCAACATGGGCGCCCAACACCGTGACATGGACGGGCAACAACCGGACTCACATGGTGCGTGTGCCCGGCCCCGGGCGGTTTGAATTGCGTCTGCCGGACGGAGCAACCAACCCCTACCTGCTTCAGGCCGTGATCATTGCGGCTGGACTGTCAGGTATCCGATCCAAAGCAGACCCTGGCAAGCGCTGGGATATCGATATGTATGCCGAAGGCCATAAAGTGCGCGGAGCACCAAAGCTGCCGTTGAACATGCTTGATGCACTGCGCGAATACGACAAAGACAAAGACCTGAAGGGCATGATGGGCGCCGAATTCTCGTCTGCTTTCCTGAAGATGAAGCATCAGGAGTGGAATTCCTTCGTGTCGCATTTCTCGCGCTGGGAAAAGGAAAACACGCTGGATATCTGATCCGGTAAAACTGGAAGACATCGAGGTTGCGGCCTGTGCCGCGGCCTTGTTGTTCATTCACCAACAACGATCACGCCGGGATGTTCTTTTCAGTCAACACGCGCCGGGCGAAGATCGAGGCGCGTCTTTTGCACACATATCGTCAAACGGGGATTCCGTTGAAATTGTGCGCCTTTAAGACGGGAACCCAATCCCCGCATTGCACAGCTGCTTTGGGCGGCCCCTTGGTTGTCTGGGAAATCGGAATCATCCCTGGCTTGCGGCCGAAAAGCAGTCAATCAGGGCATGGGCTAAGGGTGCTGTGCAAAAGATGACACCTAATCGACGATATCGCGATCGAGCAAATCTTTATGACGTTCAACACTTTAGACCAGCTTCATCTAATCTGAACGGTCGGTTGTTTGACGACTGATTTCGAGACCCTGCAAATAGCCTATTCTGGGACTTCTTGTTCTTTTTCCCTATCCACCTCGATGCGCCAGTCGGGAACGTCGTTAACAAGCATCAATGCCGCACGTCGCAGGGAGGTTCGCATTTTATCCACCGTCGGGCCGCGCAGTTCACAATCTTCCAAAGCGGCGTCAAAGGTTTCCAGCCAAAGCTCTGCATCGGCCTCGCGAATAGGCACATGGGCATGTATTTCCCGTAAATCCATGTGGCCAAATCGTTCCCGGTAATATGCTCTCCCGCCCAAAAAACCGCTGAGGAACTCGAACTGTGCTTGCCTTGTATGGTTCAATCCGTGACCCCGAAAATGCAGCCGGTGCAAGGAATACACAGCCGGATCGGCCTCCATTCGATCATAAAATTGTTCGACAAGCGCGCGCAGGCTCTCTTCGCCTCCAAGTTGATCCAAAGCCGAGGACATAGTGGATTCTCCGGGTCTCCATTGCCTAATTTATTGCATAACAGGAATATTAGTTTATCAACAGTGACATCTTGGCGCTGTTGATATCTGGGACCGAACACATGCCAATATGGTCGACACTACAACAATCTTCCCTTACATGAGCGCCCTTGCACTCGGGTTGCTAGCTGCGTTGTGCTGGGGCATTCATGATCTCTCGGTCCGCTATATCAGCCAGTCCGTCAGCGTGGTCGCCTCGCTTATGTTTGTTTTGCTCTTTGGTGCCATCCTGCAGATCGGGATGGTTGCAGCCTGGGGCGACATCAACTCCATATCGGGCAACGCGATGGCTTATGCGATTGCAGCAGGTTTTTTTTACCTCTTGGCCGGGCTCAGCATGTACGAGGCTTTTCATCGAGGGCCCGTGCGATTGGTTGCGCCGCTAGTTGCCAGCTATCCGGTCTTGTCCGTCACCGTCGCAATTTGGCGCGGCTCGATGGTCAGTGCGTGGCACTGGTTGGCCGTAATTGCAATCGGCCTCGGAGTATCCATCGTCGCAGCCCGCTCAGACAAAACCGAGACAACCTACCCTGCCCGTGGCCCAACCATTGTCTTGTCTTTGCTCGCCGCAACCGGGTTCGCCGCAGCATTTGCCCTGGGGCAATACGCGGCAGAGATCAGCAACGAATACACCGTGTCTCTAATCGGTCGACTCACGGCAATTCTGGTTCTGGCAGCGATAGCTTTTGCGTCTCGCAAGTCGATTTGGCCCGGCACAAAAGCACTGCCCCTTTTGTGCTTAATGGGTTTACTGGATGCCGTCGCAATTCTCAGTGTGGTCGCGGCTGGTAGGTTGCCCAATGCCCAATATGCATCCGTCGCGGCTTCGGTTTTTGGATTACTGACCGTTGTCCTTGCCTGGGCAATCTTGAAAGAGCGTATGTCACCAAGCCAGTGGCTTGGTTGTGTCGTCGCGTTTGCCGGAATCGGCTATCTCGCGCTCTGAGAACGGCCTTGCGAATTGACGTGCCTGATGGGCTGCAGCCGGGCTGTTTCGCAGGCACTCAATCTCGCCTGAGCGTGGCGGTCCGGATTTACACCACGCTCGTAGTAGGGGGGATCGGAGGGAATTGGGAGGCGACACGCCAATGGATACGATCACCATGCACAAGTCGCGATCTACAAGGTCGCCAATACCTACCAAAATCAGAACGGAAAAAAGAACAGCCGCAGTTTGAACAGCGGCGGCCTCGTTTTAAGCCGTCAGGCCTTCTGGTTCTGGGAGTTTGTTTGCGCGGCATGCGGCGGTCAGGGTGTTGGCCAGCAGGCATGCGATTGT
>NZ_JBXWOF010000008.1:0-189219 GCF_059610745.1 Ruegeria sp. CDSC042
GTCTTGCCGTGGTCAACGTGCCCAATCGTGCCAATGTTGACGTGCGGCTTATTACGCTCAAACTTTTCCTTTGCCATGATGGCCTCCTTTATCGGTAATGAAGGGAGCCCGCTAATCGAGCTCCCTCAAATTTTCGCTTATGCGTATTTCGCCTGGATCTCGTCCGAGATGTTCTGCGGAACCGGATCGTAGTGGTCGAACTGCATGGTGAACTGGGCGCGGCCCGACGACATCGAACGCAGAGTGTTGATGTAACCGAACATGTTGGCCAGCGGCACAAACGCGTCAATCGCGATGGCGTTGCCACGGTTTTCCTGCCCGGAAACCTGTCCCCGACGCGATGTCAGGTCACCAATGATACCGCCGGTATATTCTTCCGGAGTGATCACTTCGACCTTCATGATCGGCTCAAGCAGTTTCGCACCCGCTTTGCGCATGCCTTCACGCATACCCATACGCGCCGCGATCTCAAAGGCGAGAACCGAAGAGTCCACGTCGTGGTATTTACCTTCGATCAGGGCAACCTTGAAGTCGATCACGGGGAAGCCAGCCAGCGGGCCGCTATCCATGACGGATCTGATGCCTTTTTCAACGCCCGGGATGTATTCCTTGGGCACCGAACCACCAACAACACGAGATTCGAACGAATAACCTTCGCCCGGCTCTGTTGGGGTGATGATCATCTTCACCTCGGCGAACTGACCCGAACCACCCGACTGTTTCTTGTGGGTGTAAACGATCTCGGCTTCGTGACCGATGGTTTCGCGATAGGCCACCTGCGGCGCACCAATATTCGCTTCAACCTTGAATTCACGCTTGAGACGGTCAATCAGGATGTCCAGGTGAAGTTCGCCCATGCCCTTCATGATGGTCTGACCCGATTCCAGATCAGTTTCCACACGGAAGGACGGGTCTTCGGCGGCCAAACGGCCCAGACCCTGGCTCATTTTTTCCTGGTCAGCCTTGGTCTTCGGCTCAACCGCGATCTCGATCACCGGATCGGGGAAGGTCATGGTTTCCAGAACCACCGGATCGCCGGTCGAACACAGAGTGTCGCCCGTGGTGGTGTCTTTCAGACCTGCCAGCGCAATGATGTCGCCCGCGAACGCTTCGGTGATTTCCTCACGTTCGTTCGAGTGCATCATCATCATCCGGCCGATACGCTCTTTCTTACCCTTGGTCGAGTTCAGAAGCGTGTCGCCCTTGGACAGAGTGCCCGAGTAGATGCGGGTAAAGGTCAGCGAGCCAACAAAGGGGTCGTTCATGATTTTGAACGCCAGACCAGAGAACGCCATATCATCATCCGCACGGCGGGCGATGTTACGGGTTTCTTCTTCGTCACCGGGTTTGAAGCCCATGTAATCGACAACGTCCAGCGGGCTGGGCAGATAGTCGATCACAGCGTTCAGCAGTGGCTGAACACCTTTGTTTTTGAACGCCGAACCACCCAGAACCGGAACAAACGCGATTTCCAGAGTACCTTTGCGCAGCAGGGCGCGCAGGGTCGGAACGTCGGGCTCATTGCCTTCCAGGTATTCCATCATCGCGTCGTCGTCCATTTCGACGGCCGCTTCGACCATTTTACCGCGCCATTCGTCAGCCATGTCCTTCAGGCTGTCGCGGATCGGTGCTTTGACCCAGCTTGCGCCCAGGTCTTCGCCCTGCCACAGCCATTCTTCCATGGTGACCAGGTCGATCAGGCCTTCCAACTCGGTCTCTGCGCCGATCGGAATACCAACCGGAACAGCACGTGCGCCGGTACGGTCTTCGATCATTGCAACACAGTTGAAGAAGTCCGCGCCGATCTTGTCCATCTTGTTGACGAACACCATCCGCGGAACCTTATAGCGGTCAGCCTGACGCCACACGGTTTCGGTCTGAGGTTCAACACCGGCGTTTGCGTCCAGAACGCAGACGGCACCGTCGAGAACCGCCAGCGAGCGTTCAACTTCGATGGTAAAGTCAACGTGGCCGGGGGTGTCGATGATGTTCAGGCGGTGCTTGGGCGAGTCAGCAGTTACACCGTCTTCGGTGCGTTCCCAGAAAGTGGTCGTCGCAGCCGAGGTGATGGTGATCCCGCGTTCCTGCTCCTGCTCCATCCAGTCCATGGTGGCTGCACCGTCGTGCACCTCACCGATGTTGTGGGATTTGCCGGTGTAGTACAGGATGCGTTCCGAGCAGGTCGTTTTACCCGCATCAATATGCGCCATGATACCGAAGTTACGGTAATGGTTGAGTGTATATTCGCGTGCCATTTCAATAAGCCTCTGGAATTACCAACGGTAGTGGCTGAAGGCTTTGTTCGCCTCGGCCATCTTGTGGGTGTCTTCACGCTTCTTAACGGCGGTACCGCGGGACTGTACGGCGTCCAGCAGTTCGCCGGCGAGGCGTTCTTCCATGGTGTTTTCGTTGCGGCCACGCGCAGCAGTGATCAGCCAACGGATGGCCAGTGCTTCGCGGCGCTCGGGGCGCACTTCGACCGGAACCTGATAAGTTGCACCACCAACCCGGCGCGAGCGAACCTCGACCGACGGTTTGATGTTGTCGAGTGCTTCGTGGAACACTTCGACGGGTGCGCGCTTGATCTTGCCTTCAACGCGGTCAAATGCATTGTAGACGATGCGCTCTGCAACCGACTTTTTACCGTCGATCATCAGGTTGTTCATGAATTTAGTCAGGACCTTGTCGCCAAATTTGGCGTCAGGCAGGACTTCGCGTTTTTCGGCGGCGTGACGACGTGACATATCAGCCTCTCCTTCTTATTTGGGACGCTTCGCGCCGTACTTCGAACGACGTTGCTTACGGTCTTTGACGCCTTGGGTATCCAGAACACCGCGCAGGATGTGGTACCGGACACCGGGAAGGTCTTTTACACGACCGCCACGGATCAGAACAACCGAGTGTTCCTGCAGGTTGTGGCTTTCACCGGGGATGTACGAGATGACCTCGAACCCGTTTGTCAGGCGCACCTTGGCAACCTTACGCATCGCCGAGTTCGGCTTTTTCGGTGTGGTTGTGTAAACACGTGTGCAGACGCCGCGTTTCTGCGGGCACTGCTCCAGGTGCATGGACTTCGAGCGTTTTACTTTCGGCTGCCGCGGCTTGCGGATCAGCTGTTGGATCGTTGGCATTCCGGTTATATCCCCGTTTTGCAACACACATGACATGCACGCGTGATGCGTGCGGTTAAATTCGCTGCGTTCGTGCGTCCACAAGCGCAAAACCCGCGAGCGTTCCCATTCCGAGGTGAACGTCGCGGTTTGTTATCAGAGGGCGCGAACGATAAAAGAGTTCGGGCCTTGACCAGTTCATTACTGAAATCGGATTTGGGGCGGCCCCCGGTACCGAGATGTGGCGCGTAATAGGGGGAGTCGGCGCCAGTGTCAACAGCACAGCTGATCTGATCCGCATCGGGCTGGTTCGCGCTGAAACTCAAGCACATCCATCCGCACCGCCCGTTGCAGGAACACGTCCCTGCAGGCATAGTCAACCCATTGATCTGGACCACGGATGAATCATGCAAATACTTGGCCTGTGTCGTTTTTCCTATCCTGCCCATGGCGGTTTTCAGGTCGAGCATGAAACGATCGAGGACCGACGCGCCTATCTGTATCAGCCTGACCGGCTGGAAGAGCGGTTCCGCCTGTTTGAAACCACCTCTCTGCCCTGCATAAAGGAACAAACCGACGAGGATTTTCAGTTTCTCATCGTGATCGGGACATGCCTGCCAAACGCGGCACGCGAACGTCTTCACGATTTAACGGCCGACATGCCGCAGGTGCAGATCATCGCGCGCGAACCGAAGCGGCATCGCAGGCTGATGAAAGAGGTTCTGAATTCCGCGCGCACTGACCCGGCCGCCCCCTGCATCCAATTCCGCCATGACGACGACGATGCGGTTTCGGTCGATTTCGTTGAGCGCTTGCGCATCGCCGCAGATGAGGGTCAGGGCTTAATGCGGAACCACAGAACCGTTGCGATTGACTACAATCAGGGGTTCCTGGCCCGTTTCGATGCGGGCGGTATTCGGGCCGCACAGGTGTATCAACCTTTGTTGGGGGTGGGCTTTGCGATGTACTCCGCCGGTGGGTGTGAGCTGACGATCATGAATTTCGGCCACCATCGGATCGGGAACTTCATGCCCGTTATCAGCTATCCGGATGCGCCAATGTGGGTCCGTACTTTGAACCAGTTCAACGATTCCCCGCACGCGCGCAACAGCAAGGCCGAGCTGTCCCCCCTAACGCCCGAGCAAGAAGGCGAGTTCATCGCACGGTTTGCCATCGATCAGGACGCCGTTCGCCGCATTCATTCGGCGGGCTGACGGGTTCGTTCGCGAAACAGCGTGAACATCCCGGCCCCAACCACCAGCGCCGCGCCCGCCATCGTAATCCTGTCGGGCCAGTCCCCAAATACGGCCCAGCCCAAACCCAACGCCCAGATCAGACTGGAATAACGAAACGGCGCGATAAAGCCGATCTCACCAGCGCGCATGACAATGACGCTGAACAAATATCCTGTCAGAACAAAGACCGCAGCAAACGCTACCATCGAACCGGCGGCTGCCGGAACCGGAACCCAGCCCGAGACAGAGGTGACAAGAACCGCCGTCAATGTAATCGTCGCGGTTGTTGCCAGCGTTACTGCAAGTGATGGCACATGCACCGACATGCGTCGCGTAATCAAATCCCGGGCAGTTACCGAAGCAACTGCGATCAAGGCATATATCGCGTAGAGGCTGAAACCGTCCGTGCCCGGGCGAACGATCAGCAACATACCGGCGAACCCGAAAACGATCGCAAGAATCCGACGCCAACCGATATACTCTTGAAAAAACAACGCGGCTCCAAGTGTTACGGTCAATGGCAAGGCCAGCAGAATGGCCGTCACGTTTGCCAACGGCATATGAAGCAGCGCGACCAAAAAGAAAATTGTTGCCAACAATTCGGCGAGACAACGTGCCGCGACCAACCACTTGTCATGACGCGGAAAGTTCAGATGCAGCGCCCCATAGTACCGTGCCAGAAGATACACCAGAATGGTCGCCAAAACCCCGCGGATGGCAACCATCTGAAACAGCGGTATCTGGGCTCCGGCGGCCTTGATCAAAGTGTCATTGATGGTGAAGGCAGCCATGCTGCCCATCATCAGCAAAGCACCCCTGAAATTCGGCGTCACTCTTTTTGAACTCCGCATTTGGCCACGAAGTGCATTTGGCGGCGTTCAAGAAAGAGATGTCAATATGGCTCCGCCCGCCAATGCTCTGCTAGCATGACATTTCCGATGGCGCTTCATGCAGCGCCCCACCCGAGCCTGAAATGAAAAGGCCCCGCGAAATCGCGGGGCCTGATCTTTGGAATGTAGGATCGCTTATTCGCGGCTTTCCGGTGTTTCCACCAGAACATCCAGCTCATCCCCGACCATATCGTCATCCATCATCGGCGCAGCCAGAGCAGCGGCGGCTTCGGCCTCTTCCCGGCGGGCTTCGATGACAACGTTGTCACGCGACTGCGCGACGCGCTGTACGCTTTGCGTTGCGCCACCGGTACCGGCAGGGATTAGACGACCGACGATGACGTTCTCTTTCAGGCCAACCAGCTTGTCTTTCTTGCCCTGAACCGAAGCCTCGGTCAGAACCCGTGTGGTTTCTTGGAACGACGCCGCCGAGATGAACGAACGCGTCTGCAGCGAGGCTTTGGTGATCCCCAAGAGGATCGGCTCGCCCTGAGCCGGACGTCCACCGCGGGCGAGGGTCTTCTCGTTGGCCGCGTCGAACTCCTGCTTGTCGACATGTTCGCCTTTCAGCAGGGTGGTGTCACCTGAATCCAGGATCTCCCACTTCTGAAGCATCTGGCGCACGATCACTTCGATGTGCTTGTCGTTGATCTTCACGCCCTGCAGACGATAAACATCCTGCACTTCGTCGATCATGTAATCCGCCAGCGCTTCGACACCCATGATGGACAGGATGTCATGCGGGGCCGGGTTACCGTCCATCAGGTATTCACCCTTCTGGATGAAGTCACCTTCTGCAACCGGGATGTGCTTACCCTTGGGCACCATATACTCGATGGTCTCCATGGACTCGTCAGCCGGTTCGATGCTGATGCGACGCTTGTTCTTGTAGTCGCGACCAAAGCGCACGTAACCATCGGCTTCTGCGATGATCGCGTGATCTTTCGGGCGACGGGCTTCGAACAGTTCGGCAACACGCGGCAGACCACCGGTGATGTCCTTGGTCTTGGCACCTTCACGCGGGATACGCGCGACAACTTCACCAGCTTCGATCTGCTGACCGTCTTCGATCGACAGGATCGCGTCCACCGACATCGGATAGTGAACCGGGTTGCCCGCATCGTTACGGACTGGTTCGCCATCTTCGCCAACCAGAATGATCTCAGGCTTGAGGTCGCTGCCTTTGGGGGCCGCGCGCCAGTCGATCACGATCTTCTGGGTCATACCGGTTGCATCGTCGGTCACGTCGCGGACAGCAATGCCCGAAACCAGATCAACATATTTCGCGGTACCGGACTTTTCGGCGATGATCGGCAGGGTGTAAGGATCCCATTCGAACAGCTTGTCGCCACGGTTCACCTTGGTGCCATCCTTGACGAACAGCTTCGAGCCATAACCCAACTTGTGGTTGGCACGCTCTTCGCCATGTTCGTCTTTGATCACCATCTTCATGTTCCGGCCCATGACCAGGCTTTCGCCCGCGGAATTGACCAGGATCTGCGGGTTCTCGAACGAAACGACACCGTCGTGGCTGGCTTCCTGGAACGACTGCTGACCACCTTGCGCAACACCACCGATGTGGAAGGTCCGCATTGTCAGCTGCGTACCGGGTTCACCGATGGACTGGGCGGCGATGATGCCGACAGCCTCACCCGTGTTGACCATAGTACCGCGTGCAAGGTCACGACCGTAGCAGGTTGCACAGACGCCTTCCTCGGACTCACAGGTCAGAGGCGAACGGATCCGCATCGACGCAACAGCGGCCTCATCAATGATGTCAGCCATACGTTCGTCGATCAGCTGACCCGCTGCGACCAGAACCTCATCGGTGCCGGGACGCAGAACGTCATCGGCAGAGACACGGCCCAGCACACGTTCGGCTAGCGAGGCAACAACTTCACCGTCGTTTACCGCGGCTTCCGCAGTGATCGCGCGCTCGGTTCCACAATCGAGCTCACGCACGATGCAGTCCTGTGCCACGTCCACCAGACGACGGGTCAGGTAACCCGAGTTCGCCGTTTTCAGAGCGGTATCCGACAGACCCTTACGGGCGCCGTGGGTCGAGTTGAAGTATTCAAGAACGGTCAGACCTTCCTTGAAGTTCGAGATGATCGGCGTCTCGATGATGTCACCGTTTGGTTTGGCCATCAGGCCACGCATACCGCCCAGCTGTTTCATCTGAGTGACCGAGCCACGCGCACCCGAGTGGGCCATCATGTAGACCGAGTTTGGTTCTTTTTCAGACCCATCCTCTGCCCGATCCGAAGATGAGATCGTGCTCATCATCGCCTCGGTTACGCGGTCGTTACACTTCGACCAGGCATCAACAACTTTGTTGTACTTTTCGCCCTGAGTGATCAGGCCGTCCATATACTGCTGTTCAAAGTCCTTCACCTGACCACGGGTTTCATCGACGATGCCCCATTTGTCATCCGGGATCACCATGTCGTCCTTGCCGAACGAGATACCGGCGCGGAACGCTTCTTTGAAGCCCATCGACATGATCTGGTCACAGAAGATAACCGACTCTTTCTGACCGCAGTAGCGGTAGACGGTGTCGATCACCTGCTGCACTTCTTTCTTGCGCAGCAGACGGTTAACCAGTTCGAACGGTGCCTTGTTGTTCATCGGCAGCAGAGCACCCAGGCGCACTCGGCCCGGAGTGGTTTCAAACCGCTGTTGAACTTCATTGCCTTCACTGTCGATCTGAGTAATCCGCGCAGTGATCTTGGTGTGCAGATGCACTTCACCGGCGTCCAGCGCGTGCTGAACTTCGTCGATCGAGCCAAAGACCTTGCCTTCGCCCGGCATACCTTCGCGTTCCAGGGTCACATAGTACAGACCCAGGATCATATCCTGCGACGGAACGATGATCGGCGCGCCGTTTGCTGGCGACAGAACGTTGTTCGTCGACATCATCAGAACGCGGGCTTCCAGCTGGGCCTCAAGGCTCAGCGGGACGTGAACGGCCATCTGGTCACCGTCGAAGTCGGCGTTAAAGGCCGAACAGACCAGCGGGTGCAGCTGGATGGCTTTACCTTCGATCAAGACCGGCTCAAACGCCTGGATGCCAAGTCGGTGCAGTGTTGGCGCACGGTTCAGCATGACAGGGTGCTCGCGGATCACCTCGTCGAGGATATCCCATACTTCGGGACGCTCTTTCTCGACCAGCTTCTTCGCCTGTTTCACGGTCGAAGACAGACCCTTGGCTTCAAGGCGCGAGTAGATGAACGGCTTGAACAATTCCAGCGCCATCTTCTTGGGCAGACCACATTGGTGCAGCTTGAGTTCCGGACCGGTCACAATGACCGAACGACCCGAGAAGTCGACGCGCTTACCCAAAAGGTTCTGACGGAAGCGACCCTGCTTACCTTTCAGCATGTCCGACAGCGATTTCAGCGGACGCTTGTTGGCGCCGGTGATCACGCGGCCACGACGGCCATTGTCGAACAGAGCATCAACGGATTCCTGCAGCATCCGCTTTTCGTTGCGGACGATGATGTCAGGTGCGCGCAGTTCGATCAGACGCTTCAGACGGTTGTTCCGGTTGATGACGCGGCGATACAGATCGTTCAGATCCGAGGTCGCGAAACGGCCACCATCCAGCGGAACCAGAGGACGCAGTTCCGGCGGAATGACCGGAATTACAGTCATCACCATCCATTCGGGGCGGTTGCCCGACTCGAGGAAGCTTTCGACAACCTTCAGACGCTTGATGATCTTCTTGGGCTTCAGCTCACCAGTTGCTTCGGCCAGATCAGCGCGCAGCTGTTCGGCTTCGGCTTCCAGATCGATCTGGGCCAGCATCTCACGGATAGCTTCGGCACCGATGTTCGCGGTGAACGCGTCCATGCCATAGGCATCCTGCGCGTCCATGAACTCTTCTTCGGTCAGCATCTGACCATAGGAGAGGTCGGTCAGACCGGGCTCGATAACGACATAGTTTTCAAAGTACAGAACGCGTTCCAGATCGCGCAGCGTCATGTCCAGCATCAGACCGATGCGGGACGGCAGCGACTTCAGGAACCAAATGTGTGCGACGGGCGCGGCCAGCTCGATATGACCCATACGCTCGCGGCGGACTTTCTGCAGGGTGACTTCCACACCGCATTTCTCGCAGACAACGCCGCGATATTTCATCCGCTTATATTTACCGCACAGACATTCGTAATCTTTGATCGGGCCAAAGATACGCGCGCAGAACAGACCGTCACGTTCGGGTTTGAACGTCCGGTAGTTGATGGTTTCGGGTTTCTTGATCTCGCCATAAGACCAAGAGAGGATCCGTTCCGGGCTGGCCAATGAGACCTTGATCTCGTCAAAGACCTTAGGCGGCGTCAGCGGGTTGAACGGGTTATTGGTAATTTCCTGGTTCATTTTGCGTCCTTACAAATTGGGATGGGATGAGTTTGGGGCGTTGCCGCCCCTACTCTTCCTCCGCATCCAGGAGTTCCATATTCAGGCCGAGGCCACGGACTTCTTTCACCAGAACGTTAAACGATTCCGGTACGCCCGCTTCAAAGTTATCCTCGCCCTTGACGATCGACTCGTACACTTTGGTCCGGCCGGCGACGTCATCCGATTTCACGGTGAGCATTTCCTGCAGGGTGTAGGCGGCGCCGTAAGCTTCCAGAGCCCAGACTTCCATCTCACCAAAGCGCTGACCACCGAACTGCGCCTTACCACCCAGCGGCTGCTGGGTAACCAGGCTGTACGGCCCGGTTGAACGCGCGTGGATTTTGTCATCCACAAGGTGGTGCAGTTTCAGCAGGTACTTGATGCCCACGGTCACCGGACGTGCAAACTGCTCACCCGTACGACCGTCGAACAGAACCGACTGACCGCTTTGCGAGAAGCCCGCGCGCACCAGAGCGTCATTGACGTCTGCCTCTTTGGCGCCATCAAAGACCGGAGTCGCGATCGGAACACCACGGGTCACGTTGCCCGCAGCCTCGATCAGGTGACCCTCGTCCATGCCAGTGATGCCTTCTTCATAGACATCGTCGCCATAGGCCAGCTTCATTGCTTCGCGAACCGGGGTCAGGTCGCCAGAGCGGCGATATTCACCCAGCGCGTCGTCGATGTTCAGACCCAGACCGCGCGCGGCCCAACCCATGTGGGTTTCAAGGATCTGACCAACGTTCATACGCGAAGGAACACCCAGCGGGTTCAGACAGAAGTCAACCGGCGTACCATCGGCCAGGAACGGCATGTCTTCCATCGGAACAACCTTGGAAATTACACCTTTGTTCCCGTGACGACCGGCCATCTTATCGCCCGGTTGCAGCTTGCGCTTCACGGCGATGAAGACTTTGACCATCTTCATCACACCCGGCGGCAGGTCATCGCCACGACGAACCTTCTCGACCTTGTCCTCGAAACGGGCGTCCAGAGCACGCTTTTGCACTTCGTACTGCTCATTCAGAGCCTCAACGATCTGTGCGTCCTGCTCATCTTCCAGCGCCAGCTGCCACCACTGACCACGGGTCAGGGTTTCCAACAGGTCCTCGGTGATCACCGACCCTGGCTTGACGCCTTTCGGGCCTTTGACCGCGGTTTTACCCATGATCAGGCCTTGCAGGCGCGCATAGATGTTGCGGTCCAGGATCGCCAGCTCATCGTCCCGGTCACGGGCCAGACGTTCGACTTCTTCCCGCTCGATCTGCAGCGCACGCTCGTCTTTCTCGACGCCGTGACGGTTGAAGACGCGAACCTCAACGACCGTACCGTAATCGCCCGGCTTCACGCGCAGCGAAGTGTCGCGCACGTCAGATGCTTTTTCGCCAAAGATGGCGCGCAGCAGCTTTTCTTCCGGGGTCATCGGGCTTTCGCCCTTCGGAGTGATCTTGCCGACCAGGATATCGCCCGGTTCAACATCCGCGCCGATGTAAACGATGCCCGCCTCGTCGAGGTTACGCAGCGCTTCTTCACCGACATTCGGAATATCGCGGGTGATCTCTTCCGGACCCAGCTTGGTGTCACGGGCGGCGACTTCAAATTCCTCGATATGGACCGAGGTAAAGACGTCGTCACGCGCAATACGTTCCGAGATCAGGATTGAGTCTTCGTAGTTGTAACCGTTCCAGGGCATGAACGCGACGACCACGTTCTTACCCAAGGCCAGTTCACCCATATCGGTCGACGGACCATCAGCAATGACTTCGCCCTTCTGGACGGTGTCACCCACTTTGATCAGCGGACGCTGGTTGATGCAGGTGTTCTGGTTCGAACGCTGGAATTTGCGCAGACGATAGATGTCAACGCCAGCGTCGCCCAGTTCCAGATCCTCAGTCGCGCGGATAACGATACGCTGGGCATCGACCTGGTCGATGATACCGGCGCGTTTCGCCTGAATCGCAGCACCTGAGTCAATCGCAACCTTTTCCTCGATTCCGGTACCAATCAGCGGTGCCTCGGCCCGCAGCAGCGGAACCGCCTGACGTTGCATGTTCGAGCCCATTAGAGCGCGGTTAGCATCGTCATTTTCAAGGAACGGGATCAGCGATGCAGCAACCGATACCAGCTGTTTTGGGCTGACGTCGATCAGGTCCACATTCTCGCGCGGGGCCAGAGTGTAGTCACCTGACTGGCGGGTCGAAACCAGATCGTTGATGAACTTGCCATCCGTATCCAGTGTCGCGTTCGCCTGTGCCACTGTGTGACGCATTTCCTCGGTCGCGGACATGTAGTGAACCTCATCAGTCACCTCAGCGTCTTTGACGACGCGGTACGGTGTTTCGATGAAGCCATACTTGTTCACACGGGCAAAGGTGGCCAGCGAGTTGATCAGACCGATGTTCGGGCCTTCCGGCGTTTCAATCGGGCACATCCGGCCATAGTGTGTCGGATGAACGTCGCGCACCTCAAAGCCCGCACGCTCGCGTGTCAGACCACCGGGGCCAAGCGCCGAGAGACGGCGTTTGTGGGTGACTTCCGACAGCGGGTTGGTCTGGTCCATGAACTGCGACAGCTGCGACGAGCCGAAGAATTCGCGGACAGCAGCAGCAGCCGGTTTCGCATTGATCAGGTCCTGCGGCATGACGGTGTCGATCTCGACCGACGACATACGCTCTTTGATCGCGCGCTCCATGCGCAGCAGGCCAACGCGGTACTGGTTTTCCATCAGTTCGCCGACCGAACGCACACGACGGTTGCCGAGGTGGTCGATATCGTCGATGTCCCCTTTGCCGTCACGCAGTTCAACCAGAGCCTTGATGCAGGCCACGATGTCTTCGCGGCGCAGGGTGCGCAGCGTATCGGGCGCATCCAGAGCCAGACGCATGTTCATCTTTACACGGCCAACGGCGGACAGGTCATAGCGCTCGCTGTCAAAGAACAGCGTTTCGAACAGCGCCGAGGCCGCTTCGACGGTGGGCGGCTCACCCGGGCGCATGACGCGATAGATGTCCATCAGCGCTGTGTCGCGGCCCATGTTCTTGTCTGCCGCCATGGTGTTACGCATGTAGGGGCCGACATTGATGTTGTCGATATCCAGAACCGGAATATCGGTGACGCCCGCGTCGATCAGCTCTTTCGCGGTGCCTCCGATCAGCTCGCCGTCTTTGTCGTATTCCAGCGTCAGCTCATCACCAGCTTCGACATAGATCGCGCCGGTTTCTTCGTTGATGATGTCCTTGGCGACAAACTTCCCGACGATGTGATCGAACGGAACCAACAGCTCGGTGACGTTGCCTTCATCGATCAGCTTCTTGACCGCGCGCGGGGTGACTTTCTTGCCCGCTTCGGCAATCACCTCACCGGATTTGGCGTCGATCAGGTCATAGGTCGGACGCGTACCGCGTGCACGCTCGGGGAAGAACGGTGCAATCCAGCCCTTCTTCTTGTCCAGCTTGTACGACACCGTGTTGTAATAGGCGTCCATGATCGCTTCTTGATCCAGACCCAGCGCATACAGCAGGGTTGTCACAGGCAGTTTGCGGCGACGGTCGATACGGGCGAACACGATGTCCTTGGCGTCGAACTCAAAGTCCAGCCAGCTGCCGCGATACGGGATGATGCGGCAGGCAAACAACAGCTTGCCCGAGGAATGGGTCTTGCCCTTGTCGTGGTCAAAGAACACACCGGGCGAACGGTGCATTTGGGACACGATCACACGCTCGGTACCGTTCACAATGAACGTCCCGTTTGGTGTCATCAGGGGCATATCCCCCATGAACACGTCCTGTTCCTTGATGTCTTTGACCGACTTGGCGCCAGTGTCCTCGTCGACATCAAACACGATCAGACGCAGAGTGACTTTCAGCGGCGCGCTGTAGGTCATGTCGCGCTGCATGCACTCTTCGACGTCGTATTTGGGTTTTTCCAAATCGTATTTCACGAACTCCAGAACGGAGGTTTCGTTGAAATCCTTGATCGGGAAAACCGACTGGAACACGCCTTTGATGCCTTCGCCGTCTGTCGGCACATCTGCATCGCCGGAGCGCAGGAATAGATCATAAGAAGATTTTTGCACCTCAATGAGGTTCGGCATCTCCAGCACTTCGCGGATTTTGCCGTAATATTTCCGAAGACGTTTCTGGCCAAGGAACGATTGAGCCATGTCAGATGTCACCTTTCGATGTTCTCAGCGGACAAAGACACCGTCGGGCCCCGGTGCCTTGCACATTAGAGACAACACGTCCGGATCAATTCGTGGCCACCGTCCCGAATGGCAGCCTCCCGATCCAAGAACCGCGTCTTAGAAAACACCCCAATCCATGAGGTCCTTTCTAAGACAGGTTCGGCTGGACCCGGATTTCTCCGGGACCAGCCAAATTTCCGGTGCATCTGCGATGCACCAAAAGACTGACTTAGGCCAGTTCGACCTCGGCGCCAGCTGCTTCCAGCTTGCCTTTGATGTCTTCGGCTTCGTCTTTCGACACAGCTTCTTTGATCTTGCCGCCAGCTTCGACCAGCTCTTTGGCTTCTTTCAGGCCCAGACCTGTGATGCCGCGAACTTCTTTGATCACGTTGATTTTCGAAGCGCCGGCATTCTTCAGAACGACGTCGAATTCGGTTTTTTCTTCCTCAGCTGCGCCACCAGCGTCGCCACCGGCTGCCATGACAACTGCGCCGCCTGCTGCGGGCTCGATGCCATATTCGTCTTTGAGGATGGTTTTCAGTTCTTGTGCTTCCAGCAGGGTCAGACCCACGATGCTTTCTGCGAGTGCTTTCAGATCAGCCATTTTATCAGCTCTTTCCGTTTACAGTGTGTGTTCCAACGTCAGGGTGACTACCCTACGCAGATCATTCAGTGCCAACCGCTTACGCAGCTTCCGCCTTCTCTTCGATGGTGGAAAGGATGCTTGCGATGTTGCTTGCAGGTGCGCCAATTGCGCCAGCGATGTTCGAAGCAGGTGCGCCCAGCATGCCCGCGATAGTAGCAATAAGCTCCTCGCGCGAAGGCATCTTGGACACGGCTTCAACGCCGGCACGATCCAGAGCGTTCTCACCCATTGCACCGCCAAGAATTTCGAACTTTTGGTTCTCTTTGGCGTAGTCCTGGGCCACTTTGGCTGCTGCCACAGGGTCCTCAGAATAGGTCAGAACGGTCATCCCCGTCAGCAGGTCGGCAATGCTTTCACATGGCTTTCCGTCGAGGGCGATTTTGGCGAGCCTGTTCTTGGCAACACGCACGGCACCACCCGCGTCACGAGCACGTGCGCGAAGGTCCTGCATCTCGGCAACTGTCAGACCGGCGTAGTGTGCAACCACTACGACGCCAGAGCTTTCGAAGATTTGGCCGAGCTCGTCGACCACTTTCTCTTTCTGGGCTCTATCCACAGTTTTCTCCAAGTTAGGGGTGATATCTCACCCCGGCTCATATTTGCCGCAGCTTACGCTCCGGCGTTCAGGTCCGTTGTTACGGGATTAGCCAAAATTCGCCCGAGGATCGAAGCCCTCAGAATTCTTTGGTCTTACCCGTCTCAGGCAGGGAATTAAGGGGCCAGATGACACCACCCACCGTCTTGGACGAAACAAAATAAAGCGCACGACGAATCGCACGCTTTACTTCGCAGCTCTCTTTATGGCAGTTACGCCGGGTTTCCAAGGGGTAAATTGGGCAGAAACCGGAAATGATCGAGCAGCGCAGCTGGCACCGGAACAGTGTCCTAGATTGACATGTTCCATGCGCTGAGGTCCAGTCTGGCTAAGCCCCTTTCTTCTTAGGTATCCATCCCTGAATGCTGACCCTCACCACAGACGAATACGAACGCGCGCGCGACTTTGTTCAGGAGTTCCTGGATCAAACGCCAGAGGATGGACCGGCGGGTTTCGAATGCGTCTATCGTTCTCATGATTTTGCGGGCTCGCGTATAGTGCTCAGGGTCCAGCGTGCGGGTCGGGATTATGCCCTCAAGGTGGATCTACTGTCGCCTGATACCGGCCGTCTGCGCGATGAGTTTGATATGCTCAGAAAGCTGACCGACCACTTTGCGCAATACGAAAGCGCCGGTGTTGTCGATCCAGTCTATATGTCACCGGGTGAGGCGTTTTTTGTGACGCAGTTTATTGACCGCCCCACCGCTGCGGATCTTATCTATAACAGCCCGGATGACGACCAGATCGGCCGCATCTATCGGCGCGCCGGATCGTGGCTGAACGATTTGCACAGCTTTCAGCCCGTCAAGACCTATGATTTCCGCCCTAGCTGGATGATCGACAGGCTTCAGGCTTTGCTACGTCTTGCCCCGGACACAGCACAGCTCCGGGGGCGGAATATGGTCCAGCATCTGACCGACGAGGCATTACAGCTAAAAGGCACCCCTGAACTGCTGGTCCTTGCACACGGAGATTGTCACAGTCAAAATCTGATCGTCGGGCATGGCGAAATGATCGGCCTGGATTTTACCGAAACGCGGGAAAAGCTAGCTTTGTATGATATTGTCGACTTTCTAAAGTCCGATATCTTTCGCGATGGCACTGATGATCAGGTTGATCAAAGCGGCATCCTGAAAACAAACAAAGACATGTTCTTTCGCAAATATCGCCATCCAATTCAGATGGACGTTCTGGATATGTGCATGCGCGCACGTCTAGTGATGGATTGGCTGGACTTATGGCGATTGGACAGATCCTGCAGCGAATACGAGAGCTTTCGCAGAGACCGCCTGAACCTGCGCCTGCAAGCCGTGTATGAGTGAGGCTGAAAAAGAAAGACCCGAACAGCCTTCACCGTTCGGGTCCAATCATTTTAGCTGTAAGCTAGGGACTTATTCGCCCGCAGCAGCAGCCACATCCAGAGTCACGCCTGGGCCCATGGTCGAGCTCAGCGCGATTTTCTTCATGTAAGTGCCTTTGGCGCCTGTTGGCTTGGCTTTGGCAACAGCGGTCACAAATGCACGAACGTTTTCTGCCAGTTTGGCTTCGTCGAAGGACGCTTTGCCAACGCCAGCGTGCACAACGCCGCCTTTTTCAGCTTTGAACTGAACTTCGCCGCCTTTGGCTGCTTCTACGGCCGCTTTCACGTCCATGGTCACAGTGCCAACCTTGGGGTTCGGCATCAGGTTGCGGGGGCCCAGAACTTTACCAAGACGACCAACGATGGGCATCATGTCCGGGGTTGCTATGCAACGATCGAATTCAATGGTGCCGCCCTGAATGGTTTCCATCAGATCTTCTGCACCAATGATATCCGCCCCTGCTTCTTTCGCTTCGTCAGCCTTGGGGCCACGAGCGAATACAGCAACGCGCATTGTTTTACCGGTGCCATTCGGCAGGCCAACAACGCCACGAACCATCTGGTCCGCGTGACGGGTGTCAACGCCCAGGTTCAGAGCGATTTCGATGGTCTCATCGAATTTCGAAGTTGCGTTGGCTTTGACCAGGGCAACTGCTTCTTCGACCGACAGGTTTTCCTTGCCAGCGACAGCTTCGCGCGCAGCGCGGGTACGTTTACCGAGTTTTGCCATCTTACTTCACCTCGATGCCCATAGAGCGGGCCGAGCCCAGGATGATCTGCATTGCGCCTTCGACGTCGTTGGCGTTCAGATCTTTCATTTTGGCTTCGGCGATTTCGCGAACCTGCTTCGAGGTCACGGATGCCACGGTCTCACGACCTGGGTTTTCCGCACCACGGGGGCGATTACGCTTGCCAACCGGCTTCAGGCCAGCTGCTTTTTTCAGGTAATAAGACGCAGGCGGCGTCTTGATGTCCATGGTGAAGGACTTGTCCTGATAATAGGTGATCACGGTCGGGCAAGGCGCGCCTTGCTCCATGTCTGCGGTCTTGGCGTTGAACGCCTTGCAGAATTCCATGATGTTGATGCCGCGCTGACCCAGCGCCGGACCAACTGGTGGCGACGGGTTCGCCTGACCTGCAGGAACCTGCAGTTTCATTGTACCAGCAAGCTTCTTGGCCATTTGGTTTTCCTTTCAACTAAGGTGAAACGCGTTTCACCCAGATTATGTTGCGTGGTTCGATCCGGGATCGCGATCCCGGTAATCTCCCACGAGAGAATCTCGCCCAAAGACGATAGAGGCGGCATGTACAGGGGAACGGAAGTATTGGCAAGGGTTTGAATCACGGCCTGAAGCAGCCACATCGAACCCAAACTGACCCTCGCTCCAAAGCTAAGCAACAGCAAAACAGCATCTGTCATCGCCCAATGAGATTGCACAGGCTACATGCACAACCTTGCGGGCTATCAGAGCAACTTAGCAGCCGCCATAGTTCTTGTTTCCACTCGCCGTGATTGTGTAGGTTCCGCCTCTTGGACCCGTGTAGCATCGTGAGGTCACGCGCCTAACGCTGGCAACCGGTCGGCGGTACGAAGATACTTTCCTGATCTGAGCACCCCACTCACACGCGAGACCATCGCCATCAAGATCCAAATTATGTGGATCAGATACAGGTCCACCAGACGCTAAGAAGAACCTTTGCGCTGCTGCGCCATTCGGAAAGTCATCACAATCATAGTCAACCCCTGCTGCCTCGGATGAAAACGGTCGCTCGTAGGATTTGGTCCCAGCTGTAGACAGGCTGTACTGACCATAATTGCTATTACCACATTGGTTTACTTTTCGAGCAGCCAGCTCTGCTTCGATCATCAGTTTCCCCCGCAATGTCGTACTTGGGAGCCGATACGCGGAACACAGCTCTGCGGACGATGCGCGCGCTACTTTCGAGGACAACACTTCGGGTGACAAAACATCAGCGGTACACGCAGCCAAAATCAAGAAAACAAAATAGATGAACGCACGCATGAAAAACGCCTTGTGGTCACTTTTCGGAAAAAACATTCGGTCAAATCAATAGGGCAGTTATGTACCAACCCAGATCATCAATGTAAACGTTCAGCCAGCCAAGATGCCGCACTGGCTAGGGCAATGCGGCCCCTCAAAATCCACCGAATAAATTTTGCCTCCTGCCTCTGGTCATCTACGCCCTCGACCATCCCGTCAAAATCCACGAATGGACCAGAGTAGGCCCTGACCTTCTCGCCGATTTCGAACGAGATCATCAGCTTGGGCGCTTCGCCACCTCGCTGAGTGATGTAGAAAACCTGGTGCACCTCTGCCTTGCTTGCCAGTTGTCGCGCAAAGGCAAATCAGGACTGTGTGATTGCCAATATCCCAAGCGCGATCAGGCTGGCCCAGCCGATGCGGTGGAGAAAGCGCGGCTCTTTCAGGACGAGCGCGGCAAGGACTACGGATACCGGAATCGAGGCCTGCCGGACCGCGCTGACAGGTGCGGCCTCGGCGCCTAACTGGAAAGCTTTCAGGATAAAAAGATAAGATAGATAGGACGCAACCCCCGCGAATACGATCCGCCACGGGGCGAGTGTCCAGCCTCGTACCACGCCTAGAAATGGGGTCGACATATGGCGATCTTCCCAGGCCCGGATGCCGGCAAGGGTCAATGTCACCAGGATATAACAGTAGAACAGGAAAGGCGCGGGCGTTGTTTTTTGCATAGCGCCTGCATCGCTAAGCGAATAGGCGGCCGAGCCCAGCATCGCCATGACAGCCAGTGCAAAAGCCTTGTGATCATGCAGCAACCCGCCCGGCGATTTCTGGATCATCAGGCTGCCCATCAGGACCAGCGAAATCCCCACAAGGATGAGCCACGAATACTGCTGATCCAGCGCAAGCCAGCTAAAGGCAACGATGGCAATCGGCGAGGAACGGATGATCGGATAATACACCGAAAGGTTGCCCCGGCGCAGGGCTGAAAGCGTGCCATAGTAATAAAAGCTCAACCCCAAGGAAGAAACCAGCACCAGAGGCCAGACCTCGCGGCTGAGGGTCAGGGGCTGGCCAACCAGTCGGGCGTGAAGTGCCGCAAGAATGACCCAGGTCAGCGCCACACCGACATAACAGGACACCGGATGCGCCGTGTCTTTCAACAACAGATCCCGCAGCGGATGTGTCGCCGCCGAAATCAGAACCAGAACAATCAGGCCAAGTTCCATATCTCAGGTCTGATGAAGCGGATTGCGCTGCAGAAAGGTGTTATAGTGCACAGCCATCTGGTCGTCCGCAATCTGCACAACACCATAGGCTGGCGGTTCATCACAGAATTCCCCGTCAACGCTGTCGGCAGTCAGAGGGATTTGGTGATTGATGCTGGGCAGGCTGGTGAACGGGATGCCACGCCAGTTCACATAGGTCATGCGATGGACATGCCCATAGAAGACGTGGCGAATGTTACGCCCGTGACCGAGTGTTTCAAAAAACACTTCGGCTTCGACCAGGCGGATGTCGTCCACATAGGGAATGCCGATGTCAAAAGGCGGGTGGTGCATGAACAAATAGCAGGGCTTATCCCCCGCCGAGATCAGCTGTTCTTTCAGCCAATTCAAGCGCAAGGTGCACAGCTGGCCTTCATGCATATCCGCACCGTCTTTTGTCGTATCCAGAAAGATAAACTTTCCCGCGCCGGTCTCGATGCTGTGCTGAACAAAGCCATTTGAATCCACAGGGTCATCCGTAAAGACCGTTCTGAAAACGTTACGATCATCATGGTTGCCGATCATCAGGTGACAAGGAAGCTGGAAACCGTCCAGATGTGACTTGAGCACCTGATAGGCTTCAGCCCTTCCAAACTCGGCCAGGTCGCCAGATATCACGCAAAACGCTGCATCCGAATGCCATTTGGCGATATCCTCAAGGCAACGGGCAAATTGGGTCGAAGGAACGCCGCCATTCAGGTGCCCGTCTTGGTCAACAAGGTGGATATCTGTGATATGTATGAATTTCATCTACCTGCCCACTTGCCTTGCATGGTTGTCCAAATATGCCAGGCGGCCGGGTTCCATCCCGATTGGTTACGACAAAGATTATCCCGATTTCGACAGATCAGTTCCGCCCTGATTTGCCCAGGTCTGATAACGGGCTGAAGGCTCCAAAACAAGAAACGCCGCAGTGCCCAGGGCAACGCGGCGTTGTCAAATTTCGCTAATTGGAAATTAGCTTTGTTTGGTGACCTGAGTGAAGTCCAGCTCGACCGGGGTTTCTCGGCCAAAGATCGAGACCGAGACCTTCAGCTTCTGGTTATCGTCATCCACACCTTCGACCATGCCGTCGAAATCTTCGAACGGACCGTCATTCACCTTGACCTTCTCGCCAATTTCGAACGAGATCATCAGCTTGGGCGCTTCTTCGCCCTCCTGGACACGGTTGAGGATCTGGTTCACCTCGGCATCGCGCATCGGCATCGGGCGGCCTTGGGGACCCAGAAAACCAGTGACCCGGTTGATCGAGTTGACCAGGTGATACCCTTGATCCGACATTTCCATATGCACCAGCACGTAACCCGGCATAAAGCGACGTTCGGTTGTGACTTTCTTGCCCCGGCGCACTTCGATCACCTCTTCGGTGGGCACCAGAACTTCGTCAATGTCATCCTCAAGGCCCTGCTCGGCCACCGACGTGCGGATCTGCTCTGCGATCTTCTTTTCGAAATTCGAAAGAACGCTGACCGAGTACCACCGTTTCGCCATGAACCTGTCGTCCTTGTTTGCCTTCGGCTGCATTCCATCTACCGGAAAAGCCGTTATTGAAAATCTGTCGCGTCACCCGGAATAAAAAGCGGCGCACAGCCCGAATCGCCGCACGCCCATTCCGAATAGTACCGCGTCACCTACTCTGACATCGCAAGCTGTGCAAGGGGGCAGCGACGTTTCCGACCTGCCCGGCCCGGTTTAACCGAACATGCCCAGAATCAGCTGCAGGCCACCACGAATACCAAGATCGACCAGCGCAAAGAACACAGCCGTCAGTGCTGCCATGATGAACACCATGACCGTGGTCAGCAACACCTCGCGGCGGGTTGGCCAGACGACCTTTGAAACCTCGGCACGGACCTGCTGAATAAACTGGATCGGATTCATAGTTGCCATTTGGCTTTGTTCTCTCTGCTAGCGGATGGGCCGGACATAACCGGGCATTGAGGCAATTTCAAGGGGGCCGTCAGGGCTTGGGCTTATCGTCCCATTCGTCGCTTAGAATGCGGCGCGCATCGCCTTCAGGGTCGTCATACTGGTTCGACCGAACGGTATAGATGAACGCAAACAGGCCAACCCCTCCCAAAAGCAGGGAAATCGGTATGAGATAGGCCAGAACTTCCATTCAGATCACCTTAGCCGCAGCGCGTTCAGAGAAACGGTAATGGACGAGGTCGACATTGCCAATGCCGCGATCAGCGGCGTGGCTAGGCCCGCAACCGCCAGCGGCACTGCAATGATATTATAGATGGTTGCAATACGGAAGTTCTCGCGAATCCGTTTCGTTGCCTTAACCGCGGTATCGCAGGCACCCGCAATCGGCGACAGGTCGTTACCCAACAGCACGATATCGGATGCCACGCGCGCAGCATCTAGCGCCGAGGCCGGTGAAATCGACACATGCGCCGCGGCCAGCGCCGCCGTGTCGTTCAGCCCGTCACCAACCATCAGGACGTGGCAGCCTTGATCCCGCAGGCTTTGCACATGGGTTGCCTTGTCCTGCGGCAGGGCCTGCGCAATCCATGTCTCAATCCCCAGCTTACCGGCCAGCATCTCAACCGCGCCTTGCGTATCGCCCGAGATCAAAATGACCTTTTTCCCCTCATCGCGAAACGCCTGAACCGCCTCAGCCGCACCGGCGCGCAATGTGTCCGAGAACAAGAATACTGAAGGCGCCCGCCCTGCTAACGACAGCCAGGCCGCAGTTTGTTCAGCCTCTTGCCCACCGGTCCATTCGGCGCGTCCCAGACGCACGGGATGGTCCTGAAAGATGCCTTCGGTGCCGTACCCCGGAACTTCAGAGATCCCCTCTACATTTGCAGGCGTGACCCCCGCTTGACGGGCAGCCTGCGCCAGCGCAACAGAGAGCGGGTGCGACGAGGCCTCGGCCAGTGCCAGTGCAATTTCCAGATCTCCGGGCGCATGATCCGCAAGATTGGTCAGCTCCGGCGTTCCCGAGGTCAGTGTTCCCGTCTTGTCGAACACAACCGTATCCACCTCGGCCAGGCGTTCCAGCGCTGTGGCGTGTTTGATCAGCATCCCCTTGCGGAACAACCGGCCCGAGGCCGCAGTCGTCACCGCCGGCACGGCCAGACCCAGCGCACAGGGGCAGGTGATGATCAGCACCGCTGCTGCGATATTCAGCGCGGTGCGGATATCGCCGGAATAGATATACCAGCCCAGAAAGCTCAGCGCCGACAGGATATGCACGCCCGGTGCATAAAGCTTGGCTGCCTTATCCGCCAGCGAAGTATAACGCGACCGCCCAGATTCCGCGATGGCCACAAGATCGGCCATGCGGTGCAGCGAAGTATCCTCACCCACGGCTGTCGCCCGTACGGTCAATGGACCCGTTAGATTTACCTCGCCAGCACTGACCGTCAGACCGGTTTCCGCAAATACCGGCAAGGTTTCACCCGTCAGCAGCGATCGGTCGAGCTCGGATTGCCCGGAAACGATTTCGCCATCCACCGGCATTCGGCCTCCGGGACGTACCAGGATCAGATCACCCACGCTCAGCGTTGCGACGGGCACCTCAACTTCTTGACCATCGGCCAGCCTGATCGCGCGCGGAACTTCCAACGCGGTCAACTCCTCGGCTGCGGATCGGGCGGCGGCGCGGGTACGGTAATCCAGATAGCGACCGGCCAGCAGAAAGAACGTCAGGGTCAGGGCGGCGTCAAAATAGGCGTGCTCACCACTCAGCGCGGTTTCCCACAGCGATGTGGCCAATGCCAACAGGATTGCCAACACGATCGGCACATCCATATTCAGGCGACCGACGCGCAGGGCGCTCCAAGCATTGGCAAAGAAGGGCTGCGCCGAAAACGCGATCGCAGGCAAAGCAATCGCTGCCGAAATCCAGTGGAACATGTCGCGCGTTGCATCGGTTGCCCCTGACCAGACAGAGACAGACAGCAACATTACATTCATCGAGGCAAAACCAGCCACCGCCAACCGCATCAACAGGTCGCGACCAGCTTTGTCGGACTGCGTGGCAGACAGGGATCCAGGGTCCAGCTCGTGCGCCTCAAAGCCTACGCGTTCAAGCACCGGGATCAGATCGGCGGCCCGCAGATCGGGCGCGGCTTTGACCATCGCGCGTTTCAAGGTCAAGTTCACGCGCGCGTCCTCGACCCCGGGCTGGGCATTCAATTCACGCTCGACCGTGGCAATACAGGCCGAGCAGTGAATTCCCGGCAATGACAGCGCGATCTGCACATCCTGCGGGATCGGCCTTGCGGGCTCTGCCGGGGCGGCGATACAGCCGGGGCAAGCTGCGGTGCCGGAGGACATCTGCGCAGACATCCCCTAGCCCTTCACATAAAGCGGCACGCGCTGTGCAAACTCGGCCCCGCTGTGATCTTTGGCAACCAGCCGAATGTTCCAGTTGCCCGGACCCAGCGATGCCGGAGTCGCATATGCAGTCCCGTCGAATGTGAAATCAGGAGCAAAATCAACTTTGACATGGGTCGCGCGGCCCACAACGGCCTGCAGGTCAGCCACCTTGACCGGTGCGCCCGTCTGATCGGTTATATGCAGGATCAGCAAGCCGCCCGACATCTCGGCGCGGATAAACCAGCCCAGCGCCTGATGTTCCTTCAGGCGTTCGTTGAATTCCTGGCTGGCCACATAAGAATTCTTGACCTCGAGCCCCGGAAAGGTCTTCACCGCGCTATAGGCCAGAACCAGGTTCACCGTGATGATCACGCCAAAGGATGCAACGAACACAGCCAGCGCATGTTTGCCGGTGAATTTACGTTCAGCCATGTTCAGTTCCCTCGTCCGTTAAACGTGGTGTCCTTATAGGCGCGCTCACCGCTCTGCAGGTCTTCGACCCAGATGCGGACCGGCGTCGTATCCAAAGTTGCTGGCCCGGTGTCGCCCGATGCGACGATGTAAACACGGGTCAATTGTGCCGTATCCGCCGTCACATTGACAGTCTCACCTTCAACCCCCTCGATCTGTATCTTCAGGGCCGGATCACCGGACAGGGTCAGTTGAAATGGGCGGTCCTCGCCATGTTTGTTCCGCAGTCGTACATCATAGGTGTTACGAATAGTGCCGTCGGAAAGGGTTACAAATGTCGGGTTTCGCACCGGCGCTACGGTCAGATCAATGTCAGACCGGATGAACAGGGCGAACAAAAGCGCGAAGCCAACTGCAGACCACATACCCGTATACATAATGGTCCGAGGCCGCAGGATGTGTTTCCAGACATTCTTGGGCGGATGACCGGCGCGTTCACTCGATTCGTCGCTCAACGCCATGTAGTCGATCAAGCCACGCGGCTTGCCAATTTTGGCCATCATGTCATCGCAAGCGTCGATGCACAGCGCACAGGTGATACATTCAAGCTGCTGACCGTCGCGGATGTCGATACCGACAGGGCAGACATTCACACAGGCCATGCAATCAATGCAGTCCCCAAGATCGGAATCCGCGGTCCGCTTGCCTTTGCCGCGCGGTTCACCGCGCCATTCGCGATACCCAACCACCAGAGTATCCTCGTCCATCATCGCGGCCTGAATGCGCGGCCAGGGACAGGCGTAAATACAGATCTGCTCACGTGCGAACCCACCGAACAAAAAGGTCGTCCCCGTCAGGATCAATATGGTTGTATAGGCGACCGGATGTGCATTTCCGGTCACTAGATCACGGACAAGCGTTGGCGCATCCGCGAAATAGAACACCCAGGCACCACCCGTTGCCAGACCAATAAACAGCCAGGCGACCCATTTGGTGACGCGCAGCCTTGCTTTGTGGAAATCCATCTTTTTCTGACGATGCAGGCGCAGACGGGCGTTTCGATCACCTTCGATCCAGCGCTCGACCAAGATATACAAATCAGTCCAGACGGTCTGCGGGCAGGCATAGCCGCACCACACGCGCCCCAGCGCCGATGTAAACAGAAACAGGCCCAGACCGGCCATGATCAGCAACCCGGCCACGAAATAGAACTCGTGCGGCCAGATCTCGATCCAGAAAAAGTAAAAGCGCCGGTTGGCCAGATCCAGCAGCACCGCCTGGTCCGGAAGGCTGGGACCACGATCCCATCTGATCCAGGGTGTGACGTAATAGATCCCCAGCGTTACCGCCATGATGAACCATTTCAGGTTGCGAAACGGGCCGGACACGCGGCGGGGAAAGATCGGTTCGCGCGCTGCGTATAGGCTGGGGGCGGGGTCGGAATCGCTCACGGGCTGGCTCCAGATGTAGCTGTTCTACGGCGTCTTCTTCCAGATCATACGGGCAGCCACTTTGACATGGGTCAAAAGCGCATCGTAAAGACACCTTTTGTCACATCTTACCAGCTTGCCGCCTGAGCCACCTGATAAATATCTTCACCCCTGGACGAAGCGGCATATTACCGGTGACAATATGGTATCCGCGCCCGTCGGGTTCGCGGAACAGTTCGACCAATCGACCCGCAATGATATCCGCTTCGACAAAATGCCGCACGGTGGCCGTCACACCTTGCCCGGCGCGCACTCCCTCAAGCAGCAGGTTTCCCGGCAAGGCGATGCGGCCAGCGCCGGGGCTGTGGTCCACGCCGTGACGGGCCAGCCATTGCGTTGCCTCCGTTGTGCCGAACTCCTCAAGCCAGGGCAGACGGCTGAGTGCTTTAGGTGTCACAGGTGCCCGCCCAGTCAACAGGGATGGCGCAGCGACAATCACGATCGGACTTTGCAACAGCAGTTCAGCCGTCACATCGGGCCAGTCCCCTGCCCCATATCTGATCGCCAGATCCACGCCGCCCGGGCGCAGATCGACCAACCGGGGCGAAGGATCCAGCGCAAGGTGAATGCCTGGATGCTCGGCCTGAAATGCGGGCAAGCGCGGCATAAGCCACGAAGCTGCGAAAGAGGCCGTCAGCGATACGTGGACCGGGCGATCCTCGGTTGTACGCTTCAGGTCAGTGACCGCCGCACCTATGGCCCCAAATCCCAAATACAGGGCACGCGCCAGAACCTTGCCCTCGGCCGTCAGGGTCATGGATTTACCGGATCGGTCCAGAAGGGCCAGATCCAGGTGTTTTTCAAGCGCACGCAGTTGTTGGCTGATCGCTGCGTGACTGACATTCAGCGACGCCCCTGCCTGAACAACATTTCCAGTCTCAGCAAAGGCAGAAAAGGCGCGCAAAGCCGCAAGCGGCGGCATATCCATCCAGTTCATCTGTAAGTCCTACTTACATATTGGAATGGTAATTGAGTCGCATTTATCAGGCTAAAGATCAATCCTGATAACAGCGGCAACACAATCCAGGAGGGATCAGATGCTTGCGATACTGGCACGAAGTTTCATGGTAGCCACCAAAACAGAGGCTAACGGCAAAGGCACTGGCACAGATAGCCGCGACCTTGCGCGCAGCAGCTGGCTGCCGGACCATCACTGGTGGATTGAAAAGTCTGGCCCGCGCGAAAAGGCGCATCTGGACTGCACCAATGGGGGCCTGTAGTCTGATAATAGTAGCACCGGCTGTTCAGGAAACGCGCGAACAGAGAGAACAGCCGGTGCCTTAACCTTCGGGCGGCGAACCGTCCGAAGGTATTCTTTTGGCCTTACTGACCGCCACCCAACTGGTGGACATAGGCCGTCACAGCGCGGATCTGCGCGTCCGTAAGGCGGTTTTCCCAAGCAGGCATTACACCGAAACGGCTATTGGTCACGGTCTCAGTCAATGCCTCTGCGTCGCCACCATAGAGCCAGATCGCATCGGTCAGGTTGGGTGCGCCCTGAAAGACGTCACCAGTGCCATCCTCGCCATGACAGGACGAACAGTTATCTTCGAAGACAACCTTGCCTGCCTGCGCAGCTACGTCATCAGTCTGCGCATTGGTCAGGGACATCACGTATTGAACCACTTGGGTGATCTCGTCATGTTCCAGAATTTCGCCAAATGCAGGCATTTCGGAATAGCGCGCATCGTCGCTTTCCTCGTTGCGAATGCCATAGGCGATTGTGGTCTCGATATCCTCAAGCGAACCGCCCCACAGCCAGGCGTCATCCAGCAGGTTCGGGAATCCTGGTGCACCCTGCGCGCCTGAGCCGTGGCATTGCGCACACCAGGTACGGAACACCGCACCCCCGGAATTCGCCGCGTATTGCTGCAGTTCGGGATCTGCCGAGATATCTTCAAGCGATGTTTCCACAAGCTTGGCGTTCCAAGGGGCATTCGCCTCTTCAAACGCAATCATCTCTTCTTGTACCAGAGCGCGAGAGGACCAGCCCAAAACGCCAGCAGTGGCGGATTGAACCAAGGGCCATGCGGGATACATGATCGTATAGATTACCGCCCAGAAGATGGTGGCGTAGAATGTCCACAACCACCAGCGCGGCATCGGGTTTTCGAATTCTTCGATACCATCCCAGCTGTGGCCGGTTGTACTCGGATCACCCGGCTGTTTTTCAGGTGTCTTGCTCATTGCCGCGCCTCCTTGGATGTGGCGGGATTGTCGTCGCCCCGCAGGGGCGCTGGTGCATCATCATGCCGAAACGGGATATTCGCGGTGTCCTTGTATTCCTTGCTGGATCCCGGGCGGAAAACCCAGATTATGATTCCAACAAAGAAAACAAAGAGCAGCAGCAACATCCAGCTATCCGCGAATTGCCGTAAGAGTGTATATTCTTCCATCACACCCTCCTTTACCGGTTCGCGTCTGGGGTGAAGGTCGAGAAATCGACCAGCGTTCCCAGCATCTGCAGATAAGCGACCATCGCATCCGCTTCAGTCAGCTCTGGCTGACCATCGAAGTTCCGCACGCTGACCTTGTCACCATAGCGTTCCAGCAGGCCGTCATAGTCACTGTCGGGATCGGCCTGCGCCCGGAAATCCGCAACGGCGTTCTCCAGCATCTCTTCGGTATAGGGCGTGCCTACCAGCGCATTCGCCTTCATGACATCACCGATATACTTACCGTCAATCTTGCGATGCTCGAGGAAGCCGTATTTCGGCATTACAGATTCAGGCACCACCGACTGCGGGTCGCGCAGGTGATCCACATGCCACTGGTCAGAATAACGACCACCGACACGGGCCAGATCAGGCCCGGTGCGTTTGGACCCCCACTGGAACGGATGATCATACATTGATTCAGCCGCCAGCGAGTAGTGGCCATAGCGCTCGACCTCATCCCGCATCGGGCGGATCATCTGACTGTGGCAGACATAGCAGCCTTCGCGGATATAGATGTCACGGCCCGCCATTTCCAAGGGGGTGTAAGGGCGCATGCCCTCCACCTTTTCGATGGTGTTCTCAAGATAGAACAGAGGGGTGATCTGCACGATGCCACCGATGGTCACGACCAGAAAGCTGAATATCAGCAGGAGGGTCGCGTTGGTCTCGAGGATCTTATGTTTGTCGAGAATTGCCATTGCTCCGGCCCTCCTTATTCAGCCGGGACCGCGACGGTCAGGCTGGCCTCTTTGGCCGGCGCTTTCCGCACAGTCATCCACAGGTTGTAGCACATGATCAGCGCCCCAGCGAGGAACATGACCCCACCCAGAGCTCGCACCACATACATCGGGAACTTGGCAGCCACGGTGTCGGCGAACGAGTTCACAAGGAAACCGTTGGCATCCACTTCGCGCCACATCAGGCCTTCCATGATACCTGTCACCCACATCGACGCGGCGTAGAGCACGATGCCGATAGTGGCGAGCCAGAAGTGCCAGCTGACCATCTGCAGCGAATACAGACGCTCACGCTTCCACAAGACGGGCACCAGGAAGTACAGCGCACCAAAGGTGATCATGCCGTTCCAACCCAGCGCACCCGAATGCACGTGACCAATGGTCCAGTCGGTATAGTGGCTCAAAGAGTTAACCGCTCGGATCGACATCATCGGGCCCTCAAAAGTGGACATGCCATAGAAGCCGACCGAGATCACCATCATCCGGATCACCGGGTCCGTACGCAGCTTGTCCCACGCACCCGATAGGGTCATCAGGCCGTTGATCATGCCACCCCAGGACGGCATCCACAGCACGATCGAGAACACCATGCCCAGTGTCGAGGCCCAGTCAGGCAGCGCGGTATAGTGCAAATGGTGCGGACCAGCCCAGATATACAGGAAGATCAGCGCCCAGAAGTGGATGATCGACAGCTTGTAGCTGAACACCGGACGTTCGGCCTGTTTCGGGATGAAATAGTACATCATGCCCAGGAAACCGGCGGTCAGGAAAAAGCCCACAGCGTTGTGGCCGTACCACCACTGGATCATCGCGTCCTGAACGCCTGACCAGACGATGACGGATTTCGAACCCCAGATGCTGACAGGGATAGTCATGTTGTTGACCAGATGCAGCATGGCGACGGTAACGATAAAGGCCAGGTAGAACCAGTTCGCCACATAAATGTGCGGCTCTTTCCGCCTGACAATCGTCCCCAGGAACACGGCCAGATATGCCACCCAGACGATGGTCAACCACAGGTCAACATACCATTCCGGCTCGGCGTATTCCTTGGACTGGGTTCCACCCAGCACATACCCGGTCGCAGCCAGCACAATGAACAGCTGGTAGCCCCAGAAAACGAACCATGCCAGATTGCCGCCCCACAGGCGCGCGGCGCTGGTCCGCTGGACGACGTAGAAGGACGTTGCGATTAGTGCGTTGCCGCCAAAGGCAAAGATAACCGCCGATGTATGCAGCGGACGCAATCGGCCAAAATTCAGATATCCTTGTGCCCATTCAAAGTTCAGCACCGGATAGGCCAGCTGAAAGGCGATGAATGTCCCGGCAAGAAAACCAACCACGCCCCAAAAGGCCGTCGCGATTACGCCGTAACGGACCACATCGTCCATGTACTCGCCTGAACGATCTATGAGGATATCTGGCTCATCCGTGTTTCTAAGCGTCCAGATGAACAATCCCGCGGCGATCAACATCACCAGAATTGCATGCACCTGATACGCCAAATCGCGTGCATAATTGGTCCCGATCGCTGCAAACAGCACGATCAGACCAAGCACGATCAGCTTGATGTAATTTGACATATTGCGTCCCTTTGCCATGCTCCGCGCGATTCTTTTTTGTCGCGGAACCCATTTGACTGGTCGTTGTTTTGTCCGAGGACAGCCCAAACTGCTTTGATCTGTATCAAGACAGAATAGCGAATATTATGACAAGGCTACAGAAATGATTTGGCCGGAATGTCGCGGACGGAACGGCCCTGGAGGCAAGAGGTCAAGATGGCGTATAAGTCCCTTCTCACAGTTCTAACGGAAACGGAACAATCGGCCCCGGCGCTGGCACAGATGGCAGCCCTGGCCACAGCCCAGGATGCGCATGCCGAAGCCCTGTGCCTGGGGGTCGATCGCAGTCAGACCGGTTATTACTATGCTGGCGCCAACGCGCTGATTCTGCAGGAGACCCTGTCCCGCGCCAAAGCAGAGGCCGAGGACACCCTGCACTATGCAGAGACCTATCTGAACAGTTCCGGCGTACGCTGGTCTGCGGAAAGCGGCGTGGCCCAGATTGCCGATATTGGTCGCCACGTTGCCCATCGGGCGCGGTTCTCGGACCTTGTTATTTTGCCGCAACCTTACGGAAAAGACCGCAGCGTCGAAGCAGAGCCTATCGTCGAGGCAGCCATGTTCGAAGGTCACGCTCCGGTTCTGGTCATACCCGAAAACACGACGCCTTTTGACAAGCCCGGTACTGTCTTGGTCGGCTGGAACGAAAGCGTCGAAGCCATGCGCGCAATTCGCTGCGCCCTACCCTTCCTGATCGGGGCCGATCAGGTGCGGATCGTGGTGATCGACCCACCAACGCATGGGCCGGATCGCTCGGACCCCGGTGGGTTGTTGTCCCAGATGCTGTCGCGCCACGGAGTTAAGTGCGAAATCGACGTGCTCAGCAAAACAATGTCGCGTGTATCGGACATCCTGAACCGCCATGCGACGGATACCGAAACAGATATGATCGTCATGGGCGCCTATGGGCATTCCCGATTCCGAGAAGCCATCCTGGGCGGCGCGACACGCAATATGCTGGAACAATCGACTGTTCCGGTGTTCATGGCACATTGAAACGGCAGAGCCGCCCAGCGGGCGGCTTTTATCCGCGTTTCACAAGGCCGATCAGGAAAAGCAGAATGATTGCCCCAATGGTGGCGAAAATAATTGACGAGACCAGACCGCCGCCGACGGCAAAACCAAGGGCTGGGAAAATCAGCCCGGCCAGAAATGCCCCGACAACGCCAACGATGATGTTACCAATCAAGCCGAATCCCCGGCCTTCCATGATCTTTCCGGACAACCATCCCGCGATGGCACCAATAAGCAGCATGGCCAAAAGGCTGCTGAATCCCATGACTTACTCCTGACGCAGTTTCACTGGTCCCACTAAACCACGGTTAAGACAACGGGTCACGCCGTATGTGAATCACACCAGATATCCGCCATCGGAATCGTCGCCTGCCTCTTCCATCAACCGGCCCATATCCGGAACAGATACACGGCGCTTTCCTTCTAGCAAGATGATCTCGTCTTTCTTCAAGGCGGATATCTGACGGCTGACGGTTTCCAGTGTAAGGCCAAGGTAGTCTGCCATCGCCTCGCGCGTCAGCGGAAGATCAAAAACGATTGGGCTGGAATTCCCGTTCTGCCCAATCGACGCATCCCGGCGCGCGATGATGGACAACAGGCTTGCGATTTTTTCGCGCGCAGTCTTGCGCCCCAGCACCAGCATCCATTCACGGGCAGCGTCCAGCTCATCCAGTGTCATCTGAAGCAAACGATGCGCGATATGCGGAGTAGCACCCATCAGTTCTTCGAACGGCTTCTTACGGAAACAGCACATGACAATGTCAGTCGTTGCCACGACGTCGTAAGGCGCTGAATCTCGACCGGGACGACCGACGAAATCGCTGGGCAGCAAAAGGCCAACCATCTGCGTGCGCCCATCTTCCATGGTCTGAGTCAAAGAAGCGATCCCCGACACGACCGAGCCCACGAAATTCATCTGATCACCGGACCAGATGATTGTCTGCCCAGCCTCGAAGCTGCGATAATATTTAATACCTTCAAGAAGCTCCAGCTCATGAACATCGCAATGCGCACAGACTGCTCTGTGGCGGATTGGACAATCTTCACAGTTTGTATGATCGATTTTGAAAATCTGTGTCATGCGCGTTCCCACTTGATCTCTATCAAGGTTGCTAGGCGTGCCGTCCTCTAACGGTATCGCCATGATAGTTAAACCACAACTTGCAAAGCTTGGACTATTTGACGCGAAAGTACCGCGCTACACAAGCTATCCAACAGCCCCTCACTTCAACAATGATGTGGGGGTAAACCTTTACGAAGACTGGATTACCGGCATTAAACCCGGCAGCTCCGTCTCGTTGTACATACACGTGCCCTTCTGCCGCAGGCTGTGTTGGTTTTGTGCCTGCCGAACACAGGGGACGCAAACTGACAACCCGGTCATCGCCTATGTCGATGTCCTCAAGGCCGAGCTTGATCTGCTGGCCGCGCGCCTGCCTCAAGGCGTCACCCTCTCGCGTCTGCACTGGGGCGGCGGCACACCAACGCTGTTGAATCCCGATCTGATGCGAGATCTGGCCACACGCATTCTGGATGTTATCCCGCTGGGCCCGGGTGCTGAATTCTCGGTCGAAATCGACCCGAACGAGATTGACCAAGCCCGACTGGACGCGCTGGCCGAAGCGGGCATGAACCGCGCCTCGATCGGCGTGCAGGATTTCGACGATGAGATTCAGAAAACTATCGGTCGCGTCCAAAGCTATGACACCACGCGCGCAGCTGTGGACATGATCCGTGCCCGCGGCATTACCAGTCTGAACGCAGATATCCTGTACGGTCTGCCGCATCAGACCAAATCAAGGATGACTGAAAGCGTACAGAAACTGCTGTCACTGAACCCCGACCGCGTTGCGCTGTACGGATACGCCCACGTGCCGTGGATGGCCAAGCGGCAACAGTTGATTCCTTCGGACGCATTGCCCACGCCCGAGCAACGTCTGGAGCTGTTCGAGACGGCGCGTCGACTGTTCCTCTGGGATGATTACGCCGAGATCGGAATTGACCACTTTGCCACGCAGGATGATGGTCTGACACATGCGCTCAGGGCCGGGCGACTGAAACGGAACTTTCAGGGTTATACGGATGATCAGGCCGAGGTGCTGATCGGTGTGGGCGCAAGCTCGATCTCGCGGTTTCCTCAGGGCTACGCCCAGAACGCACCGGCAACATCGGCCTATACGAAAGCCATCCGCGAGGGGCGCTTTTCGACCTCGCGCGGGCATTTGTTCAAAGGGCAGGACATTTTGCGCGCACGTCTGATCGAAGCGCTGATGTGTGATTTTCAGATCAATTCGGCTGAGATTCTGCGTGACCACAACATATCCGCCCAAGAGCTGAACGAGATGTACCAGAAGGCCAATGCCGACTTCAACAATCTGCTACACGTCACCAAGGATGGCCTGTTCATTCCACCCGAGGCCCGGCCGCTGACCCGAATGATTGCCCGCAGCTTTGACGCCTATGACCTGAGCAAGGCAGGCCACAGCTCGGCGATCTGATCGCTTACAGGTGGGCCCGGTTGTGCGGCCCGCCGCTTAGATACCAGTACAGGGGCTTGACGCGAGCCTCTGGTTGTCTTCACACTTGGGCGGAACGATCCGAACCCTGAGGCAGGTGAATTCGCAGTCAGTCCTCGCCCACGCAGCCGTGTGGGTCGGCCCTTTTCGTGCAGGTATTACTGCAACCTGAAAAGAGGGACATCACTCATGCGCGTATTCACCGTCCTCGGCCCCAGCCAATCTGGCAAGACAACCCTGGTCGAGGCCATAAGCCGCCTCGACAACCGACCCACCACATTCGATGTCTCCGGAACCGTGCACTTGCACGGTTTTTCTTACTTGGACGAGCCCTGGTGCGCGATCGATGTGGACGGGGGCAGCGACAATCTGGGTTATGTCGGACCAGCCATGGCGATTTCGGATGCGGCGGTTGTGGTTGTCCCGCCGGACCCAGACGCGGCTGTCTTGTGCGCGCCCTATCTGCGGCTGGTTGAAGAGGCGGGCATTCCCTGTTTCCTGTTCATCAATCGGATGGATGCCCCAAATGGCCGTATCCGGGATATCATCGCCGCGCTACAGACCTACTGCACCCACCACATCGCCCTACGTCAGGTCCCTATTCGCGACGGCGAGACAATAGTCGGCGCGGTCGATCTGATCTCGGAGCGGGCTTGGAAATATCAGGAAGGCCAGCCCTCGGCCCTGATCGAACTGCCGCTCTCGGTCGAGGACCGCGAACAAGAAGCCCGCACCGAGCTGCTAGAGACGCTGTCGGATTTTGACGATCACCTGTTGGAGCAGCTGATCGAAGACAAACAGCCCGCAAGTGCCGAGATCTACGATCTGGCCGCGCAGGTTTTGCAGAACCACCAGTTGATCCCCGCCTGTCTGGGCGCGGCCAGCCATGGCAATGGCCTGACCCGCCTGATGAAAGCCCTGCGGCACGAAGCCCCTGAGTTCAACATTGCCGCCAACCGCGATGAGGCCACCGAGACTGCCCGCGCCATTGCGGGATTCGCGGACGTGAAGAAACATATCGGCAAGATCATCGTCCTTCGTGGCCTGGGAGATGGCGTGCGTGCGCATGAAGCTTTGGGAGGTGAGACGGTCGGCAATCTGACGACACTTGACGCCAAGACCCAGATTTCCGGGCTGGAGGCAGGTCAGATCGGGCTGGCCGTGAAATCCGATCACCTGATCCCCGGCAATGTTTACGACAGCAAATCCGAATCTCCGTTGCCGGAATGGGCATCATCACATCCAGTCGCCCAACGTCAGATCGTATCACCCGCGCATGAGCGAGATGACGTGCGCCTGTCGAACGCTCTGACCCGTCTGGTCGAGATCGACCCCGGTCTCCATCTGGAGCAGGATGAGCTGACCGGCCATGCGGTGCTGGGCTCTCAAGGCCCGCAGCACATGCGCCGGATCACCGCCAAACTGGCCGAAGATTTCGGGATCGAAATCGTGGCCGACCCGATCGAGACCGCCTATCGCGAAACCATCCGTGCGCCCATCGAACACCGCCACCGTCACCGCAAGCAATCCGGTGGTGCGGGTCAGTTTGCAGATGTCGTGATCTCGGTCACGCCCATGCCGCGCGGATCAGGGTTTCAGTTCGAAGAGATCGTGAAAGGCGGTTCGGTGCCGCGCAACTATATTCCTTCAGTTGAACACGGGGCCAAGGACGCGCTGGAGCAGGGGCCTGAGGGCTTCCCTGTTGTTGATGTCAAAATCACGCTGAGTGACGGCAAACACCACAATGTGGACAGTTCCGATTATGCTTTCCGCACCGCAGGCAAGAACGCCGTACGCGAGGCGCTGCCTCAGGCCAAACCGGTGGTCCTGCAGCCCATTCTGAACGCAGAGATTCACCTGCCATCCGATTTCGTCGGCGACCTTGTCCCCACGATCAGTTCCTTACAGGGTCAAGTGCTGGGTTTCGAAGGCAACCCCAACGCTTCGGGCTGGGAGATTTTCAATGCCCAACTTCCTGCCGTGGCCGAGGATGAGTTGCATCGCACCCTGGCCAGCGCCACGCGCGGCACCGGTTGGGTAAAGTTAAGCTTTGATCACTATGAAGAACTGCGCGGCCCTATACCGAAAACGGCAACGCGGGAAACCGCAAACGCGTGAAAAACACGGCGAGCGGGCTTCAGCCCGCTGCCGCAATCAATTCGCGGGTGTAATCTGTCTGCGCGTTTTCGAACAGGTCTTCGGCAGCGCCCATTTCAATCACGTCACCGTTCCGCATAACGATGACATTGTGTGACATCGCCCGGACCACTTTTAGGTCATGGCTGATGAACAGATATGCCAACCCGTATTTCCGCTGCAGATCTCGCAGCAAGTCTACGATCTGCACCTGAACCGTCATGTCCAGCGCGCTTGTCGGCTCATCCAGCACCAGAAGTTTGGGACGGAGCACCATCGCCCGTGCGATGGCGATACGCTGCCGCTGCCCGCCCGAGAACTCGTGCGGATACCGGTCCATCGACGCCGGGTCCAACCCCACTTCGGTCATCACATCCGCCACCAGATCACGCGGGGAGCGGTGTGGATCAACCTTGTGGATTGCCAGACCCTCGGCGATGATTTGCATACAGGTCATGCGCGGGCTCAGGCTGCCAAACGGGTCCTGAAACACAATCTGCATATCCTTGCGCAAACGGCGCAATTCGCGTGTGGACCAACGGCGCACATCCTGGTCGCGAAAGGTGATACCACCCTCGGACGCGATCAGCCGCATGATGGCCAGCGCCAACGTGGTCTTGCCCGACCCGCTTTCGCCCACGATCCCCACGGTTTCGCCGGCGCGCACGCTGAGGCTGGCGTCATTCACCGCCTTAACATGGCCGACAGTTCGCTTGAGAAAGCCGCGCTGGATCGGGAACCAGACTTTCAGATGATCAGTGCGGGCGACCTCTTCTGCATCCGCGGCGACCGGATCGGGTTGGCCCGACGGTTCGGCCGCCAGCAATTTCCGGGTATAGGGATGCTGAGGGTTCTCGAAGATGTCCGCGGTTGCACCGGCTTCGACAATCTCTCCGTCCTTCATGACGCAAACTCGATCGGCGATCCGGCGCACGATGCCAAGGTCATGGGTGATGAACAGCATCCCCATGTTTTCGGCTTTCTGCAGGTCTGCCAGCAACTCGAGTATCTGTGCCTGAATGGTCACGTCCAGCGCCGTGGTCGGTTCATCTGCGATCAGAATGTCCGGCTTATTGGCAAGCGCCATGGCGATCATGACGCGCTGCCGTTGTCCGCCCGAAAGTTGGTGCGGATAGCTGTCCAACCGATCCTGCGGATCACGGATGCCAACCTTGGTCAGCAGCTCGACAATCCGACCACGGGCCGCGTCGCCCACAACGCCCTGATGCAGCGCCAGCGATTCAGCCATCTGCTTTTGGATCGTGTGCAAAGGGTTGAGCGATGTCATCGGCTCTTGAAAGATGAAGCTGATGTCGTTGCCTCGCACATCCATGAGATGCTTCTCGGACGTTCCGATCATCTCTTGCCCGTCGTATTTCACCGATCCTTCGACAATCGCGCTGTCGCCCAACAGCGAAACGGTCGACAAGGCGGTCACAGATTTTCCGGACCCGGATTCCCCTACCAAAGCCACGGTTTCCCCACGATCCACCGTGAAGGACACGCCCTTGACCGCCGCACTGACCTGCCCGTCCTGCCGGAACGAAACCTTGAGGTTGTTTACATCCAGCAGGCTCATGAGAAGGTCTTTCTGGGATCAAACGCATCGCGGACGCCTTCGAAAATGAAGACCAGAAGCGACAGCATGATGGCAAAGGTGAAAAAGGCGGTAAAGGCCAGCCAAGGGGCCTGCAAGTTCTGTTTTGCCTGCAAGGTCAGCTCGCCAAGTGACGGGGCCGAGGACGGCAGGCCGAAGCCCAGAAAATCCAGCGAGGCAAGCCCGCCAATCGTTCCGGTGACGATGAAGGGCATGAAGGTCAGCGTGGCGACCATTGCATTGGGCAGCATGTGGCGGAACATGATCGTCCTGTTGCTGACGCCCAACGCCCGCGCCGCCCGGACATATTCAAGGTTTCGCGCCCGCAGGAACTCAGCTCGGACAACGCCAACCAATCCGGTCCAGCTGAACAGGATCATGAGCAACACCAGCAACCAGAAACTGCGCCCTAGAATAGCGAACATGATGATGATCACATAAAGCGATGGGGTGGCCGACCAAATCTCGATGATCCGTTGAAAGATCAAATCCAGCCAGCCGCCAAAAAAGCCCTGAATGGCGCCTGCGAAGATACCGATCAGGCTGGCAACACCTGTGACCATCAGCGTGAACAGAATGGACAGACGGAACCCATAGATCACCCGTGCAAGCACATCGCGCTTGGTGTCATCGGTGCCCAACAGGTTCTGACCGTTGGGCGGCAGCGGGGCGGCGCCCGGCCGATCAACGCTGGTTTTGAAAGAGTATGGGATCAGCGGCCAGATGGCCCAGCCGCGCTCGAACCCGTCGGCGGCAAAGGATCCGGCCTCGATCTGCTCGATAATGCCGTCAGGATCGTCAAAGCACTGATCCAAACCGCCACTGTCTATCAGACAACGCACTTCGGGGTCGCGATAGATTGCTTCGGTTTGGAAATCACCGCCAAACTCGGTCTCTGGGTAGAAATTGAAGATCGGCGTATAAAGCTCACCGCGGTATTTCACGAGGATCGGTTTGTCATTTGCGATAAATTCAGCAAATAGCGACAGGCCGAACAGGATCGAGAAGATGATCAGCGACCAGAACGCCCGGCCATTGCGACGGAAGTTGCGCCACCGGCGCTGATTCAGGGGGGAAAGCGCCATTTACCCCTCCCGCTTTTCAAAGTCGATGCGCGGATCAACCAACACATACATCAGATCACTGATGATGCCGACCACCAGACCCATTAGGCCAAAGATAAACAGGGTCCCGAAAATAACCGGGTAATCCCGCGCCACGGCGGCCTCGAAGCCCAACCGGCCCAATCCATCCAGCGAAAAGATGGTTTCGATGATGATTGACCCTCCGAAAAACACACCGATGAAGACGGCCGGAAAACCCGCGATTACGATCAGCATCGCATTGCGGAATACGTGGCCGTACAGCACCCGGCTTTCGCTCAGGCCCTTGGCGCGGGCGGTCATGACATATTGCTTTTTAATCTCGTCCAGAAACGAGTTTTTGGTCAGCAAGGTGAGCGTTGCGAAGGCAGAGATGGTCAGCGCCAGGATCGGCAACGCGATATGCCAGAAGTAATCGGCAATCTTGCCAAATACACTCAGGCTGTCCCAGTTGTCCGAGGTAAGCCCCCGCAGCGGAAAGATCTGCCAATAGGACCCACCGGCAAATAGCACCAGCAGCAAAATGGCGAACAGAAATCCCGGGATGGCGTAGGCCACGATGATGGCACCACTGGTCCAGGTGTCAAAGCTTGATCCGTCCCTGATCGCCTTGCGAATACCCAGAGGGATCGACACCAGATAGGCAATCAGCGTCGACCAAAGCCCCAGCGAAATAGACACCGGCATCTTTTCCAGCACCAGATCGGTCACACTGATCGACCGGAAATAGCTCTCGCCAAAATCCAGCGTCAGGTAATTACCCATCATATTCAGAAACCGTTCCAAGGGCGGTTTGTCGAACCCGAATTCTTTTTCCAGTTCTTCGATGAATTCAGGCGGCAAGCCACGCCCGCCGATATAGCGATCATTTGTTCCGCCGGTCTGCTGCTCAATATCGCCACCACCGCCAGCGATACCTTCAAATACATCTCCACCACCCTCCATCTGGGCGATGATCTGTTCAATCGGGCCGCCTGGAACAAACTGCACAAGGGTGAAGTTGACGATCATGATTCCCAGCAATGTGGGAATGACCAGCAGCAGGCGTCTTAGAATATATGCTCCCATTTGGGCGGATTACCTCAAGGCGCCGGAGGATTTCAACTGGGCTTCCTGCTCGGCGTTGATCCACCACAGGTCTTCGACTCCCAATGAATAAGGCGGCAGGTTTTCCGGGTATTCATACATGTCCCAATAGGCAACCCAGTATTTGCCCAAATACCAAGTGGGCACCATGATCCGCTTGGCCCGCAAAACACGGTCCAGGGCACGAACATTGGCAAACAACTCTTCGCTGTTGGTCGCTGCCACGATGTTGTCGATCAGCGGTTCAATATCCGGGCCATACGCACCGGACGGGTTGAATACGGAATACGAGGCCGCCTCGGTTCCGAATTGCTGGTACAGTCCCGTCGAAGGTTGCAGCGAACTTGGGTACCCGCCGAAAATCATGTCGAAATCCCGGTCACGGCGGCGCAGGGTGAATTGCGCATTGTCCACACGATTGTAGGTTGCATCTATGCCCATCGTCCTCAGGTTAGCGACAAATGGCTGGATGATACGATCAAGAGTCGGCTGGTCTGACAGAAATTCTATGGCCAGTACTTCACCGTTTTGATTGCGGCGGATACCGTCTTCGCCCACCTGCCAACCCGCCTCATCCAGCAGCTTCATCGCGGCGCGCAGATTGCGGCGATCATTCTGACGCTCGGCGCGGGATTCATGGGCAACGACCGGTTGGTCGGTCAGTACCGCAGGGTCCAGCGCATCGCCCAGGCTTTGCAGAACCTCCAGTTCACGCCCCTCGGGCAGCCCCGTCGCTTCTAGGTGAGTTCCCTGCCAGAATGAGTCGCGCTGCTGAAACAGGCCATATTGCAAGCTTTCATTCGTCCATTCGAAGTTGAACCCTAACTGGACGGCTTCGCGCACCTTGGGATCCTGAAATTGCGGTCGGTCCAGGTTCATGACAAAGCCCGAAGCGTTGGGGACATCCCCGTCTTCCAGCTCTACCCGAACCACTGTTCCGTTTGCTATGGCAGGAAAATCATAGGCCGTTGCCCAGCTTTTTGAATTGTTTTCCTGGCGTAGTGTGAACGTGCCCGCCTTGAACCCTTCCATCGCAGCAATCGAGTCCGCGAAATATTCGATCCGGATGGAGTCATAGTTGTTGCGGCCAACATTCACATTAACGTGGTCGCCCCAATAGTCCGGGTTGCGCTTGTAGACGATGCGCCGGTTGATGTCATAGCTGTCCAAAACATAAGGTCCGGATCCGATACCGGGCTCAAGCCGGGATTTGTCGAGCCGCCGGTTTTCGGGGTCTGCCTCAAACCAGGCCTTGGAAAACACAGATGTCCCGGCAACCTGACTTATTAGGCCACGGCGCGGGATATCCGGTGCGAAGTAGAATTTAACCCGATTATCATCCAGCGCTTCGGCACGCGGAATCATCTCGCGGACGGCGTCGGCGTAGGATTTTAACCCCTGTTCCAGCAGCAGATTATGCGAAAACACAACATCTTCAGCAGTCACCGGGGTTCCATCGGAAAACCGCGCCTCAGGTCGCATGTTGAAGATGACCCAATCCTGGCTTTCCGGGTATTCTAGGCTTTCTGCCAGCAGACCGTAGTAAGTGGCCGTTTCATCATAGGACGCGACCATCAGGGATTCATACTGATCCGCAGAACGCGCACCCGCGCGGCCCTGCCGCGTGTAAGGGTTGAAACTGTCAAATGTCCCTTGTGCTGCATAAGACAACTCTCCGCCGCGCGGCGCATCAGGATTAACATAGTCGAAATGGGCAAACCCTTCAGGGTATTTCAAATCGCCAAATTCCGAGAATCCGTGGCTTTTGATGATGGTCTCTTCGGCAAACAGTTGAGAGGTCATGAGCGCAAGCAGCAAAAAGCCGGTAATCGGTATGGTCAACCAACCTCTGAAATCCAATGCACGTGCCTGAACAATCTGTCGGTTGGATTCCATTTGGCTCATCCCCTGTTGCGTCACTTCTTATAGTCTTGCGCCTGAACGAAGCTAAAGGTCCAGCGTTGACTGATTCAAGTTTAGAATGCGTGAGCGCATTGTGAAGGTTTCTTCATACAAAAAAAGCCGCTGCACGGGGCAGCGGCTTTGAATTTCAGATGTGCCGGTCTGGCATCAGTTGCCGATTGTCTGCAGATAGGCAATCAGATCGGCACGGTCCTGCGGTTTTTTCAGGCCAGCAAAACTCATGGATGTGCCCGAGATATAGCTGCTTGGCTTGGTCAGGAAGGCATCCAGTGCTTCGGGTGTCCAGTTGCCGCCATGGGCCTGCATCGGTGGCGAATAGCCGGTAAAACCGCTGGCCGTTGCGACAGGGCGGTCAACGACACCATACAGATAGGGGCCTGTGCCGTTTGCACCGTCTTCCAGCTTGTGACACGCGGTACACTTGCGGAAAACTTTGGCGCCTTTTTCAACGTCGGCGGCGGCCAGAAGCTCTTCAAATACTACCTCTTCACCGTTGGCGCTTTCGCCTGCGCTTTCGGTTTCGATGATGTACGAAGCCGTCTCGCCATGGGCATCGGCGTGGTAAAGCTCTTCTGCGGCCCATTTGGCCAGAAGCAGCACCAGGAAGGTGCCAAACAGGCCTGCTGCGGCCTTGGTAACTGTCATCGTGTCGAACATTGATCGCGAGTCCATTTCAGCTGTCTGCGGGGTGTCTAAGGCTTCCCCTTACAAGAGGCAAGGTATAGACACCGCGACTAAACGCCCAATTCTGGAACTTGTTGCACGGAATCGACCAAATGACAAAACGTATCGCATTTCAGGGAGAACCCGGTGCCTATAGCCACGAGGCATGCCGAAACGCTCGTCCCGATATGGAGGCCCTGCCCTGCCGCACATTTGAGGATGTGATCGAATCAGTTCGGTCCGGCAAAGCAGACCTGGCGATGCTTCCGGTCGAAAATACGACCTATGGGCGGGTGGCCGATATTCACCGCCTGCTGCCCCATAGCGGGTTGCATATCATCGACGAAGCTTTTGTTCGCGTACACATCAATTTGTTGGCCGTCCCCGGTGCCAAGCTGAGCGACATCACCGAAGCGCATTCGCATCTGGTACTGCTGCCACAATGCGCTGGGTTCCTGAAGCAGCACGGCATTCACGGACGCGTCAGCCCGGACAATGCCCGCGCCGCGCGCGAGGTTTCCGAGGCTGCCGAACTGCATTCTGCCGCGCTGGCCAGCGAGTTGGCCGGAGAGATCTATAACCTGAACGTCCTTGCCCGCCATATCGAGGACAGCGACGACAACACCACGCGTTTTTTGATCATGTCACGCGATGCGGACCTGTCGCGGCGCGGGGCGCATGGGATGATCACCAGCTTTGTGTTTCAGGTCCGCAACATCCCGGCCGCGCTGTATAAGGCGATGGGCGGGTTCGCCACCAATGGTGTCAACATGACCAAGCTGGAAAGCTATATGGTCGACGGGTCGTTCACGGCCACTCAGTTCTATGCGGATATTGTCGGGCACCCGGACGATCGCAATGTGCAACTGGCCCTGGAAGAGCTGGAACATTTTACCACCAATGTCGAGATTCTGGGCGTCTATCCGGCAGTCCAGCCGCGCGGCTAGGTCAACCCAGCCGGTATTTCTTGCACATCGCCCCTTCATGTGAGCGGTAATCGACAAATCCCATGGCCGCGTAATAGGCCAGGCCTTCGGCATTTTGCGCGCCAATGGTCGCGTCTATTGCAGGCAGACCTGCGGCGCGGGCCGCCAGCAGCGTTTCCTGAAATAGGGCCCGCCCGACCCCCATGCGCGCGGCTGATGGACGTATATGTGTTCCGATGATGCCCCAACCGGCTGTTACGCCATAAGGGTTTCCGTCGACGGCCAGTTTCAGCGCCTGAAAGCCCAATACCTGTGAACCCTGCACCGCCACGGTGCATTGGATGCTGCCGTGGTGGCTGATGTAATGCTCTTTGGCAAAACCCTCATCGCTGGGTTTGGTGCGCTTACCGGCGGTCACGATCTCTTGCAGGACCTCGGAAATACCTTTGGCGTCATCCACAACAGCGCTGCGCAATATCACATCAGACATTCAGGGCCTCTTGTCTCGGAATTCTCAAGAACCGTGCAGATGACGTTCTTCCATTTCCCGCGCGAATTCGCTGAGGCGGGCCTGAAACTGTCGCCGGAACCGCGACTGACCCAATCTGAGCGATTGCAGCAACAGCCGTGCAGGCAGGGATTTGGCCGATAGCGACATATCCACGGTCAGCCGGGTTCTACGTTGCGACAGGGCCAGAAACTCGACCCTGGTTGAGCCATTCATTCCCTTGCTTGCCGCCTCGAACCGCATATGGGTCGGTGGATCACATTCGGCCATATTGATTTCCACGCGCCGGGGCTTTCCGCGCATACGGAACTCGGTCTCCCAGGATGTACCGGGCACAACGCCCATATGCCCTGACAAACGCCGGACCTCGATCCCGCGGCGCATTGCCATCCGCTCGAACCGTTCGAAATCCGCAAACATTTCGAACACGGCGTTGACAGGGGCCTGAATATCTTCACGTGCGGAGAATTGCATGGTGGGTTATCGTTCTCTTGCCTATTCGCCCAGTATTTTGTCAGTCGAGCGTATCTGCAAGCCAGTTTTGCAGCAGAAAATGCGCAATCGCGCCTTTGCGCGCTGGCAGAAGGCTGGGATGTTCCCCAGCAAAGACCTGCATCATTTCAGCCTTATTCACCCATATCGCGTCTTCGATTTCAACCGGGTCTATAGTGATTTCTTGCGACAATGCCTCGCCTGCACAGCCAAACATCAGTGACGCCGGAAAGGGCCAGGGCTGGCTGGAAAGATAGGTTACTTGCCCGACGGGGACACCGGCCTCTTCCATCACCTCTCTGCGCACCGCCGCTTCCAGCGTTTCTCCGGGTTCGACAAATCCGGCCAGTAGCGAATACATCCCTTCAGGCCATCCCGGGGATCGCCCCATCAGCACCGAATTCCTATATGTGATCAACATGATGACCACCGGGTCGGTGCGTGGGAAATGCTGCCCCCCACACGACGGGCAACTGCGTTGCCATCCTGCTTGCGCCATATCGCTGGCGGCGCCGCAACGAGCGCAAAACCTATGGGTTTCATGCCAGGCGATGACCGCCTTGGCGGAAGCCGAAAGTTCGGCATCACGTGGGGAAAGGCGCGCCATGATGCGGCGCAATTCGACAAAAACCTGACCTTCAGGCAAATCCGGGTGCTGTTGCTCTGATCGGTCGAAGAATGCTCCAAGCTCGGACAGGTCAACGCCCTCGGGCATCCAATCGGATATATCAAAGGCAAAAACCGGAACCTCATCCGAGAGACCAAGCAATACTGGCGCTGGGACGATCCCACCGGGACCATTTGCGATCAGCTCGTGCAAGACAGGTAACAAGCAGAGTTGATCAAGGGCCTCTCCTTGAACCAGCAGCTTTCCGCGCCACAGCAACAGGCATTTCGCTTTCGGATGTGCTCGCGCTGCTGCCATCGCGTCGACGTCTCCACGAAGATGTGCGGCACGATCCAGCCCTGATCCACCAAACGTTACCTGTTCCGCGTTCTTCATTTAAATTCCTCTGGTTCGCCTGCACAGGGCTGCCATGACAGCTTCGGTGTTGCAACGACAATTCCACGACCGAAAACCGAGGCGATCCTGTCAAATTACCGCAAGTACATAAAAAAATTTGCACTTACTATGCTTTTTGTTGAAGTTGTTATTCATAAAACTGCCAAAAGTAGAGTATTGAAAACAATTTCGCATTTGTCTGATCAGTCTGTAGGTATCCGGATTTTGGCGACCACCGATCTGCACATGAACCTGTGCAGTTTTGATTATTACGCGGATCAAGACGAACCTACGATCGGATTGACCCGAACGGCCAGCCTGATCCGGCAGGCGCGGAACGAGGCTGAGGCAGACGGAGATATCGTCTTGCTCTTCGACAACGGAGACGCTCTGCAGGGTACACCGTTGGGGGATTGGGCTGCCGATCCCGCCAATGCGCCGCACATCCTGATGCAGGCCTTCGGCAGCCTGGGATATGACGCGATTGGCCTGGGAAATCACGACTTCGGATTTGGGCTTCAATTCTTACAGCACGTTATCTCTGACGCCCCCTGCCCTGTGCTCAGCAGCAATGCCTTGCGCACGAATGGGCCACAGATCTGGCAAGATCATGTCATTTTGCACAAAGAGATCCCTGGCTCGCCGACACCTATGGCCTTGAAAATTGGTGTTTTTTCGGTCCTCCCCCCTCAGACAGCGCAATGGGAGGCGCACAAGCTGCACGACACCCTTACCACTCAGGACATCCTGACTTGTGCGGCAAACAAAGTCAGAAAGCTCCAAGACGAAAATTGCGACCTGATCATCGCGTTGGCCCATACCGGTTTCGGACCGGACACGTCACAACGGAATATGGAAAACGCGATTATTCCGCTGGCCGAAATCGAAGGTATCGACGCAATAATTGCTGGTCATTCCCATTTGACCTATCCCGCCAAGGCCGGCTCTGAAAACACTCTGGTGCATGGCAAACCAGTTGTCTTACCCGGAACGGCCGGATCACATCTGGGGGTGGTCGACCTGAAACTTCACTCGGCAGAGCGCGGCGGCTGGACCGTTGGCGAAGCCCGGGCGGCGCTGCGACCGATATCTGCGGGGCGTCCCGACGAAATCGTATCACTGGCGCCCGAAGATCCGGAATTGTTGCATCTCTTTTCCTCTGGTCATGCCGAAACCCGCAGGCGAGCGGGCCAGCCGGTCGGGCGCACCCCGCACCATCTGCACAGCTATTTCAGCTTTTGCACCGAGGACCGTGGGCTGAGGCTGGTCGCCGCCGCCCAGGCTGCCGCGTTACGTCTGTGTATGTCCGAAACCGACCTGGCAGATATTCCGATTTTATCGGCGGTTTCACCTTCGAAATTCGGCGGTCGGGCCGGGCCGCGATTCTATACGGATGTTAAGCCTGGCGAGATATTCCTGCGTAACGTGGTTGACCTGCATGTTTTTCCAAACGAATTGCAGGGTGTCATTGTATCCGGTGACCAAATCGTGGACTGGCTTGAGATGTCCGCAGCTGTTTTCAACCAGATTTCAACCGGATCTGCATCCGAACTTATTTGCGAAAATCGGGTGGGTCACAACTTTGATGTGCTATACGGGCTGTCCTGCATAATTGATCTGACACAACCTCCGCGTTTCGACGATATGGGCACCTTGATCAACGCCGAAAACCGGCGCGTTTCAGAGGTTCTGGTCGGTGCCACCCCCATTGCACCGGATCAGCAATTTGCCGTCGCGCTTAACAATTATCGCGCCAGCGGGGGCGGGCATTTCCCATTTGCGGGTAATGCGCAACGTATCGACATGCCCATCCTGCCGGTCCAGCAAGCCCTGCTGGATTATCTGTCAGGCACCTTGGTCAGCGATCCGCTTGAAGAGGCCCAGGAACCCTTCAGAATCACTAGTAACACGGGTACGCAGGCGATCTTACGCACCGGTCCAAGTGCCCACCGACATCTGCAGGACATTCAGGAATTTGATCCACAAGTCCTTGGAACTGACGGAAATGGCTTTTTACGGATTCTTCTGACCTTCTGACGGGTTGTGTTTTTCCGGCCAACTGCCTATATCCACCCTCGAGAGGTTGGCGCGGGCGAGCGCCTCGCCAACCTGGTCAGATCCGGAAGGAAGCAGCCACAACGAGCCCCGCTTGGGTCGATGTCCAACCTCTCACTTACGCGCAACGACTGCCGCAGGAGGGACTTTATGATTGTAGCAATGACCCTTCGGGCAGAGCGTTTCCGGGACTAACCCCCGCTTTTGCCTGAACACGTTACCGATGGGTGCGCGCCTGCCACCCTGATGGTTTCCTGTATCTGAACACAGGCAGAACAATGTCCAAAACACTTTCGGACCTGGGATGGTCCTCTCATTTTGCAGCCCAACATGCTGTGAACCCTACCTGCACACCGCATCGCATCAACGCCGTCCATCGTGATCGCCTGATCGGCCTGAATGCGCTTGGCGGCACATCTGATCTGACCCCTGACCGATCAACCGGCGAATTTGCGGTTGGCGATTGGGTCCTTGCGGATGATCAAAACCGCATTCGGCATCTTTTGGAGCGCAAAAGCCTCTTGCAACGCCGGGCCGCAGGCACCGGTGCGCAGGTTCAGCTGATCGCGGCGAATGTGGACGTGCTGTATATCGTCAGTTCCTGCAATGCCGATTTCAATCTGGCACGGCTAGAGCGTTATCTGGCGCTGGCGCATCAGGCCGGGTGCTATCCGGTTGTTGTCCTGACCAAGGCCGACAGCTGCCCTGACCCAGAGAGCTATGCCAGTCAGGCCAGTTCGCTGGCTCGGTTTCTGACCGTTCTAACCGTCAACGCGCTGGAGGCGTCAGAGATTGATCCGATCCTGTCCTGGTGCCCTGCCGGGCAAACTGCTGCTTTGGTCGGCTCATCCGGTGTCGGCAAAACCACATTGGCGAACGCCATGACTGGTCAGGCCGGGACAACGGCGGGGATCCGCGAGGATGACGCACGGGGTCGCCACACCACGACCCATCGTGCGCTTCACCCGATGCGAAACGGGGGGTGGCTGATTGATACGCCAGGAATGCGCGCCCTGCGTTTGATGGATGCCCAAGACGGCGTGGATGAGGTTTTCTCAGACCTTCTGGAATTGGCTGCAACGTGCCGGTTCTCAGATTGCCAGCACCAGGCCGAACCCGGTTGTGCTGTGCAAGAGGCGATTGCCGATGGCCTGCTCTCGCCGGACCGGCTGGTACGCTGGAACAAGCTGCGGCGCGAGGATCAGAGGAACTCTGAAACCCTTGCGCAATCCCGGGCGCGCGACAAAGCCTTTGGTAAATTGGTGCGGTCTGTCATGCATGATAAAAAGTCTCGCAACAGACCCTAACGGGGACGGAAAAGCGCGTCTTCAGGCAATCAACCGGGGCCAAAGCGCCTGATTTCTGCGGGCAAAGGCACCGATATGACCGATCTCGGGCACTCCGATCTCTTTCGGAGACAGCAGATGCCGCCGCGCCTTTGGTCCATACAGATCGGCAAGCCGCCAGACAGCGTCTGGCGGCACCATCTGGTCGTCCTCGAAGGTGAACAGGTCCACCGGCGTATTCGATTGCGCCCATCTCGCTTCGGGCAGAGCGTCACCGATCTGCGGCACATAATTCTGCGGCGCCGTGCACCAGCTACGCCATTGCCAATAGACCGGACCAGGCAAATCGGCACCGATCCCCACCGCTTTGCCCGGCAGATAGCCCAGCGCATTCACTGCCAGACGCCCATGCACATGCCAGAACATCCACGCCAGCCCGCGATAGGGCCAGGGATGGTCGGACAGAGTAACCAGCCCCGAACATACACAGATCATCCGGTCGATCTGATCAATGTCTGGCTGCACCGGCCCCAGCAAGCCGCCAAGGGAATGACCGATGCTCCACTGCAAAGCGTCCGGGAACCGCCTGCGCATCTCAGCCCGTGCGGCGGGCATGTCGACCAAGGCCCAATCCGCCATGGTCACCTCGGAAGTTTTGAGTTTGTCGCGCAGCGAATGCCCGAAATCGCTGTAGTCATAGGTCAAACAGGCAATACCCTGTTCGGCGGCCAGCCAACGGGCAAAATGCTGGTAATATTCGCGCGGCACTGCAGTTGCGCTGTGAATCACCACGGCGACCTTCGGCTCGGTTTCAGGCAGATACAGCCGCGCCGACAGGCTGGCAGAGCCTGAGGCAAAATCAAAGTCCTTAGTCTGGACGCAGGGCGTGGTATCAAGCATGGCGCTTCCGACAAATTCTGAACTACTCGGTTCACTCAACAATCGGCCCGATTTCGGCCACCAGAGTCAAGATTTCATCAAGATGACCAAACGTCCGGTTTGAACCCCAACAGGTGGCTTGACTCGGGGTCTGCATAGCCGCTAGCGATGTGGTGATGGTTCTTGCCCCGGAATTGGGGCGGGATGAAAAGGGAACACGGTGCGGTCTGCCCCGGCGATGCCGGAAAGGGCCAACTCCGCGACTGCCCCCGCAACTGTAAGCGGTGAGCAATGCCGAAATACCACTGGCCCCAGGGCTGGGAAGGTCGGCAAAGCGACGACCCGCAAGTCAGGAGACCTGCCATCGTATCGAAACCGAAACTCGGGCGGGGTGTCCGGGCAGGTCGTCAGCGCGCTGTCAAACCTGATCCTCACCCTTCGTCCTGCGCGCGGAGGGCGCATTATGATCTGGAAGACAAAAACACACGAATTCACCGCAACCGTCTGTCAGAGGACCGGGAAACCCTGCCCCGCCCTTGCCCGAATGGCACGCGCCATGGCCGAGGCGATGGCGACGGCAAGGCCTGCGACATCCAAAACATTCGAGGTCGAAGGTACCAGCGATCTGACCCATTGCACCGAAGGCTGCACGGCCCGTTTTCGGGCCCAATCAGAACAAATCAGGGTCTATTGCGGCACCAGCACAGACACGCCGACAGAAAAGCTGGACGCCTATGGCGACATGATGTTCGGGCCGGAGTTCATCCAGAAATCCGCTGGTTTTCTGTCAGAACCACCCTGTGCGATGCTCGACGTATCGATCCTGCCGCCGCGCAGCGACAGTATTCCGTATCAAGTGTCTGCCTGATTCAGGGAAGGGTTCGGGCCGGCAACCCGGCCCAGTCCTTTTGCGCGTCGGTTTCCACCGCGCAGGGCCGCACCGCACGCAACCGCCGAAGCGCTTGGCCAGGCGCTTCGCCGCATTCCACCATTAGCCGCATCACAACCATCCCCGAGCGACCGCACCCACCGCGGCAATGCACCAGCACCTTGCCACCTCTGGCAAGGACATGTTGGGCCGCCTCACTGGCTTGCGGCCAAAGCGCCTCAACTTCAGGCGTGGGGACGCCGAAATCGCGGATTGGAAGGTGAACCCAGGCAATCCGTTCGCACTGCAGGTCCGCCTCGAATGACAGCCCGCCGGAATGCTGGAACTCATCCGAGGTCGTCATCGAGATGACCAGGTCCGGCGCCCAATCCCGGATTACTGCGAAATCCCCAGCATAATCGCCCGTGACACCCGGCAGTGGGCACAGAGCGATCTGCCCTTTGCCCAATCCAAGAGGGTGAATTACAAAACTCTCCAACACAGCTCCTTTTCCTGCATCACCACATGGGGCTGAAGCCCCTCATGATTTACCGGCTCTGATGCAACTTGCCAAAACGAAATTCCTTTTCGCGCGCGGTGGACGCGGGCGGCGGGGGTCTCTACGCTGCAAACCTGACACGAATCCAACAGAGCAGACATGACCGACACGCCCAGCCCCGCCTATCAGGTTCTCGCGCGAAAATACCGCCCGGAAACTTTTGCTGACCTCGTCGGTCAGGACGCAATGGTGCGCACGCTGAAAAACGCGTTCGAGGCCGACCGGATTGCACAAGCCTTCATCATGACCGGCATCCGCGGTACGGGTAAGACAACCACGGCCCGGATCATCGCCAAGGGCATGAATTGCATTGGCCCCGATGGCGAAGGCAAGCCCACGACCGAACCCTGCGGCCAGTGCGAACATTGCGTCGCCATCATGGAAGGCCGCCACGTCGATGTGATGGAAATGGACGCCGCCAGCCGAACCGGCGTGAATGATATCCGCGAAATCATCGACTCGGTCCGATACCGCGCCGCCAGTGCGCGCTATAAGATCTACATCATCGACGAGGTTCACATGCTTTCGACCAGCGCATTCAACGCGCTGCTCAAGACGTTGGAAGAACCTCCTGCGCATGTGAAGTTCATCTTTGCCACGACCGAAATCCGCAAAGTCCCGGTGACTGTTCTGTCGCGGTGCCAACGATTTGACCTGCGCCGGATCGAACCCGAGGACATGATTGGCCTGCTCAATAAGATCGCAGCGGCTGAGAAGGCACAGATCGCGGAGGATGCCCTGGCGCTGATCACCCGCGCGGCCGAAGGGTCGGCGCGCGACGCAACTTCGCTGCTGGATCAGGCAATCAGCCATGGGGCCGGTGAAACCAGCGCCGATCAGGTGCGCGCGATGCTGGGTCTGGCCGACCGGGGCCGGGTATTGGACTTGATGGAAATGATCCTGCGAGGGGATGCAGCAAGCGCGCTGACTGAATTGGGCGGGCAATATGCCGAAGGGGCCGATCCGCTATCCGTGCTGCGTGACCTGGCCGAAATCACGCACTGGGTTTCGGTTGTGAAGATCACGCCAGACGCAGCCGAGGACCCGACGGTTTCCCCTGATGAACGTGCCCGTGGTCAGCAAATGGCCGAGGCCCTGCCAATGCGCGTTTTGACCCGGATGTGGCAGATGTTGCTGAAAGCGCTGGAAGAGGTATCGGCCGCGCCAAATGCCATGATGGCTGCTGAAATGGCCGTTATCCGCCTGACCCATGTTGCCGACTTGCCCAGCCCCGAAGAGCTGATCAAGCGCCTGCAGGACAACCCGCCACCGCCTCCGAATGGTGGTCCGGGCGGTGGTATGGCCGTGCCCTCTCAGGCTCCGGTACCAGCGGCATCATCTTCTTACGTGTCCGCAACTAGCAGCCCCGCCGGCGCGCCTTCGGCGGCTCTGGCCCATGATATCCAATCGGCGCTGGCACGGTATCCGAGTTTTGACCACGTGGTTGAATTGATCCGCACCAATCGGGATGTGAAACTTCTGGTCGAGGTCGAAAACGGGGTGCGGCTGGTTTCTTACCAACCGGGGCGGATCGAATTCACCCCGACACAGAACGCACCCACAGATCTGGCAGCGAGACTGGGTTCGTCGCTGCAACGATGGACTGGCAACCGCTGGGCTGTGTCGATTGTGGCCGATGGTGAGGTTGCGACCATCGCCGAGATTCGAGACGCCGCCGAGCTGGCGTTGAAAGCAGAGGCTGAGAAACACCCGTTGGTTCAGGCGGTGCTCATGCAATTTCCGAAGGCACGCATCAAGCGGATTGAAACACCGGAAGAACGTGCCGCCAAAGTGGAAACCGAGGCGCTGCCCGAGGTCGAAGACGAATGGGACCCGTTCGAGGAAGACTGAAACCGTCCCATCTGACCCAACTGGAAACCTCCCGGGCCCAACGGGAGGAAAGGTCTGGCCAAAGGCCTTGACGACGGGCGGGAGCCAGCTCGGCCCTTGTGCCGCGCCGACCGCGCCCGTATTTAGGCGTCAAACCGAATATTAGGAGAATACCGATGCTCAAAGGACTCGGCGGCCTGGGTGACATGGCCAAGATGATGAAATCCGCGCAGGATCTACAGACCAAGATGACGGATATGCAGGAAGAGCTGAATACCATCATGGTTGTCGGCGAATCCGGTGCAGGGCTGGTCAAGGCAACAGCCACGGCCAAGGGAGAGCTGAAAGGTCTCGATATCGACCCATCAATCTTTAACGGCGACGACAAGGAAGTGGTCGAAGATCTGATCCTGGCCGCCGTCAAAGATGCTCAGGCCAAGGCCGCAGAACGGTCGCAGGCTGAGATGGCTAAGCTGACCGAAGGCATGGGCCTGCCCGCAGACATCAAGCTGCCGTTCTGATAGGCACTCCTGACGAAATACCGGCCGGGCCCAACTGCCCGGCCCTTATGCAGGAGCAAGCGCAGTGAGTTCGAACAGCGATATCGACAATCTGATCGACCTGATGGCCAAACTGCCGGGCCTCGGCCCACGTTCGGCCCGTCGCGCAGTGCTGCATTTGATCCGCAAACGCGCCCTTCTGCTGACACCGCTTGCGGACGCGATGCAACAGGTTGCCATCACTGCCCGTGAGTGCCTGAATTGCGGCAATGTAGGCACTTCGGATATCTGCGACATCTGCGATAGCGAAGTCCGCGCGACCGGAGAGCTGTGCGTCGTCGAAGACGTCGCCGACCTTTGGGCGATGGAACGCGCCGCAGTTTTCAAAGGCCGCTATCATGTTCTGGGTGGCACCTTGTCAGCATTAGATGGAGTCGGCCCGGATGAGCTGCGCATTCCTCGCCTCAAGGATCGGGTCACAGCCGAGGGGATCACCGAAGTCATTCTGGCGCTGAACGCCACTGTCGATGGCCAGACCACCGCGCACTATATAGCCGATCAACTGGACGGGCAGGTGCGCCTGACCTCGCTGGCGCAGGGTGTGCCGATTGGCGGCGAGCTGGACTATTTGGATGACGGGACGATCACAGCGGCGCTTAGGGCGCGGAAGGAGTTGTAGTGTAGCCCATGACGCGCTTCAAAAGGAGTTCGAAACTCAATCTCCGATGATATTGCAGCTTACCAACCATTCCGATGGAAGGACATTCACTGCAACGTTGTTAGGCAATTGAAAATACGACACTCGCCTATAGCTCCACGCAAATGGAACGCAATCTTTAAGAGCCGCGCCGTGCAAAAAGAACTGCCCCTCTTAGAGCGCATGTTTAAGTGATTGGTAGAATGAGTTCTGAATTTCCACATCTGCATTAAAGCTTCTGGTGGCTATTGCGCGCAACAACTCAGCATATGTTGCAACAAACACCGTAGAAAAACTCATCGACAAGGCCAAAAAATCGGAACCGAGAGAAGTTCCTTCAAGCCCTTCTTTGCTAAGAAGGCGGCAACCAAATAGCTCGTCGCGGTACCGAACTACAGCAATATCGGCCAAAACGGTGCGCCAAGCCTGTCGTTCCAGAGCGTTATCAGGGCAATTGGCTGGAGTGAGCTTCCAAACAACAGCTTTGCCGTAGTCGCGTAGGCAACTAAGCTCAGAAAAATAGTCAGCAACATTTTCATGAATTTGGACCTTCAACCGCCGCAATTTGCAGGAACGTAACGACTAGGGCGATCTCAACGTCAGGAACCTCAAAATGGTCCCCACGCTCGACAACATGTACCTGACCCGGACTGTGCATCTGGGCCCTTCGGCGGTGCTCAGCGGTTATGACACGCTGGACGTGACCCTGTTTTCAAGACGTGCAGCTTTGGTACCGCGACTGCCATCCGGACCCTCTAACGAATCGGATCAAAAAGCGCGTCTTTGGCCGCGCAGTCCTTGATCACATCCCGGCCACAAGGCACCGGTTCAAGATCGCGGGACAGGCACAGGCGCACCTCTTCGATATAGCCTTGTTTGCAGGTGACGGTGATCATGTCGCGCTCCAGCCCCGGATTGACCTTTAGAAACGCTTCTTCCACGACAGATGCGGGCAGTTTTACAGATGTGTCCAACTGGCGGAACACCTTTGGACGCTCGACCGACCCATAGGCCTGCCGCGACAAGGTGTAATAGTCCGAAGCGCTTAGGCCCGAGCAGGTGCCGTGCTTCTTCCATTGATGCCAGGCAAGGCCGGAACTGCCTTGAATATCTTCCATTTCACGGGTCATAGTCCGCGTCGGCGAGGCCTCGGCCGTGCGGCAATAAGATGGCCAGCCCTGATGGAATTGCGGCCAAAGCCCGTGTAGAATCCAGCCGTGATCATGCCGCACATCGCATTGATCGGACCCACGCGCGTCGCCTTCGCGCGCGCACCAGTTCGGCGACCAGCTAAGTGCCAGGACATAGTAGTCGAACGCGCCCGACTTTTCACCCTCGGCCAGCGCCGTCATTGCACTAAAAACCCATAGAACCAGCCAGCGCATTCGCCTCTTCCCTTCTTGCCCTGCCGCGACTATATACAGCCCAAGTTCCCCGACAACGGAAACCTGCCCCAAGATCACGGGGCCGCCGAATTCCGGCGACGGGAAAGATGTATGCATAGGAGACGGGCTGATGGCAAAACCGCTTATGGCCAAGGCAACAGCCGTATGGCTAGTAGACAACACAACGATCAGCTTCAAGCAGATCGCGGATTTCGTAGGAATGCACGAGTTGGAAGTGCAGGGCATCGCCGATGGCGATGTGGCCGCTGGCGTCAAAGGGTTCGACCCGATCGCCAACAACCAGCTTACGCAGGAAGAGATTGACGTGGCGCAGGGCAACCCACTGCACAAGCTGAAGCTCAAGTTCAACCCCGCTGCCAGTGGCGAGGAAAAACGTCGTGGCCCGCGCTATACCCCGCTGTCCAAGCGTCAGGACCGTCCGAACTCGATTCTGTGGCTGGTCAAGTTCCACCCCGAACTCAGCGACGGTCAGATTGCCAAGCTGGTCGGCACCACCAAGCCGACCATCCAGTCGATCCGCGAGCGGACGCACTGGAACATCTCGAACATGCAACCGATTGACCCCGTCGCTCTGGGCTTGTGTAAACAGTCCGAGCTGGACGCAATCGTGCAGAAAGCCGCCGCCAAGAAAGCCGCTGAAGGTGGCGTCATGAGCGATGATGAGCGCCGCAAGCTGGTTTCGACCGAGCAGTCACTGGAAATGGACGCAGCGCCCAAAATTCCAACGGCGATCGAGGGTCTCGAGACCTTCTCGTTGTCTGATGACTCCCCCGAGGAGAAAGAAGAGCCGATCATCGACGCCGACAGTTTCTTCAACTTGCCCAAAGGCGAGGCCGAGGATGAAGACGAAAGCGATCCGCGTTTCTGATACGCAGACAGCCCCGGTCAGACTGGCCGGGGCTTTTTTGACGAGACTCTGATGCTGAACATATTGTCTGCCATTTTTGGCCCACACCGCGCCGTGACAATCTATGCCTTCCTAAGAACCTGGGGCCTGCTCGTGTTCGGTGTCGTAGGCGTTATCGCGGTTGCCGCAGCCCTGCTGTTGCTGAACGACGACGGCACGCATGAACACGAAGCCTTCATGACCGTCCCGGTTCTGTCCGCCACCGCTATCAACGGCGACCTCAAGAACGGGGTGATTGCCTCGGTACGTTTACCCGACGGGTCCGCGACGTCGATCACTTCGACCGAGGCCCCGATTTCCCAGACCGTTGGCCAAAGCGCCTGTGTCGAAAAGCGGGTCTATGTGGAAAGTGGCGAACCAAGGTATCGCTTCAAACTTCCGCGTTATTGCGAAGCAAGCTGACAAAGCAAAACCGCCCGGTGTCCACACCGGGCGGTTTTTCCTTCAGATCATCTGAAAGATGATCCCTGCGATCACTGCGCCGATTATTCCCAGGCCCAGATAGGTCGCAAACACTTTCGGCCTGACCAGCGACCATACCGCAGCCATGGCCGGGATCGAGCTGACCGCACCCGCGATCATAAAGGACATTGCTGCCCCGGCGCTCATCCCCTGCTCCATCAGACCTGCCAATAGCGGCGGCGCGACATATGAGTTCAGATAGGCTGGCATCCCAACAAGTGCCGCGATGATTATGGGCAACACGCCGTTTCCTCCGACCGCGCGTGCGATCAGATCAGCGGGTACATAATTGATTAGCAACGCCTCGAGAACATAGGCAAGCGCCAGCCATTTCAACAAGAACAGGCCGTTTCGAAAGAACTCGCTACGAAATCTATTCCGGCGCGCAGGGTCATGCCAGAATTTCCAGACCGGTTTGTCCTCTTGCTTAGGTCCACAACTGCCGCATCCAGCTGGTTGGTAGTTCCGCAAAGGTTGGGTCAACACACCGCTGCGCGTCATGGTGCGCACGACGAATCCGCCAAACAGGCCAAGTGCCACTGCGGCTAAGGCTTTTCCGATAGCAAAGGGCCATCCCAAAGCGCCAGCCGTAATCAACAGCGTCGGCGGGTCGATCAGCGGAGAGCTGAGCCAGAACGCCATAACCGCAGACAGTGGCGCCCCAAGCGCCAGTAAACCAGCAATGAACGGGATGACCTCGCAGGAACAGAATGGGGCCAACCCGCCAAACAGGGCAGCCAAAAGGATCATCCGCGTCTCGCGGCCCTCAAAGGCTCGGGCCACCATGACTTCGGCACCGGTGGCCTTGAGGTATGACAACAGCAGCACAGCAAACAGAATATATTGGCCGGTATGGGCCAGTGCCTTACCGGCAAATGTTATCACCTCCATTAGATTGCCTGGGTCGAGTATCGCCACCGCGATCAGAATGGCGACAATCACCGCCCATGGGGTTTTGATCAGGTCGAAGACGGTTTTGAACGGGGCTCGAGGGCTCTGAGTAAGGTCAGCCATCGTTTGCCGCCTTTCCAATTTCGTCCGCACAACATTCCGACAGAATGAACTGCGCGAGGTTTCTGAGATGGTCATACCGGGCACGGTTGATCGTGGTGCGCCCGATCTTTTCCTGTTCGACAACATCACCGGCCGCAAGAAACCGGAGGTGATGGGCCAGCGTCGACGGGGCAATGCCGGTTCTCTCCTGGATTTCACCTACGGTGAGCCCGGTCTCTCCGGCGCGAACGAGTGTCTTGAGGACTTTCAGTCGCGCCTCTGACCCCATCGCCGAAAATCCTGCTGCAGCGGTTTCCCACATATCCACAACTCCAATAAACTAGATTTCTAGTTATATAGAAGTATTGAAAGCTACCGTCAACAAATTCTGATCAGAATTCGTGAAAAGAGAGTGAGTCCAGATTGCTCAATCAATAAGGCCACTCTATAAGGTCTTATGGGGATTTCAGTAGATACGTTCTTTCTAGAGCTGAATGGGCAAGGCACCTTGCAGGCCCAGATTCAGCAGATGATTGCAGAAGGCATCCTGTCAGGCCGGTTCCATGTCGGAGAAAAGCTGCCCTCGTCGCGTAAACTGGCCTCGCATCTGGGTGTCAGCCGGATCACCGTGACATTGGCTTATACCGAGCTGTTGGCCAATGACTACCTGACCGCCCGGGGCCGATCTGGGTATTATGTGTCGGAAAATGCGCCAGTACCGCCTAAATACACGCCCATCCAACGGGGCACTGAGACCGTGGATTGGGACAAGGCGCTGGCCCGCCGGTTTGTAGATTCGGATGTGTTGCCCAAGCCCTGGAATTGGCGGGACTATACCTATCCTTTTATCTATGGTCAGGCGGACCGAACCCTGTTCGATCATGCCAACTGGCGACTATGCGCAGTGCGGGCATTGGGGCACAAGGATTTCGAATCGCTGACCCGCGACTATGTCGATCAGGACGATCCGTTGCTGATCGAGTTCATCGCCCGCCACACTCTGCCCCGCCGTGGAATCTCGGCCCGCCCCGAAGAAATATTGATCACACTGGGGGCGCAGAACGCACTTTGGCTGGCGTCGCGCATTCTGCTGACTCACAATCACACCGCCGTCATCGAAGACCCCTGTTACTATGCGCTGCGCAGCCTGTTGAACCATTGGGACTGCGCGGTCGTACCCATTGGCGTGGACAAGGATGGCCTGCCACCCGAGGCGCTGCCCGATGAAACGGATGTCATCTTCACCACGCCCAGCCATCAGAGCCCGACAACCGCAACCATGCCGATCACCCGTCGCCGCCAACTTTTGGATCGTGCACGGGATCTGGACGCAATGGTGGTCGAGGATGACTATGAATTCGAAATGGCGTTTCTGGGGGCGCCCTCACCCGCGCTGAAGTCCATGGACCGGGATGGACGTGTCATCTATGTGGGCAGCTTCTCAAAATCGCTGTTCCCTGGATTGCGCCTTGGTTACATGGTTGGATCCGAGCCGTTTATCCGCGAGGCGCGCGCGCTGCGCTCTTTGGTGCTGCGCCACCCGCCGGGCCACATTCAGCGCACTGCAGCGTATTTTCTGTCTCTGGGACATTACGATGCTCAGATCCGGCGCATGTCCAAAGAGCTGTCCAAGCGGCGGGATGCAATGGACAAGGCTATCGACGAATACGGGCTGTCGGTGGCCGGGCGCGGTGTGATGGGCGGATCTTCGATGTGGATGTCCGCCCCCGAACATGTCGACATGTCCCAGCTGGCGCGCAGCCTGCAAAACCAAAGCGTTCACATCGAGCCTGGTGCACCGTTTTTCGCAGGGCCAGATCGGCCACAGAACTTCTACCGGCTCGGATACTCATCCATCGCGCCCGACCGCATCGCTCCGGGCGTGAAGCTGATCGCGGATGCCATCCAAACGCAGTAGCCCGCGTCTGGACCTAATCCGCATTTCGTTTTGGACCTAACGCCATTCCGTCCCTTGGGCCACAACCGTACCCAAAGGCTGGGCTGATCGTCCGGCTTCATCCACAAATCCGCGGAGACAAATCAGATGAAAATGACCACCGAAGAGGCCTTTGTTAAAGTTCTGCAGATGCACGGGATCGAGCATGCGTTTGGGATCATCGGTTCGGCGATGATGCCGATCTCGGATATTTTTGGAAAAGCTGGCATTACGTTCTGGGATTGCGCACACGAAGGCTCGGGTGGGATGATGGCTGACGGGTACACACGCGCCACCGGCAAAATGTCGATGATGATCGCGCAGAACGGACCCGGGATCACCAACTTTGTTACTGCCGTCAAAACCGCCTACTGGAACCACACCCCGCTGCTGCTGGTGACCCCTCAGGCCGCAAACAAGACCATGGGTCAGGGCGGTTTCCAGGAGATGGAACAAATGCGCATGTTCGCGGACTGCGTCTGCTACCAGGAAGAAGTACGCGACCCTTCGCGGATGGCCGAAGTTCTTAGCCGCGTTATCACCAAAGCCAAGCGCGCCTCGGCACCGGCACAGATCAATGTTCCACGTGATTTCTTCACTCAGGTTGTCGATATCGAACTGCCTGCCGTAGTTGAATTTGAACTGCCTTCTGGCGGCGCATCAGCTGTTACCGAAGCCGCCGCGCTGCTGTCGGATGCCAAGAACCCTGTCATCCTGAACGGAGCGGGCACGGTTCTGTCTGCGGGCGGCATCGAAGCCTCGAAAGCACTGGCCGAGCGTCTGGACGCCCCGGTTTGTGTTGGCTACCAGCACAATGACGCCTTCCCGGGCTCGCACCCGCTGTTTGCTGGCCCGTTGGGTTACAATGGCTCGAAAGCCGGTATGGAGCTGATAAAAGAAGCAGACGTGGTTCTGTGTCTCGGCACTCGCCTGAACCCGTTCTCGACTCTTCCTGGCTATGGTATGGAATACTGGCCGGCGAATGCAAAGATCATTCAGGTTGACATTAACCCCGACCGCATTGGCCTGACCAAGAAGGTATCTGTCGGTATTGTTGGCGACGCAGCCACCGTTGCAACCAATATCCTGGCACAGCTGTCGGACACCGCAGGTGACGAAGGACGCGATGCACGCAAAGCGAAGATTGCGGAAACCAAGTCACGCTGGGCGCAGGAACTGACTTCGATGGACCACGAGCAGGACGATCCGGGCACAACCTGGAACGAACGCGCCCGTGCAGCCAAGCCCGACTGGATGAGCCCGCGCATGGCGTGGCGCGCCATTCAGGCAGCCCTGCCGAAAGAGGCGATCATCTCGTCCGACATCGGCAATAACTGTGCCATCGGCAACGCCTACCCATCCTTTGAAGCGGGCCGCAAATATCTGGCCCCCGGGCTGTTCGGCCCCTGTGGATACGGATTGCCATCTGTCATGGGTGCCAAGATCGGTTGCCCGGATGTGCCTGTCGTTGGATTCTCGGGTGACGGCGCCTTTGGTATTGCTGTAACCGAACTGACCGCAATCGGCCGCGATGAATGGCCCGCAGTCACCCAGATCGTTTTCCGCAACTATCAGTGGGGTGCTGAAAAGCGCAACTCGACCCTGTGGTTCGACGACAACTTTGTCGGAACCGAACTGGACACCAAAGTGTCCTATGCCGGTATCGCTCAGGCCTGTGGCCTGAAAGGTGTCGTGGCCCGCACACAGGATGAGCTGACTGCAGCCCTGAATCAGGCCATTGAGGATCAGAAGAATGGGATCACCACGCTGATCGAAGCCATGATCAACCAGGAACTGGGCGAGCCGTTCCGTCGGGACGCAATGAAGAAACCGGTCGCGGTGGCAGGCATCAGCAATGACGACATGGAACCGCAGGCCGGGGTATAATCCGCGTGAAACCGCTGCGCGCCATTCTTGGGACGGCCAGCGCGTCGGACAAGATCATCGCCCTGTCAGAGGGCGATGATCCCCGCGTCGTGGAAGGTGCGGTCAGGGCCGTAAAAGAGGACGTTGCACGGATCATCCTGATCGGCGACGGGGCCAAAATTTCGGCCCTTCTGGATGCGCATGAAGGATTTGATCCCACTCGGATAGACATTCTTGACCCGGCGCATTCCTCAATCACCACGGAACTGGCTGAAGCGCTGTTTAATCGCCGCAAGCACAAGGGCATGACCCTTGAAGAGGCAGGGCAACAGATCACCAACCGGCTGACCTTTGCCGCCATGCTGGTGCATCAGGGTATCGCTGACGGCACCGTGGGCGGAGCGGTTGAAACCACCTCTGACACAGTTCGCGCGGCGTTGCAGATCATCGGAACAGCGCCGGGTACAACAATGGTATCCAGTTTTTTTCTCATGCTGTTCTGCCAGGATCATCACGAGGTCAAAGGCGCGCGCATCTTTGCCGATTGTGGCCTGGTAGTGGATCCAAACGCCGAAGAAATGGCGGAAATTGCCCGCGCATCGGCCGCATCCTATTCAGCTTTGACTGGAAACACGGCGCGTGTGGCGATGCTGTCTTTTTCCACCTCGGGAAGCGCCGAACATCCAAAAGTATCCAAGGTCGTCGAGGCAACCCGGATCGCACGCGAAAAAGATCCGAACCTTCTGATCGACGGAGAGCTGCAGTTCGATGCCGCCTTTGTCCCCGAGGTTGCGGCGCAAAAGGCGACGGATTCGCCACTGAAGGGCGAAGCGAATGTCTTTGTCTTCCCCAGCCTGAATGCGGGCAATCTGGGCTATAAGATCGCACAGCGCATCGGAGGGGTTGAGGCAATCGGGCCAGTCCTACAAGGCCTGGCCAAGCCGGCAAATGATCTATCGCGCGGCTGTACGGCAGAGGACATCCTTCACATGATCGCCGTGACTGCTGTTCAAGCACAACATGGCGAAAACGGAATATAAGTCTCGACAAGTCCGTGAAAAACAAATTTTATTCCGGTTCCCGGCAATACTCGGGGGAATACCGGTCTGCAAACTACAGGGGCGCCTATGAACCAGCCAGTGATTGACACCTCGCCCAAAGTCTCGGACGAGATCCGGCAGACCACCTGTTACATGTGCGCCTGTCGCTGTGGCATCAACGTTCACATGAAAGACGGCAAGGTCGCCTATATCGAGGGCAACCGAGACCACCCGGTGAACAAAGGCGTTCTGTGCGCCAAAGGGTCCGCGGGCATTATGCAGGTTAACGCGCCGTCGCGCCTACGCAAACCGCTGCGCCGTGTCGGCCCGCGCGGATCGGGCGAGTTCCGCGAGATCGAGTGGGACGAAGCGATCAGCACAGCCGTCGGCTGGATGAATGAGCTGCACGAGACAGCGCCGCAAAAGCTGGCCTTCTTTACCGGTCGCGACCAAAGCCAAAGCTTCACCAGCTTCTGGGCTCAGAATTTCGGCACCCCAAACTATGCGGCCCATGGCGGCTTCTGTTCCGTCAACATGGCCGCAGGCGGCATCTACACCATGGGCGGCGCGTTTTGGGAGTTTGGCCAGCCCGACTGGGACCACACCAAGCTATTCATGCTGTTCGGCGTAGCCGAAGACCACGACAGCAACCCGATCAAGATGGGCATCGGCAAGATCAAGGCACGCGGCGCACGGGTGATCGGTGTGAACCCGATTCGATCAGGCTATAACGCCGTCGCCGATGACTGGGTCGGGATTACGCCCGGCACCGACGGGCTGTTCATCCTGTCGCTGATCCATGTGCTGATGAAGGCCGGCAAGATCGACCTGGATTACCTCAGCCGTTATACCAACGCGCCTGTTCTGGTGAACGCATCCGAAGGCCCCGAGAAGGGTCTGTTCTTGCGCGATAGTGACGGCAAACCGCTGGTGATCGACCGGGCCACAGGCGAACTCACTGCGTTCGACAAGCTGGGCGTGCGCCCGGACTTGTCGGCTACTTACGAAAAGGACGGCGTCACCCATCGCCCGGTTTTCCACCTGATGGCCGAGAAATACCTAAGCGACGAGCACGCCCCTGAGGCCGTGGCTGACCGCTGTGGCATCCCGGCCAGTCGCATTCGCGCCATCGCGGCGGAAATCGCCCGCGTCGCCTTTGACGAGGCGATCGAGCTGGATCAGGAATGGACCGATTTCCGCGGCGAAACCCATGCTAAGATGATCGGTCGCCCGGTCAGCTTCCACGCCATGCGTGGCATCTCGGCCCATGCCAACGGGTTCCAGACCTGCCGCGCGCTGCATGTGCTGCAGATCATCCTCGGTACGGTTGAGGTGCCTGGCGGCTTCCGCTTCAAACCACCCTACCCCAAACCGATCGAGGCGCATCCGACACCGCATGGCGACCGCCGCCCCGGTCGCCCGCTGGAGGGCCCGCACCTGGGCTTCCCCCGTGGCCCCGAAGACTTGCTGCTCGATGACTGCGGCACGCCACAGCGCATCGACAAGGCCTTTACCTGGGAAAACCCGATGTCGGCCCATGGGCTGATGCATATGGTGATCTCAAACGCCGCCGCCGGTGATCCTTACAAGATCGACACGCTGTTCATGTATATGGCGAATATGTCGTGGAACTCCTCCATGAACACCAAAGGTGTGATGGAGATGCTGACCGCCAAGACCGAAGACGGCAAATACGTCATCCCGAACATCATCTACTCGGATGCCTATTCCTCGGAAATGGTGGCCTATGCCGACCTGATCCTGCCCGATACGACCTATCTGGAACGGCACGACTGTATCTCGCTGCTCGACCGCCCGATCTGCGAGGCAGACGCCGCCGCCGACGCAATCCGCTGGCCGGTGATCGAGCCCGACCGCGACGTGCGAGGCTTTCAGTCGGTGCTGGTGGAACTGGCCAACCGCATGAGCTTGCCAGGCTTTACCAACGAAGACGGTACGCCGAAGTGGAAAGACTACGCTGACTATATCGTTAACCATCAGCGAAAGCCCGGTATTGGCCCACTGGCCGGGTTTCGAGGCGAAAATGGCGACAAGGAAGGTCGTGGCGAGGTCAACCCCGACCAGCTGAATCGCTACATCGAAAATGGCGGCTTCTACGTCGCGCATATCCCCGAAGGGGCGGATTACTACAAACCCTGGAACGCTGCCTATCAGGATTGGGCCGTGGGCATGGGAATCTACGACAGCCCGCAACCCTATCTGTTCCAACTCTACTCAGAACCGATGCGCAAATTCCAACTGGCCGCCGAGGGTCATGGCGACCGCCAGCCCCCGGAAAATCTGCGTCAACGCCTCAAAGACACCATGGACCCGCTGCCGATCTGGTACGAAACCGACCAACAGGGCAACGAAGGCTTCACCATCAACGCCCTGACCCAGCGCCCGATGGCGATGTACCACTCATGGGGCACCCAAAACGCCTGGCTGCGCCAGCTACACGGGCGCAACCCGCTATACGTCCCAACCAAACTGATGCGCGAACACGGGCTGCAGGACGGCGACTGGGCCAAAGTCACCTCTCCGCACGGGGAGATCACCGTGCCGGTCATGGAGATGGCCGCGTTGAACGAAAACACTGTCTGGACCTGGAACGCCATCGGCAAACGCAAAGGCGCATGGGCCCTGCAAGAAGACGCGCCCGAGGCCACCAAAGGCTTTTTGCTGAACCACCTGATCCACGAACTGCTGCCGTCAAAAGGCGATGGAATGCGTTGGGCCAATTCTGATCCGATTACAGGTCAGGCTGCTTGGTTCGACCTGAAGGTCAGGATCGAAAAGGCGGCGCCACCTTCGGATGCAGAAAGCCAGCCCGAATTCAAACCGATCAAATCACCGGTCGGCACCGGACCAAAAGATCTGGCGTGGAAGGTAGGAAAATGACCCAGCTCCCCCAATCCACAGACAAGAAAATGGGTCTGGTCATCGACCTGGACACCTGTGTCGGCTGCCATGCCTGTGTGATATCCTGCAAAGGCTGGAACACCGAAAACTACGGGGCGCCCCTGTCGGATCAGGACGCTTATGGCGGCAACCCGTCCGGCACCTTCCTGAATCGCGTACATTCCTACGAGGTCCAACCCGAACAGGGTCACGCTCAGCTGATCCACTTCCCCAAATCCTGCCTCCATTGCGAGGACGCGCCCTGCGTCACCGTCTGCCCCACCGGGGCCAGCTATAAGCGGGTCGAGGACGGTATCGTATTGGTCAATGAAAGCGACTGTATCGGCTGCGGGCTTTGCGCCTGGTCCTGCCCTTACGGCGCGCGTGAGATGGATATGGCCGAGGGCGTGATGAAGAAATGCACCCTCTGCGTGGATCGCATCTATAACGAGAACATACCCGAAGTGGACCGCGTGCCATCCTGTGTCCGGACCTGCCCCGCCGGAGCCCGCCATTTCGGTGATCTGGGCGACGCAGATAGCGATGTCAGCAAATTGGTCGCCGAACGTGGTGGCATGGATCTGATGCCTGAATTGGGCACCAAGCCCGTCAACAAATACCTGCCACCTCGCCCTAAAGATCAGATCGAGGACCAGATCGACATTCTCGCGCCCCTTCTGGCCCCGGTAGCCGAAGAGCCCAAGGGCTTTCTGGGTTGGCTCGACAAGACACTGGAGAAGCTCTGATGCATCCGGCCCCATCCGTCATTATCTTCACCACCTTGTCCGGTCTGGGCTTTGGGCTGCTGTTTTTTCTGGGCCTTGGGATGCCGGATGTCACCGGATGGGTGGCCTTCGTATTCTATGCCATGGCCTTTGGCCTGTCGGTGGGTGGGCTGATGGCCTCGACCTTTCACCTGGGCCATCCTGAACGTGCGTGGAAAGCATTCACCCAATGGCGGTCAAGCTGGCTCAGCCGTGAGGGTTGGTGCGCAGTGATCGCCTTGATTCTTATGGGCCTCTACGCGCTGGGCGCTGTCATCTTTGGTCAGCGTTGGGGTGTTCTGGGCGTCCTTGGCGCGTTGTTTTCGCTGGCAACAGTTTTCACCACCTCAATGATCTACACCCAGCTCAAGACAATCCCACGTTGGAACATGAAACTGACACCAATCATGTTTCTGAGCTTCAGCTTTGCCGGTGGCTCGCTTCTGGCCGGTCAGGTCAGCCTTGCCGTCCCTCTGTTGGTGGTCGCTGCCGTTGCGCAGACATTTTACTGGTGGCAAGGGGATAAGGCATTTGCGAACTCAGGAACAAACCTTGGCACCGCTACGGGTTTGGGGCAGCGCGGGGCAGTGCGTGCGTTTGAGCCTCCACATACAGGTACAAACTATCTTCTGCGCGAATTTGTCCACGTGGTTGGCAGGAAACATGCGGACAAATTGCGGGTCATCTCGTTTGTGCTGGCCTTCCTATTGCCGGTCATCCTGCTGATCCTGCCGTTCAACCACTTCTTCGCTCTTCTGGCTGCGCTGTCGCATGTGGCAGGCGTTGCAGTTTCGCGCTGGCTGTTTTTTGCGCAGGCCGAGCATGTCGTGGGTTTGTATTACGGCAAACGGTAAAGAAGGGGGCCAGCCCCCTTCTTGGCCCTAACAGGCCAATTCATCCCCCGAGGTATTTTTGGCCAGATGAAGATCGGATCAGGCCAAGAACACCCCTGGTTACAGCAGACCTGCGTGGTTCATGGCTGCGTCGATGGCTGTTTTGGTGCTGTCGTCCAACGTGGTCAGGGGCGAGCGAACTTCTTCGCTGCACAGGCCCAGCTTGCTGAGGGCGTATTTGGCCCCGACCAAACCGGGTTCGATAAAGATCGCCTCATGCAGAGGCATCAGGCGGTCCTGATAAGTCAGCGCTTTGGCATAATCCCCCTGCAGGGTGGCCTGCTGGAATTCGGCACATAGCTTGGGCGCAACATTCGCCGTGACCGAGATACAGCCCACACCACCATGCGCATTGAAACCCAGCGCCGTGGCGTCTTCGCCCGACAGTTGGCAGAACTCGGGCCCGCAAGAGGCGCGCTGTTGGCTGACACGCCCCAAATCTCCGGTTGCGTCTTTAACCCCAACGATCCTTGGCAACTCGGCCAGCTCACCCATCGTCTGGGGCGTCATGTCGATGACGGAACGGCCTGGAATGTTGTAGATGATGATCGGAATATCAGAACAATTATGTAGGGTACGGAAATGCTGAATTAGGCCCTTCTGGGTCGGCTTGTTGTAATACGGGGTCACCACCAGAGCGGCATTCGCGCCGACTTGCTGCGCAAATTGAACGAATCGGATCGCCTCGACCGTGTTGTTCGAGCCCGCACCAGCGATCACCGGGACACGACCGGCTGCGGCACTGACAACTTCTGCTACCACCGTTTCGTGTTCTTCATGGCTGAGGGTTGGGCTTTCACCGGTGGTCCCCACCGGCACCAAACCGGTCGAGCCTTCCTGAATTTGCCATTCCACCAAACGTTTGAGCGTGCCCAGATCCAACTCGCCATTCGAAAACGGGGTAACGAGGGCTGGCATCGAGCCTTTGAACATGACACGCTCCTTGCTGTGCGGTTAGCAATTTTTGCGCCTTGGGCAATCACATTCCTAGCAATGTGTGTTGATCCCGCTGGCGCAAGGTTTATCCTAAATGGCTCTATCCTTGGTTGGTTGGGAAATGCAAGGCATGACACGCGTTCTGGCGCTTTTGACAGCGGTGATTCTGGCATCCTTCGGGCCGGCCCAAGCCGACTCGGTGGGCGATCTGCGCGCTGGCATGTATGAAATGCGCAAGGGCGATTGGAACGCCGCGCTGCAAGAGGCAGGCCCGCGCGGATCTGTGTCACGTGACATCATCGTATGGCATTGGCTGCGCGAGGGGTTCGGAAGCTCGGGCGATGTGCTGGTATTTCTGAACCGCAGGCCGGATTGGCCGGGGCTGGCATGGTTACGGCGCGAAAGCGAACCCGCCTTTACCGGGGCTGACCCGGACCGGGTGTTGAAATTCTACGCCGGCACTGCCCCACAAACGGCGGAAGGGGCGCTGAATTTCGCCGTAGCGCTGAAGGCTAAGGGACGGCAGGGTGATGCGCAGGCGGATATCGTCACCGCCTGGCGCACGATGCCGATGGGATCGGGCCTGCAGAAAGACTATATCGAGAACTTTGAAACATTGCTGAAACCCCACCACGCGGCGCGGCTAGACCGGATGCTGTGGGACGGTCATCTGATCAGCGCAGGACAAATGCTGCCATTGGTGAATGACGATCAGCGCAAGCTGGCCGAGGCGCGGATTGCATTGCAAAAACGTGCGCCGGGTGTTGATGCCAAAGTAGGCGCGGTTCCCGATTCCGTGGCCGGATCGGCGGGGCTTGCCTTTGACCGCTTTGTCTGGCGAGACAAAAAGGAACTGGATGACAGTGCGATTGATCTGATGCTGGCGCGGTCATCCAGCCCGGATGCTCTGGGCGAGCCAGACAAATGGGCCGAGGGCCGTCGCCGGTTGGCCCGGCTTGAGATGCGCAACGGTGATATGAGCCGCGCATACAAGATTGCCTCTAGTCACCATATGACGCCGGACATGGGCTATGCCTATGCCGATCTCGAATGGCTTTCCGGGTTCCTTGCCCTGCGTCGGTTGAATGATCCCGCAACGGCTGTACGGCATTTCCAAAACTTCTCGGGCGCGGTGCAGTCACCGATTTCCAAGGGACGCGGCGGGTATTGGCTGGGTCGGGCCTATGCCGCGCAGGGGGATGCGGAAAAGGCTTATGAGGCCTATGCCATGGGTGCTGATCACCAGACCTCGTTCTACGGGCTTCTTGCCGCCGAACGGATAGGGCGCCCCTTCGACAGCGATCTGGCAAACCCGCGAAGGGCACCGCACTGGAAACAAGCGGAGTTTGCCGATTCCAGCGTTCTGGAAGCGGGGCTATTGCTGTTGCGCGCAGGTGAGGCAAACCTATCCGAGCGGTTCCTGACCCATCTGGTTGAGGGGCTCGACCCCGTTCAGGCAAGTCAACTGGGCGATTTGGTCATCGAACTGAACGAACCACATCTGGCGGTGATGATCGCCAAGCGCGCCGCGACCACCGGCGTTGTCCTGCCCGCCGCGTATTACCCGGTTCATCCGGTGGCAGATCTAGGCCTGCCTATGGCAAAGGAAATGACGCTAGCAATCGCCCGGCGCGAAAGCGAGTTTGACCCGGTTGTCATCAGCGGCGCGGGCGCGCGCGGGCTTATGCAGGTGATGCCCGCAACGGCGAAAGTTGTGGCTCGGAATATGGGCATCCTAAGCAGCCACCAAACCGGAAAACTGACCTCGGACTGGCGATATAACGCCAAGCTGGGGGCGAATTACCTGTCCGAGCTGGCAGCAGAATTCAACGGCAATGTGGTGATGATGGCTGCGGGGTATAATGCCGGGCCGGGCAGGCCGATCTCGTGGATGAAACGCAATGGTGACCCGCGCCGGGGTGAGGCCGATATCGTCGACTGGATCGAATTCATACCCTTCAGCGAGACCCGCAACTATGTCATGCGCGTCGCCGAAAGCCTGCCTGTGTATCGCGCACGGTTGGGGCAGCAGGCGTTGCCGGTGCCATTTTCCGAGGAACTGATCGGGTCAACTCTGGCGTCGTTCGCGCCATAAAGTGAACAGTCCGGCGGCAATAACCAATGTGGCCCCTGCAACAACCGCGGGTCGCAAGCTTTCACCAAAGACCGAGATTCCCAGAATGGCGCTCCACATCAGGTGAAAATAGGCAAAGGGCTGCACGGCGCTGGCCTCGGCCATTTCGTAGCACTTAATCAACAACCAATGCCCCAGAACTCCGGTCAGGCAGAGTAGGCCCATCCAAACCCAGTCACCGCCCTGCATAGGTTCCCAAAACCACACGCCCACGGCCGTCATGGCAACCGCCCCGGCGATCCCGGTCCAGAAAAAACTGGTGGCGGTAGTGTCGCGCCGCGCCGCATAGCGGGTCAGCAGGCCATAGACGGCAAACATCAGGGCCGAGATCAGCGGGATCACCGCCCAAGGGTTAAAGACGCCCACTCCCGGCTGCAGGATGATCAGCACGCCGATGCAGCCCACGCCGATGGCGGACCAACGGCGCCAACCGACTTTCTCGCCCAAAACCGGGCCGCTGAGTGCCGCCACCAGCAGCGGGTAGCAGATGAACACGGCCTGGCTTTCGATCAGGCCCAGGATGGTAAAGGCATAGACCGCGACGCAAATCTCTCCGGCCAGAAGCACCCCGCGCAGGATCTGCAGGCCAAGCTGACTGGTGCGGGCCGTGGCCGCGATACCGCCGGGTGCACGCAGCGCCAGAGCGACGACAAATGCTGCGAAGAACCAATAGCGGATCATCACGACCATATAGGTGTTATAAGTCCCGGCCAGATGGCGCGAGATACCGTCCTGCAGCGCAAAAACCACAGTCGCCGCGATCATCAGCGCGATACCGGCGCGAGTGTTGTTCTGTTGGGTCATGGCTTGACCGCCCGCGTCATGTGACGCTTGCGCCCATAGCCCGGCGCGCGGGTGACGTTGAACCCCGCGTCTTGGAGCCCGCGCCGGACGAACCCGGCGGCGGTATAGGTGGCGGCGGTTCCATTGGGCGCCGTGTGGTCGGATACCTGCTGCATCAGCTCTGCGCCCCAAAGCTCGGGGTTTTTGGCAGGCGAAAACCCATCCAGAAACCACGCATCCGCCTGCCCCGACCATGCGGACAGGGTGGACCGCGCGTCGCCCTCGATAACCTCAAGCCGCAGGGTGCCCAGATCGCGGGTACCGCCCTGCCATTGGGACAGGAACCGGTCGGCCCAAGGGGACAACTCAGGAAAGGCGGCCAGAGCGCGCGTCATGTCGTCTGGCGCCATTGGATAGGCTTCGAAACTAGTGAATGTCAGCGGGGTCGTTTGGCCAGCCTTTTCCCATTCGGACCAGACAGTCAGCAAGTTCAGGCCGGTGCCAAAACCAAGCTCGGCAATATGAAACCCCGGCGCAAACCGCGCGGGCAGGTCATTGCCCGCCAAAAACACATGCCGCGTCTCCTCCAACCCGTTCTGCAACGAGAAATAGGGGTCGTCGAAACGGTCCGAGACGGGTATCTGCCCGTCTTTCCAGGTCAGTTCGGCGCGCTGGTCTGCCATCGGGGAATCCTGTAGCTAAGCGGCGCGACACTGAACAAGGAAAAGGGGAATGGCAATGGTCGATGTGACGGTGCGAGGCGCGGGCATTTTTGGCCTTTCGATCGCCTGGGCCTGCGCAAAACGCGGCGCAAAAGTTCAGATCATTGACCCTTTTGGGCCCGGTGCCGGGTCCAGCGGCGGTCTGGTCGGGGCTTTGGCACCACATGTGCCCGAGAATTGGAATGCCAAGAAAGCATTTCAATTCGAAAGCCTGATCATGGCCGAACCCTTCTGGAAACAGGTTGAGGCGACCGGAGGCGTCTCAGCCGGATATGCCCGGTTGGGTAGGCTGCAGCCCATCGCAGATAGCCTCACGCTGGATCTGGCCTATGCACGTACGGTCACCGCCGCGGAGCTATGGCAGGGGCGGGCCGAATGGCGCGTTGTTGCAATGGATGAGGTCGGGTCGTGGTGCCCTCCCAGCCCCACCGGCTTTGTGATCCACGACACGCTTAGCGCCCGGATGCACCCAAGGCGGGCATGCTCTGCACTGGTTTCGGCGCTGGCGGTGATGGGGGTTGAGGTCAAGACCGATGCGGCCAATCAAGGGCAGATCATTCACGCCACCGGGCTTTCCGGCCTGCTAGAACTGAACGACGCCTTTGGCAAAACGGTCGGCAATGGCGTCAAAGGACAGGCGGCTTTGCTGCGGTTCGATGCCGGGGACGTTTCCCAGCTGTTTGCAGATGCCGTTCACATTGTCCCGCATGCGGATGGCACATTGGCCATCGGATCGACCTCGGAACGGGACTATGACGACCCAACCAGCACCGATGCGGCGCTGGATGATGTCCTGGATCGGGCCACGCGGGCGGTTCCGGTCCTGCACGGTGCCGAAGTGATCGAACGCTGGGCCGGGATCCGACCCCGCAGCAAAAGCCGTGCGCCGATGCTGGGTGCACATCCGCTGCACGCCGGAGAATTCATCGCCAATGGAGGGTTCAAGATCGGCTTTGGCATGGCGCCCAAAGTGGCAGAAGTCATGGCCGAACTGGTGCTTGAAGGGCGCGATGAAATCCCCGCAGATTTTCAACCCGAGGCTTCTTTGTGACCTCCCTCGACAACACCCCAGTTCGCCTGCAACCAGACGATCCTATATTGCCACAGGTGTTACGCCTGATCCGCCACAGCTTTGCATTCATGGAGGGGCGTATAGACCCGCCCTCGTCAATGCATCGCCTGACCGAGGAAACGCTTCGGCAACAGGCCCGCGACCACGAGGTTTGGATCATAGGCAATCGCCCGGATGCGGTCGTCTTTCTGACACCCAAACAGGACAGCCTGTATCTGAGCAAACTGGCTGTGGACGAAACCCGACGTGGTCAGGGGCTGGCACAGCGTCTGGTCGATCTGGCATCCGCGCGGGCGGTTGAAATAGGTTTTGCTACGCTGGAACTGAAGACACGGGTCGAATTGGTCGAAAACCATGCCTCCTTTGCCCGGATGGGCTTTGTCAAAACGGCGGAAACGGCGCATCCCGGGTTCACCCGGGCGACCTCGATTACCATGCAGAAACATTTAGGCTGAGGCTTCGGCAATCATACATTGGCGCCCGTCTGCCGCACGCACCCACAGGGTATTGCCCCTCCGGCACAGGCTCGCAGTTTCGAAATGCATCAATGCCGAGGTTGCGCGGAAAGAAAACTGCGCCAATGGGCCCATCACATCTTCCGCAAACAACATCAGGTGCTGCGCCAAAAGCGGGCCATGCACGACCAGCCCGGGATATCCTTCGACATCACGAGCATAGTCGATGTCATAGTGAATGCGGTGTCCGTTAAATGTCAGGGCCGAGTAGCGAAACAGCATCGTGCTGTCGAAGGACAGCTCGCGATGTTCGGTTTCATCTTGCCTGGCCAGTGGTGCGGGAGGGGTGACCGTATCCGCCGAGGGGTCTTGGCGGTAAACCAGATCCTGCCATTCGGTCAGGCGCAGCGCACCGCCCTGCCAAACCTCGTGGCGCAACGTGACAAAGCCCAAGGGGCCGGTGCGTCCCGATTTCGAACTCGAACTTTCACATAGCGATCGCCGTTCGGCTAACTGACCTGCTATCAGAGGCGCGAAAAACTCCAAGCGTCCGCCTGCCCACATTCTGCGGGGTAGGCCCATATCGGGGATCAGGCCCCCGACTTTGGGATGTCCGTCGCGCCCAAGTTGGCCGGGTGGCTGCGGAGTCCAGAAATACAGGTGATGAAAGAACGGCGGCAACGCAGTGCCGCCCCTCGCAGTTGCCTGTTTCCCAAGCGCCACCTGCAGCGCGCCAGCACGGGCTGCGTCCATCACATCTGTCTGAATTTCCATCGACATAGCGCAAGATTAGGCGGCCTGCCCCATACGGGCAAGCAAACCGGCAGTTTCAGAAACCGGCCTCTGACCGCAAGTTCTTCATCAAGGTCCGAAGGGCGTTTTCATAGCGTTCGTTAACCAGCTTGCCCTGCGCGTCGAATTCGTTCGAACTGTCGGCCAGATGAATTTCCGGCCCTTGCAAGATGCGCGTCTGGAACGGAACCATATAGCTGCGCAGTATCATCTGTGCACGTTCCCCGCCGGCACGGCCCGCAGCGGCAGACATCACCGCAACCGGCTTGCCTGCCCAAGGCTTGTCCTTGGTGCGGCTGACCCAGTCCAGCGCATTCTTCAACACACCTGACGGCGCTTTATTATATTCCGGCGTCGAAATGATGACCGCATCCGAACGGGCAATCTGATCCGCCAAAATCTGGACGGTCACGGGAACCCCTTCGCCTTCTTCAAGATCACCGTCATATAATGGCAAGTTCAAGTCAGCCTCGATATGAGTGCCCGGCTCAAACAGCCGCGCCGCCTCGCGAAGCAGTTTTCGGTTGGTGGCATTTTGGCGCAGCGAACCTGACAGGCTCAGAAGGATCGGTTCGGACATAAAAGGTCTCCGTTCAGGCGTTTTCCAGAAGGTAGCGCCTGATCACCGCCAGCCAAAGCCCACTTGACGCGCAGTCAATGTGCAAAAACGGGCACCTTGTCGGTGCCCGGTCACATCAGGTGTTGCCGTTGGGGATGATTTCGATATCGACCCGACGATTCCGCGCCTTCCCTTCGGGTGTGAGATTCGAGGCCGCAGGTCGGTTCTCACCCAAACCGATGGTGCTGATACGGGCCCCGTTTACACCATTGGCTTGCAGAACATCCGCCACGGACCTCGCCCGACGCTCAGATAGGGCCTGATTATAAGAGGCTTCGCCATCACTGTCCGTATGGCCAATGACCTGAACGGCCGAGTTGGGATATCTCACCAAGTTCTGACCCACCCGGACCAAATCAGAACGCAATGCAGGCCGCACGGTCGAGCTGTCGGTGTCAAAGGTGATGTCGTTGGGGACGGTAACAATCAGGCGGTCGCCCGCGTTGACGATTGTGATGCCGTCATTTGCCAGCTGCTGGCGCAACTCAGCCGCCTGGCGGTCCAGTTGATTGCCGATAAGGCCGCCACCTGCTGCACCGATTGCACCACCAGCCAGCGCACCCAGAAGCGGATCCGAGTCGTTCGCAATGGCCCCGACACCGGCACCAACCAACCCACCCAAAAGCGCACCCTGTTTGGTATTTTGGTTGGGGTCCGAGGGCAAGTTCAGCGTTCCGGGGTCGGTGCAGCCCGCCAAGAACAAGGCCGAGCAAAGCCCAGCAGAAACAACAAGCTTGGAAATCGTCATGATATCACCTTCTGCTCAGAGGCCCGTTTGCCGGGTCCCATTATTTGGCACAGTATATCGCGCTGCCCCCCCGCAGGCTCAAGCAACAATCAGGTGATATCGGCGAATACCCGCCGTTCAATGGGCCTCGGCAGGGGAACCCCATTGGTTCTGCTCCTGCCAGATCTCCCGCAGCGGCTGCCCTTGGCCGCAGAAATGATCGTCAACCATTTCGCAGGCCCAGACGCGATCGGTCCGAAAATGGCGAAAACCGTTGCGCAATTCGCACCACGCAACCAGCATCGTGCACTCGATGTGATAGATCAGGGCAACCGGACGGACGACCCGTTCGGAGCGAACGTCTTGCGAGCTGACATATGTGAGGCGAAGTTTGCGCTCGTCCCGGATGGCTTCGCGGTAATTCACGACCGGGATACAGCCCTTGGCCGGATCATCAACCGGAGCCCCCCAAGGCGCGACCTGCAACCAGTCGGGACTTGCGCGCAGGCCTTCTATTTTCCGGCAAATGCGTTTGGCGGCCTCTTGCAGGGTACTGTCGCCGGTCCGTGCCAGCATTGACAGACCGACCCAAAGCGCCTCGACCTCTTCAGCGTCGAAGTTCAGTGGTGGCAAGTCATAGCCCCGCCGCATCAGATACCCGACGCCGGCTTCGCCCTCGATCGGTGTGCGTTGGGCCTGCAGTGCCGCGATGTCGCGATACACCGTGCGCACCGAGACTTCGAGCTTTTGCGCCAGCATCTCAGCGGTAACCGGGGCGTCGGCGGCACGCAGAATCTGGATGATTTCAAACAGGCGGGACGAACGGCGCATGGCAAACTCCGGTTTCTCTGCTGACACCTTAGCACACCCCCCTGACAACGCGCTGTCAGGAGTGATGCGGGATGCTGGTTCAACAATTCACAGGAGATTACTGATGCCCAGCCTCGACAATCACGTAATGATGACACTGCAACTGGGACGCTGGTCCCAGGACCATACCCTGCGCGCCTTTGAAATCGAACGCGAGATCATGGCCAGCCGACAGCCTTGCGCCCCTAGGAAACAGGTCAGACGATTTTCACTGGGCAATCTCAAACTGCTTTGGACCAACCCCGCCTGACTCTAGAACTCGGCATTTGCGCGAAACTTCATCGACGTCCCGCTATCGGGGCTTTTCAGCCGCAATTCCTCGGAATGCAGCATGAGGCGCGGGAAGGCTCGTGCCTCACCTTTTGCATAGAACGGATCACCCAAAATCGGATGGCCCAGCGCCAGCATGTGAACCCGCAGCTGGTGCGAGCGCCCGGTTTTCGGGAACAGGCGTATGCGGGTAGTGTTGCCTTCATATTTGACCACGCGCCAATCCGTCACCGCAGGTTTGCCGGTCTCATGACACACCATTTGCAGCGGCCTGTTGGGCCAATCCACAATCAACGGCAGATCAACGGCTCCGGTCTTTGCCTCGACCAGACCCCAGACCCGGGCGATATAGGTCTTGCGAGTTTGACGCTGTTCGAACTGCATGCTCAGATTGCGCTGAGCATGAGGGGTTTGGGCAAAAACCATCACGCCCGAAGTGTCGCGGTCCAACCTGTGTACAAGCAGGGCTTGCGGGAACGCCGCCTGCACACGGGTCAACAGACAATCGGCCAGATGCTCTCCGCGACCCGGTACGGACAAAAGCCCCGAGGGCTTGTTCACCACAATCAGATGCGCATCTTCGTGCAGCACATCCAGCGGTGTTTTCGGGGGATCGTAGGTCTCGCTCATGCGGGTCTGCCTATCGCAAGCGACAACCTCCCGCAACGTCGTGCTTGCCTGAACTGAATAGTTCAGCAAATCATGCGACAACTCGGAGGAGAAACAATGCACCCAACAATCGAACAACTCAAAGATGTCATCACAAAAGGCGATGACAGTCTGATTCACGAGTTTCTGGCCGAAGACGTGCGTTTTCTGCCGCCGACCTACTACAGCACCTGGGCCGGGCGCGAACCCGTGGCGGCTCTGCTAGGGCATGTGAAGCAGGTATTCTCGGACTTCAGCTATCGTCGGATCATGGGTGACGGCAAAGACTGGGCGCTGGAATTTCAGTGCAAGGTTGGTGATCTGGATGCGGTTGGTGTGGACTTGATCCGGCTGAATGATGAAGGCTTGATCGAAAAGTTCGAAGTGGTCATGCGCCCACTTAAAACTATTGCAGCCCTGCGCACCGAGATGATGGCACGCGTGGCAAAAGACCCTCGCTTTATCAATTTTAAGGACGCTTTGGGTTGACCAAGCCTGCCCGGATCGGAGCTGATCAGTTTCTGAGACTACCGCTGTTGCCACTATTGGCGGCACAGGGGATTTCAGTTCGACGAAAGGCGCGGTTCCTGCCCGAACCGACCGGGCCGCGCGAAGGCCGTGAAGGGCGCGGCCCGCGTTTGCGGTTGCTAATCGCAGGCGACAGCTCGGCAGCAGGTGTTGGCGCTGGCACCCAGGCGCAGGCTTTGTCCGGGCAGTTGGTCGCACAGCTAGCAAAAAGCCACAGTGTCGAATGGCGGCTCGAGGCTATGACAGGGCATACAACGCTGGATACACTGAAACGCCTTGACGGTCTGACAGATCAATTTGATGCGGCCATTACGGCGCTTGGCGTCAATGACGTCACCCGTGGCGTCACTAAAAAGCGGTTTGTCGAACACCAATCCCGTCTGATGCACCTGATCACCGACCAGCTTGGAGCCCGGCGTGTCATTGTAACGGCCGTTCCCCAGATGGGTCGGTTTCCCGCCTTGCCTCAACCGCTTGCCTGGGTGCTGGGGCGTCAGGCAGCCCGCCTGGACCAAGGCCTGCAACAGATTGCGACCGGTTTCCCGCAAATCCGCCATCTGTCCATTGATTTACCCGATGACCCGGCGCTGGCCGCACCGGACGGCTATCATCCCAGCCCCAAAGCCTATGCGATCTGGGCGCAGAAGGCCGCCGAATTGCTGCGTCAAACCTGAGCGCGTATCTGCCGGATCATCGGGATCGAATAGACCACAAGTGCGGCCCAGATCAGCGGAAACGCAATCATGCGGCCACGGTCAATCTGCTCTCCAAAAACCGCGATGGCAGTCACAAAAATCATGGTTGGCGCGATGTATTGCAGGATGCCCATCGTCGACAGGCGCACCAGTTTGGCACCATTGGCATAGATCAGCAACGGCACCGCGGTCACCACCCCTGCCCCGGCCAGCAGCATGGTGTCGGTTGCGACCAGCCCGAAATGCCCCGTCCCGTTGATCCCCAGCCAAGTCACATAAACCAATGCGGGGATCAGCAGGATCAGCACTTCCAGCAAGAACCCCTGATTTGGCCCGATGGGGAGTGAGCGTTTGAAGAAGGCGTAGAACCCCCAGCTGAACATAAGCCCCAGCGCCGCCCAAGGCAGGCTTCCGGCCTCTACAACAAGAACCACCACCCCGGCTGCGGCCAACCCAACAGCAATCAGCTGCGTCCGGTTCAAAGGTTCGCGCAGCAGCACCGCGCCCAGCGCGATACTGAACAGCGGATTTATGTAATAGCCCAGCGCTGCGTCCAGCGCATGCCCACTGGCAATCGCCCAGACATAGATCGCCCAGTTCACCGATATCAAAGCAGCTGTCAGGCAGGCCATACCCAGCATCTTGGGATCGCGCAGAGCTGACTTCAAATCCCGCGTCCGACCCAGTGCGATCAGCAATAGCCCGGCCAAAGGCACCGACCAGATGATACGATGCGCCACAACCTCAACCGGCGCGATATGGGCCATCGCCTTCATGTATAACGGCAAAAAACCCCACAAAACATAGGCCGTTACCGCCAGAACAAGTCCTTTTGGCGTATCGGCATTTTGTGTGGGTGTTGCGTCAGCCATTGCGGATCTCCGGGAATACCGGTCGTCTTTACGGCAACCCGGACATACTTGGGAACCGCGAAAACTGTGAAGCAACCCATCAGGATATTTGATATGTGAGACCAGAACAAAGCCGGAGCGCCGCAGCGCTCCGACAATTTGATTACACTTTGACGCGTTCGGATTTCGGATCGTACATCGGTTTCAACGATGCCTCGGCCATTACCTTCACGCCGCACACGTCGATTTCATAGGTTGACCCCAGAACATCCGCCGCCTTCTCACCCTCGCAGGGCACATAGCCCATACCGATAGCGCCACCCAAAGTATGACCATAATTGCCCGAGCTGAGATAACCGACATATTCCCCGTCCCGCACGATCGGTTCATTATGGAACAACAGCGGTTCCGGGTCGGTCAGGCGGAACTGAACCAGACGGTTTTTGGGCCCGCTTTCCTTGCGGGCAATCACTGCTTCGCGCCCGATAAAGTCACAGCCTTTGTCCACCTTGACCGCAAAACCAAGCCCGGCATCCACGACGTTGTCCTCGCAAGTGATGTCATGACCAAAATGGCGAAAACCCTTTTCGATCCGGCAACTGTCCATCATGTGCATGCCACAGAGTTTCAGGTCCATGTCCTGACCGGCCTCATGCAGCGTCTCGAACACATGGCCCGCCATATCGGCGGACATGTAGATCTCCCATCCCAGCTCGCCCACATAGGTCACCCGATGAGCGCGGGCCAGGCCCATGCCAATCTCAATCTCTTGTGCGGTGCCAAAGGGGTTGGTCGCGTTCGAGAAATCCGCCGGCGAGACCTTTTCCAGCAAAGCGCGCGCATTGGGGCCCATCACGGCCAAAACGCCTTCGCCAGCGGTGACATCGGTTATGACCACGTTGAAGCTACCCACATGGCGCATCATCCAGGTCTGATCCGCCAGCCGCGTCGCCGCCGGGGTCACGACCAGATAGGCGGTCTCGGTCAGACGGGTCACCGTCACATCCGCCTCGATCCCGCCGGTGCGGTTTAGGAACTGGGTATAGACGATCTTGCCGTTCGGCACCGAATAATCGCCGCCCCCGATATAGTTCATGAACGCCTCGGCATCCGGTCCTTCAACGCGAATCTTGCCAAAAGAAGACATGTCGTACATGCCCACATTCTCGCGCACCGCGCGGTGTTCAGCAGCTGAGTTCTCGAACCAATTCTGACGTTTCCAACTGTACTGGTATTCGCGCTCCTGCCCAGGATTTGCGTACCAGTTTGCACGCTCCCAGCCCGCCAGTTCACCAAACACCGCGCCCTGCTCTTTCAGATGGTGATGGAACGGGGTGCGCCGAACACCGCGCGCAGTGGCTTTCTGGCGATAGGGGTAGTGGTCGGCATAGAGCAGGCCCAGCGTCTCTTTCGAACGCTCAAACAGATATTGCTTATTGCCCTGAAACGGTTGCATCCGGCTGATATCCACATCGCCCAGATCAAACGGTTTCTCGCCGCTATCCATCCATTCCGCCAGCGCCATGCCCGCACCGCCCGCAGATTGAATGCCGATCGAGTTGAAGCCCGCTGCGACCCAGACATTGTCCATCTCGGGCGCGAGACCCAGATGATAAGCGTCATCCGGAGTAAAGGATTCAGGGCCGTTGAAAAAGGTATGAATGCCCGCCTCGGCCAACATCGGCATCCGGTTACACGCCGCTTCTAGAATGGGCTCGAAATGATCAAAATCTTCGGGCAGCTGATCGAATTCGAAACTGTCCGGGATGCCCTTCATCGCCCAAGGTTTGGCATTGGGCTCAAACGCGCCCAGCAGGATTTTACCGGCATCTTCCTTGTAATAGGCGCATTCATCGGGCACTCGCAGAACCGGCAGTTGCGAAAGCCCGTCAATGCCTTCGGTGACGATGTAGAAATGTTCGCAGGCGTGCAGCGGGACGTTCACACCGGCCATGCGGCCGACCTCGTGCCCCCACATGCCGGCACAGTTCACCACCATGTCGCATTCAATATGACCCGAAGCGCTGCCGTCATCGGCAACCCAGTCCACACCGGTCACAGTGCGACCTTGTTTAGTGATGTCGGTGACCTTCACCCGTTCCTTGGTAATGGCACCGCGTTGCCGCGCGCCCTTAGCCAGGGCCAGCGCGATATTGGCCGGGTCACCCTGCCCGTCCAGCGGAAGATAGACCGCGCCCTTGACGTCTTCGACATTCAGATGCGGATACATTTCCTTGACGCGCTCATTGGAAATCTCTTCGACCTCAACGCCAAAGGCGCGGGCCATGGCGGCCAGGCGATAGATCTCTTCACGGCGTTCCTCGGTCAACGCCACGGTGATCGATCCACAGCGCCTAAGCCCGGTGGACACACCGGTTTCCTCTTCCAGCGCGCCGTAAAGCTCCTGCGTGTATTTCGCCAGTTTGGTCATGTTGGACGAGGCCCGCAGCTGAGCGATCAGACCCGCCGCATGCCATGTGGTGCCGCTGGTCAACTGCTTGCGTTCAAGCAGCACAACATCACTCCAACCTTTCTTGGTCAGATGATAGGCGACCGAGCATCCGATGACGCCGCCGCCGATGATGACAACTCGGGCTTTGTTTGGAAGATCAACCATCCTGAGGTCTCCGCTGAATCAGGTTTTGGGCACGTTGCCATGGAAGATCGACAATAAATGCACCAAAAGCGTCATGTTATGGGCGATTTTCACCTATGTGACGCAGCCCGTCTTTCGCGTCTCAGAACAAAGGGCGTGACCCCGAAAAAGCTTTTGTAAACCGAGGAGAAACCGTTCGGAAAGCCGCAGGCCAGACCTATTTCCCGAACGCTCATCGTGGTGTTCAGCAGCAGGTTGTTAGCCTTCGCCAGCCGCATCTCGCGATAGAAACCGTTTGGACTGGTGCCAAAGAAAGCTTTGAATTTTCGCTCAAGCGATCGGTTCGAAAGATTTAACGCCTCGACAATTTGCTGGATGGGTAAGGGGTCTTCGATATTGGCCTGCATCAGCTTGATACATTGATCCAGCTTGGCGTCCCCAGTTGCTGTCAGTTGCGCCCCCGAGAAAGGCTGCATCGATGAAAAGTCGCGGATATTTTCGTGCAGCATGATATTGGCCACCGTCATCTTGGCAGGCCCCGAGATGTGGCGTCCGATCACGGACAAAGCAACATCGGTTGTCGCCTCCATCCCTGCGCAGGTCACGACCTGGCCCTGTTCTGTGGCTATCGACAGCTTCGCCTCGAACCGGGCCCCGCGTTCACTCAGGAAAGAGGCGTTTTCCCAATGGGTCGCCATGTCTGCGGAGCCGAATTCGTCAATATAGCGGCTGGCAGCTTCGGCCAGCAAAAAGACCTGAGCGCCTCGGAACGTATAGTCCGATACAACCCGTCCGATGGACAGATCGGGGTGGTCAGGGTCGGAATTTCCGATCACAAACAGATAATCCGCCTTCGGATGGGTTGATACGGGTTCCGTTTGGACCGTCGCATCGCTGCTGCTGGCAACGGGCCCACCTTTCAGAGACCTATAGGTAAAGCTGAAGGGCGGGTTGGGGCAGACGCGGTTGGCCAGCCTCAGAACCTCAATCAATGCGGCAAGCTCCAACAGCACATAGCCCGGCGCGACCAGAACATCGAAATGTGTCTGCGCCTTGTCGGTCAAGCTATCTGGTCGTTGCCGCATCTTTACCCCCTTCAGACGAGGCTGTGGCCAGCAGCGCACAGCCGATCTGCCAGTCGCTGAATGTGATCGGGACCGACTTCGCAGCATCCGCCGATGATAGTTGCACCCTGCGCCACCCACCCCATCGCCTGATCAGCATATTCATCCGGCCCAAGGTCGTGGCGCTGTTGCAGCGCATCGACGGTTGGGGCGTCTTGTAGAAATTCCTGGGTAATCCCGGTGAAGCCATTGGCATATGCCCCAAACGGACGCCCGAAGGTGGCGATAATATTCAGCGCAGCAGGCACCGCCTCCGGGCGCGAGCAGTTGATCAGCACGGCCTCAGGCGTAAAGCGATCAACCAAAGATGCTATTCCCGACAATGGCTCACCCGACCGCAGCCGCGTCCCATCATCATCCATCACGGACAGCGCCAGCCAGACCGGCTTGTCTGCCTGTTCCGTTCCACGCAACGCGCCTTCGGCCTCTTGCACCGACGACACGGTTTCGATCAGGAACAGATCAACGCGATCTGCCATCATCGCCACCAGTTCGGAGAATTTCTCTGCCGCCTCTTCGACCTCTGGATTCAGGTCCGGCCGGTAAGAGGCGAGAAGCGGACCCAAAGCCCCAGCGATGCGCCTACCCGCCGGGCGCGCACGCTCGGCCTGCGACAGGGCCGCCTCGATCAGATCTGGCAGCTGATCACCCAAGCCGACACGGTCCAGACGCGACCGGTGAACAGCATAGGTATTTGTCGTGGCCACAGTCGCACCGCGTGAGAAATAATCCGCATGCACATCCCCGACCAACTCGGGATGGTCCATCATCACCCGGGTCGACCACAAAGGCGTCGGCGCATCGCCGCTGCGTTTGACCAGTTCCTGCCCGATAGACCCATCCAGAAGGGTTATGTCTGCCATTGATGAACCTCCTCAGGGAACCAGAACCAGTTTTCCCGGAAACGTTTTTGACTGAAAATCCTCTTGCGCCTTCGCAATGTCTTTCAGCGGATAGGTTTTTGAAATCAGGGGCTTGATCCGCCCCGCATTCATCAGTTCGACCAGGCGACCGAAGACTTCGAACGGCTGATGGGTGCTGCCGTGAATGGTAATGTCGCGCAGATAGATATCCCGCAGATCGGCTTGAACAATCGGGCCAGCAATCGCACCCGCAACGGCATAGTTACCGCCCGGTTTCAACGCCAGGATCAGGTCAGCCCATGCAGGTCCGCCCACCACGTCAATGACCACGTCGAACATGTCGGCGGGCAGCGACGCATCCCGGTCGAACGTGGCGGTCGCGCCCTGGCTTTTCACCGCTTCGGCCTTGGCCGCACCGGTCACGCCCCAAACCGAGGCACCGCGCAGCGCCGCCAGTTGCACAGCGGCAAGGCCGACGCCACCGGATGCGCCGGTGATCAGCACTTTTTGCCCGGCAGTCACACCGGATCGGGTCAGCAAAGCCTCGGCAGTTCCGAAGGCGCAGGGGATGGCGGCAATTTCAATATCAGACAGGGGTGAGGCGCTGACATCGTAAAGGTCATCGGCCTGCACCAGACAATATTGCGCAAAGGCGCCGTCAATCTCGGACCCAAGCACGATGAAGCCTGTCGGGTTGCCCGGTCGCGGACGTGGCAGGTTGATCGGGCAGGTCACGCGCTGGCCCGGGGTGAACCCGGTCTCGGGCCCCGCGATTTCGACGATGCCGCAAAGGTCACCGCCCTGAATGCGCGGGAAGTTCAACGCGCCGCCCCAGCCTCCGGCTTCGACCTCTTGATCCACGGCATCTGTGGCGCCGGTCACGTCCGAGGAATACCAGCCGATACGGGTGTTGATATCGGTGTTGTTCACCCCGGCTGCGGCCACACGGACCAGAACCTGCCCCGGCGCAGGGGTTGGGACGGGTATATCGTCACGCCATTCCAGCGCCTCGGGCCCGCCGTGACAGGTCAGGAATACACCGGACATCGTTTTAGGCAGTGTCATGATCAAACCTCGTCATCGGGATGAGGCGGCACAGAGCCCATCGGGACAATGTCATACCGCGCGTTCAATTTGGCCATTTTCGCCTCATCGGCGAAGTCCGCCTCGGTCATCTTGGCCAGTTCAGCAAGGAATCCGTCAAAACCGGCAGGCTGGAAAATCATCAGCATCTTAGCAGGTGCATTTCCAGCAACGCGGCAGGCATGCGGCACGCCGGGCGGCACATGCATCGTGCTGCCCGGCCCACAGCGATGCCAGTCGCCATCAACATAGAAATCCACTTCGCCTTCCAGAAAATAGAAGCTTTCGGCATGGGTTTCATGGCGATGAAGGCCAAGCGCAAAGCTGGCCTTCAGATTGTCTTCCATGAGCGTATAGGCGCCATCAGTATCCCGGGTCGAAACCTTCACAAATGTGTGGTCATTTTCCCAGTCATAATTGAGGCCCTCTCCGGGCCCCCGTTTTGAATAACGCGTGCTCATGCAGGTCTCCTTCGGGCGATCAGGCGCGCAGCCGCTCGTTTTCTGGATCCCAGAGCGGTTTATCGTCCTGTACCACGGCGCGTCGCTTTTCACCGAAGATTTCGATTTCAAGCTCGGTGCCGGGGTTAGCAAGCTCGGATTTGATCATGCCCAGCGCGATGGATTTGCCAACCCGGTAACCCCAGGCACCCGAGGTGGTCTCACCCACGATCTGATCGCCCTGCCAGATGCAGGACATGTAAGGCGCGTCGCAATCGCCCGCCTCAACGGTCAGCGTGACAAAGGATTTCTTCACCCCCTGCTGCTTTTCGTTCAGGATCGCGGCCTTGCCGGGGAAGTCCTGCGGCTTGTCCAGCTTGACAAAGCGTTCCAGCCCGCCTTCCAGCAGCGAATAATCGGTCGACAGATCGCCCTTCCACGCGCGATAGCCTTTTTCGATGCGCAGCGAGTTCAGAGCATACATGCCGAACGGTTTGGCCCCGGCCCCAAGGATCGCATCATAGATCCCGGGCATATGCTCGTTCAGCGCATGCACCTCCCAGCCCAACTCACCGGCAAAAGACACCCGGATCAGAAAAGCGGGCTGGCCTGCAACGGTGGCGGATTGATGGGTCAGCCAGCCGCTGGTCAGGTCGGCGTCGCTCAGCCCCGACAGGATATCGCGCGAACTGGGCCCGGTCACGATCAGCGTGTCACGGGTGGTGGTCACGTCCTCGACACTGACGCCTGCGGGCATCGCAGCCATCAGTAGATCCCGGTCATGCCATTGCGCCGTGGCCGCTGTGATCATCAGGAACGCATCTTCGCCCAGACGGATGCAAGACATCTCGGTCAGGATGCGGCCCCGCGCGTCCGAGATATAGACCAGATTGATGCGCCCAACCTTGGGCAAACCGCCGGTTACCAGACCGCGCAGCGCCTCGGCCGCACCGTCACCCTTGACCATGAACCGAGAGAAGCCCGGCAGGTCCAGCACGCCGCAATGGTCACGCACAGCCTCGCATTCCTCGCGGATGCGCTGCTCCCACGGGCCGGAGCGGCCCCAGGTGTGGGTCGCATCCAACGAGGTGTCATCGCCCGGCTGCGCGAACCAGTTGGCGCGTTCCCAGCCGTTATAGGCCCCCATGACACCGCCCTGCGCGATGACCTTGTCATGCACTGGCGACAGTTTCTTGTCGCGCGCGGCGGGCCATTCGTGATGCGGGAAATGCATGGCGTATTCGTTGCCATAGACCTCCAGACCCTTCTGGTTGCAGTAATCCTGATCGGTGTAATCGGTGTAACGGCGCGGATCGACGGCCCACATGTCCCACTCGGTTGCGCCATCGACGATCCATTCGGCCAGCACCTTGCCGGCACCCCCGCCCTGCGCGATGCCAAAGGTAAAGGTGTGGGCTTCAAAGGCGTTTTTCACACCCGGCATCGGCCCGATCAGTGGCAGCCCGTCGGGCGCATAGGGGATCGGGCCATTGATCACCCGGCCCACGCCCGAGGTCGCCATCAGCGGCACCCGCTCCATCGCGTCGGTGACGATGTCTTCGATCCGGTCCAGATCGTCATTCCACAGTTGAAAGCTGAAATCCTCGGGCATCGGATCGTCTTCGGTCATCCAATGGCCCTTGCAGTTGGGCTCATAGGGGCCGAGGTTGAATCCGTTCTTCTCCTGCCGAAGGTAATAGGAGATATCCACGTCGCGGAGCAGCGGCAGTTTTTTACCGCCATTGGCCTTGGACCATTCCTCGATCTCGGGCACTTCGTCGGTCAGCAGGTACTGGTGGCTCATCACCATGGCCGGAACGGTGCGACCGCCGAAGGGCTTGAACCATTCACCCACGCGCTGGGCGTAATACCCGGCGGCATTGACCACGTGGTCCGCTTCGATATCGCCCTTGTCAGTATGCACGATCCAGGTCTTGTCTTCCTTCTGGGTCACACCCGTGGCCGGGCAGAAACGCAGGATCTTCGCCCCCATGTCGCGCGCACCCTTGGCCAGTGCCTGGGTCAGCTGCGCCGGGTCGATATCGCCATCGGTCGGGTCGAACAGAACACCTTCAAGGTCATGAGTTTCCAGGAACGGGTAATGCTCTTTGGCCTGTTCGGGTGACCACATCTCCATCTCGATGCCCTGATAACGGCCCATCGCCATTGCCCGCTCGAACTCTTGCACCCGTTCTTTTGAATGGGCCAGTCGGATCGAGCCGGACTGGTGATAGTTCATCGGGTAATCGACCTCCTCCCCCAGACGGGCATAGAGCTCGGTCGAATAGCGCTGCATGTTCATGATCGCCCAAGAGGTCGAAAAGGTCGGCACATTGCCCGCCGCGTGCCAGGTCGATCCGGCGGTCAGCTCATTCTTTTCCAGCAGAACACAATCGGTCCAGCCCTTTTTGGCCAGATGATACAGGGACGATGTCCCCACCACTCCGCCACCGATAATAACCACGCGGGCTTTTGTCGGAAAATCACTCATGTCTTTCAGTCCCTGTTACTGTGCCTCTTGAGGCAGATCGTCCGTGATGTCGTAGTAATCGCCTTTGTCAGCCACAAATATATGGCGGGCGAGGGTCAGTCCGGTGGGTGCATCCAGCGCCCCCATAGCAATGGCAATCCGGTCTTCGTCCTTATGCTGCCAGAACAGATAAGAGCCGCAGGCGTTGCAAAATCCCCGCCGGGCGATGTCGGTAGCACGAAACCAGCTCAGCGTATCGCTAACGGTGAAGGTGATGTCGTCTTGATGGGCCGAGGTCGAGGCCCAGACATGACCCGACTGTTTGCGGCATTGACCGCAATGACAGGCCGAGGCGGCAGGAAGATCGCCTTCGATCTTGAACGTAACCGAGCCGCACAGACAGGAACCTGTATGCATTTCGCTTATCCCCTAGCTGCTGGCGCGCTGGTGGTGCCCAGCAACACGCCATAAATGATGAAACAGGTGGCCATGACCCGGCGCACCCAGATGTTGAACACGGCCCCCAGCGCGGCCCGCCCCATAAGCGCACCTAGAAGAGTGAACCCGATGTAGCTGAGCGTTGTGATGATCAGCGCCGTTGGCATGATGACCAACATTTGCTCCCAGATCGGCACATCCGGCTGCACGAATTGCGAGAATGCAGCAAGATAACCCGCGACGCTTTTGGGGTTGATTGTCGCGACGGCCAGCGCGTGCAGATAGACATGCCGTGCAGGGCGTTCGGATATAGGGGCGGGATTTGCTGCAGCCTTCCAGCCTCGGACACCCAGCCAGATCAAAAACCCTGCGCCCACCAGCTTGGCGATGAAGAATCCGGTGGGTGAGGCCGCGATCAAGGCCGTCACCCCAAGCGCCGACAAAACCAAAAAGGCGCTGGCTTGGGTCAGGATCGCCAAGACACCCAGCATCGCTTTTGCGAAGGGCAGGCTCATCCCGTTCGAGATACAGTTCACCGCGTTAGGCCCCGGTGTGGTTACAAACACCACCCAGAACAGCGCGAATATGGTCCAGGCCTCGAAACTCATCAGTACACTGGAGGGGCGATGACCCAGATGACCACAGCGGGCTCATCATGAGGGTTCGCCCAAATATAGGGTTCGTTCTTGATCCGAAAACTGTCACCGGGCCCAACCGAAAAGCTTTGCGCGCCGATGGTCAGATTCAACTGACCGGAAATCACATAGCCAACCTCTTGCGTGGGGCGGTCCGCCGGGTTCTGCATCTTGGAATGCGGCTTAAAGGTGGAATGCACCATCTCAAAATCGTCAGTCAGATCGGGTGACAGCAGTTCCTCAATCAGACCTTCTTCGCCCGACCCCATAGGGCGGCGCGACCCGGCGCGCACGACATAGCCTTGTTCATTGGCGGGGGCGGCAGAATGGGCGAACAGCATGGACATCGGCACACCCAGACATTCCGCGATCTGACGCAGGTCTGAAATTGACGGTTCGGACTTGTCGCGTTCAACCTGGCTGAGCCATCCGACCGACCGGTTCAACCGCTCTGCGATCTCGGTCAGCGTCAACCCACGCGCCTTACGCAATGCGCGAATGTCGGCTCCGAGCGTTGCACTGTGGGGGGCTTGGCTGTTCACCGAACTCTCCGATATCTGGTGAAATTTTCCTCGTGTTTTTCACGATGCCGCGAATCGGTGAAAATTCCAAGCATTTTTTCACTTGGGAAAATCGACGCATTTAGCTATCCGTCAGCTATGTGGATTGCGGTTATATACCTGTGGGTCATCAACGGCCTGACTTTGCTGGCCTTTGGCTGGGACAAACTGCGCGCCAGACGCAGAAAAAGCCGGGTTTCGGAACGCAGGCTATTGTGGCTGGCTGCACTGGGCGGCAGTCCCGGTGCCCTGGTCGGGCGTTGGATTTTCAATCACAAGTCCCGAAAAGGCCGGTTTTCCCTGTCGCTGTTTGCGATCTTTGCGACTCAGGTCGGGCTGGCATATTTCCTAATCACGGAAATTCTGCCTGACATTCTGTAGTTGGCTTGATCCGCAGGCCACGTAAGATCCCGATGGGATCTAGGAAATGTCGCAGACATACATATCGGTATCGTCGGTGGAGTGACCTGAGGATCGCGTGAACCCCGATTTCTGTAGCACACGAGCAGAGGCGGGATTGCTGTGCTCGACCCCGGCCAAAACCCGAATGGCGCGACCCGTGCCGCAGGCCGGGATAAAGCCGGACACAAGTTCGGTTGCATAGCCACAGCCCCAGGCTCGTTCGGCAAACAGATATCCAAGGTGGATGGTTGGTGCGGCCTGATCTTCGGGTTCTGAGGCCAGTATCAGCAGTCCGATCAGCTGATTATTTTGCCTTAACCGAACAAGAAGAACATCGCTTTCGGTCTTGCGAGCAGCGATCCAGTCGGTCATCCCGCTGGGCGTTTCTTCAACCTGCATCGAAGGCGGCAGGGGCTCAAGAACCGCTGGCGTCAGGACGGTTGCCAACTCGGCCGTCAACGCTGAAAGGCGATCAGCTTCAGAGACTTCCACTTGCCAGTGGAACACGGCAAGCCGCTCTGTGGTGAATTGGTCCGGGATCATGCCTTGGCCAGTTGCAATTAGTGTCCATTCCAGTCTAACAGACGGACCGATTTTGCATCAGGCCCCTCTTAACTCGCCCGAGAACGCCTTTGACAATATTGCAGACAGCTTTTCTGCGTCCTCATCCGTGAATGCATCCGGCTGGTCACTGTCGATGTCAAAAACCGCGATGACCTCGCCCGAGGCATTGCGCACCGGAAGCACCAGTTCGGACTGCGTAGACGAGGCGCAGGCGATGTGACCTGGAAACGCATGCACATCCGCCACCAACTGTACCTTTCCGGTCCGCGCCGCGGCACCACAGACACCGCGCCCGAAGGGAATAACCAGACACCCGTGACCACCCTGATAGGGGCCTATTTTCAAAATGCCCGGATCTGTTACGCGATAGAACCCCGTCCAGTCAAACCGATCATCGGCGTGATGAACTTCACAGGCGATTGTCGCCATCAGAGCAACTTGATCTGTCTCGCCTGCGGTTAGGGCGACGATTGTCTTGGTCAGCGTATCGTAATCAACGGTCATGGGGGGCGGGTCCGGTCAGTGATCTTGTAAACAGGTTCTACAGCACCGGACCTATGGTGGAATCGGCCCCGCGTCAAACACGCTCAATCGCGATTGCAGTGCCCTCTCCACCACCGATGCAGATCGCCGCCACGCCGCGTTTCAGATCCCGCTTTTCCAACGCGTTCAGCAGGGTGACCATGATACGCGCCCCCGAAGCGCCGATAGGATGACCCAGGGCGCATGCACCACCATTCACATTTACCTTGTCACGCGTCAGACCCATCTCATGCATGAATGCCATCGGCACCACGGCAAAGGCTTCGTTTACCTCCCACAGATCCACATCATCATTGGACCAGCCGATTTTGGCCAAAAGCTTTTGCGCAGCGGGAACTGGCGCAGTCGTGAACAATCCCGGAGCCTGCGCATGGCTGGAATGACCCAGAATGCGCGCCCGAACCGAGAGGCCTAGCGCTTCGGCGGCTTCAGCTGACGCCAGAACCAGAGCTGCCGCCCCATCAGAGATCGACGACGCGTTGGCCGCCGTCACCGTTCCACCCTTGCGAAAAGCCGGTTTCAGCGAAGGTATCTTTTCCGGGCGGGCGGTTTTCGGCTGCTCGTCCGCGGACTGCGTGACCTCGCCTTTCCTTGTGCGGACGGTTACCGGAGTGATTTCACCGTCGAACGCGCCGCTGTCCTGCGCGGCCAGCGCGTTGGATAGGGACTGCAGGGCGTACTCGTCCTGCGCTTCGCGGGTGAACTGAAACGCCTCGGCACAGTCTTCGGCGAAAGTGCCCATCAGACGACCTTTGTCGTAGGCGTCCTCCAGCCCGTCCAGAAACATGTGGTCGACGACCTGAGCGTGCCCCAAGCGCGCACCCTCACGCATTTTGGGCAACAGGTAGGGCGCGTTCGTCATACTCTCCATCCCGCCTGCGATCATTGTGTTGGCATGGCCCAATGCGATCTGATCGAAGGCCATCATCGCAGCCTTCATCCCTGATCCGCACATCTTGTTGAGCGTCGTGGCCGGGACCTCTTGGCCCAAACCCGCTACAAACCCAGCCTGACGTGCAGGGGCCTGACCCTGACCGGCTGGCAGAACGCAGCCCATCAGCACTTCGTCAACCGTTTCAGCACCGGCACCCTGCAGCGCGGCCCGGATCGCGGCTCCACCCAGATCGGCGGCAGAAACACCATCGAACATTCCTTGAAATCCACCCATCGGGGTACGTGCTGCTCCGGCGATTACAACTTGCTTCATCTGGGCGCTCCTAAATTCTTGTCGTTCAATGGATACCGAATGGTAAGAATTCCCGTCTAGCGTATTTCTACGAGCGATTTCAGTTAAAGGACCGTCACGTATGGGCCTGTCGAGTACTACGACCAAAAATATTCAAATAATTACTGTACAATCCAACCGGATTGATGCCGCAATGGCCATTCAGTTCAAAGAAAACATGCGCACGGAAACCGAAGGTGGGTCTGTGCGTGTGGTTCTGGACCTCAGCGGCGTCGAATTTATCGATTCCAGTGGTCTGGGCGCTATCGTTGCCGCCATGAAACAACTCGGGGCTGAACGGCGCCTGGATCTGGCAGGTCTTCAGCCTTTTGTGGAAAAGGTGTTTCGTCTTACGCGCATGGACACAGTGTTCAAGCTTTACCCAACGATGGATGACGCACTGTCCGGTGCGCCGGATTGAACACAAGGAGAAACTGAACAGGCGTAAAGCTAATGTGTAACGGCATCAGTTTCGATTTGAGCTTCGCTGCGACCGAGGTCGAAGCAAGTTCTGGCATTGCCAAGTTGAGCCAGGCACTGTCCTCTAAAGGGCTGCCTTCACACAAAGCGGCTGATGTCAGAATTGCCCTGGCCGAAGCCATTAACAATGTCGTTGAACACGCCTATGCCGGAACCACGCCCGCCAGCGTAAAGGTACACTGCCGCCTGCATCAGAACTGGTTGGAAATCCTCATCTCGGATACCGGCAATCCCCTTCCTGGCTTTCGCGTACCAGAAGGTGCACCTGCACCTCTGGGGGAAAGACGTGAAGACCTGCCCGAGGGGGGATTTGGATGGTTTCTGATCCACCAATTGACCAGTGAAATCCGCTATGACCGTAGCGAAGGCTGCAACCGGTTGTCACTGCGATTCAGTTTTCTCGACGCGGATTAGGGCTATAAAACGTCACAATAAGGCCCTTTTCGAACCATTGTAGCGCCGCAAACAAAGATCAAAGTCTTAACTGTAGCTCAGATAGCTTCCCTCGGCATCGTATGTCACAGCCCCCACCCAGTGAACGATGCCGAGGAACTTCCCCTTTGATTTGACTGGACAATACCCGGACGCGCGATACCTTCTGCGCGATCACACGGGAAGGCAGCGCAATGCGGGATTTTCAGGCACCAGGCAGATCCGAAGTTTTTTCGACCGAAGGGATGTGCGCCACATCTCACCCGCTGGCAGCCCAAGCGGCCCTTGGCATTCTACAGCAAGGTGGCAACGCGATGGACGCAGCCATCGCCGGGGCAGTGCTTTTGGGATTTTGCGAACCACAAATGACCGGCCTGGGCGGAGATTGCTTTGTTCTGTACAACCGCGCCGGAGAAGATGAGGTTCGGGCCCTCAACGGCTCTGGCCGGGCGCCGGCAGCAGCCAACGCTGGCAGCTTGCGCGATAAGGGACTGACTGCAGTTCCACTCAATACACCGGATGCGGTCACCATTCCCGGCGCGGTCGAGGCGTTCTGCCAACTGGCCGAAACCGAGGGCAAACTAGGGTTGGACGCCATCCTGCAACCCGCCATCCGCTATGCAGACCAGGGCGTGCCGGTCGCACCACGTGTGGCTTTTGATTGGGGCCCGGGTGCTAACACGTTGCAGGGGGCAGCCAGGAACCACTATCTGCTGAAAGGAGACGTTCCAAAGACCGGAGACATGTTCCGGTCCGCCGGGCAGGCAGAAGTGCTGCGCAGAATCGCCAAATACGGACGAAAGGCGTTTTACGCGGGCGAGGTCGCAGAAGATATTATCTCGACCCTGACGGCCATGGGCGGGGTACACACAGCAGAAGATCTGGACGCGACCGCCGCCACACCTACAGTTCCGGTCGCAGGGCACTATCGTGGCTTGGACCTGCTGGAACATCCGCCCAATGGCCAAGGTGCAACCGCCCTTTTGCTGCTGAATATCCTCAAGAACTTTGACCTCGGATCCATGGATCCGCTATCCGCAGAGCGTCTGCATATCGAGGCCGAAGCCTCAAAACTCGCCTACGATGCCCGCAACAGGTTCATCGCCGATCCGGATCATACGACACACGCAGACAGGTTTTGGGACCAGACAACAGCCGATCGGCTGGCAGAGCTTATCAATCCAAACCATGCCATGCCCGCTGCTGCCCCACTGACCGAAGCCATCCACAAGGACACGGTTTATATCACGGTGGTCGACAGGGACAGGATGGCGGTATCGCTGATCTATTCGATCTTTCATAGCTTTGGATCCGGTATCGCTTCTGAGAAATTCGGCATTCTGCTGCAAAACCGTGGGTCTGGATTTACGTTGCAATCAGGCCATCCGAACGAGTTCGGCGGCGGCAAACGTCCGATGCACACAATCATTCCCGGCATGTTGAAACAGAAAGGCAAAATCCTGATGCCCTTCGGTGTGATGGGTGGCGCCTTTCAGCCCACAGGGCATGCAAAGCTGGTCTCGCTACTAACCGACGATGAGTTTGCGCTGCAGCAGGCCATAGACACACCGCGCGCCTTTGCAGACGGACCTGTCTTGAAACTGGAACGCGGAATTCCGCGTAATGTTGCGCAACAATTATCTGAAATCGGCCACAAAGTTTTGATTTCAGAAACACCTCTTGGCGGGGCTCAAGCGATCCGAATCCAGAAGAGCGGCGTTTTGCAAGGCGCAAGCGATCCACGAAAAGATGGGTGCGCGCTTGGTTATTGACAGTATGGGCCCGGCTTCACCCACGCTTCCAATTTTAGTTCAAATGGAAATGCAACGGATATGCGCCGTTTTCAAACGGACCAAACATATCAGGGATATCCGGATGCTCGACCGGTTCTCCGGACTGGTCAGCAATCAGATTTTGTTCAGAAACATAAGCAACATAGAAGGATTGGTCATTTTCCGCCAACAGATGATAAAACGGCTGATCCTTGATCGGCCTGCTGTCTTCGGGAATGGCCTGATACCATTCTTCGGTATTTGAAAACTCTGGGTCCACGTCAAAAATCACCCCTCGGAAGGGATGTTTTTTGTGGCGGACGACTTGGCCCAGCCGGTACTTTGCTTGTGTCTTTAGCATCACGTTTGCCCCCAAAGGTCTTACTACCCGTTTCCTCATAGGAATGCCAATCATTGATCTAAAATAATGGGAAACAGTCTGTGAACCTCTTACTGACAGTACTCGAAATCGTGGCCCCGGTCTTCCTCTTGGCGGGGATCGGGTTTGCCTGGGTCAAACTTGGCTTTGAATACAGGCTGCAATTTGTGACCCGCCTTGCGGTGACGCTCGCCGTGCCCAGCCTGATTTTCGTGGCCCTGATGCAAACCCAGATCCCGCCCGGAGAGCTGACCCGTTTCACTTTGGCCGCCATCACAGGCCATGTCGGGCTGGCGGTCGCATTTGGCGTATTTGTCCGGGCCAGCAAGCTGGAAAGGCGCACCTATCTGGCGCCGCTGATATTCGGCAACACGGGGAATCTGGGCCTGCCTCTGGCCATTTTCGCATTTGGGCAGGCAGGCTTGGGTTTCGCGGTGATATTTCTGGCCGTTACCGCCCTGTTTTCCTTTACTTACGGGATCTACCTGGTGGCGGGAAAAGGCGCTTTCGGCAAGGTAGCACGTGAACCCATGGTTTGGGCTACTCTGCTGGGGGCGCTGTTTCTGTGGCAGGGCTGGCAAACACCTGTCTTCGTGACCAATACGCTGGACCTGCTGGGACAGATGGCGATTCCGATGATGCTGATCACGCTTGGTGTTGCGATTGCGCGGCTGACCACCAGAAAGCTAGGGCAAGCGGTCTGGCTATCGGCGTTGAAACTGGTCGTGTGTTTTGCCCTGGCATGGGCAATCGCAAAAGGGTTTGATCTGGATAACGTCGCGTTCGGCGTTCTGGTGGTGCAGATGTGTACGCCGGTTGCCGTAACCTCATACCTGCTGGCCGAACGGTTCGAGGCGGATTCTGACGCGGTTGCGGGGCTGGTTATGGTCTCAACCCTGATGTCCGTCGGCGCTTTGCCTATAATTCTAGCTATTGTTCTGTAGCGATTGTGATTTCCTAATCGCTCAATCTGCGCTAGAATGAAGAAAAAAGGCACGAGGCACATGAGCAGAATTCTTATCGTACTCTTCGGGGTGCTGCTTTTGGCATCCTGCGGGGGTGGCTCCAACCAGCCACCCAGCAAGCTGAATGATGCATGCAGCATTGCGCGTGAACGGCCCGAATATATCAAGGCGTTCAAAAGCACCGAGCGGAAATGGGGAATCCCCGTTCACGTTCAGATGGCAACGATCTATCAGGAAAGCCGGTATCGCCACGATGCGCGAACGCCCCATCAATATGTTCTGGGTGTGATTCCGATGGGCCGTCAGAGCAGCGCCTATGGCTTCAGCCAGGCGCTGGACGGGACTTGGGATGAGTATCAGCGCGAAACCGGCAAACGCCGGGCCAAGCGGGACCGTATCCGCGACGCTTCGGATTTCATCGGCTGGTACATGAACAAAAGCTATGAGCGGAATGGCATCCAGCCAAGCGACACGCGCAATCAGTATCTGGCCTATCATGAAGGCCATACCGGTTATGCCCGCGGCAGCCATTACAGCAAGACGTGGTTGCTGAACGTGGCCAATGATGTGGATGCGCGCGCCCGGATGTACCAGGCGCAACTGTCAGGCTGTCGTTACTGAACAAACAGCGGGTCAGCGATTGCCTGACCCGCTTCTGTTCTTGTTCGAAAACAAGCTGCTGCTTAGATTTTTTTCGGTATCAAGCTGACCCAGCAGAACCGTTGTCTGTCCGCCTGCATTATCGTGGATCACCCATTTTCGCAGCTCAACCGGATCGCCGGTGAACATCAGCTCAATTCGACCGGAGTCAGGGTTTTTCGGGTCCTGTGCTGTCACGACAGTGGCCGTTCCGTCAAAGTCATGCCCAACCACCATATTAGCCTGACCCAGATCGACATTCCGTGCCAGAACCAGAGACAGAGGTGTTCGCTTTAACGGATACTGCTCGGGCGGTTGATTGGATTTCGGATCGAATATCTGAACGGTGCCAGCGCGCGCCAACACAACGGCGCTGTCTGGCGGGTCATATTCGAACCGCATCTTTCCAGGCCGTGCGATCCACAGCTTTCCTGTGCTCAGTGAGCCATCATCATTGACCTGTGTAAATGTCGTCTCGACAGTTTTCAGACCATTCAGGTAATTCGATATCTGCGACAGCGGCAACTTGTCCGCAGCCCAGGCGGCGGGTGTGGCCAGTGTCAGTGTAAGGGCAAAAGCAATCTGTTTCATAAGACCCAGATAAGCGCTCTGCCCTTGTTATTAAATATCCTATTGCTCTGGCACCAGGATTTCGCGTTTTCCGACGTGATTTGCCGATGAAACAATGCCTTCGTCCTCCATCTGCTCAACCAGACGCGCAGCTTTGTTATAGCCAATGGCAAGTTTCCGCTGGATATACGAGGTCGAGCATTTGCGATCCTTGATCACAATCGCCACGGCCTGATCGTACAGGGCGTCTTCGCCATTGGTGTTGCCCCCGGTGTTCAAACCCAGAACAGCGTCGATATTATCAGCCTTTTCCTCGGTCGGTCCATCGACCACACCGCTCATATAATCCGGCGGGCCGAATTGCTTCAGATGGTTGACGATTTCCTCGACCTCTTCATCCGAGACAAACGGACCGTGGCAACGGGTGATCTTCGCGCCACCCGCCATATACAGCATGTCACCCTGACCCAGCAGTTGTTCGGCGCCCATTTCACCAAGAATGGTGCGGCTATCGATCTTTGACGTCACCTGGAAGGAAATCCGAGTCGGAAAGTTCGCCTTGATCGTGCCGGTAATCACATCGACCGAGGGGCGCTGCGTGGCCATGATCAGGTGGATACCTGAGGCCCGCGCCATCTGCGCCAGACGTTGGATGCAGGCCTCGATCTCTTTGCCCGCGACCATCATCAGGTCGGCCATCTCGTCGACAATAACAACGATATAGGGCATCGACTCGGGTGCGAATTCCTCGGTCTCGAACATCGGTTCACCTGTTTCGTCGTCAAAACCGGTCTGGACCGTGCGGCTGAACATTTCGCCCTTGGACAGCGCGTCTTTCACCCGGCCATTATAGCCCGCGATGTTACGCACGCCCATCTTGGACATCTTGCGATAGCGATCCTCCATCTCCCCCACGACCCATTTCAAGGCGACAACCGCCTTCTTCGGGTCTGTCACGACCGGAGAAAGCAGATGCGGGATGCCGTCATAGACCGACAATTCCAGCATCTTGGGGTCGATCATGATCAGGCGGCATTCATCCGGCGTCAGCTTATACAGCAACGACAGGATCATCGTGTTGATCGCCACCGATTTACCGGAACCGGTGGTCCCCGCGATCAGCAGGTGGGGCATCTTGGCCAGATTGGCCACAACGGATTCACCGCCGATATCCTTGCCCAGCGCCAAAGGCAGCGCCTGATTGCCGTCTCCGAAGTCACGGCTCGAAAGGATTTCGCGCAGCACCACCATTTCACGGTTTTCATTGGGCAGTTCGATCCCGATGACCGAGCGGCCCGGCAGGGTCGAAACCCGCGCCGACAGGGCCGACATCGAGCGGGCAATGTCATCCGACAGACCAATAACGCGGCTGGCTTTCAAACCCGGAGCCGGCTCAAGTTCGTACATGGTGACAACTGGACCGGGGCGGACGCTGACGATCTCACCTTTGACGCCATAGTCATCCAGCACATTTTCCAACATCCGCGCATTCTCTTCCAGGGCCTCATCGCTCAGGTGATGGCGCTGAATGCTGGAGGGGTTGGACAGCAGGCCCAGCGGAGGCAGTTCGAAATCGGAGTGCTTTTCCTCGAACGACAACGCGGGCTGCGCCTCAGCCTGGGCCCGGCGCGAGGGCGGCGGGGTGCGGCGCACGGGTTGCGCAACCACAGGCTTGCGCGGCTCGGCCACGGGGATTTTCATCGCTGGGCGGGCTTGCGGCATCTCATCGGCGTCATCCTCGAAAACGGCCTCGTCATCGAAATCTGGCTCGGGCGCAAAATCCTGATGCAGCGGTTCCTGCCATTCTGTTTCAGGCTTCGCTGACAGCATCGGTTCGGGCGGCAGCCCGGTTGATGTCACTGGCGGCTCGGGCGGCAGATCGTCCGCAGGCCCTGCGTTCAGGATCAACGGGTCGGGTCCACGGCCCCGCCCTTTGGTCAGCGGCAGGTCGGGATCGGGCTCAGGAGCTATCTCTCCGACTGCAACCTTACGGTTGCGCACGGCGGCAGAAATCTTTGAACGGATACGGTCCTCGCCCGGCATTTCCTCGTAACCCGCGACAGGTTCACGGTCGATCAACTCGGGTTCGGGCATGGGGTCCGGGCGGCGGATCAGATCAGGAATGCGCGACAGAAGGCCGGTCTTTACCGATTCGGGCGCTTCCAGAAGTGGCTCGTCGAAAACAGGGTCCGCAAAGGCAATCTCGTCGTCGAACACGGCCCCTTCGGCGCGGGCCATCTTGCGTTCGTCCCATTGGGCACGACGTTCGCGCGCAGCCTCCGCTGTTGCGGCAGCCCCACGGCCCAGCAGATTCATCAGTATGTCATAGGACATGACTAGCCCAAGCAGGAAGGCACGGAACCCCTTGCGCACGTCGTCCTTGGTGAAACCAAGAACAAACACGCCCAGCGTCAGCATCCCAATAGCCATCGCCAGAGACATCAGCTTGACAATAAAATGCGAGGATATGGGCAACAAGGTCAGGAAGGCACCCATGACCGTATCCCCAAACAATCCACCCAGACCAAAACTATGCGTTACGCGCCAAGCCTCACCCGGCACCAATGTCGCCGCATAGACCGAGACAATGGCGATCCAGATCGGTGCAAATATCAGGCGGGCGACGGCACGATCTTCACCGAAATGTCCGGCAAAACGCACACCCCAACCGATCAACACCAACGCGATGCTCCAACTGCCCCAACCGACAATCATGAACAATGGCGCCGCGATCGAGGCACCAACACGCCCCATCCAGTTCTGCACTGGTGCATCCGTCGACACCATCCAGTTCGGGTCATCCGGTGTGTAGGACCAGATCATTGCCGCCGAAGCCAACCCAAGTAGGATCAGGGCGATGCCGATCAACTCTTTGCTGCGCCTCTCGATGGCGGCCTGAGTCGTGCTGTCCAGCAATGGATCGCGGTTGCGCGCGTTATATGATGCCATTTTGCCCTCGTACCTCACGAATAAATGCAGTCGCGGAGCGTGATCAGCCCCTGCCGCATCTCTGTTTTTGGGGCCACCATAGCGACCCGGATAAATTGCTCGCCCGGGTTTTGCCCCGGATCACCTTGAGAAAGATATGCCCCCGGCAGCACCCGAACTCCGGTCTGCTGCCACAGTTTCAATGCGGTTTCCTCGCCATTATCCACCGGCAGCCACAGAAAGAACCCTGCCTCGGGCGGCATATAGCCCTGGATGCCTGCAAACACCTGGTCTGCGATTGCGTATTTCTCCTGATACAGCGCCCGGTTTTCGGCCACATGCGCCTCATCGGCCCAAAGTTTCGCGGCAGCGGCCTGTAATGGCAGAGGTAATGGCGCTCCCGCATAATTGCGTAACTGCTTGACCCGCTTGATCGTTTCCGGCCCGCCTGCAATCAGACCTGACCGCAGCCCGGCCACATTCGACCGCTTTGACAGCGAGTTGAACAGCGTGACCCGTTCGGGATCAGCGCCCAGTTCCTTTGCGACCGTCAAAACACCCGTTGGCGCTGTGTCGCGGTAAATCTCGGAATAGCATTCATCGGCGAAGATGCGGAAATCATATGTCTCGGCCAGCCGGATCAGCTCGGCCCAATATTCGCGCGTGGCCACTGCGCCCTGCGGGTTGGCGGGGGAGCAGATATAGGCGGCGACGGTGCGGTTCAGCACATCGGCGGGCAAACCGGCATAGTCAGGCAGATGATCTGTGGCCGCCGTGGCAGGGACAAAAACCGGCTCGGCCCCGACCGAAATCGAAGCAACCATATAGACCTGATAGAACGGGTTCGGGCACAGAATAACCGGCTTTTGCCCGTTTTTCTGCTCGGGGCACAGCGCCATTGCGGCGTTATACAGCCCTTCGCGCGTCCCGTTCAGGGCCATAACCTGCGTGTCCGGGTCCATCGTGACGCCATAGCGGCGTGCAATCCAGTCAGTGATCGCGCCGCGCAGCTCGGCCGAGCCCTCATTCGGCGGGTATCCCTGAAACCCGGCAGCGTTTTCCGCGATAACATCGCTGACCCAGGCAGGAAATGCGTGCATCGGCTCACCAATGGTCATGTGAATCACTTCACCGCCCGGTTGGTGATGATCCAACAGGGTGCGCAGGCGCGGGAATGCGTATTCCGGAAGGTTCGAAAACCGCTCGGGGAAATTCATAACTACTGCCTCAATATCGGGATCATTCCGCCCCGTTTTCAAGCAGGTTACAGGCCGGGCGGGGCTTCGTCCAGACAAAGAGGTGCCGAATCAGGGGATTGTGGCATTCAAGCCAATGCGGCCTCGGCCGCGGAACCAAGCCGCAAAAGCGCCTCTTCGGACCCCGGATAACCCATCATCATCAGCCCGCAGCCCGGTTTTCCGGTCGGCAAGGTCAGCGCTGCCAGCCCCATGAGGTTGCCGATCCGGGTGTTCCGCAAAGCCAGCAGGTTTTCGGTGACGTAATAGTCATGATCGCTCATCAGCCGTTCAAGATTGGGCGGCAGGATCGGTGCAGTTGGGGCCAAAACGGCGTCAAACCCGGCAGTGGCCACGTCCCATGCACCGCGACAAGCCTTCAGCCTTGACCAGGCTGCAACATAATCGGGGCCCGAAGCATTTCGTCCGGCACGGAACCGTTCGAGTATTTCGGGATACATCACATCTGGGTTGGCCTCGATCACATCGCGCCACAGGCCATAGGCTTCGGTGGTGTAAAGAACCCCCGACAGCCCCATCGCGTCGGTTAGTTCAGGGACCTCAAGAGGCAGGATGTCTGCACCGGCCTCACGCAACCGATCCAGGGCATCCTCGTAAGCGACACGCGGTTCTGCGCGCAAATCATCCTTGGCAACAGTCTGTAAATCCGCGAAACGACGCCCCTTTAGATTGGCTCCGCGCAAATCAGCTGGCGTACCGCCCTCCAGCATGGCCAGCATATGGGCCGCATCTTCGACCGAGCGGGCCAGCGGTCCAACGGTATCAAACCGCAGGCACAACGGGACTGTACCCTCCAGGCTGACCCGCCCGGCAGTGGTTTTCAGCCCAACCAAATTGTTCCAGGCTGACGGTATCCGCACTGACCCACCAGTATCCGAGCCGATCGCGCAAGCCGCCAATCCCCAAGCCACGGATGCCGCAGCCCCCGAAGATGATCCTCCGGGAACCGCATCCTCATCATCTATGCAGGGCGGCGTTCCGGTGATTGGATTCAAACCCAGGCCGGAAAAGGCCAGCTCGCTCATATGGGTTTTGCCAAGGCATACAGCGCCCATGGCACTGGCATTTCGCAGCACGATTGCATCAGTTTTGGGAACCCGATCTTTCAGCAGTGCCGTTCCTGCCTCGGTGGCAGTCCCGGCAGTATCGAACAGGTCTTTCCAACTGATCGGCACCCCATCCAACAATGATCGGCGCAATCCCAGCTTGGCCCGTTCCTGCGCCGCCTCAGCCTCGGCTCGGGCGCGCGCTTCGGTCACGCGGGCATAGATTCGGTCGCGATGCGGGTGGGCTGCTATCGCAGTCAGAAAGGTCTCTGTCAGTTCAACCGGGTCAATCTGGCCCATGCCAATGCCCCGACCCAGATCACAAGCCGTCATCGACAACCAATCCTGCATCACTGCCCCCTTCGATTTCTGCATTCCCAGCGACGGTAGCGACAGGACCGCACATGGACAATCCCGAATGGGCGCGCATAGTGCGCAGCATGGAACAGAGCTCGGATATCCTGATCGTCGGCGGCGGCCTGAATGGCCCCGCTTTGGCTTTGGCACTGGCACAAACAGGGCACAGAGTTACCGTCATTGACGCGCTGGCCGAAAAGGTTCGCAAAAATGCGGCTTTTGACGGCAGAGCCTATGCGTTGGCCCTGGCCTCGCAGCGCCTGCTAGAGGCGATTGGGGTTTGGACACGGGTTGCCAAACACGCCCAGCCAATGCTCGAAATCAAGGTCACCGATGGCCATGCAGGCGCTGGCCCGTCGCCGTTTTTCATGCATTTCGACCATGCCGAGATCGAAGAAGGTCCGATGGGCTTTATGGTCGAAGACCGCCACCTGCGCCGTGCCTTTCTGGACGCGATGGCCGCGGAAAAGGCCATTACCCAGATCAGCGGCAAGACGGTAGTGTCACAGCAGACCTCGGGAACAGGCGTCAGCCTGACATTGGATGATGGCGCGGTCGTCAAGGGTGCGCTGCTGATCGGATGCGATGGGCGTCGCAGCGGCACAGCGGAACGTGCCGGGATCAAACGCACAGGATGGGATTACGGGCAGACCGCGCTGGTCTGCGCCATCGAACATGACTTGCCGCATCACGGCATCGCGCATCAGTTCTTCATGCCACCCGGCCCTTTGGCCATTCTGCCTCTGACCGGCAATCGCAGCTCTATCGTCTGGAGCGAGCGAACAGAAATGGCCAAGCGCATCAACGCCCTGCCCGAGGAGGACTATCTGCAGGTCCTGCGCCCCAGATTCGGCGATTTCCTGGGCGAAATCCGTCTGGCCGGAGATCGGTTTACCTATCCGCTGAACCTGACCATCGCCAACTCTTTCATCGGAGAACGGATGGCACTGGTCGGAGACGCAGCCCATGGAATGCACCCGATTGCAGGCCAGGGCCTGAATGCGGGCCTGCGCGACGTGGGCGCCCTGGCCGAGGTACTGACCCTGGCCGGACGGCGCGGGGAAGATATTGGTTCGCCACTGGTTTTGGAGCGTTTTCAGGAATGGCGACGGTTTGATACCGCGTCTTTGGCGATGGCGACGGATGTGTTCAACAAACTGTTTTCCAACGACAATCCTCTACTACGGATCGGACGGGATATCGGGATGGGCGTCGTCGGGTCACTACCCGGCCTGCGTCGCGGTTTCGTGCGCGAGGCCGCCGGCCTGACTGGGGACCTGCCAAAACTACTGCAGGGTCGGGCGATCTAGTCCAGCTCGCGCGCCTCATCCACCAACATGACGGGAATGCCATTGCGGATCGGAAAGGCCAAACCCGCCGCTTTTGACACCAGTTCCTGCTTTTCAGCGTCATAATGCAGCGTTGTATGCGTCTTCGGACAAATTAGCGCCTCAAGCATGTGGCGGTCAAAAGCGTGTTCAACGGTGGTCATTGTAGTGTTTCCTCATTCGCTCCGCCGCGCATGGCGAATTCAATCAGTGTCACCAAAGTCTCGCGCCGGGTGCGCAAACAGGGAGCCTCTAGCAAGGCTTGTTTTTCTTCCGGATCAAAATCCAGCAACATCGACAGCGAATTCACAAGCAGTTCATCATTCGCGTCTTTCAACATATCCCAATCAGCCGACAACTTTCGCGACGAAAAGAACTTTTCCAACAGCTTCAAAAGCCCCACGCGATCAAAGCCCTCGTCGTGCTCGACCTTGCCAAGATCACGGTCAAACCCGCGCCAGGTCACGTTACAACGGCGGTATGGGGTAAATGCATCCAACTCGGCCTGAATACGGAACCGGGAGATGCCAGTCAGAGTGATCAGATAGCGGCCGTCTTCAGTTTCGGAAAACTGCGTCACCCGCCCTGCGCAGCCAATTTGGTGCAGCTTGTTTTCGTTGCTTTGACAGGGATTCGGTTGAACCAACCCGATCAACCGTTCCTGGGTTTTCAAAGCGTCGTCCAGCATCTGCAGATAGCGCGGCTCAAATATATGCAGCGGCAAGCGCGATCGGGGCAGCAACAGCGCCCCGGGCAAAGGGAAAACGGATACCGTTTCCGGCAGATCAGCGGGATGCATCATGTACCCGAGTGTAGCTCTGATCCAGAATTAGGCAAATATCATCGAGCTGAGCTTGCGCCGCCCGTTCAGAACAATCGGATCATTAGGTTTGAGCGCATCAAATATCGTGAACAGCTGAGACTTGGCCGCGCCTTCGTTCCATTCACGGTCACGGCGGAACATTTCCAGCAGCTGCGCCACCGCCTCTTCAACCTCGCCATTGGCATGCAGGGCCTGCGCCAGATCGAACCGTGCCTGATGATTGTCAGGATCGGCCTCAACCGCTGCGGTCAATTCGGCCACCGGGCCGGCATCTGCCGCTTGCTTGGCCAGTTCCAACTGTGCGTTTGCCGCTTCAAGCTCTGGCGATGTGGAAATCTCCGCCGGGGCCCCGTTCAAAATTGCCTCGGCCTGCTCCAGATCACCCGTGGCGATATGCGCGCGTACCAGCCCGCCATAGGCAGCGGCGTGGTTCGGATCTTCGCCCAGAATGGCGGCAAAGGTCTGTGCCGCATCCCCCGCAGCACCTTCGGTCAACATTTCCTCGGCCGCCTCAACGGCATCGTCCAGTTGACCACCAGGGCTTTCGCCGCCTGTCGCCTCGATCACACGGTCGACAAAGGCCTTGATCTCGGACCCGGGCACCGCGCCCTGAAACCCGTCAACCGGCTGACCCTTGTGAAAGGCATAAACGGTCGGAATGGACTGAACCCGCATCTGTGAGGCGATCATCTGTGCTTCGTCCACATTGACTTTGACCATCTTGACCGCACCCTTGGCGGCGGTCACAGCCTCTTCCAACAGCGGGCCCAACGTTTTGCATGGGCCGCACCACGGCGCCCAGAAATCAACGATGACCGGCACGTCCTGCGAGGCTTCGACCACATCCGCCATAAAAGTGGCTTCGGTCCCGTCCTTGATCAGATCGGTGGCGGGGGTGTCTGCGCCGTTCAGAAGGTCCATGGCTGTCACTCTTTCGATTAAACTTGCGCTCTATATGCAGTCGCTTGACCCGGAAACCAAGGGCAGAGTTTTACGTCAGACGTCAAAGGTCGCAAAGACCGGGGCGTGATCACTGGGCTTTTCCCACCCGCGCGCGTTGCGCAGAACGCGGCTGGAATGGCCTGCATTCGAGATATCCGGGGTCGCCCAGACGTGATCCAGCCGCCGCCCCTTGTCGGCCACGTCCCAATCCCGCGCGCGATAGGACCACCAGCTATAAAGCTGCCCTTCGGGGATGTCCTGCCGGGTGACATCGACCCAACTGCCTGAGTCCTGTGTTTCGGCCAAAGCCTCGACCTCGACCGGTGTATGCGAAACGACCTTGAGCAACTGTTTGTGCGACCAGACATCATCCTCACGCGGAGCGATGTTCAGATCACCAACCAGAATGGATTTTTCCGGCTTTTCCGCGTGGAACCAGTCACGCATATCGGTCAGGTAATCCAGCTTCTGGCCAAATTTCTCATTCACCTCACGATCCGGCACATCACCGCCCGCAGGGACATAGAAATTGTGAATCGTCACGCCGTTTTCCAGCCGCCCCGCGATATGGCGCGCATGGCCGAGATCTGCGAAATCCATGTCTCCCGCCTCGACCATCGGCAGGCGAGACAGGATCGCAACGCCGTTGTAGCCCTTTTGCCCGCGCGCAACCATGTGAGTGTAACCCAGTTCGGCAAACCCTTCGGTGGGGATCTTGTCCACCGGAGACTTGCATTCCTGCAGGCACAGAACATCCGGCGCCTCTTCGCGCAACAATTTCAGCACGATAGGCTCGCGCAGGCGGACCGAGTTGATGTTCCATGTGGCAAGAGTAAAAGGCATAGGGAATTCCTCTGTCGCGGTTGGCGCACCCTAACGCGGTGCTTTCACAGGTACCATCGTAAAAGAAATTATCAGGACGGATGCCCTGAGGATTGGGGCGCATCATCGCAAATCTCGTACCAATGCGGTATCTCAGATACGGATTCGTGAAACTGGACTTTCAGATCAAACGGAGTGTCCAGCGCATTAGCCGCAATCGGAAAACTGTCCGCATCAGCCAGAATTTCACCAAGCGACGTCCCACAGGTATCGCAGAAACACCTGCCATATTTATAGGGCGGTTCAGGCTGGTAAGTGACAACTCGGTCCTTACCGTCCAGCCAAACAACATCATCTTTCTTGACGAAGACAACAGTGCTTGCACCTGCCTTCCGACAACGCGAACAATGGCATGTTCCCATAACCGAAGGTTCACTGGTAAGTTGGAATTTTATGGCGCCACACAGGCAACTTCCATGAATCACTTTCGCCTCCAATTTTGCATTCCAGAAATAGAACATTACATGAACATATAGTTTGTCGCAATCCGCTAGGAGCCGCAAAACATTTTGCAGCACAAACAAAAAAGGCCGGGCCATAAGGCCCGGCAGTCCAACAGGGAGGTACATGTCATTACCCGGACATGTACGGGTTGGGAGTAACTTAAAGATGTCTACAGGGTATCACTTTGATCCAAGTCAATCCACATCAAGTTACGATACCAAGCGATATCCACCCGATTCTGTGACCAAAAGGCGCGCGTTGGATGGATCGGGCTCGATCTTCTGACGCAGGCGATAGATATGAGTTTCCAGCGTATGTGTGGTGACACCGGCATTATAGCCCCAGACCTCATGCAGCAGAATGTCACGGGCGACGACACCGTCGGCGGACCGGTACAGGAACTTGAGGATATTGGTTTCCTTCTCGGTCAGTCGAATCTTGCGGTCTTCGTCGGTGATCAGCATCTTCATCGCCGGCTTGAACGTATAAGGCCCGAGTACAAATACCGCGTCTTCTGATTGTTCATGCTGGCGCAGCTGCGCACGGATACGTGCCAGAAGGACCGGAAACTTGAACGGCTTGGGAACATAGTCATTGGCACCGGCATCCAAACCCAGGATGGTGTCCGCGTCACTGTCATGACCGGTCAGCATCAGGATCGGGCTTTTCACACCTTGCTTGCGCATCAGGCGGCACAGCTCGCGCCCATCCGTGTCGGGCAAGCCAACATCCAGAATGACCAGATCGTAAATCGCCTCGCGAGCCCGCTCCATGGCTGATGCCCCGTCCGACGCTTCGAATACATCAAAATCCTCGGTCATCACGAGCTGTTCGCTCAACGCTTCGCGCAGATCCTCATCATCATCCACTAGCAGGATTTTCTTTAGCTGTGCCATATCCGGTCCTCCTAAGCCCTTTTCCACCACTTGCGCGCGAAAGATGCAATCAACAAGGTTTGCTGCAACCGTTTCACGCCCTCGTGTCTCAGGATGAGGAATTGTTTCACATTTCCTTTTGATCAGGCTACATGAAGGGCTGATCGTTACAGGGTAACAACAGATGAGTCTTATCCCGGATATCTCGGAACTGCTTGCTCGGGCACGGGCTGACCTGCGCATGGGCTTGCCGGTCGCCCTGACGGATGACACCGGCTTTAGCGTACTGGCCATTGCGTCGGAAACGCTGAGCGCACAGCGGCTTGCCGACTTGCAAGGTCTGGGTGGCGATCCTGTAGTCGCAGTGACTGTCCGACGGGCCGAGACATTAAAGGCACGGGCCTATGACGGTGACCTGGCGCGTGTGATCGTTCCGGCAGATGCCGATGTTGCCTGGGTGCAGGCGGTGGCCGATCCCTCGGACGATCTGAACGCGCCTATGAAAGGCCCACTGATGACAGAGCGTCAGGGCAACGCCAATCTGCATCGCATTGCCATTGCTTTGACCAAGTCAGCCCACCTTCTGCCGGCGGCAATCGTTGTTCCTGTTCAAGATGGTCGAACCTTCGCTACTGCACATGGCCTGACATGTATTGACCATACCCGCGCCGCGCCACATCTGTCGGATCGGAGCCTTTTGAATGAGGTCGTGGCCGCCCGACTGCCGATGGAGGTATCCGAAGCCGGGCGCCTGCACGTTTTTCGCCCTGAAGATGGCGGCGAGGAACATTACGCAATAGAGATCGGCCGCCCCGACCGCAGCAAACCGGTATTGGCTCGGCTGCATTCGGCCTGCTTCACCGGTGATCTGATGGGCAGCTTGAAATGTGATTGCGGGCCACAACTGCGTGGGGCCCTGGCCCAGATGGGGTCTGAAGGGGCAGGAGTACTTCTGTATCTGAATCAGGAAGGCCGCGGGATTGGCTTGGCCAACAAGATGCGCGCCTATTTCCTGCAGGATCAAGGGTTCGATACAGTCGAGGCCAATCACCGTCTCGGGTTCGAGGATGACGAGCGCGATTTCCGTCTGGGCTCGGACATCCTGAAATTGCTCGGCTTCAGTTCCGTAAGGCTGTTGACCAACAACCCCGCCAAGATCGCGATGATGGAGAAGACCGGCATCGCCGTCACCGAGCGCGTCCCGCTGAAAGTCGGCGAAACTGCCCATAACCGCGACTATCTGGCCACCAAAGCAGCCAAGTCGGGACATTTGCTGTGACACCCGCAGATCTGGTTCTAACCCGCCGCGGCGTTCGTTTTCGCGGCGGGTATTTTCCCTGTTCGATCGGGAAAGGTGGGTTAAGCAACAGCAAGCGTGAGGGGGACGGCGCCACGCCGACCGGCTGCCTCTACATCGTTGGTATGCTGTACCGGCCCGACCGGCTCGCAAGACCGTCGCCTTGGGCCATCCCAATCGGTCCTCAGGACCTCTGGTCAGATGATGTGCAAGACACGCAGTACAATCATATGGTCAGCGCACCTTATCCTTTCAGCCACGAAAAACTCCGCCGCGCGGACCCGCTTTACGATCTGGTTCTGATCACTGACTGGAACTGGCCCAATGCGGTGGCCGGGCGCGGTTCAGCAATATTCCTGCATCAATGGCGACGGCCCGGTTTTCCTACAGAAGGCTGCGTTGCCTTTCGGCGCGACCATCTGCGGTGGATCGCACGTCGAATCGAGCCGGGCACGCGGCTGATTATCCCTCAGGCTTAACTCGTTCACCGAAAATGGCCGAGCCGACGCGCACATGGGTCGCTCCAAGTGCAATGGCCTGCTCGAAATCGCTGCTCATCCCCATGGATAGCCCTTTCAGACCATTGCGTTCAGCTATCTTGGCAAGCAAGGCGAAATGCAGAGATGGCTCTTCCTCGACAGGTGGAATGCACATCAGGCCCTGAATCGGAAGGTCGAGCCCGCGGCAATCGGCAATAAATGCATCCGCCTCGGCGGGTAGGATTCCTGCCTTTTGTTCTTCTTCACCGGTATTGACCTGAATGAACAGATCCGGGCAAGTGCCGACCTCTTGCGCGAGCCGGGCCAGAGTATTGGCCAGTTTGGGGCGGTCAACAGAATGGATCGTGCTGAACAGCTCGAGCGCCTGACGGGCTTTGTTCGTTTGTAGGGGGCCAATCAGATGCAAATCGACATCCGGATATTGCAGCTTGAATTCCGGCCATTTTCCGACGGCTTCTTGAACCCTGTTTTCACCGAAACAGCGATGCCCTAAAGCAAGCACTTCCGCTACACGCTCATTCGGCTGAACCTTTGACACGGCGATCAGCTTCACGGCCCCGACGCCCCGCCCCGAGGCAGTTTCGGCTTTGGTTATCCGGGCAGAAATTTCTTGCAGCGACATTTGGGTCCTCGATCAGTTATGGGCGAAGAAAAACACTATGTCGGACAAAAAGAAAAGGGCAGGTCCGAAGACCTGCCCTTAAACCTTGCGGCTCAGATCAACTTAGAAGTTGAACTGTGCACCAAAGTCGGCACGTGTGGTCGAGTCGTCACAGACGTCACAGTCGCTGACACCTACACCACCGCGCAGCGATACACCGCCACCCAGGTCGTAGATGGCGCCGATGCCGTACTGCTGCGTGTCCGCATCAGCGTTACCGTCACCGTAGGCGAAGGTCAGAGTGGTCGCGGCGCCAACATTGTAGGCACCCGATACACCCCAAGCAGTGCCGTCGGTGGCGTCAACTTCGGTTTTATCGTCAGCAACAAACAGCGTACCCGAGAAGTCGCCGAATTCTGCACCCAGGGTGAAGACCAGCAGGCTTGGATCGTCGCCACCAGTGCCCGCGTCAGTTTGACCATAGGCCAGCGCTGCAGTGATGTTGTTGAAGGTGTAAGTCGCGCTTACGTCCCAACGATCCGCGTCGGTTGTGCTGCCACCACCGTTAAAGATAGTTGCTTGGTCGTACGACGCACCAAAGGCGAAGTCACCAACTGCGTACTGGAAGAACACAGCGTTCGAACCCGAACCGGTCGACGAGTAACCCAGGAAGCTATAGTCAACGGCAGAATACTGACCGATGAAGTTTTCCAGGCCAGGCTCGTTACCGTAGTAGTTTGCCAAGTTGTCGAAAGAACCAGCAACGTTGCCGGCGTCAACACGCAGACCACCGTAGATGACCGAGAAGCGCGCGCCGTTCAGGCCAGCCGAGTTGGCTTCGCCGGTGGACGAGTCTTCGTCAGCCTGCAGACGTACACGAGCCGAGAACTCAACGCCGCCATCGGTTTCGGCTGTGCCGTCGATGTTCAAGCGGAAGCGCGAGACCAGGATTGCGTCGTCAGTGTCGTTCGCGAACACGTTAACGTTCTGAACAGTTGCACTACTTGCAGTAGTGGTGGTGGTAGTGGTGGTGGTGGTGGCCGCTGTGCGGTCCTCCTGATAACCAATACCAAAACGGCCGTAGCCGCTGAACTTAACTTCGGCCGCTGCAACACTTGCGGTTGCAATCAGTGCGGTCGATGCGAAGAGAACTTTTTTCATCTTGTTTCCCTCGGTTTCAAAAGTTTTTTAACTCGACACGTGCTTAGGCACATGTCTCAGCACGGGAACCGTTTCGCCCTTTTTGCCCCTGTCACGCAAGCTTGGCATAAAAACTGACGCGCATTGGCCTAGAATTGGTGCAAGGATGCCACAGTCTGATTTGCCCACTGAATCAACCCCGAAGCCTGCTCTGGATGTGACAAGATTAAGCTTGTTGACGAACCAGACCTTGTCTAGGAGTAACGTGAATAACCTAAAACCAACGAAACGGAACCTGTCCAACATGCGCCTGCAGACAATTTTCGGTTTGATCATAGTGACAGCCGCGGTGTCGGCTTGCGGACAGAATCGCAACGCAGAACCCAGTGCAACGCCACTCAATGTGGATGGCGGTCGCTCGGACGAGCGTGAGCTGAACGATCCGAATCGCTCAACGATCTGGGATGTATTCAACACCGCAGACGCCGAGCAGGTTACCAATGTGAACCGCTATCTGTGGGCTGCCTCGCTGGATGTCCTTAACTTTCTGCCTGTGCAGGAAGTCGATCCCTTTACCGGTGTAATCGTAACAGGTTACGGCACGCCTCCGGGTGGCGGACGGCAATACAGGGCCACGGTTCACATCAGCGATCCCGCCCTGGCGGCACGATCCTTGTCGGTTGCGCTGCAGACCAGCGGGGGTGCCCCGGTCAGCGCGGCAACCACACGCGCAATCGAAGATGCAATCCTGTCCCGCGCCCGTCAGCTGCGCATTGCGGACAACAAGCTCTAGCAACCCGCTTCAAATCACAATATTACCACGCCGGGTTCATGCCCGGCGTTTTCATTACGAAGGACCGCACGATGTCGCGCTATTCGGCCACCGAAATCGAAGCAAAATGGCAAGAGGCCTGGGACAAGGCCGGAATCTTCACCGCCAACCACAAGGCGGACAAGCCGAAATACTATGTGCTTGAAATGTTCCCCTACCCGTCTGGCCGCATCCATATGGGACATGTGCGCAACTATACGATGGGCGACGTAATCGCGCGCCACAAGCTTGCGACCGGCCATAACGTGCTGCACCCGATGGGATGGGACGCGTTCGGGATGCCTGCAGAAAACGCTGCGATGGCTATTGGCGGTCACCCGAAAGACTGGACCTATGGCAACATCGCCGACATGCGCAGCCAGATGAAGCCTCTGGGCCTGTCCATCGACTGGTCGCGCGAATTTGCCACCTGCGACCCGGAATATTACGGCCAGCAGCAGGCGCTGTTTCTGGATATGCTCAAGGCCGGTCTGGTTTACCGCAAGAACGCCGTGGTGAACTGGGATCCGGTCGATATGACCGTACTGGCCAATGAACAAGTCGAAGGCGGGCGCGGCTGGCGCTCGGGCGCATTGGTTGAACGGCGCGAGCTGACGCAATGGTTCTTCAAGATCAGCGATTACTCTGAGGAATTGCTGGATGCGCTGGACACGCTGGAGAACTGGCCGGCAAAAGTGCGCCTGATGCAGGAAAACTGGATCGGCAAGTCGCGTGGATTGCAGTTTGGCTTTGAACGCGTCGATAGTGGTGAGCCAATCACCGTCTATACAACGCGCCCCGATACGCTGATGGGGGCGTCTTTCGTCGGCATCTCGCCGGACCATCCGATTGCCAAGCAACTTGAGGCCGAAAACCCCGAAGTTGCTGAGTTCGTTGCCGAATGCCGCAAGGGCGGCACCACGGAAGAGGCCATAGAGACCGCCGAAAAGCTGGGCTATGACACTGGTATCAAGGTCAAACACCCGCTGGATCCGAATTGGGAGCTGCCGGTCTGGATCGCCAATTTCATCCTGATGGATTACGGCACCGGCGCCATCTTTGCCTGCCCGGCCCACGACCAGCGCGACCTGGATTTCTGCCGTAAGTACGGTTTGCCCGTCGTCGACACGTTCTTTGCGCTTGATAATGACACGCCGGTCGACAAAACCGCATTCGTTCCGCCGAAAACCGAAAAAGTCCGCTGGGTAAACCATTTTGCCGGGCTGACCGACGCCACGGGTGATGACGCAATCAACACCACCGTCGATTTCGCCGAAAAAGCGGGCTGGGGCGAAGGCGTTACCAAATACCGTCTGCGCGATTGGGGTCTGTCGCGTCAGCGCTATTGGGGGTGCCCGATTCCCGTGGTGCATTGCGAATCCTGCGGCGTGGTGCCCGAAAAGAAAGAAAACTTGCCGATCCGCCTGCCCGACGATGTCACTTTTGACAAACCGGGCAATCCTCTGGACCGCCACCCGACCTGGCGCGACTGCGCCTGCCCGTCTTGCGGTGCGCCATCCAAGCGAGAAACCGACACGATGGATACGTTCGTCGATTCGTCGTGGTATTTCGCCCGCTTTACGGCTCCGCACGCGGAAACCCCGACCGATCTGGCCGAGGCTGAATACTGGATGAATGTCGATCAATATATCGGCGGCATCGAACACGCTATCCTGCACTTGCTCTATTCCCGCTTCTTTGCGCGGGCGATGCAGATCACTGGCCATTTGCCGAAAAAGGCCATCGAGCCCTTTGATGCCTTGTTTACCCAAGGCATGGTCACGCACGAGATTTATCAAACCCGCGACGCCAATGGCCGTCCGGTCTATCACCTGCCCGAGGATGTGACCGACGGCAAACTCGCCGATGGCACGGAGGTCGAAATCATCCCCTCGGCCAAGATGTCGAAATCCAAGAAAAACGTGGTCGACCCGGTCAGCATTATCTCGGCCTTCGGCGCGGATACCGCGCGCTGGTTCGTGTTATCCGATTCACCGCCCGAGCGGGATGTGGGTTGGACAGCATCAGGCGCAGAGGCTGCATTCAAGCACCTGAACCGTGTCTGGAACCTCTGCGACAAGATCGGCGCGATGGACCCCGAGGCAAAAGGCGACGGGGATCAAGACCTGCTGCGCGAGATGCACAAAGCCATCCATGACGTGACGCTTGGTGTTGAAAGCTTCGGCTTTAATGCCGCCATTGCAAAGCTCTATGCGTTTACCAATACGTTGGCAAAATCCAAAGCGGGTGCAGCGGCCCAAAAGCAGGCGATAAAGACGCTGGCACAGTTGATGTCGCCGATGACACCACATCTGGCCGAAGATATCTGGGCGCATCAGGGCGGCGAAGGTTTGATCGCAACAGCCCCCTGGCCTGTCGCGGACGAAGCTATGCTGGTCGATGACACTGTAACCCTGCCGATCCAGATCAACGGCAAACGCCGCGCGGAAATCAGCGTTCCAAAAGATATGGACAAGGCAGAGGTTGAAAAAATCGCGCTCAGCACCGAAGCTGTGCAAAAGGCACTGGACGGTGCCGCGCCGAAGAAAGTGATCGTTGTTCCAGGTCGGATCGTGAATGTCGTTGTTTAATCGCAGAAGCCTTTTGTTGATGCCGCTGGCTGCTTGCTTGCTGGCGGCCGCATGCGGGTTCCAACCCGTTTACGCGCCGGGCGGAACAGGTGAAGCATTGCATGGTAAAGTTGCTGTAACTGAGCCAAATTCCGTGGAAAGCTATTTGCTTGTCCAGAATTTGGAACAGCGGCTGGGCCGGGATGCGAGCGCACAAAAGCTGTATGATCTGGATGTTAAGGTTGCTACGGCCACGCAATCTGCAGCGATCACGACTACCAACGAGACAAACCGGTATACAATCGAAGGGCGCGCGGAATTTTCCCTCAGGTCCGCTGAAACCGGGCGGATTCTGGTATCAGGAAATGTCCATGATTTCGTGGGCTATTCCGCTGCAGGCTCAACCGTCTCAACGCTTGCGGACGAACGTGACGCGACCGAGCGGCTGATGATCATCCTGTCCGATCAAATCGTGAACCGCCTTTATGCAGCACCGGGCCTGACCCAATGAAGCTCAGCCCGCGCGAGGCTGAGGGGTATTTCGCCAAACCGGACGCGGGCAAGGCAGGGTTGTTGATTTACGGATCCGATGCGATGCGTGTGGCCTTGAAACGGCAACAGGTCTTGTCAGCCCTGCTGGGAGAAGGCGCCGAAGAGGAAATGCGCCTGACCCGAATGCCAGGTGGTGATCTGCGCGGGGAACCGGCACTGTTGCTGGACGCGGTCAAGGCTGTCGGGTTCTTCCCCGGCCCACGTGCAGTTTTCGTCGAAGATGCAACTGATGTCGCCGCCCCAGCCATCATTACCGCATTCGAGGATTGGGCAACGGGCGACGCTCAGATCATCGTGACTGCCGGGCAGCTCAAACCCAGCTCAAAGATCCGTAAGGCATTCGAGTTGCATCCCGCAGCCTATGCCGTTGGGATCTATGACGATCCGCCCTCTAGGGCCGAGGTTGAACGGGTTCTGGCACAGGCCGGAGTCAATAACATTCCACCGGATGCAATGTCGGCCATCACCGAACTTGCCACGGCCATCAGCCCCGGGGACTTTACGCAAACCATTGAAAAATTGTCTCTCTACAAGCGCGGAGACGATACTGAATTGGCTCTCGAAGATATCGAGGCCTGTGCACCCAGCTCGACCGAGGCCGCTCTGGACGATGTCCTGAACGTGGTCGCCGAAGGCAGAGCCGGAGAGATTAGCCCGCTGATACGACGGCTGCAATCGCAAGGTACAAATGCGGTCAGCCTGTGTATCGGAGCAACCCGACACTTTCGAACGCTTTACGCCTGTGCCGCCGATCCCGGTGGTGCGGCACAGGGCGTCGGCAAGTTGCGCCCACCCGTCTATGGAAAGCGGCGTGATCGTATTCTGCGGCAAGCACAGGGATGGGGGGCACCCAAACTGCAGACCGCTTTGACCGTTCTGACTGATACGGATCTGTCATTGCGGTCAGCTGGGCAAACGGCCCCAGCCATGGCTTTGGTCGAACGTGCCATGATCCGTCTGGCGATGCTGGCAAAGTCGCGTTAAGCGGTCCGCGCCAGCCAGTTTGCAGCTGATCTCCCGGCCCATCGCCCTGTCGCCAGACAGGCAGTTAGCAGATACCCACCAGTCGGAGCTTCCCAATCCAGCATCTCGCCGGCACAAAACATTCCGGGCCTGGATTTCAGCATCAACCCTTCGTCCAAAGCGCCTTGCCGAACACCTCCAACGGTTGAGATTGCCTCATCCATTGGCCGCAACCCCGCGTGGCTGAGGGGCAGAGATTTCAACGTTTCGACACTCAGACCGCTTCCCTTGTTCATCTCGTGATACAGAGCGATCTTTTGCGGAGACAGATGCAGAGATTTCTTCATCCATTGCGACTGCGTCGTCTTGGATTTCTTGGCTGCAATTTTCTGCTGCAAGGTAGTTACATCCAGATCGGGAACCAGATCAACACTCAACGGCGCTCCTTCTCGCAAAGCGGGCGTCAGGGAATAGAGCCCTCCGCCTTCAAGGCCTTTGGATGAAATCGTCGCCTCGCCGCGACTGATCACATCCCCGGCAGTCCACCTAACGGATTTGATCGCAGCGCCGAAATGCGGCTGCATATGTGCGCTCCAATCCACTGACAGGGCCGAGTTCGCCGGGGCAAATGGCAACAGGTCGACACCCGCCCCTTGCAACAGTGGGGCCCAAGCTCCATCCGATCCCAATCGCGCCCAGCTTGCGCCGCCCATGGCCAGAATCGTCGTGTCAGCCTCAATCTGCCGTTGACCTTTCGGAGTATCGAATTCCAGAGCATCGCCGTTCCATCCGGTCCACCGCCATCGGGTTTTGATTTGCACACCAGCCGCATCAAGACGCCCCAGCCAAGCCCGCAACAGAGGTGAGGCCTTCATAGCCTTTGGAAACACTCGCCCCGTTGAGCCTGTATATACCTCTTGTCCCAGATCACGCGCCCAGTCCTGAACGGCGGCAGCATCAAATTCCGCCAGCATGGGGCGCAGCCACTCAGCACCGGGTCCATAAGACAACAAAAGTGTTTCGAGCGGTTCATTCTTGGTTAGGTTCAGGCCAGACTTCCCTGCCATCAAGAGTTTTCGGGCAACCGAGGGTTTGGCCTCGGCCACCAGCACATCATGACCTGCGGCGGCAAGTTCACCCGCCGCCATCAGGCCCGCTGGCCCGCCTCCGATCACGACGGCTTGTGCCATTGCTGTCCTCTTGCCTTTTGCGCCCTGCGGCGCGACGTTACGCTGATATGACCGACCGCGACCCGATCTGCCCCCTCTGCGACCGGCCGATCCCCGATGGGAACGGCAGCCTGCACCATCTGATCCCAAAACTGAAAGGGGGCAAGGGCGGCCCCACGGTTTTTCTGCATGTGATCTGCCACAAAGAGATCCACGCCACCCTGACCGAAGCGGAGCTGGCACGGGATTTCAATACGATCGAAGCATTGCGCGCCCACCCTCGCCTAGAAAGATTTCTGAACTGGATTCGCAAACGGCCCCCTGATTTTCGATCCAAAGTGCCGAGAAAACGGCGTCGTCGGTAATCAGCCCGGCAGGACAGGGTCGCCAAAAGCATCATGGCCGGGCTGGGCCAAGCCCTGCATCTCAAGCCCCCGAAAATCGGGGGCCCGAGCAAACGTAGCACCTGCGCTGTGCTGAAACTCGAGCGTGGTATAGGGGCGTTTCCAAAGCCATTCGCGGTTCTCAACAGACCACAGGTCAGCATTAGGGGGAACCTCGTCGGTGAAGGCATAAAAGTGCAGATCGAACCCATATTGTGCCACATCCTGCACAGATAACAGCTGCATCCCCTGTGCACGACAAAAGGAATCCTCGGCCGCGATGTTCCCGGTGCGCAGGGTGATTTGTCCAATACGCGCATCCGCGAAAGGGGTCTTGGGATCGGCGATACCGTCCGGGCGATTGCCACGGAAATCGTGTTGCAGCAGTTCGATCACGAAACCCTCGGGATCAGTCAGGTGGCACATATAGCCGATATCCAGAAACTGGTCCGGCTCTGAAACCTCGATGTCTTTTTCGCGCAGATAGGCGGCGGCCAGATCAACATCCGGCAGGGTGATGCCGATCTTCCAATATCTCTGGCCCCGATCATGTGTGTACCCGCCCCCGCCGGGCATCAAAAGCAGATCGGCATCCTGCCCGACATATCCCAATCGCAGGCTTGCGCCCTGCCGGCGTGCAGTCATACCCATTGCATCCCCGTAAAACTCGGCAAGACGATCCGTGTCAGCCACGCGCAGACGCAGGGCAGACAACCTCATGAACATAACCGCGCGATACCGGTCGCAATTTCAGGATTGGCGGCGACGCTGTCAGCCACCAGATCAAGGGAGGTCTGCATCAGGTCTTCAGGTGCAACTACGCGATCGACCAGCCCAAAGGCATAAGCCTCATCCGCAGTGATCTTTTGCCCGGCCATCAAGATCATCTTTGTCCGAGCCGGACCGATCAGGGCCGCCATGCGTGCGGGATCAGAGGGTTGTGGCAGAAAACCCAGCTTCATCACCGGATAAAAGAACTTGGCTTCCGGTACGGCGATGCGGATATCGCAGGCCAGAACCATGCCATTGGCCCCACCAGCCAGCGTTCCGTTCAGTGCGGCAACCGTCAGGCAGGGTAACGCGGCGATAGCAGCCGACAACCGCTCCCACAGATCCGAGGTCGCCAGGCCGGCGCGCGCCTCTTCCAGATCGGCGCCGGCGCTGAACACTTTGCCAGCCCCGGTCAGGATCAGCGCACTTGCGTCGGTCGCGGCCTCGGCAATCTCGCACAGCTCGGTCAGCATCGCAGCGGTCAGCGCATTTGCCTTGTCGGGGTTGTTGAGCGTGACTGTCCACAGCCCGTCCGCTTTGTTCAATTCAATCACGTCAATCCAACCCTTTGCCGAATATCTTCGCGCCGTAGCGAAATTTCGGTGCCTAGAAACTCATCCGCGTCTGACGAACACATCCACAACAGCGCCCGCGCCGGCCAATCGGCGGGGATATGATCGGTCCAATCCAACTGGCTGACGGCGTTGATCCCGCTGGCCTTGATGACCCGCTGCATATCGGTTGCAACCGTGCCGGGCGACAGGCCCATGGCGCGGATCCCATTTGAGGATTCCTCAAGATGCAGACATTCCGTCAGCATCTTGGCACCGGCCTTCGAGGCGCAATAATGGCTCCAGGCCTCGACTGGGTTCGACGCCGCACCGGAAGAGACCGTCAGGACAGTCCCCCCACCCGCAGCGCGCATAACCGGCAGCGCGGCACGCATTCCGTGAAATACACCCTTGAGGTTGATGTCGATCGCCTTGCCCCATGAGGCAACATCAGCGCTGGATAAATGGAAGATCGGGTCTATGACACCCGCATTGCCGATCAGAACATCCAGTCCGCCAAACTTGTTTACACACTCTTCCACGGCCAGCTCGACCTGGGCGAAGTCACTGACGTCGCAGGCCAGTGCAATAGCGTTTTCACCAAGCGACGACGCCAGTTCCTGAATTTGATCCCGATTACGCGCCACTAGCACGACATTAGCCCCTGCTGCGGCAAATACGCGCCCTGCCTCGGCCCCGATGCCGCGACTGGCCCCAGTGATCAGTACGGTTTTCCCTTGCATAAGGTTCCAGTACCTCCATTGTCCTGAGAATTAATGAACCTCTATCCTGCGAACGGGGAATGGGTCCAGCCCTTCCCCCTTGACGCCCGCCGCCACCGGCATCACCATGCGCGCAAATTTGATCAAGAAGGGTTCTATGATGTCCGTTTTTCTCCGCCGCACCTGCGGCGCAGTTCTGGCCTACACTGTCATTTCGCAGGGGGCGCTTGCCGACGTTACTCCACAGGAAGTCTGGGATGACTGGCAGTCCTATCTGGCGCAGATGGGCTATACTGTATCAGGTGACCAGACAGATACCGGCAATGGTATCACCATCGAAAACCTGACGATGTCGATGGATCTCCCGGAAGAAGAGGGATCGTTCAGCATGGCCATGCCTGAAATGACCCTCACCGACAATGGCGACGGGAGCGTCAATATTGGTGTCCCGGAAAGTTTCCCCATGACCGTCACCGGCAATGTCGATGGTCAGGACGAGTCATTTACAGTCGATATCGAATACCTCCACAGCGGGCTTGTTATGACCGTCTCTGGCGATCCGGATGATGTGACTTACGATTACTCTGCAGACAGCCTTGGAATCAAACTGGGTAACATCGAAGTCGACGGTGAAACGTTGCCGCCCGAAGTGGTTGGTGGCTACCTTGAAATGGCGGATGTGAGCGGCAGCTCGCAAATGAAGATCGGCGAAAACCGCGATGTCGACCAAAGCTTTACGGCATCAGAGATGACCTACAGCTTGGCATTTCAGGATCCCGAAAGCGACGATGCTGGAAAATTCGACGGCACGCTTGGCGATCTGGCCTTCGACGGCACCAGCATTATCCCTTCAGATTTCGATCTCTCTGACCCGCAGGCAATCTATGAAGCTGGCTTTGCGTTCTCGGGCGTCTTTACCTACGGATCGGGCCAGACCTCGATGGCGGGCAGCAGCGAAGGCGAAGACTTTACGCTGGCCAGCGAATCCGAAGGTGGACGACTTTCCGGTAGCATCGACGCCAACCGACTTGAATATGACGTCGAACAAAACAGCGCCAAGATTGCTGTAACCACTGCGGAACTGCCCTTTCCAATCGAAATTGCCATGGAAAGTGCTGGTTTCAAGTTCGAATTCCCGCTCCATGAATCTGAAGAGATTCAGCCCTTTGGCCTGGCCATGAACCTGTCGGACTTCACCATGTCAGACGTACTGTGGAGCATTTTTGACCCCGCAGCCGCCCTGCCACGCGATCCGGCCACGATTGCGCTGGACCTTTCCGGTACGGCCAAAGTGCTGACCAACCTCTTTGACCCAGAGGCCGTAGAGGCGCTTGAGTTTGCGGACGAAGCGCCGGGTGAATTGCACTCTCTGACGATCAACGAGTTGCTGGTCTCTATGGTCGGTGCGGAACTGTCCGGCGATGGCGACTTCACCTTCGACAATTCCAACACTGAGGAACTGGGCGGTCTGCCGACCCCCGCTGGCGTTGCGAACCTGCAACTGGTTGGTGCGAATGCCCTGATCGACACTCTGATCGGTATGGGTCTGATTGCCGAGCAAGACGCAATGGGCGCGCGAATGATGATGGGTCTCATGGCAGTGCCAGGGGAAGAGCCCGACACGCTGAATTCGACAATCGAGTTCAAGGAAGATGGTCAAATTCTGGCCAATGGACAGCGCATCAAATAAAAGAAACAGGGAAGGCGGCCCGGCTGCCTTCCCTTTTACGACGAGCGCCGGCGAACACGCCGGAACAGCACCGACCCACCGCTGCTGACACGTTGATCGTAGGCAAACCCAAGTGCCGAAAGATGATCGAAACAAGCCTTGATCCCGTGCAATCCGATCTTACGGGTGTGGACCTCAAGATAGACTTTCTGGACATTCACAAGATCGACCCCGTCGAACAGAAACTTCTCGCCTCCTTCGATATCGACGATCAGCACGTTGGCTTCAAAGTCCCGCAGAATTTCTGACAGAGGACGTTCCGGCACGCTGACCTCTCTGACATAGTCCGGATCAGGGTCCAGAGATGAGGACCAGAACGGTTCACGTATGTAAAATCGGGCGGTTCCGGGAACCCGTGTATCGCCGAGAGCAACCGCGTTCACCACCTCGACATTCGCAATGTCATTTGCCTTGTGGACACGGCCGATGAATTCACACAGCGTCGGGTTCGCCTCGATGCACATTGCGTGGCGTACACCAAGCTGCGTCACCAGATAGGATGAGATGAAGCCGATCCCAGCGCCCAGCTCTACCACGCGATCCTTCGCGTCGATGAATTTCGGCAGACCGGTCACTTCGTCTTTTTCGTAACGCTCGGCCAGGATTGAACGCTTGACCTTAGGCGTAATGATCTGCGGATCATCGGGGATCGTAACCCCGCGCAGCGATAGATTGTTCTGCATGTTGTGGCCTGCCCGTTCTTCCTGCCCAGTCGTCTCATTCTCATCCACTTGGATCAACTACTAACCTACGGCTAAGGACAAAACAGCGGAATTATTGCAGCCACATGCGAAATTCGCCTTTCTGGCCTTTCTGCAAACCCCCGAAAATGACCGCAGGTCTTGCGGGACGGACGGGCGGACGATAGGTCCAAAGAAACAAGACCGGAGGCCACATGATGCGCACACCCGAAGAGATCAGCCAACACCTGCTGGATGCGGCACGTAAGGCCGGGGCTGAGGCCGCGGATGCCATCGTGCTGGACGGGTCTTCGGTCTCGGTAGAGGTACGCTCTGGCGCGCTTGAGGCCGCCGAGCGGTCCGAGGGCACCGATCTGGGACTGCGGGTGTTTCTGGGCAAGCGTCAGGCCATCGTCTCAAGTTCCGACAGCCGCCCCGAAACCCTGACGGCCATGGCCGAACGCGCCGTTGCCATGGCTCGCGAAGCGCCCGAAGACCCGTTTACCGGTCTGGCGGATGAGGCTCAGCTGATCCGGGATTGGGATATTCAGGCGCTAGAACTGCGCGATCCCGCGCCGGAACCCACGGCCGAAGACCTTTTGCAGGACGCTCTGGCGGCGGAATCCGCGGCGCTTACGGTCGACGGTGTCACACAAGTGTCGGATGCCGCAGCCGCCTATGGCACCCACCGCGTGCATCTGGCCGCCACCAACGGCTTTTCCGGCGGGTATGAGCGCAGCAGCCGGTCGACCTCCTGCGTGGCAATCTCGGGCCAGGGCACCGGGATGGAGCGGGATTACGACGGCGACAGCCGCACCTTCCAAAGCGATTTGCGCAGCCCGGACGAGATTGGCCGGACCGCAGGCGAACGTGCAGTGGCACAGGTCGGCGCGCGCCAGCCTGCAACAGGCGTCTATCCGGTTCTGTTCGATGAACGGATTTCCTCGTCGCTGATCGGGCATCTTCTGGGCGCCAGCAACGGCACATCCATCGCGCGCGGCTCGTCCTGGTTGTCGGATAGCCTAGGACAGCAGGTTCTGCCGGAATATCTTTCGCTGATCGAAGACCCACATCGCCCGCGCATGTCCGGGTCGCGCCCCTTTGATACCGAAGGCCTGCCCACACAACGCCGGGCGATCATCGAAAACGGTGTATTGACGGGCTGGACATTGGACCTGTCCAGCGCACGCAAGCTCAAGATGGCCTCGACAGGAAATGCTACGCGTGGCGTGTCCGGGCCTCCGTCGCCCAGCAACTGGAACCTGAGCCTGACACAGGGCGAGCACAGCCGCGCAGAGCTGCTGCGCGATATGGGCACCGGATTGTTGGTGACGTCGATGATCGGATCGACCATCAACCCCAATACAGGGGATTACTCTCGTGGGGCTTCGGGCTTTTGGGTCGAAAACGGAGAGATCACCCATCCGGTCAACGAATGCACCATCGCCGGAAATCTGCGCGATATGCTTCTGCGGATTATTCCGGCGAATGACGCCCGCCCCTATTTGTCGCGTGTGGTCCCATCGTTGCTGATCGAGGGAATGACACTTGCCGGCAACTGACCTGCCCCTGCTGATTGACGCCGCGCGCGAGTCTGGAAAGATCGCAACCCGGTATTCCGGGTCAAAAGCACAACGCTGGGATAAGCCCGATGGTGCAGGCCCGGTAACCGAGGCTGATCTGGCCGTGAACGCGATGCTCGAACAGCGCTTGCCTTCTGCGCGACCGGGTTACGGCTGGCTCAGCGAAGAGACCGAGGACACCCAGCATCGCCTGTCCCGGGACCGGGTTTTTATCATTGACCCGATCGACGGCACCCGCAGCTTCACCGAAGGTTCCTCGACCTGGGCGCATTCCCTGGCTGTGGCGGAACATGGTCAGGTGACGGCGGCGGTCATTTATCTGCCCTTGCGTGACCTGTTGTATGCGGCGGCCAAGGGCCAAGGGGCCACACTAAACGGCGCGCCGATTGTCGTATCGGACACCCAAGACATCACGACGGCCGAGATCCTGGCCGCGAAACCCAATCTGGACAGCCGGCACTGGTGTCAGGGCCGGGTTCCTCAATTCCGTCGAATCTATCGCCCGTCGCTTGCCTATCGGTTGGCATTGGTCGGGCAGGGTCGCTTTGACGGAATGTTGACACTGCGCCCCAGCTGGGAATGGGACATCGCGGCAGGGGATTTGATCGTCCAAGAGGCAGGTGGCATATGTACGGACCGGCTTGGCGCCCCACTGCGCTTTAACAACCCACACCCGCGCCTGAATGGTGTCATCGCGGCAAATCCGCCATTGCACCGGCAACTGGCGGATCAGATTGACCCAGACAGTGCGGGCATTGCGCCATGAGCAAACCGCGATCCCTTAGTCTGGCGGCCTATCGCGTGCTTTCGTGGGGCGTACCCGGCAACGGGGACCAACCCTATGTGCCCCGACCATCAGGAGATCTGATCTGGATTCACATCGCCAATCCGGGTCGCCTTCGCGCGATGATGGATTTCTGCCACAGGCTGCTGCAGTCGCGCCTGGGCCTGTCGGTTGTCCTGTCGGCCCCACCCGAAGCGGACTTGAGTCAGTGGGACTGCTCGAAATACATACTTGTGAACCTACCTTCGGAACAAACCGGCGCCGCGCGGGTGTTTCTGGACCATTGGCGTCCGAATATTGGCATTTGGGTTGGCGGCGGGCTGATGCCCAATGTGATTACCCGTGCCCACGAGCGCGAAGTGCCGTTGATCCTGATCGAAGCTGAAATCGACCTGAACACCGCGCGTGGGACCCGGTGGCTGCCCGATATCAGCCGGTACACTCTCGATTGCTTTCAACGAATTCTGGCTACCAGCAACGAAACGGCCCGGCAGATCCGCAAATTGGGAATCGCCTTCACCAAGGTCAGCGAGGCGCCTCCTCTGCTGATAAGTCCGAACCCTTCTCCGTGGCCCGAAGACGAACTGATCGAAACCAATCACGCCTTTTCAAGCAGACCCATATGGCTCGCGGCCTGGGTGAAGGATAAAGAGTTCATCTCGGTCCTCAGCGCCCACCGTCAGGCCATGCGGATGCTGCCCCGGTTGACCTTAATCCTGCATGTCGCCGACATACAGGAAGCCGCCCCACTGCACCGGCGGCTCGAAGCCATGGACTTGCGCTGCATCAACTGGGACGATGGCGGCATGATTGAAGATACCACACAGGTCGTCTTGTCCTCGGACCCAGAGGTTTTGGGCTTGTGGTACCGTGTTTCGGCAGTGTCCTTTATCGGCAACTCGCTCGAACGGGGCGACGGGGGACAGGATCCGTTTGGTGCGACCGCCCTGGGATCGGCTGTCATACATGGCCCACATGTTGACCAGCATCAGACAGCCTACGATCAGCTGGACCAGGCAGGCGCCGCTTTAACGGTCCGAACCGCAACCGAACTTGGGGATGCCGTGGTAGAGCTACTTGCGCCTGACCGCGCGGCGGATATGGCTTTGGCAGGCTGGCAGATCGTGACCGACGGCGCGCCGCAATCAGATCAGCTGATCGAACTGGTACAGGACTATCTGGACGAACGGAGCACCGACGATGCGGGCACCTGACTTTTGGAACACCGCTCCGGATCAGTTGGACCTCAGGGCCCGGCTGCTGTCCCCGTTGGGACGGGTTTATGCGGCGGCGACAGCCCGCAGGTTGGCCTCGGAAACAGGTTTCAACCCAGGCGTCCCCGTTATCTGCATTGGAAACCTGAATGCAGGCGGGACCGGCAAAACACCAACCGTGATCTGGATGATCGAACAGCTGCGGGACGCGTGGCATCAGACCCATGTTGTCACCCGAGGCCACGGCGGCGCACTGACAGGACCTGTGCGCGTCGATCCTGGCAAACATACGGCGGCAGAAGTCGGGGATGAACCGCTGCTGCTGGCCGCATTTGCGGATGTCTGGGTGGCCAAGGAGCGCGCCGCGGGCGCAAAAGCCGCTGCCCAGGCCGGGGCAACGGTAATCCTGTTGGATGACGGGTTTCAGAACCCCTCGGTCGCCAAGGATTTCTCGGTCATCGTAGTGGATGCCGAGCGGGGGTTCGGCAACGGATTGTGCCTGCCTGCGGGTCCACTGCGGGAACCGGTCGATGTGGGGCAGCAACGGGCCGATCTGGTGCTGTCGCTGGGCGGCACAGACGCGCAGACAAGGTTCGCCGCCCGCTGGGGCGACATGCTGACGGTTCCGCATGCCACCGGCGCGGTCGAGCCGCTGCAGACCGGAATGGAATGGACCGACACGCCAGTTCTGGCCTTTGCCGGTATCGGCCATCCGGAAAAGTTCTTTGCCACATTGCGCCAACAGGGCGCCAAATTGCTGCGGGCCGAAGCGCTGGACGATCACCAGCCCCTGACACCGGCCCTGATGATACGGTTGGAAAATGAAGCGCGCCTGCTGGGCGCTCAGATGGTCACAACGGAAAAAGATGCGGTTCGTCTGCCAGCCGCGTTTCGCAGCAAGGTCATCACCCTGCCCGTCCGGCTGAATATGGACGAGGGCGGCCGGGTCAAACAGTTGCTACTGCAGGTCGCGCCTTCGCCCTGAAGGCGACCGGCCCTGACAGGCCGGTCGTGTTTGGATTTAGCTGCCCAGTTCGGCGTCGATCAGCTTTTTGAATTCTTCATAAGACTGATTGTCGACCTTCTTACCGTTCACAATAAAGGATGGGGTTGCTCTGATGTCGTCGCGTTCTGCGTTCTCCTGATACCAGGCCACCAAGGTCTGCGCACGATTTCCGTCCTGCAGGCAAGCATCAAGCTGGTCATTGCTGATCCCAGCTAAACGTCCAATCTTGCGCAGTTCATCCACGATCTCCGCAGGTCCACCGGCACGGGTCCATTCAGCCTGATCCTTGTAGATCAAGTCGGAGATGCCGAAGAACTTCTCGGGGCCGCCGCAGCGCGCGACCATCGAGGCCCAAAGTCCGTATTTGTCAAAATACACTTCGCGGTAGGTAAACTTGACCTTGCCGGTGTCGATGTAGTCTTTTTTGATTTTCTTCATCGGCCCCTGATGAAAACTCGCGCAATGCGGACAGGTATAGGACGCATATTCGATGATCTCGACGGGCGCGTCCGCGGACCCTTGCACCATTTCGATGATGGTCGAAGTGTCCAGATCGGCCTGTTGTGCCTCGGCGCTGCTGACCAGCGGGTTGGACGGAGAGGAATTTGACAGCGACAGCCAATAGCCACCTGCGGCTATGGCGACAGCCGCGCAGATTCCGATTGCAATACGGCTCATGAATCAGCCCTTTCTCAGCGTTTTTGCTTGGATAAAACGTTACGGCCCAGACGTTCAAGGGCTGTACGCAGATCGCCATCTTGGACGCCCTGCGCAGCCCGGTCTGCCTCGGCTGCAATTTCTGGTTCGATTGTGGGTTTCACCTGTTTCGGCTTGTGGTCGAAGCTGGCCTGCCCCTCGGCAAATCCTGTCGGAGCCGTCTGGGTGATGCGCACCCGACTAATCGCATTATAGCCATAGACCGCATTCACCTTACCGCGCAGCTGTTCCTTCTGCATTTCCAGCATCGGCGCCTGCGGGCCGGTGGTCAGCACCGTCAGCGTGGCCCCCATACCGCCCTTGCCATAGCCTACGTTAACCGGCCGCGCGATCGAGGCCACATCCTGTCCGACGATCTCGGCCCAATGGGTCAACAGGCGTGAAACGGCGAATCCCCGGCTTTCCCCGGCGCGCCTGATCTGGCCGTTCAGCAATGTCGCAGTACGTTTAAAGCCGCGTGTCGAAGAACGTCTGGGCTGCATCTGGTTTCCAACTCCTGTCTCTCTATTGTAAAGGGCAGAACACCGGGCGCCAGCGAAACCCGACAAGGAGATATGTAAAACTTGCGTGACACCCACGAAATTGACTTCAGCGATGAGTTGCTGGCCTGGTACGACCGCAATGCCCGTGAAATGCCATGGCGCATCGGTCCTGCCGATAGGTCTTCCGGAATGCGTCCTGACCCCTATCGGGTTTGGCTGTCCGAAGTCATGCTACAGCAGACAACTGTGGCAGCGGTGCGCGACTATTTCCTGCGGTTCACATCTCGGTGGCCGACAGTTGAATCACTGGCCGCAGCGCCTGACGAGCAGGTCATGGGGGAATGGGCCGGTCTGGGATATTATGCCCGCGCCCGCAATCTGCTGAAATGCGCGCGCGTTGTGGTTGAAAGCCATGATGGCTGTTTTCCCGACTCACACGATGAGCTGCTGAACCTGCCGGGCATAGGCCCGTATACAGCCGCCGCGATTGCAGCCATTGCCTTTGATCGTCCGGAAACCGTGTTGGACGGCAATGTCGAACGTGTCATAGCCCGCCTATACGACATTCACGATCCGCTGCCGGGGTCAAAACCACAACTCAAGCAACGTGCAGCTGCATTGACCCCAGCGGTGCGTCCGGGCGACTATGCACAGGCCGTGATGGATCTGGGTGCGACTGTCTGCACCCCAAGATCCCCGGCATGCGGGATATGTCCAATGCGCACGCGTTGCCGCTCCCACGCTGCGGGTACCCAGGCCGATCTGCCCCGCAAAACACCGAAAAAGCCAAAACCCACACGTTATGGCCATGTCTACATCACCCAGACAGCGGACGGGGCGATGTTGCTTGAACGCCGCCCAGACAAAGGGCTTTTGGGCGGTATGCTGGGATGGCCGGGATCCGAATGGTCCGATGCGCCGTCTGACACCGCGCCGTTTGCGGCGGACTGGCGCGTTCTACCGGGCGAAGTGCGCCACACGTTCACGCATTTCCACCTGATCCTGCAGGTTTGGGCAACCTCTTTACCGCCCGGTGCGGCACCGGAGGACATGATCTTGCTTGATAAACATGCCTTTCGGCCCAGCGATCTGCCGACGGTCATGCGCAAGGCATTTGACCTCTGGCGCAACCAGTAACACATTATGCTGAAACACGATCTACGGATAGTCTGTCCCGCGTCGACCGGAGCCTTTGATGATCGCATCTGAAACATTGACTCGCTGGCAATCCACCCTTCCATTCTGGGTCTCGTTTTTGCTGATTCCATTGATTTGGGCCACGGCCTTTGTGGGTGGCTGGTGGGTCTTGCTGGTGCCGCTTTCAACATGGTGGATATTTGCCGCGCTGGATCAGCTCACCGGGCTCGACCTCGAAAATGCGGACCCAGATACGCCGGACAGCATGTTGCGCTGGTATATCCTGCTGACCAAAGCCTGGATTCCGGTACAGTTCCTGACCCTTTACGGGCTGCTTTGGTATGTGACGCACAGCTCTCACCTTTCTTCACCAGAAAAGATCGGCCTGTTCTTTGGCATGGGTGTGGTCTCGGGGACGATTGGGATCAACTACAGCCACGAACTGATGCACCAGAAGGGCCGACTGGAGCGCGGGCTTGGCGACATCCTGCTGGCCATGGTCTTGTACTCGCACTTCCGGTCCGAACATTTGCTGGTTCACCACCGCTATGTCGGAACCCCGCGCGATCCGGTAACAGCACGGTACAACGAAGGCTTTCATCGCTTCTATCCGCGTGTTCTGTGGCAATGCCTGGCCTCCGCCTTTCATGCCGAGCGCGAGAAACTGGCGCGCAAGAACCAACCCTGGACTGACCGCGCAAACCCGTTCTGGCGGTATTGGATGTTACAGTGTGGTATGCTGACCCTGGCAGGTTTGATTGGAGGATGGTCCGGCCTTGTCCTGTTCCTGATTCAGGCCGGCGTCGCCATCTGGCAGCTTGAACTGGTGAACTATGTCGAACATTACGGGCTGACCCGAAAATATCTAGGCCAGGGGAAATACGAACACGTCCTGCCCTGTCATTCGTGGAACGCGTCGCAAAAAGCGTCGAACTGGCTGCTGATCAATCTACAGCGCCACTCGGACCATCACTACAAACCCAACCGTCGATTTCCACTGCTTCAACATCACGATCAGAACACCGCACCACAACTGCCCTACGGATACCCAGTGATGACGATCGCCGCGATGATCCCACCGCTCTGGCGGCGTGTCATGAACCCCCGTGTGCGGGATTGGCGCCGCCGGTACTACCCCGAAGTCACAGACTGGCAACCCTACAACAAGTCACAAAACCCGATGCCAGGGTCCTGACCGCAGCGCGCCTCGGCGCGCTGCCCGGCCCAACGACTGGCCCTGCGTCTTTGATGCGTGATCCATCGACGAGAGAGCCTTGAGCTACATCACCCAGATATCCATCGGGTATTCAACACCGCGCACAGGGTGGCCCTTGTTTTCGGTAAATTCGGCTGTCAGTTCGGAGGCACTGCTCCCTTCCTGCTCAAGCTGCAGGCGCACCGCATCACTCAGCACGATCCGGGCCTGCAGCTCGCGGGTCATTGCCTCAAGTTTCGCAGCGACATTTACCGCATCACCGATCACAGCAAATTCCAGACGGTTGGCGCCAATATCCCCCAGAACAACCGAGCCATAATGGACACCGATGCCAACATGAATTTCGGGCTCTCCGGCACGTCTACGTTCTATGTTCCACCGGTCAATCACAGTCACCATGCCGCGCGCGCAGGATACCGCGTTGGTCGCATCCAACGGTGTCGTCACCGGGGTCCCGAAAGTTGCCATAAGACCATCGCCCAAGTACTTGTCCAATGTCCCATGATGGCGGAACACTTCGGCCTCCATCCTGGCGTGAAATCCACGCAGCACGTCGATCACGTCATAAGGATCACGACCCGCCGCATATTTGGTGAACCCCACAATATCTATGAAGAGCACTGCGACATTCTCTTTTCGCACCTGTTTGAGCGGATCATCATTTTGGCTCAGTTCCTCCACCACATTTGGTGAGAAATATCGCGACAGGTTCGCTCGTTCCCGTTCCAACCCAGCATTGGTCATCAGCAGATGATTGAGCCGCCGCATCGACACGCCCAGCGTCACCGCCACCATCAGGAACACAATCACTTGCTGGATTCGGATCGAAGATCTGAAACTATTTGGATCCAACATCTCGGCTACATCCGGATACCCCTGCAAGGCCTCGGCCACTTTCTCACTTATGCCGGGAATCGGAAACGCAACCCACCAGGCGATCACCCATCCGGTAGTCCAGATTATTGCAGTCCATGTGCCTATGGCAATCACCGTGCGCCAGGAATAGGCCATGGTTCCTGCTGCAAGAATGACGAAGAAATACTGAAAGTTGTCAAACCGGAATTGCATTGCCAATGGGCGCACATCATCGCTGAACGGGTTGGGAATGATCATTCCCAAAGTCATAATCAAAAGGTCAACAAAGATAAGCAGCAACTCTGTCCGAGATTGCCCCACACGGCCTGCCCGTCGGATCATCCAACCATTTGCGCAAATCAGCAAAAGGATGAAATGATACCAAAGGACCTCCCAATGCGGGTTCAGGTATATCAGCAAAAGGCCAGTCAGACCCATTGCGATCCAGCGGGCCCGGACAGCAAGCTCCAGCCCCTCGCGCTTGTGCCGTTCCAGCGCAGCTTCGGTGTATTTATTCTCGATTTCTACTTCGTTCGGACGGGTGAAAAAGAACCGCCTAGCCCGAGGTTCGCTGGCTGCTGTGTCCGACATTGCGAAAGCTCCTACACTGCGCCGATTGCTTCAATAGGCTCATATCGGAACTCATCAGGGAAAGAAACAAAAGACCCCGCCGTTGATCGGCGGGGCAAGGCTTAGTGCCTTGTGTCAGGCCACAGGCACCGGCGGTATTGGTCTATCAGTTGTGCATCTCGGACCGGATCTGCTGACGCAAGACGTCGATCGGCACGGTTTTGCCGTCGCGCTTGAAGCACCAGTAGGTCCAGCCGTTGCAGGAGGGCGCATTCTCGAGATGGGCGCCAACCTGATGGATCGAACCCTTGATATTTTGCCCCACCAGTGTCCCATCGGCGCGGACCTTGGCCTTGTGACGCTGGTTCATGGAATAGAGTTCCTCGCCCGGGCGTAGCATGCCGCGTTCGACCAACTGGCCAAAGGGCACGCGTGGCTCGGCGCGTTTGCTGGCGCTGACCTCCAGCGCTTCGCGGTCGAATTTACGCACTTTCGCGATGCGCTTTTCGGCCACTTTGCGATAACTTTCTTCGCGCTCGATCCCGATGAATTCGCGACCCAGCATCTTGGCCACGGCCCCCGTAGTCCCGGTGCCAAAGAACGGGTCCAGAATAACGTCACCCGGATTGGTTGATCCAACCAGCACGCGGTGCAGCAATGATTCCGGTTTCTGCGTCGGATGCGCCTTGTCGCCGTTTTCATCCTTGAGCCGTTCATGGCCAGTGCAGATCGGCAGCACCCAGTCGCTGCGCATCTGGACGCCTTCGTTCAACGCTTTCAGTGCCTCATAGTTGAAGGTGTATTTCGCCCCTTCACGCTTGGAGGCCCAGATCATTGTCTCATGCGCATTGGTGAACCGCTTGCCACGGAAATTCGGCATCGGGTTCGATTTGCGCCAAACTACATCGTTGAGGATCCAATACCCAGCATCCTGCAACGCAGACCCAACGCGGAAAATGTTGTGATACGATCCAATCACCCAGATCGCGCCATTGGGCTTCAGCAGGCGATGGGCCGCCTTCAGCCATTCCCGCGTGAACTGGTCGTAGACGCCAAAGCTGGAAAACTGGTCCCAGTGATCATCGACTGCATCCACTTGGCTGTTATCGGGGCGGTGCAGTTGCCCTTTCAACTGCAGGTTATATGGGGGATCGGCAAAAATCAGGTCAACCGATGCCTCGGGCAGACTGTTCATCACTTCGATGCAGTCCCCGGATAGAATCGTGTTTACAGGGAGCGCTGTCGCGCCCTTTTTGGTGGTCGTTGTCATATCGCTGCCTCAAGTTCCACGGCGCTTATGCGCTCATTTGGTTGAGACAAGGATGAGTCAAAGACGATTCGCCGTCAATTTCTTTTTTGAATCAGCGGCTTACGATTTACTCTTGATACAACATATTGTGGACGGGCTTGAACGAAACTCTATGGTGAGGGGTCACACCAAGATTTCGCAGCGCATCCTTGTGTTGTTTTGACGGATAACCGGCATTTGTCTCCCAGCCGTATCCCGGATGCTGTTGCGCCAAATCCACCATCAGTTGATCGCGCCAGTTTTTGGCAAGGATCGAAGCTGCGGCGATCGACACGGAATGGGCATCGCCTTTGACCACTGCCTGTGCCGGAATGGCCAGTCCGCGCGGAATCATATTTCCGTCGATCAACAGATAATCAGGGGGGGGATCCAGCGCCGCCACCGCGCGCTCCATTGCCAGATGCGAGGCACGCAAGATGTTGTGCTCATCAATCTCGGCCACCGAAGCCTCGGCCACCGCGAATTCGGCGCAGCCACGCAGGGCAGTATCCAATGCGGCCCGGCGCTTGGCCGAGAGTTTCTTTGAATCGTTCAGACCTTGGGGAATTTCCGCGGGGTTCAGGACCACCGCCGCCGCCACAACAGGACCGGCCAGCGGACCTCGGCCAACCTCATCGACACCGGCAATCCGCAGATATCCCTGCGCAAGAGCGGCTTTTTCAATCTCATAATCTGGTGTGGTCATGTTTTGGGAAAATCCTGTTTTCCCCCATTGCGCAAGAAAAAAGAGAGGACAGCAATCGCTGCCCTCTCCGACGTGATGCTTCTAAGGCACCACTCCTGCTCGAACCGTATTACTTGTAAACGACGCGGTATCCCTGTTGGCGCAGGCAGGCGGGTTCATAGGCCCGCTTGACCTTATTGCCATTCCAGAAACCGACCTTGCACTTTTTGGGCAGGCTATTGGCGTATTTGTAGTGCTTATCCAGGCAGCGCGTCCCCAGAAGCGGGCGCTTTTTGCCATAGCCCTTGAAGGTTTCCATGCACCGTTGCGGCAGACTATAGCGCGCAACGCGCTCGGGCAAGGGACGGATATGGTTCGGCCGATGCCTGGGGGTCCTCTGGATGTGCTGTTTGGGGGCCTGATACACGTGGTTGTAGTTGCGGGTAACCTTTTTGCTGTCGCCTTGCTTGTCAAAATGATGGATGGCAGCGCCAATCAATGCAATCGCCGCCAGCCCGCCAAGAATATCTTCTGCATCAGCGGCACGGGCCTGGGATGCAGAAACGCCGGTGATTGCGACTGCAGAGGCGATGATCAGAGCGATGAATTTCTTATGCATGGTGCTGTCCTTTCGGGTACTCGGTGGACGTGATGACAGTCCGTAAATTCGATAACCCGACATTGGGGGTGTCCCCTTCAGACAAGCAATAACGCCGTTTTGTTATCCGATATCAGACCGCGAAACCCCTTTGCGTTATTGAATATCAACCAAAGCCATGCGCAGGATGCGGCCTATGAAACAGATCCTCTCTTCTCTGGCCATCGGGGCCCTGATATCGCTTGGTTCCATGGCGTCAGCGGCGGATTGCTATGCCGATTACAAGGCCAAGCAGGACAATCCGTTGCGTCTGCATTATGGCGTCATGCAGGTTTCATCCTGCGGCAAAGGAAAAGCCAAAAAAGAGGTCGCACAACGGCTGCGCGGCTCGGGCTGGACCCTGCTGAACGTCATGTCCGTTTTTGGGCCTGAAGGGTTGGATAAAAGGAAGGCCAATGCCGGAAAATTCTATCTCCGTTACTGAGGCACGGCGCTCGGGCGTCAGGTTGGTTGGCGCGGGCATCACGGTAATCGTTGTCATACTTGTGGCCTCTGCCGCCTTTCTGTTGTGGACATTGCCAGATGCAAACGCGTTCAATGCCCGCGTCGAACGTCTGTTCGTCGAGAGTGATCTGACCTCGCAGACCGAGATTCGCCTACTCGAGATTCTGGCCCAGTCCGGCACTGCCTTTGCCGATACATTGTCCAGTTACCGCATGGTTATCTTTGTTTTGCTGGTTTTCGCCACTGCAATGCTGATTGCTGCGCTGGTGTTTCTGGTCATGCTGGTGCTGTTGAACCGACGCATGGCACAGATTGAGCGCACTGGGATTCAGGTCACTTCACTTTTGATCAGCCGGGAAGAGAATACCGTCTATCTCAATAACATGGATTTCAAACTGACTGCGTCGGCGATGGAAACCCTGTCAGTTCTTGCCGAATCCCGGTTGGATGACGAGGTTCTATCCGGCATTCAGATCGAGGCGATGATTTCCGGCAAAAGCACCGCTGATTGTGACGAGGCTGCTGGCGCGACGCGGATCAAGCGCCTGCGCGATGCTTTGGGCAATCAGATGGTCAGCGAGTTGCTGGTCAAGAACATCGCTAAAAAAGGCTATATGTTGTCGATCGAAAAAGACGTCATTCAGATGATTTGATATAGGGAAAATCCTGCTCTGCCCCTTGGAAAACACGGATCAAACGCCCATCCTATAAAGACCCGTGCCAGGGAGGATGATTATGAACGTTCACGTGACTCCAAATATCAAAGGCTATGGGATCTCGGTCGAACCACTTGTCGGCCGTATCGCAATCTACCGGGATGAGATCCTTCTGGCTGAAAGCTTTGATGCCAAGGTAATGTACGAAACTCGGTTGCCGCCGATGATCTACATCCCCCGTCAGGATGTACATGTCGATCTCAGCGATGAGACCGAACTTCAGACATTCTGCCCGTTCAAGGGCACCGCCACTTACCACGATGTCGTTCTGGCGGATCAACGATTGGCCAACTCCGTCTGGGCTTACGAGAACGCCCTGCCCGAAAGCGCCGCGATCCAGGGCCATATCGGCTTTATGCCCACCGCATATACGCGGATTGAGCTGGGTGAAAACAACCTGCGCAACCCGGAAGACGGCAATATCAGCGGGCCGCTGATTGATTGGCTGATGCGGGGGGCCAGTGATCTCAGCACGCCCGAAGCATTCACCAAAGCGCTGGCCGAGAAGATGCTGGAACATGGAATTGCCATTCAGCGCCTCAGTATCCTTGCCTGGTCCTTACATCCGTTGATCGCGGGCAAACACTATATTTGGGAAAAGGGTGAGGCCGAGATTTCGACCAATGTGCCCACCTATGAAATCCACGACCACCCCGCCTATATCAACAGCCCTCTGCGCCACGTGTCCAACGGTATGGGCGGCGTGCGCCAAAGGCTGAATGACGAGAACCCTCAGCACAGCTTTCCAATCATGGAAGACCTGCGCGCCAAAGGGGCGACTGACTATGTCGCGATGCCCCTCCCATTTTCCGACGGGCGCACCAATGTCTTGACGCTGACTTGCGATCACCCCGACGGGTTCACAACGGCCAATCTTGGGCTGGTGTTCGAATGCTCCTCGGTGATTGCCCGGTTCTACGAAGTCTTCATGCAGCGCGAAAACGCCCAGGTATTGCTGGAAACCTATGTCGGAAAGCGGACCGGCGCGCGTGTCCTGGGCGGAGAAATCCGTCGTGGCGACGGGGATGAGATTGATGCAGCCATCATGTTCTGCGACCTGCGCAATTCTACCCTGTTAGAAGAAAAGCTGGGCCGCGCCGCCTATATCAACCTGCTGAATGACTTCTTTGAAACGGTCTCGGGCATCGTCGACGAAAACGGTGGTGAAGTTCTGAAATTCATCGGGGACGCTGTTCTTGCTGTATTCCCGGCAGGCGAAGATTCTACCTTAGCCCGCGAAAACGCGCAGCGATCAGCAGTTGGAATCGTTGAAAGGCTTGGAGAGCTGCGCAAGTCCGGGTCGGACATGCATTGCGACTGTTCGATTGGTGTCGCTTATGGGCGCGTAACTTACGGCAATATCGGGTCGCGCGAACGGTTAGACTTCACCGTCATCGGACAAGCGGCAAACGTCGCCGCACGGCTTGGGGAATACAGCAAGATCGTGAATCACAGGATCGTTGTTACCAAAGACATCGTGCCGGCCTGTACAGACGCTTTGCCACTTGGAGAGGTCAAGCTGCACAACGTGTCACAACCCGTGTGCTCATACGCGCTCAAAACCTCGGCGGACGCGATTCTGAACGGCTAGTCGCGCGAAGTTGCGTTTGATACTCACGCATCTTGCGATAGGGACAGCACTATCCGCCCAGCAGAAGCAACGCGGTTTGGGCCGGGGAAATTGTGCTTTGAAGCTGCGCGATCTGACTGCGCGCAAGGTATCTGTCGGTCAAATCCCCGATCGCCTCTTCATCCGCGAACTGCGCTAAATCGTCAGATCCATTCAGGTTCGACAACCTGTCCTTGAACACCTCAAGCTGCTTGTCGATGTCCAACTGACCAAAGCTTGAGGGCAACCCAAGCGCCGTCTCCATCATCTTTCGCAACGGCGGAAGGCCCATCATGTCGAACCATTTCGTGTCACCACTGCTGTCTTGCGATGCCAACTCAGCCAGCGCATGTTTTGCATAGAGGGATATGCGCATTGTCTCGTCCTGTTCACCCACGGCGACCTCAAAGCGCGAGGTCACGTTGTCCCGGGCAATATCCTCCATAAATGTCGAAAGAATGGTTCTTCGAATTTCGCCAGGGCCCAGTCCAAATGCCTCAGAGAATTCACGGTATCTTTTATCAGATAGGCGATTGGACAATGCATCATCTGCGCTCGTTCCATCTGACAGGATTTTCTGGATGAAATAGCGGTTGTCGATGTCGCCCTCCAGACCAAATGCCCCCAAGGCAACCTGTAGCAGCCGGCGGTCAGAAACCAGATCTTCAGCCGTCTGAACCTTGCCGATGTTTTCCCGGAAATACGTCGCCTCACGCTCATTGACCGTCGAAGAGGAAAAGCTGTTCAACTGGCCTTCGTAGGTGCGTTGAAGGAACCGCCAGCCAACAATGCCACCTGAGGGTATGACCGGCTGAAAGGTCATTGCTGGTAGGCCATCAGGCGCTCTTCTCGCGGTAGCAGAGCACGCAGGGATTTAAGGCATTTGTAATACTGCTCGGCCAACAAGGCGTCGGTTGCCTCGGCCAAAACTCTGCGGCTGTCCGCATCCGTAAACACTTGGCTCAACTCTTCCACCCGGCGCAGCAGTTGTTGGCGGGCGCTTTCAGCTTCCATGTCCCCAGACAGAACCAGTTGCGTCGCATAGCACACTCTGCGAACGGGTGTGTTCACCTCGTCAGGATGTATCGCATCGCGCAAACGCAGGACATTTGCCTGTGGTGTCATGATTGAAAACCGACTTCTACGATCGCCGTTTTCCACAACTACACCATTAATCAGCACGCGTTCTTTTGGTGCTAGCTTCAATACCAAACCCGCCATCAATTCGCACCCATTTGCCGAAGGCCTTTAAGAACGGCCATGTTTATTTCCAGAAGGGGCTCTACCGAAGCCTTATTGCTGAGTATCTGGCTGCTGTGCTGTTCGGTAAACTCAGCAAGATAGAAAATCCGGGCGCGAAGGTCATTCGGCAAGGCGTTATTGGAATCGGCGACCCCGTTTGCCAACACAGACCAAAGCCTCCGGTTTTCATGCAAAGCCTGAACAAACGCTCCAAAGTCGGTTTTGTGCCGCGCGGCCGCAGCCTTCAACCGATGCGTGATCTTGGAAATCGCCTCATATTCCGTATCACGCGGTGTGCGCGTCGGATCAGCGGTCTGCGCATAGGCGCGTTGTGCAAGAGTTTGCGGTGTCACTTGAAATCCTTCCAAAAGGCCGTCTTACGGCGGTCAAAGCCGGGGCGCGTTTCCACGCCCCGGCCAAGGTCCTGAACTTAGCGGAACAGCGACAGGATCGACTGCGGCGCCTGGTTGGCAATCGACAACGACTGTGTTGCCAGTTGCTGCTGTACCTGCAGGGCCTGCAGACGAGCCGAGGTTTCTTCCATGTCGGCGTCAACCAGCGCTCCGATACCGGACTTGAACGAGTCAGAAAGATTCGAGATGAATTCTTTCTGCGTTTCGATCCGGCCCTGAGACGAACCAAACGCCGCAGATGCATCAATGGACGTGTCGATCAAGGTTTCGATAGTACCCAGCGCCGCCTGAGCACCAGCATCTGTCGAAACATCAATCGAAGCCAACGCCCCCAGGCCACCTGCATTGGCATTGGTGAACTGCGCCGAGACAGTAACGTCCCGATCAGCGTCGGCACCAGCCGTCGCAGCACCGGTTACAAATGTCAAAGTGCCCGGGTTGGCCGAGTCATAGTCGATTGCGACACCCGTGATCCCCAGGGAATCGATCTGATTTTTCAGGCCAACGGCAACAATGGCATCCGTATAAGCGGCGTCATATGTTCCAGATGGGTCCAGATCAGCAGCTTGTACCGTGTAGGACGCAACCTTGTCACCAATAGTGATCGAGATCTTGTCACCAGCAGCAAAGTTGTCCGTTGAACTGTCCACCACGATATCGCCGGTTCCACCAGCTTTGTCCATCGTGAAGCCCGCGGCGTCATTGTCGGTTGTGACGTTGTCCGAGCCGGCCAGAACACCTTTGCTGGCATACCCACCTGTGGACAGGTTCTGCGAGGCCACCGAAATCGAAGATGCGGTTACGTTGCCACTGGAGTCACGATCCAGAGACGACAGGATCGAGGCTGTACCCGCCGAACCGTCAACCAGGTTAAGCCCGTTAAACTGCGCCGCTCCAACCACCGATGCGATCTGATCTTTAAGAGCAGTCACGTCGTCATTGATTTTGCCGCGGTCAACGTTGTCTTCCTGTGCCGCAACGATCTTCTCTTTCATCTGGGACAGCAGGTCAGTGACTGTCTCGGACGCGTTCCGGGCCACCGCAACGGTCGATTCACCCAGTGCCAAACTGTCTTTGATGGCGTTGAACCCCTTAACGTCCGACTCCATGACTTTGGAAATCGCCCAGACGGCTGAATTGTCCTTGGCTGTGGCGATGTCTTTACCGGTCGAAATCGCGTTCTGGGTCTGCGCCAGGTTCCTGTTGACCGATTTCAGGGTTTGCAGCGCAACCATTGCGCCGTTGTTTGTCAGAATGCTGGACATAGCTTTCTTCCTTTTCCGTTCGGGCCTTTTGCGCCCTTGCTTACCCCGCAACATGTACGGGCTTTGACGTCTTTCTGATCACTGCGACCCGCCGTCGGGCTTTTCGCGCCATCTGAGTTTCCAGATGCAGGATCACCTTTGACGCCGATCTCCTAACGGAGTGCTAAGACTCGAAAATCAGAAAGCTCGGATTTGATTCAATCCTCGCGCTAGGCCCGCTTTTCCAGCTTTGCGTGACTGCGAACGGCAAAATCGCTGCGTTGCCCATCCGCTCCATAAATACTGAATTCCTGACGCACTCGGCGCAGTTCAGCCATGCGCCCGGCAACCGCCCGAATCCCTTCGGCCGCACTGTTCAGAAGAGCCTGATTCCGGTCGACTTTCTTTTGAACCCCGATCAGTTCATCACTATCAATCACCTCAAGATCATTGATCGCACCGATCAGCTTTTCCTTTTCCGGGGCCATGTGATTCAACCGATCCAGATCCCCGGTCACCAAGGCGTTGCGTTCAAGGTCCAGAACTTCTTCAAGAGATTTGATCAGGTCATGTTCAGACTTGTTAGGCATTGGTATTCTCCATCATGGACTGAAACAGGATTTCGGACAGGCCAACACCGCCGGACCTGGCAAGCTGCAGTGCCTGCTGCTGAACAAGAAACGATGAAAACTGGTCTTCACCCGCACCGCCGCCGAACGAATCTCGGGATTCGCCTAGACCTGCGGACTTAAGCATTTCAGACAGGAACGCCGCCTCAAGCTCTACCGCAGCATCTTTCAGCTTTTGCTCAACAGACAAGGGCTGCGGCGCCGCTGGGATACCAGATAGCTTCATAGCTTTCTCCAAAAATTGCATCGAACTTTCTGGATCAAAGATGAAAGCGGTTAAAATAAACGTAACTTCCTGCGGGCAAATTCCTGGTTACGCAAACCGGAGCCGGAGCAAAATGCCCAACCCTCTTATATTGTCCACATCCTCGACCGCCAGCGCCGCAAAATCTGAAACTGCCGCCAAGGGACACCCAATCTCGGAAGGGGCTGACACCTTTGCTGAGGTAATGGAGCAGGAATTGCAGCGTTCCGAGGGTGACAGCTTGAATGAGAACGTGCCCGAACTGACCATTAATGCCGAGGTGCAGGTTGAAGAGGATGTGGTCGAAGAAGACTCTGTTGATCTTGCCACCAGCCTGTCGGGAAAACCTGTAACTGACCCGCCCGCCCGCCCGCCGGCGCAGGACGAAGAGATGGCACCTGAGGAAACGCCGGCATCGCTGCCCGAACCTGACAAGGCCGTAATACTCGCAGCGCCAAACAATGCGGCCCCCGATCCTCGGGGTGATGCGCTTGGAAACGCGGCGCAGCGCGCCCGATCTGAGGTTCCGGCTTTGTTGCAGGCGAAAACCGCACAGCAAAAACCGGAACACAATCTGCCGCAAACCACTATTGCAAAGGGCTATCGGACCAAGGCGTCGATACCCTCGGATTCTGCTTCCGGAAAACCCGAAGTGCCAGAACTAAAGCTGGTTTCGCGAGATACACCCGATGCGGCTCAGGCTCCCAAAGCCACCGGTTCACCGCCGACAACACAATCCGTTCCGACACTTGTTCAAATGCAACTGATGACGTCTGCCAAGGTGCAGGACGTTGATTTGGTATCAGACCCCGACGCCGAGGGGATTCTGCTCGCGCGCGAAAGCCAGCCATTTTCAACGGCACGGGATACGTCAGCAAGCCATCAGCACTTTTTAACCTCAGCACGGGCAGAAACGACACGGGCAATCGCGGGGCAGATGGCCGCTGCGATACATGCAAGACCACAATCCAGCAGGATTGAACTGACCTTGAATCCGGAAGAGCTGGGCAAGATCTCAATCGTCATGAATGGCCGGGATGACGGGTTGCAGATGACGATCGCAGCCGAGCGGCCGGAAACTCTGGAAATGATGAGGCGACATCTTTCGGTTCTTGAGGCTGAGTTCAAAAACCTAGGCCTGGGCGATCTGTCCTTCAATCTGGGCGCGTCGTCGGACGACCAGCCCGAAAGCGCGGACAAGCGCACAGAATCCGGACTGACTACAACCCAGACCGAAATGGATCAGGCCAGCGAGCCGGTCTTAACCCGGATCGGCCATAGTGGCCGCGTTGATATGAGGCTTTGAGCATGATCACACCCGCACAGAATACAAGCTCTACCGCCGCGCAGGCACAGTCTTCGGCGAAATCTGGAACATCCGGCCTGGCCTCGGATTTTGAAACCTTCCTTCTGATGCTGACCGCCCAGGCCCGCAACCAAGACCCGCTGGAGCCGCTGGATTCATCGGAATACGCCTCGCAACTGGCTCAATTCTCGATGGTCGAGCAGCAGGTTCAAACCAACGATCTGCTTACTGCGCTTGCCTATTCACTTGGTAGCGTCAACCTTGAAGAGCTTGCCAGCTGGGTCGGGATGGATGTGCGAACCGCCTCGGCCTTTCATTTCGACGGTTCACCAGAAACGCTGTATGCGCAGGCCGACCCCGGGGCGGACAGCGCCTTTATGGTGATCCGCAACGACTCGGACGAGGTCGTTGAACGCATCGCTGTTTCAACGACGGAATCCGAGTTTGTCTGGGCCGGAACCGATGACGATGGCGCCCCGTTACCGGCAGGAAATTACACTGCAACGATGGAAAGTTATGACGGCGATGAGCTGCTGTCTGAACGTCTCGCCTCAGCCTATAATCAGGTGCTCGAGGCGCAGGTGGGCACGGATGCCGTTTTGCTGACGCTCGCTGGCGGAGAGGTGGTGCCAGCAGGAATAGTCACTGCGGTGCGAACAGGAGCTTGATCTACGGTTAACGACAGGCGAAACCAAGGCAATGCCCGACTCGTTGACTGATTGGTGATCTCCCTGCCTCAAATACTGTCCCCACCGCGCGACCTTGTTGCTCAACTTGTCAGGCTCGGATTTGCCAGCGCTGGGGCACAGTTCGAAACGCTGTATGGTGGGAGGACAAACCGGGTGTGGAAGGTGCTGGGCGACGACAGTGATCAAGTATTGAAGCTGTACCGCTCGGACCTAGAAAACCCATTGTTTCGCAACGATCCCGCATTGGAAGCCGCCTGTCTGCGGGCACTGGCTTCTTCTGGGGTTGTGCCGCGATTGCGGGCAACAGGACAACATGACAACGGATATTGGGTGTTCTACGACCACGCACAGGGCACCCCCTGGCGGTCTGACCCGGCCCCAGTGGCCCGGTTGCTGCACCGCCTGCATTCGCTCAACCTAAACATAGAGAACGCACCCACCGGTAAAAACGGTAGCGCAGATCTGGCCGAACATGGTCAAAGCATTCTGGCGATGTGCACATCGGATCGACGGGCTCAGCTGGAAAAGATGCAACCACAGCATCATATTTTGCGGTCGGATCACACTTGCCTGATTCACGGCGACCCGGTGGCGGGAAACATCCTCGTCGCATCCTCTGGTCTGACGCTGATTGACTGGCAATGCCCAGCCGTTGGTGATCCTTGCGAGGACCTTGCGCTGTTCCTGTCACCCGCCATGCAATATCTTTACAGAGGTGCGGTTTTGACCGTCGACGAGCAACAGTCCTTTCTTTCGGCCTATGACCGGCAGGAAACCGTAATCCGCTACCGGTCTTTGCGCCGCTGGTACGGGTGGAGGATGGCGGCCTACTGCCTATGGCGCGCAGAACATGGGGCACCGGATTATGAACAAGGGCTCGAGCTGGAACTGGCCGCTTTGTGAGTGTCAGAGGTCGGCCAGTGCCATTAACGCATAGGCTGGCGGCATCAGCGCCCGCCGCCAGGACCCAAGTGGAAAACGCCGCGGGGGTCGGGCCATTGGCTCAGGCAATTCCGCATCCTGTCCAAGCACCATGCGACTAAGCGCCCGCCCACAATAGGTACCCATCGCGACACCGTTTCCATGATAGGCCAGCCCGGCAAACATCCCATTCTGACCCGGAACGGGCCCTGCGAACGGCGTCAGATCCTGGGTAAGGCACACCATCCCTGACCACATATTGGTCACGTCCACATCGGCCCATGTCGGAAACATGGCCTTGAAATCACGCTGCACCTTTTGCCGGATCGCAGCCTCGGCCTTAGGTGATGAGCGCAGGCCACCGCGCATCCCAAACAGAAACCGTCGATCCGGCATAAGACGAAAATAGTGCAGAAGATTTCGTGTATCGTAAGACATCTGATCCGAGGTCCAGCCCTGCGCCGACACCTCAGCCTCGGTCAATGGGCGGGTCACCAGAACGGTTGATTGCGCTGGCATATAGCGCCCAGACAGCCATTCAGGCATGTTTTCACTGGAATATCCGTTGGTGCAGATCAGTACATTCGACGCTTTGATCCGCCCTGACCCGGTTCGAACATCAAAGCTCGCGCTGGTTTTGGTGATGTCTCTGGCCATGGTTTTCTGAAAAAATCGGACCCCAACGGAAGCGGCCGCATTTGCAATGCCGAACAGGTATTTCCGGGGGTTCAGACCAAATCCGACCGGCACGCTATAGCCCCCGAAAAAATCCCCTCCCAACCCGAGCCCGGGCAGGTCGGCCGCCTCATGCAAGCAGCCCCCGTCATCCGCCGAGCGTCGCAATTTCTCCATGGCGCGGGCGGTGTGGGCCAGGGCGGTCTCGCCCTTGGAATGAACGTCCGCTTCGATCTGATGCGCCTCAAGCAGGTCGGCGACAAGATTGACCGCATCCACTTCGGCCCGGGCAAAGCTTTCGGCCCCCTCGACCCCATATCGCCGAGCCATGCCACGATCGCTCAGCTTTGACCCACCTCGGCAGCAAAACCCACCATTGCGACCCGAGGCACCCCACCCCGGCGTCTCCGCCTCGAGAACTGCGACGGATAGGCCTGCCTGCCCCAGGAAAAGCGCGGCTGTAACACCTGTGAACCCGCCGCCGATGATGGTGACATCCACGCTCAGATCATCCTGCAACACCGGCCAGTCCGGTGCTGCGATAGTCTCATCCCACCAGCACCCTGATCGCGGTCCAGATCCATAGGTATACTCAGGGAACAGGCGTTTCATTCCGCACGCACTGCCGCCATCTCATCCTGTTTCTGCCGGACCATCGCGCGCTTGGTGACCAAAGATGCTGCTATGACACCGACCGTCACGACCGCAATCATGATCGTGGATAGCGCATTGATTTCAGGGCTGACGCCCAACCGCACAGCTGAGAAAATCTTGATCGGCAGAGTCGTGGCTGACGGGCCCGATGTGAATGATGCGATCACCAGATCATCCAGCGACAGCGTAAAAGCCAATAGCCAGCCTGAAATCACCGCCGGGGCGATGATCGGCAGGGTGACAAGACGGAAGGCTTGTGCGGGTGAGCACCCAAGATCCAACGCTGCCTCTTCCAGAGACTGGTCAAACGTGACCAGACGTGAGGATACAACAACCGACACGAAGCACATTGAAAAGGTCGTATGTGCCAGCACGATGGTCAAAATACCCCGATCCAGTCCAATTCCGATGAACAGCAGCAAAAGCGACAGGCCAGTGATCACTTCGGGCATCACAAGAGGCGCATAGATCATGCCCGAAAACAGAGTCCGGCCAAAGAACCGCCCACCGCGTACCAGCACATAAGCCGCCGCCGTACCCAGAATGGTAGCCAGGGTCGACGAGAATACTGCAACCCGCAAGGTGACCCAGGCAGCATCAAGAAACGCTTCGTTCTGGACCAACTCACCATACCATTTGGTCGAAAATCCAGCCCAAACCGTGACCAGTTTGCTTTCGTTAAAAGAGAAGATGATCAAAATGAGCATCGGGATATAGAGAAACGCGAAACCAAGCGTCAACGAGACGACGTTGAACCAGCTTAATCTGTTCATTGCTCAGCCTCCGTCTGTTTCTGCTGGTTGCGCTGGAACAGCACGATGGGAATCACAAGGATCAGCAACAGCACAACTGCCACGGCACCGGCCACCGGCCAGTCGCGGTTCGAGAAGAACTCCTCCCACAACACTTTGCCGATCATCAATGTCCCGGATCCTCCGAGCAATGATGGGATCACAAATTCGCCGATCACCGGAATCATCACCAGGAAACAACCCGCGATGATACCCGGGCGTGACAAGGGGATCGTTATCAGCCAGAAGGCCTGAATACGCGAACAGCCCAAATCCTCTGCGGCCTCGATCAGCGACTCGTCCATTCGTTCAAGCGCGGAATAGATCGGCAGAATCATGAAGGGCAGATAGGTATAGACGATACCGATATAGACAGCTGTGTTGGTGTTCAGAATGGTCAGCGGGGTCGAGATGATGCCCGTCCACAGCAGCAGTTGGTTCAGGTAACCTTCGTTGCTGAGAATACCCATCCAAGCATAGACCCGGATCAGGAACGACGTCCAGAACGGCAGAATTACCAACATCATCAACGTCGGGCGCCACTCAGCCGGTGCGCGGGCCATGCCATACGCGATAGGATACCCCACCAGCAAAGTCAGTATGGTTGAAATCAACGCGATTTTGACACTGGACAGGTAAGCTTTCCAATACAGGTCATCTTCGGTTAGCCAGACGAAATTCTCAAAATCCAGCTGGCTGAAGAAATCCCTGAGCCCGGCCCAGCCCTGAGATAAATCCAGTGTCGGCGTGTAAGGCGGGATGGCCAGTTCCGTGTCCGAAAGCGAGATTTTCAGAACGATGAAAAATGGCACCAGAAACAGCGCCAAAAGCCAGACATACGGGACGGCGATCAGAAGGGCGCGGCGCATCAATCCGCCAACAGAACCGCGGCGGTGGCTGTCCAGGACAGCCAGACCGGGTCTTCCCATGTAAAGGAACGACGCGAAATGCGACGGGTATTTGCCGTCTGCGCCTTGATAATCGTGCCGTTATTCAGTTCGACGTGATAAGTGGACAGATTGCCCAGATAGGCAATGTCAAGCACCTTGCCCTGCACTGCGTTGATTGCATCCGCAGGACGATCAACCGAGATCGTCACCTTCTCGGGGCGGATCGCCAGATGACATAGCTGGCCGCTCGAAAACTCTGTGGTCGAGGACGCAGTCAAAGGTGCCTGACCTTCAGCCCAGTCAATCTGATAGGTCTCATCGGCGCTTGCCGTGGCTCGGCCCTGGATGATGTTCACGTCGCCAATGAAATCGGCCACATAGACCGAACTGGGATTCTCATAAATCCGGTCGGGTGTCGCCACTTGTATCAGATTACCCTGATCCATTACCGCAACCCGGCTGGCCACGGTCATCGCCTCTTCCTGATCATGGGTCACGATCACAAAGGTGGTGCCGGTCTTTTCCTGAATATCCATCAGCTCGAACTGCGTATCCTGTCGCAGTTTCTTATCCAGCGCCCCCAAAGGTTCGTCCAGCAACAGCAGCTTCGGCGCTTTTGCCAGGGATCGCGCAAGCGCCACGCGCTGACGCTGACCACCAGAGATCTGGTGCGGTTTGCGACGGGCGAATTGTTCAAGCCGGGTCAGGCGCAACATCTCTTCGACACGATCCATAAGATCATGCTTTGGCATATTGTCCCGACGCAGACCAAAGGCGATGTTTTCCCAGATAGATAGATGCGGAAACAGCGCGTAGGATTGGAACATCATGTTCACAGCCCGTTTGTTCGGTGGAATGGGATCTATATCCTGCCCGCCCAGCAGAATATGCCCTTCGGTCGGTTTTTCAAACCCGGCCAACATTCGCATCATCGTGGTCTTGCCGCAGCCCGAGGGCCCTAGCAGAGCAAAGAATTCTTTCTCAAATATATCCAAGGACAGATTGTCGATGGCCGTGAACTCACCAAACCGTTTGGTGACATTCTGGAACTGGATCAGAGGTTTCGCCTGTGGGTCTTCCCACGGCACAAAAACAGTAGAGTTCAAAACGGCCCCCGTTCGGCAATCTGAAAAGAATGGCAGGGCGGTTGGTCCGCCCTGCTGAAACAAGCCGGATCAGGTGCCCGATTTGATCTTGGTCCACAAACGGGTCACGACCCGCTGTATCTTCGACGGGTAAGGCGTCGTGATATAGAGGTTTTGCATGGTCGCATCATCCGGATAGATGGCCGGATCACCGATCACGTCTTCCTCAAGAAATTCTTGCGAAGCCTTGTTGCCATTGGCGTAGTAAACATAGTTCGAGGCCGCAGCCATATTGTTGGCATCCAGAATGAAATTCAGGAATTTATGCGCACCCTCCGGGTTCGGAGCATCAGCCGGAATCGCCATCTGGTCGAACCACATCAACGACCCTTCAGCAAAGGGATGGTACTCAATTTCAACACCATTATCGGCTTCGGCCGCACGATCGCGGGCCTGCAGGATATCACCCGACCATCCCACGGCAACACAGATGTCGCCATTGGCCAATGCGTTGATATATTCCGAACTGTGGAACTTCTGAATGTGTGGTCGAACGCTGGTCAAAACCGCCTCGGCCTTGCCAATAACATCTTTGTCGTGGCTGTCCGGGTCTTCACCCAGATATTGCAGAACCATCGGAATGATTTCTGCCGGAGCATCCAGGAAATGAACGCCGCAGGATGCAAGTTTCTCCATATTCTCGGGTTTCAGAACCAGATCCATGCTGTTCAGCGCAACATCCTCGCCCAACGCTTCCTGCACTTTTCCAACATTTACACCAAGCCCGGTTGTGCCCCACATGTAGTTGATAGAATAGGCGTTGTCCGGGTCATACCCGGCAGTACGTTCCTGAATCACATCCCACAGATTGCCTGAATTCGACAGCTGTGCAGCGTCAAGCGCCTGAAAGGCTCCAGCCTGGATCTGACGCTGAAGGAAAGTACCCGAAGGCACCACCACGTCATAGCCTGATCCACCGGCCAGCATCTTGGTCTCCAATACCTCGTTGCTGTCAAAAACATCATAAATCAGGGTCAGACCGGTATCTTCCTCGAACTTTGTCAGAAGCTCTTCGTCGATATAGTCGGACCAGTTGTAAACACGCACCTCTTCAGCGAAGGCCGCCGAAGTCCCCAATGCGATGACCGCTGTCATGGTCAGCGTTTTGATTGTCATATTATTCTCCCTGCAAGTGTACGCGCTATTTTCCCGTTTTTTTGGATTTGATCAAGTTTTGCGTTTTCGCACGATCCGTCGTATGGTTTCACGAGGTCAGAAACCTGACAAGTCAACATAGCGGGAAACAGGGCAAACCACTTGGATTTGATCAAAAATAAGGCATCCAGCACTGACGGTGCGCGTGAAAAACGACCTGCGCATGAACAGGTCTATAATACCCTCAGATCACAAATCATGTACGGCGAATTGGTGCCGGGGCAACCCGTCACGATCCAGGGTCTCACTGATTCGCTGGGTGTTGGAATGACCCCTGTGCGGGAGGCTATCAGACGCCTGATATCCGATGGTGCTCTGGTGTTTCAGGGCAACCGCCGAGTGAGTGTTCCTCTTCTGACCGACGGCGACGTCGAACAGATGATTTATTCAAGAATCAAAATAGAATCAGAGCTTTCGAGGCGTGCAACTGCGAATGTGACACCTCAGGACATTGATCATCTTGAGCAGATCGACCAACGTCTGGATCGCACTATCAGCGACGGAGACGTCAGCGGCTATCTGCGCCTCAACCACCGGTTTCACGAAACGCTTTACGGCCATGCAAACGCCCCGATTCTCAATGATCTGGCCGAGCGCCTGTGGCTTAGATTCGGGCCGTCTTTACGCGTTGTATGTGGTAGATTCGGCACTCAGAGCCTGCCGGACCGCCACAAGGATATCATTTCGGCGTTGCGCAATCAGGACGCGGATATGGCAGCAAAAGCAACCGCACAAGATATCGAACAGGGCATGGAGCTGATGGCAGACGCCTTAGTCAACGCTTAGATCTGTCCGATTCGATTGACAGGAAAAAATTTGATCATATTGTAGCTGCCAATCGCTCTTGCAGGAGATTTTCCGATGTCGACCATCACAAACCATTTGCCCACGGCCCAGCTGCAGGCCTTGGACGCCGCCCACCACATGCACCCTTTTTCGGCCAATGGCGCCCTAGGGAAAGAAGGCGCGCGTGTGATCACCCGTGCGAAGGGCGTCTACCTGACGGACAGCGAGGGTGAAGAAATACTCGATGCAATGGCGGGCCTGTGGTGTGTCAATATCGGCTATGGTCGCGATGAACTGGCCGAGGTCGCAGCCCGCCAGATGCGCGAACTGCCGTATTACAATACCTTTTTCAAAACGACCCACGTCCCTGCCATCGCGCTGGCCGCGAAGATCGCGGAACTTGCGCCGGGCGATCTGAACCATGTGTTCTTTGCAGCCGGCGGGTCTGAGGCGAATGACACAAACATCCGTCTGGTTCGGACCTATTGGGCCGAAAAAGGCCAGCCCGACAAGAACATCATCATCAGCCGCCATAACGCCTATCATGGCTCTTCGGTCGGCTCGGCGTCGTTGGGCGGCATGGCAGGGATGCACGCGCAGGGTGGAATCCCGATCCCGAATATCCACCATATCAACCAACCAAACTGGTGGGCTGAAGGTGGTAGCATGTCTCCCGAAGAATTCGGCCTGGCCCGCGCGCGTGAGTTGGAAGAGGCGATTGAGGAACTGGGCGAAAACCGCGTCGCAGCCTTTATCGCCGAACCCGTACAGGGCGCAGGTGGCGTGATTGTTGCACCGGATACCTACTGGCCTGAAATTCAGCGCATCTGTGACAAATACGATATCCTGCTGATTGCGGATGAGGTCATCTGCGGTTTTGGTCGCACAGGCAACTGGTTTGGGTCTCAAACCGTTGGCATTCGCCCCGATATCATGACCATCGCGAAGGGGCTCAGCTCGGGCTATGCGCCTATTGGCGGGTCCATCGTGAGTGACGAGATTGCCGAGGTCATTGGCGGAACCGAGTTCAATCACGGCTACACCTATTCCGGCCATCCGGTCGCTGCAGCCGTGGCACTGGAAAACCTGCGCATCCTTGAAGAAGAAAAGATCGTCGAGCATGTCCGCGACGTAGCCGCCCCCTATCTGAAGAAAAAATGGGAGGCGCTGGCCGATCACCCGCTAGTGGGCGAAGCCAAGATTGTCGGCATGATGGCGTCAATCGCGTTGACACCGGACAAGGCCAGCCGTGCCAAATTCGCGTCCGATCCGGGCACTGTCGGCTATATCTGTCGCGATCGGTGCTTTGCCAACAACCTGGTGATGCGCCATGTGGGCGATCGGATGATCATCTCTCCTCCGCTGGTTCTGACACCCGCGGAAATTGATGAGATGCTCGTACGCATCCTCAAATCGCTGGACGAGGCACAGGCCGAGATCATCGCACAGGGCCTGATGAAAGCGGCCTCCTGACCCGCGCAGCTTCATCTGGCAGAAAATACCTCGGGGGAGGTGCCGTCAGGCGACGGGGGCAGAGCCCCCTCCCCTACCTCAACCGCTCTAACAGCGGCGCGGAGGCATAGCCGTCCGGCAAAAGCCCCTGTGCCAGTTGATAGGCCCGAACCGCCTCGGTGGTGTTCGGGCCGGTGCGCCCGTCGATCCCCTGTGTATCGAACCCGGCCTCGGTCAGCCGGAGCTGCAATTCCTTCTTCTCAGCAAAGCTCAACGCCCGATCACCCCGAGGCCACTCGGCCTGAAACGCCGCGCGGCCCGCCAGACGATCGGACAAATGCCCAATGCCGATCACATAGGCATCTGCACCGTTGTATTGCTCGATCACGCGGAAATTGTCGAAGATCATCAATGCGACGCCTTCACCGCCTGCTGGCAACAAAATCGCTGCCTGACCATGATCCGCAATGGGCCGCCCATCCCACCCGACCACGTCCAGCGCCGCCCAACCTGACGGCAGCAGCGTGTAATCGCGTCTCGCGGCTGCAAAATCGAACCCGGCGGGCAGGCGCACTTCAACACCCCATGGCTGTCCCTTGGTCCACCCATGACGCGCCAGATAGGCCGCTGCCGAGGCCAGCGCATCGGTCGGGTCATCCGTCCATATATCCCGCCGCCCGTCACCGTCGAAATCCACGGCGTGATCCAGAAACGAGGTCGGCATGAATTGCGTATGCCCCATTGCTCCGGCCCAACTTCCGACCATCGTTGCGGGGCTGACATCGCCTGCCTGAATGATCCGCAAGGCGGCAATCAGTTGCGTTTCAAAGAACTCAGCCCGTCGGGCATCAAAGGCCAGCGTCGCAAGCGAACGGATCGTCTGATCCGACCCCCGAAATGTGCCGAAAGATGTCTCAAGCCCCCAAATCGCGGTCACGACCTCTTTTTCGACCCCATATTGCGCTTCAATCCGGGTCAGCACTGCGGCATGGCGTTCCAACCCCGCGCGACCGTCTGCGACGCGCCGATCAGAAACGGCCGCATCCAGATAGTCCCATATCGGCTTGGTAAACTCGGCCTGATTGCGATCGCGCTTGATAATATCCTTGTCATAGGCCAGCCCCGCTAGCGCGTGATCCAGAGTGCCGGGCAAGATACCCTGGGCCTGTGCCCGCGTCCGAAAATCACCAAGCCACGCCTGAAACCGGGCGCTTCTTTCTTCTGACACGCGATACATCTCCTCCGATGGTCGGACGACCGGTCGGATTGAGACTGTAAGATCAGCCGACGCCAATTGTATCGGCTGTGGCCCTTCCGGGCTTTTGATGGACTCCGCCTGTACGATGGATGCCCATAATGCTGCGGTCATAACGCCGCTTACGCATCTACGCATTCCGAATTTCCTGATAACTGCTCAACCACAGGATAGCGCAAAAACGGCAAATCTCAAAGCGCTCAGCTTTCCGAGTCGCGGTCTCTCGCCTCTCGCTCGGACCGCAGCCGGTTCAGAGCTTCGCGCAGCAGGGGGACCCGATTGGGCCGGAACGAGGCCCCGGTAATCTGCATCTCTTGCATGCGATCCAACCGAAACACGCGGAAATCCTGCCGCAACAGACACCAGCTGATCAGCACGCTGGCGCGGTCCATGTAAACGATGCTCAACGGATTTACGCAGCGATGGGTCTCGTCGCCTTTGGCATCCCAATAGGAAAATTCGATCGTCTGTTCGTCCCAGGTGGCCCGCCGCAGTTCAGCGACATCCACCGTTGGTTTCGCCGGCCGGTCAAACCGTGTGGCGGTCAGCACCGCATGGCTGAGGCGTTGGGACTGGCGCGGTGGCAAACGACCCTGCAGCTTGCGCAGAACTTCGCTGGCAGCCTCAGAGAGGCCGGGATCACCAATGGATTGTACCTCGCGCAGGCCAAGCACCAGGGCCTCAAGCTCATCATCGGTGAAGCCAAGCGGTGGCAGGGTGGCGTCCTCGATCAGGGTGAACCCGAACCCCGCCTCTCCGTCGATCACAGCGCCGAGGCTGCGCAATGAATCGATGTCTCGGTGAATCGTGCGCGGCGAAACGCCCAGATCCTGAGCCAGCTCAATCGACGTTCTTGGCGACGGGCCAGAGCGCAAGGATTGCATTAATTGGAACAAACGGGCGGTGCGGGTCATAATGCAGGTTACTTTATCTCTAATGACAGAAATTGTCATTAGCTCGGCATACCCATCACCTATACCCATGATGGAGCCCAAGATGCTGACCCTTTTGACCTACCCCTCTGCCTTTGGCCTGTTCAGCGCCAGCCCGTTTTGCGTGAAGACGGCACTAATGCTGCAAACATCGGGCCAACGCTGGCAGCGATCTGACCTCCTTGATCCGCGCAAGATGCCGCATCAGAAGCTGCCGGTTCTGCGCACGCCGCAGCGTCTGATCCCCGACAGCGACCTGATCCGCGACTGGCTTGAGACGCAAGGTAGTGATTTTGATCACGGGCTGAGCGATCTGCAAAAAGCTCAATCGCGCGCATTGATCCGTTTGGCCGAAGAGCATCTGTATTTTCAGATCGTCCAGGACCGTTGGGCCAATGACGAAGTCTGGCCGATTCTGTATAAGACCTTTTTCACTGGCATCCCCGCCCTGATCCGCAATCCGGTTGCCAATTCCATCCGCAAGAACGTTGTTAAAGGATTGGGGTTTCAGGGCGTCTCTCGATTCTCAGATGCGGAACGTCAGGACAGGCTGGAACGCGATCTTGAGGCGATCTCGGCCTATCTATGGCAGTCGACCTATTTGATGGGAGAAACCCCGACCTCGGTGGATATGAGCGTGGCCCCCATGCTTGCCGCGATGCGCGCGACTCCGGCCGATACACCGCTGACCCAGCGGATCAAACAGGATAAGCTGTTGAGCGACTACATAGACCGGATGGAGCAGGCAATTCCGCTGTCATGACACAATTTGACGATCCCGCAGTGGCAGCGGCCTATCAAGCCCTGCCCGAAGGCACACGTGCCGGGGCTCTTGCGCTGCGTCAGTTGATCCTGGAAACCGCCACTTCGTTGCCCCGCGCGCAGCCGTTGCAAGAGGCATTGCGCTGGGGGCAGCCCGCCTATCTGGCGCCCAAGGGATCCACGATCCGATTGGGCGGGCACAAAGTGGCCCGCTTTGCCCTGTTCGTGCATTGCCAAAGCCGGTTGATGGGCGATTTCACCTCGGCCTTTCCGGGCGAAGATCGGATAGACGGCAACCGGGCAGTTCTGTTTGATGATCCGGATCAGATCGACGCCACCCGCCATGGCTGGCTGATAGCCCGCGCGTTGACCTATCACCTTCCCGCAAAAGGCTGACTTACATGCGCCTTGTTCCCGAGATGCGAACTCACTTCTGACGGCGTTTGCGTTCCACCTTGCGTTTGATCTTGTCCTTCTTGCGCTTGGTGCTGACCGCCTTGCGTCGCGTTGGGCGCTTGGATGCTCCTCCGCGCCCCGTCGGCAGAGCCTGATCGTCGATCGACAACAGCTCCAACTCCAGCCCACCCGTCACAGGTGTCGCCTCGGTCAGACGCACGGTGACGCGTTGGCCGATGGCTATGATCAGCCCGGTGTCCGACCCCATCAGGGTTCCGGCCTCCCGGTCGAAATGGAAGAACTCGCGCCCCAAGGATCGCACCGGTACCAGACCGTCCGCGCCGGTCTCGTCCATTTTCACGAAAGCCCCAAACCGGGCGATACCACTGATCCGACCCGAGAACTCAGTCCCAACACGCTCGCTCAGATAAGCCGCCAGATACCGGTCGGTCGTATCTCGTTCCGCCATCATCGAGCGGCGTTCGGTATCCGAGATATGAGTGGCAGTTTCGTCCAGCCGGGCGATCTCATCCTCGGTCAGGCCATCGGCACCCCAGCCATGGGCCGAGATCAGCGCGCGGTGCACGATCAGGTCGGCATAGCGCCGGATGGGCGAGGTGAAATGTGCATAATTCCGCAGCGCCAGCCCGAAATGGCCGAAATTCTCAGCGTTGTAATAGGCCTGCGCCATCGACCGCAGGGTGGTCAGGTTGATCAACTCTGCATCCTCGGTGCCCGCAGCCGCATTCAGCAGTGCGTTCAGGTGGCGGGTCTGCAACACCTGCCCCTTGGCCAAATTCAACCCCGCCGCCTGAGCCGTTTCCCGCAGGCTTTCCAGCTTCTCGGGTGCTGGTTCTTCGTGGACACGGAACAGCAGCGGGCGGCGCTTGGCGATCAGGGTTTCAGCCGCAGCGACATTGGCGAGGATCATGAACTCTTCGATCAGCTTATGCGCGTCCAGACGGTCGCGGAAAGCCACGCTTTGAACGTCGCCCGTATCGCTCAGGATAATCTTGCGTTCCGGCAGGTCCAGTTCCAGCGGTTGCCGCACACCCCGCGCCTTTTTCAGTGCAGCATAAGCAGCATAGAGCGGCTTCAGTACGGTCTCTAACAGCGGCCCGGTGCGGTCATTGGGGGCGCCATCGATGGCCTCCTGCACCTCGGTATAATGCAGCGAGGCGGCGGAGCGCATAAGCCCCCGCACGAACCGGTGGCCGATCTTGTTGCCCTCGGCGTCGACCTGCATCCGCACGGCGATACACGCGCGCGGGACGCCTTCGTGCAACGAACACAAATCACCGGACAGCCGATCCGGCAGCATCGGCACCACGCGGTCGGGGAAGTAGCTGGAGTTGCCCCGCTTGCGCGCCTCGCGATCCAGCGCCGTACCGGGCTGCACATAGGCGGCGACATCAGCAATGGCGACCCAAACAACATGCCCCCCGGGGTTCTTAGGATCATCGTCAGCATGAGCGAAACAGGCATCATCATGATCCCGCGCGTCTGAGGGGTCGATGGTCAGCAGCGGAATATCCCGAAGATCTTCGCGCCCTTTCAGGCCAGCGGGTTTGGCCTTGTCGGCCTCTGCAATCACTGTGTCGGGGAAGTCATCGGGAATGCCATGCTGATGAATGGCGATCAGCGACACGGCCTTGGGGGCCGACGGGTCGCCCAGCCGTTCGACAATGCGGGCACGTGGCAGGCCCATGCGGGTCTTGGGTCCGGCCTGTTCGGCCTCGACCAACTCACCGTCTTTTGCACCCAGTACGGCACCTTCATTGACCAGCCACTCGTTCTGTCCGGCCTTGTCGATGGGCACGATCCGTCCGCCCTCGGTCCCTTTGCGGAAGATACCGACGATCTTGCGCGGGTTGGTTCCGATCCGGCGAATCAGGCGGGCCTCGTAATTATGGTCTTCCTCATGCACCACGGTCAGGCGGGCCAGAATGCGGTCGCCTTCACCCAGCGCCGGGTCACTTGCGCGGGTGATCATCAGAACAACCGGCTCGACCCCTTCGCCATGCCATTCCAGCGGGCGCGCGAACAGATCACCATCGGCATTCGGCGCCTTCACCTGCAACACGCTGACAGGCGGCAGACGATCCGGGTCACGATAGCTGCGATTGCGCTTTTCAAGATGCCCTTCGGCCTCAAGTTCCTTGAGGATCCGTTTCAGGTCGATCCGATCCGCGCCCTTGATGCCAAAGGCTTTAGCAATGTCGCGTTTCGAGGTCAGGGTGGGGTTCGCCGAGATCCAATCGAGGACCTCTTGCTTGGTAGGGATGCGAGTCATGATTTCGGCCTATCACGGAGATGCGGCGGCGTCATGACCAAAAAGGGTCAGGCTTGCAGATCAGCAACCGTGTCGACATCGCGCAGCTGATCCAGCATCTCCACCCGGCATCCGGGGATCGAGGCCAGCGTGTCGGCCAGCGCATGTTCCGTAGACCAGCGCACGTTTTGAAACAAGCCGTGCGGCAAGGCACCAACGCGCTGCGCCCCGACCAGCCAATATCCGCCATCCGGGGCCGGACCAAACACCATCTGGTTGCGCCCCAATGCCCGGAACGCGCGCGCGATATGCCCCCGTGTAACCCCCGGGATATCCGCACCGATCAAACAAACTGGCCCTGTTGGCATGTCCCGCAGTATCCGGCCCATACGGTCGCCGAGGTTCCCTTGTCCCTGCGGTGCTCGGGGCAGGTCGGCGGGCCAGATGCGACTGGTCAGCCCTTCGCGGTCCGGCGAAACCGCCAGCACGATCTGCCAGCGCGGATCGCGCAGACGCCGGATCAGCGACCGGGTCTGATGGCGAAACCACCATGCCGCGCCGACCATACCGATATCGCGCCCCAACCGGGTCTTGACACGGCCCGGGCGCGGTTCTTTCACCATGATCACTAGGGTGCGCTGCATGAATCAGGAAAAATAGTCGGTCAGGATACGGGTATAGACCGCCTTGAGCTGTTCAATCTGCGCCACCTCAACGCATTCATCCACCTGATGCATGGTTTTGCCGACCAAACCAAATTCGACAACCGGACAATGATCCTTGACGAAACGCGCGTCCGAAGTACCCCCGGTTGTCGACATCTCGGGCGTGACCCCGGTTTCAGCCGCAACCGCTTTGGCCACCAATTCCGACAGAGGGCCAGGAGGGGTCAGAAAGCTTTCGCCCGATATCTTGATACGCACGTCAATTTCGACACCAAACGCGGTGGCCACATCGCGCGCCTGCGCTTGCAGCCAATCGCTGAGGCTGGCGCCGGAATGCAGGTCGTTGAACCGGATGTTCACCGCCCCGCTGCACTGTGCCGGGATGACGTTTGTGGCGGAATTGCCGGTGTCGATCGCCACAACCGCCAGCGTCGAGGCATCGAAATGGTCGGTGCCCTGGTCCAACTCGTGACTGGCCAGCCTGTCCATCAGCCGGGCCATGGCGGGTAGTGGGTTCTTTGCCCGGTGCGGATAGGCCGAATGGCCCTGCACACCTGTTACGGTAAACCAGGCGGTCATCGAGCCGCGACGGCCAATCTTCATCATTTCACCCATCCTGTTCGGGCAGGTGGGTTCACCGACCAGGCAGACGCTCATCCGCTCGCCGCATTGATCCATATGGTCAAGCAGGGCGGTGGTGCCATGCAGCGCATCAGCCTCTTCGTCACCCGTGATCGTCAGGATGATGGCCCCGTCGGGTGGCGTGTCGCGTACAAAATCCACTGCCGCCGCTGCAAAGGCCGCCACACCCGATTTCATGTCAGTGGTCCCGCGCCCATACATGAACCCTTCCCGGATTTCTGCCCCGAAAGGCGGTGTGGTCCAAGCGGCCTCGTCGCCCACTGGAACAACATCGGTGTGACCGTTGAAACCAAAGCTTCGGGCGTGACCTTTTGCACCCCATCGCGCAAACAGATTGCTGATGCCGGCGCGATCAACACGGGTACAATCAAACCCCGCCTGTGACAGCACATCCTGCAGCAGGACAAGGGCACCACCTTCTTCAGGTGTGACCGATGGGCAACGGATCAGGTCGGCCGTCAACGCAATCGGATCTGTCATGGTGGGCCCTTTCCATAAAATTTCTTTCAGGTTCGTGCACAGATTCAACGAATTGGCCCGATTGCCAACCCCAACAGGCCAGAAACCGCGGGCTTTTTCCACCTTGTATCGAACTGACACCCCCGGAAAACATGGGGCCTTACGCTGCGATTGCCTTGTCTGCCGGTTCGAATATGCGCTAGAGGGCCGCGAAACAGGTGATTTTACGATGACACGTGCTCTTTTCGCATTGATCTGCCTGACTTTCGCCGTTCTCGGCCAGCAAAGCCAGGCCCAGACGCTGACGGTTTCGACCGTGACACGGCCTCCGTTTTCTTTTGTCGAAGATGGAGCCCAAACCGGATTCTCGATGGACCTGCTTGAGGCGTTGGCTGAATCCCTGAATTGGGACTATTCCATCCAACGTTCCGACGCCTTTGGTGACATGCTGGGCGCAGTGCAGGGCAGATCCGCCGATCTGGCCATAGCCAATATCTCGATCACTGCCTCGCGAGAAACGCAGATGGACTTCAGCCAGCCGATTTTCGAGGCTGGTTTGCAGATCATGGTGCCATCGGACGCGGTGCGCCGCCCGTCACTGCTACATGCGTTACTGTCGCGCGAATTGTTCATTGCTATCGGGCTTGCCTTTGCTATCCTTCTTGGCGGCGGCATGCTGATGTGGGTGTTCGAGCGCCGCTCGCAGCCCTATTTCGACCGCAAGCTTGACGAGGCCTGGTTCCCCTCATTCTGGTGGGCCTTGAACCTGGTGGTCAATGGCGGGTTTGAGGAACGAATGCCGCGCACGCCATTTGGTCGAATTCTGGGTGTAGTGCTGGTTGTATCTTCGCTGTTTATCGTCTCGGTCTTCACTGCGCGGATCACCTCGGTCATGACAGTGGATGCAATCAGTGGCAGCGTGAATTCGATAAATGACCTTTACGGCAAAGAGGTCGGAACAATCTCGAATTCAACCGCTGCTAACTTTCTGAACCGCCGCGAGATCGAGTTTACCAACTATGATGGGCTCGACCCCATGCTTGAAGCCTTTCGCAACGAGGAACTGGACGCCATCGTGTTCGACGCGCCGATCCTGTCCTATTTCGCCGCCCATGAAGGCCGCCGGATTGCCTCGATGACAGGCGGTATATTCCTGCGCGAGAATTACGGTATTGCCTTCCCTACCGGGTCTCCGCTGGTCGAAGACGTCAACCAGGCGCTGCTGGCGCTGCGCGAAGACGGCACCTATGACGAGATTTATCGCAAGTGGTTTGGGGCGCGGAACTAAGCCGTCTCTTCATCCCCGAAAAACGGGGTCATCTGCGCCACGATCACTGCATTTTCATCCAGCGCACGCTGCATTAGGGCCCGTTCATCCGGGTCGATCTCGTGACCTTGCGCCTCACGTTCGGCCAAAGTGCCATAGCCTGTGACATCCAAAGGCGCGGTATCTGCCTGTTTCAGGATCGCCACCGTTTCGCGCACGGCCTCGGCCTCGTCGACGCCGCTGGCAAAACACATCAATGCCGCCCCGGTTGCGCCGTCGGGCAGGCCATCGCCATCCTTGCGACCGATCTGCACAAGCAGGGTATAGACCTGCTGACGCGAAGGTTTCTTTTGCTTTTCCATGCAAGGGGCCATAGCCGCGCACCTGCCTGCGGTCAAGCAGCCGGGGAATTGCAGTGGATCGCCTGTGCCGCCATAGTGCCCGCAGTAACCTGACACCGATCACAAAAGGACGTTGCCATGACTTATCCGGATTTCATCACAGGATTCCCAAGCCTCGACGTGCCCTTCCCCGAAGATGTGGTGCAAACGGCCGTGATCAGATCAGACGCGGGGCTGGTGGCGTTTTTTACCTTTCTTCAGGATTTCGAACTGCCCCTTCATTCCCATCTGGCACAATGGGGAACTGTGGTCGAAGGTGAGATTGAGCTGACCATTGGCGATGAAACCAAGAGCTATGGCCCCGGTGACAGCTATTCGATCCCCGCAGGAGTGGAGCATGGCGGCAAGATCAAAGCCGGGTCGCGCGTCATTGATGTGTTCGAAGAACCGGACCGCTATCCGGTCAAAGGGTAAGCGATAACAAAAAAAGGGCCGCAGCGGATCGCGCTGCAGCCCCCTTGTTTGATCCGCGCCCAGTATTAGTCGCGCAGCAGCTCGTTGATCCCGGTTTTCGAGCGGGTCTTTTCATCCACCCGCTTCACGATCACAGCGCAATAGAGGTTGATGTTGTTCTTGGACGGCATCGAGCCCGCAACAACCACCGAATAGGGCGGAACCTCACCATAGGTGACCTCGCCGGTTTCGCGGTCGACGATCTTGGTCGATTTGCCGATGAACACGCCCATGCCCAAAACCGAGCCTTCGCGCACGATGCAGCCTTCGACCACTTCGGACCGGGCGCCGATAAAGCAGTTGTCTTCGATGATGGTCGGACCCGCCTGCATCGGTTCCAGAACGCCGCCGATCCCAACACCGCCCGACAGATGGACGTTCTTGCCGATCTGCGCGCATGACCCGACGGTGGCCCAAGTATCAACCATTGTGCCCTCGTCCACATAGGCACCCAGGTTCACAAAGGACGGCATCAGAACCACGCCGGGCGCAATAAAGGCGGATTTGCGAACGACGCAATTCGGCACCGCGCGAAAGCCAGCGGCCCGCCATTGGTTTTCACCCCAACCCGCGAACTTGCTGTCTACCTTGTCCCACCAGCCGCCGTCCTGAGCGCCGCCGGTCTGGATTTCCATATCCTTGATGCGAAAGCCCAGCAGAACCGCTTTTTTCGCCCACTGGTTCACATGCCAGTCGCCGCTGTCTTGCTTTTCCGCGACCCGCAGCGACCCGCTGTCCAGCGCGTTCAGCGTATCTTCGATCGCTTCGCGTGTCTCGCCGGTGGTGGCGGGGGTGATGGCATCTCGCGCCTCCCAGGCGGCTTCGATGGCGGCTTCCAGTTGCGCGTTGGACATTTGGCGGCTCCCTGCAGATTCTGTTCACGCTTGTGTTGCCTATACGCAAGCGACGGACTGGCTGCAATGCGACGCTGAGCGCGCGCTTTGCGGCTGTTTGTTCCGGTTTCAGCCGTTCAGAGGGTCCGGTGAGATGTTTCCACCACAGATCAGCACCGCCACCCGTTCGCCCGGCTCTGGCGTGTAAGCCCCCGAAAGCAGCGCAGCCAAGGCGGTTGCGCCTGCCGGTTCCACCAGAATCCGATGCGCCCGCCACAGGACCTTCTGCGCCTGCGCGATGGCCTCATCACTGACCAGAACTGATTGCACGCCCTGTGCCAGATCGAAACAAATCGAGCCGATCCGCCGCGCGCCCAGCGCATTTGCCGCAATGCCCGAGACGGACACATCCACCGGTTCTCCCGCCTGCAGGGCTGCATTCAGCGCGCAGGAGGTTTCCGGCTCAACCGCCACGACCTTGCGCGTGCCTTGCAGCCAGGCCAGCGCCCCGGCGATCAGACCGCCACCGCCCACCGCGATCAATACGGTATCCGCTTTCAGGCCCTGTGCCTCCCATTCGGCAAAGCAGGTTCCCTGCCCGGCGACCGTAGCGGGGGCGTCATAGGCGTGAATCTGCATCGCGCCCGTGGCCTCCTCATGCGCCCGCGCGGCTGTCAAGGCGTTGGCATATTCACCCGGCATCACGCTCAAATCCGCGCCGGTCTGTTCGATCAGCGCGATCTTGGATGGCCCCGCCAGTTCGGGCACGAAAATCTTGGCCGGATAGCCCAGCGCCTGCGCGGCAAAGGCGGCCGCTGCGCCGTGATTGCCACCCGATGCGGCCACAACCCCGGCCTCGGGCACATCCGAACTGATCAGAGTGTTAAACGCCCCGCGCGCTTTGAAACTGCCGGTGTGCTGCATATGCTCCAGCTTCATTTCCACCGGAAAATCCAGCCCCAGGGCACGGCTTTCCGTGACTGGCGTCACTTGTGCATAGCCGGTTATGCGGTGCTGTGCCGCCAGTATTTCGCTCTTCCAATTCATTCTCATCTTTCCGTGACTGGCACTCTGCGCCCGAACCCTATAGCTGTTTGGAAAACACGCAAGCAGGGATCGTTACCCCATGAGAGAATACCGCCTCAGCCCGTTTCGCGACGCGCAGACCGACCGTTCGACCGCAAGCGAGGTACCCGACACCCCGCAAACGCGCTCACCCGCCTATCGCCTTGCCTTTGCCGATGAGGATTTCCTGTGCCGGGATGAGCTGCGCCCGGTGCGCTTGCAGCTGGAACTGCTCAAGCCCGAGATGATCATGACCGAGCGTGAGATCACCTCGACCATCGTCATGTTCGGCGGCGCGCGTATCCCTGAGCCATCACAGAAACACACCGCGCGGACGGAAACGCTGGCCGGGCTGTCGGAGTATTACGACGAAGCGCGCGAGTTTGCCCGGTTGATGACCGAGAAGTCGAACGAAACCGGCGGGCGAGAGAATGTAATCGTCACCGGCGGTGGCCCCGGCGTGATGGAGGCTGGCAACCGCGGCGCGCAGGATGCGAACGGCTGTTCCATCGGCCTGAACATTGTGCTGCCGCATGAACAGGCACCGAACCTGTACGTTACGCCCGAGCTCAGCTTTAACTTCCACTATTTCGCCATCCGCAAGATGCATTTCCTGATGCGCGCCCGCGCCATCACCATCTTCCCCGGCGGCTTTGGCACCATGGATGAGCTGTTCGAGTCCCTGACCCTGATTCAAACCGGCCGTATGGAGCGTGTGCCCTTCCTGCTATTCGGTCGCGCGTTCTGGGAAAAGGTCATCAACTGGGAGGCGCTGGCCGACGCCGGCACCATCTCGGACGAGGATCTAGACCTGTTCCGGTTCGTCGATACCGCGCAAGAGGCGGTCGACATAATCGATAAATGGGAACCCACCCCGCCCCGTGACGAAATACCGGGGCGCTAAACGATGGGGCGCAAGACCGGCGAGATGCTGCATCTGCGGGGCAACGCACTGACCAAGGGCGAGCCCGTGGCCCTGCCCCTGACCCAAAGCAGTATGTTCCACCTGCCCGGCGCACCGGACGGGCATGATTTCTACGGTCGCGTCAACAACCCAACCTGGGAACATCTGGAACAGGTTCTCGCCCATCTTGAAGACGCCCCCTGCCTGGCTTTCCCGTCGGGCATGGCGGCGATCTCGGCCGCGTTGTTTGCCACGGTCAAAGCCGGGTCGCGCATCCTGATCCCGTCGGATGGCTATTACGTCACTCGCGTGCTGGCCGACCGATTTCTGTCTGGTCTGGGTGTCATCGTGACAGAACGCCCGACAACCGCCTTTTCCGAAGGCGGGTTCGACGGCATCGATGTGGTCTTTGTCGAAAGCCCCTCGAACCCTGGTCTGGATATGATGGACCTGCCAGCCATCGCGTCGTCCGTGCGCGCAGCTGGTGGGATCACCATTGCTGACAACACAACCATGACACCACTGGGCCAGCGTCCTTTGGATATGGGCGTAGATATCGTCGTGTCCTCGGACACCAAGGCCATGGGTGGGCATTCCGATCTGCTGATGGGCCATGTGGCCAGCCGCAATACAGATGTCATGGAGCGGGTCGAGGAATGGCGGCGTGTCTCTGGCGCGATCCCCGGTCCGCACGAGGCTTGGTTGCTGCATCGTGGGCTGGAAACACTGGATGTTCGGTTTGACCGGATGTGCAGCTCGGCCCAGATGTTGGCAGAACGGTTGGCGGCGCATCCGTCTGTGAAAGACATCCGCTATCCCGGCCTGCCAGGTGACCCATCCTACACCTTGGCACAGGCTCAGACCACGCGGTTCGGATTCCTTCTTTCGATCACGTTGGAAACCCAGGCCAAGGCCGAAACCTTCATCAACACCTGTCCAATGCTGCGCCCTGCGACGTCTTTTGGCGGCGTCCATAGCTCGGCCGAGCGCCGCGCCCGTTGGGGCGACGACGTTGACCCCGCTTTTGTCCGTCTGTCCGTGGGATGCGAGCCGGTGGTTGAGCTTTGGCAGGCAATCGATGCCAGCCTGAACGCACTGTAATTACTTTTTGGGCGTGCGCAGCTCGGTGAACACGTAGATCGGCAGCACTACGCTGGCGATCAGCGCGCCCAGCCAGACCAGCAGTGTCGCAGCCAGCAGGTTGGAAATTCCGCCAACCGTCAGCCCATTGGTCACCAGATCGGTCACAAGCAGGCCGACAAAGGTCACGATCAACGCGATCCCACCTTTCAACGAAGGCGCCCTTTTCTCACCCAACTTCAGGATCAGCGGTTCGGCCACCACCTGCACCAGCGTGAAGACGATCACCACAACGATGAATGAAATCGGCTTGATTGCAAAACCGGTCAGTAGCAAAGCGGCCAACATTAACCCAATGGCATTGCCCGCCAGCAGGGCCAGAACCGATTTAAGTCTGCGCGTCATCGGCTGATCTCCGTCAATGAATAATATGAAACAGCCTGATAGTATCAGAGATTGCGAAACTTGCGAACCAATTTAGCCACCGGTTCTTTTTGACCTGTTGAAATCACGTGATAAAATACCTTCATCATGATCAGCCCTTCCCCCATCCATGAGAGGTGAGATGAGCGACGATCCCTATGCCGCACTTGGCGTGGCCAAAGATGCCAGCGACGCTGAAATCAAAAAAGCGTATCGGCGTATTGCCAAGGAATGCCATCCGGACTTGAAACCCGGGGACGCCGAGGCCGAAGCCAAGTTCAAGGCCGCCGCCGCGGCCTATGATCTGTTGAAAGATCCTGAGACGCGCAAACGCTATGACAATGGTGAGATTGATGCCTCGGGACAGGAACGCCCGCAACAGCAATACTATCGCGATTACGCCGAAGCTGCCGGCAACCCCTATCGCGGGCAGGCGACGGACCCGGACGACATGTCGGATATCTTTGCCGAATTCATGCGGGGTCGCGGCGGATTTGGTGGGCAAGGCGGCCGCGAGTTTCACGCGCCTGGCCACAATCTGAACTTCACGCTTCAGATCAGCTTTCTGGATGCGGTGTTTGGCGCCAGCCAGAAGCTGACCCTGCCGGATGGGGACCGGATCGAAGTCAAGATACCCGCAGGGATCACAAGCGGTCAGACCATTCGCCTGCGGGGCAAGGGTGCCGCTGGCTATGGTGAGGGGCCGCGCGGCGATGCGCTGGTGACAGTATCAGTCGCGGATCATCCGGTATTCGACCGTCAGGGAAATGACATTCACATCACGCTGCCCATCACGATTGATGAGGCGGTGCTGGGCGGCAAAGTGGCGGCGCCCACGATCGATGGGGGCGTAAACGTGACCGTTCCGGCCGGAACCAGCAGCGGCAGAACCCTGCGCCTGCGGGGTAAGGGCGTCAAGAAGCGCGGCTCGGCCGAACGGGGCGACCAGTTGATCGAGCTGACCATTTCAATGCCCGATCAAATCGATGATGAGTTGAGGCAATTTATGGATTCATGGCGAGAAACCCACCGCTATGACCCACGCAAAGGAATGCCGTCATGACCCGCACCCTGACCGAAGAGGAACTGATCACCGCCGTAGCCCGGCTGACTTCGACCCGATTGACAGAATATCTGGCCGCCGAAATCGTGATCCCCGAACAAACAGATCGCGGATTGGTCTATCACAGCATCGACGTTGCCCGGCTGGAGTTGGCCTGCGAGTTGCACGACCAATACGAAATGGAGGCAGACGCAGTGTCGATGATGATTTCCCTGATCGACCAGTTGCATGGGTTGCGCGCAGAACTTCGAGAGGTCCTGAACGCCGTCGCAGCGCAGCCAGATCCGGTTCGTCAGCAACTGATCAAAGTGATCGGCACCGCGAGATTTGGGTGAGAGAGGCCTAATTGTCGACCAGATATTCTTCGGGAACGAAGAATGTGTAATCTCGGTCGGCAACCGCCTCGTGGCAATCGTGGCAATACGCAACTGCGTTGGCGCGATCCCCCATCGTGTCCCCAAACAATGACCCATCCGGCATGACCATGATATAACGCCAATCAGCCGTAGCAGGGTTGGCGCCCTCGGCCAGTTTCTGCATGACGAACATCGCGCCGGGATGGCTTTTCCCCTCATCCGTAACGGTCACGCTGTCCTTGGCCAGCACAGACCCCACCGGAAGCTTTTCGCCTTCCGTCAGGGTTGCATAATTATACGCCATCCGGTTTGCATAGCTGTTCACAAATCGCCGACCATGGGTTTCAGATATATAGGGCGCATCGTTGTACAGCGGCCAGTTTTGGTAATTCAGAAGCAGATCCAACTGCGCTGCGGCATAGCCGCGTGCCATCCGGCGCTGCAACGAGTCATAAATTTCACGCGCGTCATCCTTGGTCAGATCAGCCGGATTTTCGATAGCCAGATGAGCATCCTCATCATTTGACTGCGCAACAGCATCAGTTACGGCGACGGCCGCACAAGCCAAAACTAAAACAAAATTAAAGTACGGAATTTTCAATCGAAACATCATAGAGATAACCCAACTCGTAACCTGTTATGCCGCAATCGGCACACGGAGCTGAAATACAAGGTAGCCGCCGTGAACGAATTTGCCACATGCCAGCCACCGAACTCACCCTATTGTGCGCAAGTGAGCCTGGTGCATCCACACCTAGCCAATGAAACATATCAAATTTTGCATTCGATAGACAGCGCCCCAAAAATTAATTTTGCGACGCCCTTCTATTCAGCCGCTTATCCGCGGTCGAGACCGGCCTCGGCCTCAATCTGCTTGCGCGATTTACGGGCGCGTTCGGTGGCCGATTTCAGCTGACCGCAGGCCGCCATAATGTCCTCGCCCCGCGTCTTGCGGATGGGCGAGGCATACCCGGCCTGATAGATGATATTGGCAAAAGCCCGAATACGATTGTTTGAGCTGCGCTTATACGGCGCGCCGGGCCATTCGTTGAACGGGATCAGATTGATCTTGGCCGGGATTTTGTGGCGCTTGATATGTTCGATCAGACGATGCGCATCCTCATCGCTGTCATTCACACCATCAAGCATCACGTATTCAAACGTAATCCGTTCCGAATTGGAAACCTTGGGATAGCTGGCCAAAGCCTGCAGCAACTCTTCGATATTCCAGCGTTTGTTGATCGGCACCAGCACATCGCGGACTTCATTGGTCGTCGCGTGGAACGAAATTGCCAGCAGGCAGCCGATTTCCTTCGCGGTACGCGCAATCTCGGGCACCACGCCCGATGTCGACAGGGTAATCCGGCGGCGAGACAGCGAGATACCTTCGGGGTCCATCGCGATTTTCATCGCGTCGCGGACGTTCTCAAAATTGTAAAGAGGCTCGCCCATACCCATCAGAACGATGTTCGACAGCAGGCGGGTTTCGTCCTTGGGCGCACCCGGTACCGGCCACTCGTCAAGATCATCCCGCGCCATCATCACCTGACCGACAATTTCCGCCGCCGTCAGGTTGCGCACCAGTTTCTGCGTGCCTGTATGGCAGAAGGAACAAGTCAGCGTGCAACCGACCTGAGACGAGATACACAGCGTGCCGCGATCGTCCTCGGGAATATAGACCACCTCGACCTCATGGCCGCCAGCAATACGGACCAGATACTTGCGTGTGCCATCCTCGGACACCTGTCGGGTCACAACCTCGGGGATTTCGATCACGAAATGCTCGGCCAGCTGGGTGCGATAGGCTTTGGCCAGATTGGTCATCTCGGCAAAGTCGCGCACACCCCATTGGTAAATCCACTGCCAGATCTGGCCCGTGCGCATCTTGGCCTGTTTTTCAGGCGTGCCGTGTTCGATCAGGGTCTCGCGCAGGCGATCCCGGGTCAACCCGACAAGGTTCACCTTCCCCTCCGGCAATTTGCGGGGGATGGTCATGACGTCTTGAGTGATCGGCGCTTTGGGCGACATAGGTGGGTCTCGAAGATTCTGGCTTGGAATGCGCCTCTATATAGGACTGCGCGCAAAGATCAAAAGAATTCGTCGCGCCTAATTTACAAAACGCAGCAATTCGTCAATCCGCAGGCGCCCCAATTCAATCCGACAAGAGGTGATACCAATGCCGGTTCCCGACCCACCACCAAAAGACGCGCCGACCGCCTCGCACTGCGCATCACGATACCCGACCCACGCGCTTTGCGCCGCCTCCATCGCAGGCGCCGCGCTTGTCCGTCCGGTCACCTCGTCCAACGCGTTGGCTGCATCCATGGCAAAGCCAAAACTATCGGTCAGCGCGGCCTCAACCCCCGCTTCCATACTGGCAACGCAAGATCCGATTTCGACTTGTGAACTTGCGTTCGTGCATTCCATTGCAGGATCCGCCACAGCCAACGTGGGGGTTAAAACAGCCAGTATCACCAAACGCATGACATACTCCTCGAAGGGTCGTTAAACTAACGCGCTCAGCTTAGCATAGCGACGCCAGAGGTTACAAAAAACCGCGGGGATCAACCCCGCGGTCATTCGAACTCTTATGCCGCCCGGACGTTTCCAGGCCAGCCGTATTGGATCACGCACCTGCTGGTGGAATAAAGCAATCCTCGGCGTCCAGCGTTTTGACCGGATCGTTTGGCCCACATTGCTCTCCCGAAACCGGGTATGTCTCAGCGGATTTATCACAAGCGCTCAGCAATACGACGGCGGTCAGCACAAACAGGCCCAAAACTTTCTTCTGCATCGATGCTCTCCTTTTCTCTCTGCTTGAACCGATTAGTTCAGTATTTCAGAGCGCGGAGCGTTGACGCAGATCAAATTTATAGATGACGTTAAGTTAAGCTATGAAGGAGGGCGGTCCTATCCTGCGAAACTGGCACCACTTTGCGAGCCTGGCCAATGCCCGAGCGCTGGCGCGCTCAGTTGGTACAGCGTTTCTCGGCGTCGTCTAAAGCGGCTGTGAAGCCCAGCAATGAGAAAGTATCTTTGGTCTGAGTGCCGCGTTCGGACCGGGCGGTCAGCACTGCTTCGGTACCGCTTTTCATGGCAGCGATTACTTTTTGGTCATCACCCTCTGACGCGGGCCAGGCCCATTCGCCTTCGGTGCTGAATTCGAAGCTGTTTCCGTCGATGGATACAGATACGGTCGATCCCGCGGCAAACGGATAGCCCCCGGTGAATGAAACGCGCCCCTTCACATCGGGATCAGGTCTGAATACGACAAACAGCAGGATGTCGCTGCGCCTCACCGAAACAACGCGCCCGCCGCGCGTGTTGACGGTTTCATCCGGCGTTGCAACGCTCCAGCATTCGGTTGGGTCCTCTTCCACAAACACACTCCAGTCGGTGTTTACGGATACTCTATTGGTGCTGTCTGCCTGCTGAGCGGTTGCAGCCGTTGTCATCCCTGCCACGCACAGGCCCGCGATTACGCGGACGAGCTTTGATCCCATCTGTCCAGCCTCCTAGCTCGACCTAATACCTCATACCCACCGGAATGGCTCGCGAACCCTGACGGTTCGTCTGTAAGTTGCGTCTTCCGGTGATTGCCGACATACACACACTATCGCAAGTTTCGCCATAGGCGAAAGGGCGGTTGGCAGTTTTTTGCGCATGTTTAGGAGGGTCCCGATGACGCAGCCTGTAGCAATGACCGAACTATGGCGGGGGCCTTTTCTGGAAAGCCTGCATCTGGGACATGCGGTTATCTGTGATGACACGGGTCAAATCGTGCGCAGCTGGGGCGACCCGGAGGCGATAATCTACCCCCGGTCTTCGGCCAAGATGATACAGGCCCTGCCGTTGATTACATCTGGGGCGGCCGCGAAATACGGGCTGAACAGCGAGCATCTGGCATTGGCCTGTGCCTCGCATAACGGCGCGCATATTCACACAGACAGGGTAACGTCCTGGCTGGACCATCTGGGCCTGGCAGAACCCGATTTGCGCTGTGGGCCGCAAGAGCCTCAGGATATGGCGGCGCGCGACGGGCTGATACTTGCCGACGACACGCCCTGTCAGATCCACAACAACTGCTCGGGCAAACATTGCGGGTTTTTGACGGTAGCACAGCATATGGGCGCCGGGCCGGAATATCTTGAAATCGACCACCCGGTTCAACAGGCCTGTTTGTCCGCGCTGGAAGAAACCACCGGCGAAACCAGCCCTGGCTATGGCATCGATGGCTGTTCCGCCCCGAACTTTGCCACCTCGCTGGTAGGGATGGCACGGTCGATGGCGTGGTTTGCCTCGGCGGCGGACCGGTCGGACCGGGCCAGCGATGCGGCACAACACCTGACCGCGGCGATGATCAAACATCCCGAGCTGGTGGCCGGAGAGACGCGCGCCTGTACCGAGCTGATGCGCGCCATGAACGGGCGCGCCGCGATCAAGACCGGGGCCGAGGCCGTATTCATCGCCATCATCCCTGAAAAACGCATGGGCGTCGCGCTGAAGATCACCGATGGCGCCACCCGTGCCAGCGAATGCGCCATTGCAGCCATTCTGGTCAGCCTCGGCGTGCTGGAGGCCGATCACCCGGCCACCCGCACCTTTATGAACGCCACGCAATACAGCCGTCGCGGGCTGGAATGTGGCGTGATCCGACCCGCGCCGGGATTCCCCGGCTAGGGCGGCTACATCTCAATTTCGTGAATCTCGGCCACCTCGACCGAACCTGACCCGTTCACGACCATGGGGCATCCCTTGGCCATTTCATTGGCGGCGTCGATGCTGTCGGCCTTGATCACGGTAAAGCCGGATACCGGGTTGGCACCGCCATTGTCGACCACACCGCCCGAGCTGACGGTATAGGACTGGCCCACCGGGTTGCCGGGTATTTCTAGTGACGGACCCATATTCTGAAACCACGCGCCCCAGGCGGCCATGGTTGCTTCGACTTCGGCCGGGTCCGATGGCGTGGTCCCGCCGTGATAGACAAACAGAAACTGTGGCATTTCTTTCCTCCCAGATGAAAACTTATTGCACCAGACCGGCCAGCTTGTTCAGCGTCGAGGTCCAGCCTTTCTCGTGGTTTGCGGCGATTTCGTCATCGCCCAGGTCGCGGTGATCGACCACCAGCCGAGCTCCGCCGCCTGCGGCTTCGACCCGCAGTGTTACATGGCTTTCGGCCCCACGCTGATCCTGATCGTCATGCCAGCCCCAGGTGAAGCCAACCGAATTGGGCGGATCGACATGGGTCACATGGCCCGAGACCTTAAAGCGCTGGCCCTCGCCATTCTCCATGACCGAATACCACGGACCAACGCGCGAAAAATCGAGAGTATGTTCGGGCACGTGCACCCCTTCGGGACCCCACCACTGCAACAGCCGTTCTGCGACACTGATCCACGCAAACAGATCCTCTGGCGGTATCGGATACGTGCGTTCCAGCTTTAGATCGGCCATGAATTATCCCTTTCAATAGCATCGCCCAGACGATCCAGACTGCTTTCCCAGAATTGTCGTTTCGAAATGGTCCATTCCGCGATTGCGCGCAGACCTTCGGGGCGGATCGAATACATCCGCTGGGTGCCCTGCACCCGTTGCCGAACCAGCCCGGCCTCACGCAAAACCTTCAGGTGGCGCGAGACCGCAGCACCTGACATACCGCGCCCTTCGATCAGGTCGCCTGCGGGCTGCTCTCCGTCCTGCATCAACTGTTCAACGATGGAAAACCGCGTGGCGTCGGACAAGGCGGAGAATGTGGTCAAAAGCGTACTCATGACCACTGTTTAACATTTTTGTTAAATAAAGGGAAGCCCCGGCAATCAGGCTTGGGCAAATTCCTGCCGCGCATAGCCCTGCAGATACAAAAGCGCGGTCAAATCGCCATGGTTGACCCGCACTTCGCATTGTTCCGCGACCGAAGGCTTTGCATGCAGCGCAACCCCGGTTCCGGCCCGGCCCAACATGCCCAGATCATTTGCCCCGTCACCCACAGAGATCACATCGTTTTCGGACAGGCCCAGACGCTTGGTAATCTGTTCCAGCGCGTCGACTTTGGCCTGTCGTCCCAGAATCGGTCGCTGCACATCGCCGGTCAGCTTGCCGTTTTCGGCCAGCAGAGTGTTGGCACGGTTTTCGTCAAACCCCAATTCACTGCCCACCTTGGCAGTAAACGCCGTGAACCCGCCTGAGACCAGCGCCGCATAGCCGCCATTGGCGCGCATCGTCGCGACCAGCACCTTGCCGCCGGGCATCAGGGTGATGCGTTCGGCCAGAACCTTGCCGATCATAGCCTTATCCAACCCTTTCAGCAACCCGACCCGTTCGGTCAGCGCGCCTTCGAAATCCAATTCGCCATTCATTGCGCGGGCCGTAATGTCCTTGACGCGGTCGCCGACACCGGCCTCATCCGCCAATTCGTCGATGCATTCCTGCTGGATCATGGTGCTGTCCATATCCGCCAACAGCATCTTTTTGCGCCGCCCCTCGGCAGGCTGCACGATCAGGTCAACGCCAAGCTTCTGCAAATCACCCCAGACATCCCACTGGTTGCCCGGAAGTTCCTGCAGCGCGAACTCTGCCGCCTCATCCGGGCTGAGCCAGATGATCTCGGCCCCGCCCCAGGCATTCCGCAACGACTCGACCAGCGCCAAATCCAGCGCGCGCGTTTCGGGATTGGTCAACAGGGTGGCAACATACATAGTCTATCTCCGGCGAATTCACCTGCGATTAACGCAGATAGCCCCCGATCGCCAGAAGACAGTTTGTCCGCAGCAAACTCTGGCACATCATGCGGACAGAACGGCGACCGATTGCGCCATTCAGGGCTTTACCAGCACGCCATTCCAAGACAGATTCGCCGGGACTGGACAGAAAGGACCTTGGTAGATGGGCAACCCGCTTTACGATCGCTTGTTTGGCATACACGCGGGCAAAGAGACGCCTTTCCTGCATCTGCCCAACGGTCAGGTGCTGACCCATTCTGAATTCTTGGACATGGCCTCTCGGTTGGCCAATACCCTAGTCGGCTTTGAGCTCGAACCCGGACAACGCGTTGCGGTTCAGGTGGAAAAGTCGCCCGAAGCGCTTGCGCTGTTTGCTGCTTGTGTGCAGACCGGTCTGGTTTTTCTGCCACTCAACACTGCCTATACGGTCAGCGAACTGAGCTATTTCATCGAAAACAGCGGCGCTGCGCTGGTGGTCTGCGATGATGTGAATAAGGCTGGTCTGGCACCCGTCGCCGCCGCCCAGAAGGCGCGGCTTGAAACGCTAAACGCTGATGGATCCGGCAGCCTGATGCGGCGTGCTCTGGGTATGCTGCCTGCTTTCGAGCCGGTCAACCGCACCGAGGATGATCTGGCCGCCTTCCTGTACACGTCCGGCACGACCGGCCGATCCAAGGGCGCGATGCTGTCACAGGCCAATCTGCTGTCGAATGCCGAAACATTGGTACGGGAATGGCGGTTTACCGACGATGACGTGTTGCTGCATGCTCTGCCAATCTTTCACACTCATGGGCTGTTCGTGGCAACCAACGTGGTACTGGCTTCGGGCGGGTCGATGATCTTTCTGCCGAAATTCGATCTGGATGAGGTACTGCGGCATTTGCCTGATGCAACCGCGATGATGGGGGTTCCGACCTTCTACACCCGTCTGTTGGATGACGACCGGTTCACCGGCGATCTGGCACGTCATATGCGGCTGTTCATCTCGGGCTCGGCCCCAATGCTGGCCGAAACGCATCAGCAGTTTGAGGCCCGCACCGGGCACCGCATTCTTGAACGCTACGGTATGACCGAGACCAACATGAACACCTCGAACCCCTATGACGGTGAACGCCGCGCCGGATCCGTGGGGTTCCCCTTGCCGGGCGTTGAGCTCAAAGTGACCGACTCTGAGACGGGTGAAACCTTGCCACAGGGCGAAATCGGCATGATCGAGGTGCGTGGCCCCAACGTCTTTCAGGGCTATTGGGAAATGCCCGAGAAGACCGCAGCAGAGTTGCGCGAGGACGGGTTCTTTATCACCGGCGACCTTGGACGTGTGGACGCGGACGGCTATGTCCATATCGTCGGACGCGGCAAGGACCTGATCATCTCGGGCGGGTACAACATCTATCCCAAAGAGGTCGAACTGGTGCTGGACGACCAGCTCGGTGTTCTGGAAAGCGCAGTTATCGGCGTGCCCCATCCGGATTTCGGCGAAACCGTGTTAGGCCTGTTGGTAGCCGAACCAAACAAGTCGCCCGACCTCGAGGCCATCATGGCAAGCGCACAGACCCAACTGGCGCGATTCAAACATCCCCGCAAGCTGATCGTGCTGAACGAATTGCCGCGCAATACGATGGGCAAAGTGCAAAAAAACGCGCTACGCGAAGCTTACAAAGACCTGTTTACCGAAGACTAGGTCTCAGCGGCGCGCGCCCCTGTGCGGTCAGCAACCAGCAATCACGGCCCTCGAACACGGCAGTGGCCAACGGATGACCATAGCCCGCGCCCGCATCCAAATTGATCCGATTGCCGCAATGTTCCGCCGCATCCACAGGGGTGTGACCATGCACGATCAGCCAGGGGTGCGGGCCAGATTCAACCAAAAATTCCTGCCGTATCCAAACCAGGTCATCTTCGGATTGCTGCGACAGTGGAAGACCGGGCCTGATGCCAGCGTGGACGAACAGCAGCTCATCCTCTTGATGGTAAACTGGCAAAGCGTTGATGAAATCCAGATGTGCTGGCGGTACGGCGGCACAGGCCCGTTCATGGACCTGATAGATGCGGTCATTGTCCGTGACTTCCACCCCGTAGGAGGCCAGCGTTTCCCGACCACCCAGCCGTGGGTTCAGCCAGCTCAGCGTGACGGGTAGTTGCTTATCTGCAATTTCGCGCTCTTGCACGAAGCGAGCCATCATACGGTCGTGGTTGCCCTTGACCATGACCCAGTTGCGCCCCGCCTTTTGGCCTTCGATCAGCAGGTCCAGCACGGCGCGGCTGTCCGGGCCCCGGTCGACATAATCACCCAGAAACACGATCTTTGCATCTGGCCCGCCATCGGCCTCGATCCGCGACAGCGCAACCTGCAGCATGCCGAGCTGGCCGTGGATGTCACCGATTGCATAAATTGGCGAGGACATGGAAAACCCTAAATCAACAGGAACACCCTGCTTGTGACGCGTCTTGGCGGCCGGGAAAAGAAAATACCCACGCCTTGGAAGACGCGGGTATGAAGTGTCTCAGATATTCAACACCGCCTCAGGCAACGTCGAACTCCAGCGGTTTGATTTGCGTGAACAGGCCGGTTTCGGCCAGCTTTGCCCGCGCCTCGGCTGGTACGGGTTCATCAACATACAGCAGCGCAATCGCTTCGCCGCCCGCTTCGGACCGGCCAAGGGTAAAGTTGGCGATGTTCACATTGCTTTCGCCCATGGTCTGGCCCAACGCACCGATGATACCCGGGACATCCTCGTTGGTGGTGTACAGCATATGCGCGCCGACCTCGGCGTCGATATTGATGCCTTTGATCTGGATGAAGCGGGGTTTGCCGTCGCTGAACACCGTGCCACCGATGGAACGCTCGCGCTTTTCGGTCACGACAGTAACCTTGATGTACCCCTCGAAGGCACCCGATTTATCCTGATTGGTGGTCGAGATCTTGATGCCACGCTCTTTGGCTACCACAGGGGCAGAGACCATGTTCACCTCGGGGTTGAACTTTTTCATGATCCCGGCCACGGCCGAACAGTTCAGAGCCGCAAGGTTCATCTCAGCCGCGACACCGTCATAGAGAATGTTGATCGCCTTGATCGGCTCATCCGTCATTTGACCGATGAAGCTGCCCAGATGTCCGGCCAGTTTGATCCACGGCCCCATAACCTTGGCTTCTTCGGCGGTGACGGACGGCATGTTCAGCGCGTTCTCAACCGCGCCGGTCAGCAGGTAGTTCGAGATCTGCTCAGCCACCTGCAGCGCCACGTTTTCCTGCGCCTCGGTCGTTGCGGCCCCCAGATGCGGCGTGCAGACGACGTTGGGCAGGTTGAACAGCGCGTTTTCCTTGGCAGGTTCCTCGCTGAACACGTCAAAGGCGGCACCAGCAACGTGACCGGATTGCAGAGCCTCGGCCAGCGCCTCTTCATCGACCAGACCACCGCGGGCACAGTTGACGATGCGCACGCCAGGCTTGGTCTTGGCCAGATTTTCGCGGCTGAGGATGTTGCGAGTCTGATCGGTCAGCGGCACATGCAAGGTGATGAAATCGGCACGCGACAGCAGCTCATCCAGTTCAACCTTTTCAACACCCATCTTGGCGGCTTTCTCTTCGCCCAGATAGGGATCATAGGCGACAACCTTCATTTTCAGGCCCAGGGCGCGTTCGCAGACGATCCCGCCAATATTGCCCGCACCAATGACGCCCAAGGTTTTGTTGGTCAGCTCGATCCCCATGAACTTGGACTTTTCCCATTTGCCCGCATGGGTCGAAGTGCTAGCCTCGGGGATCTGCCGCGCCACGGCGAACATCATCGCAATCGCGTGCTCGGCTGTGGTGATCATGTTGCCAAAGGGCGTGTTCATCACGATGACGCCCTTCTTGCTGGCGGCATCCTTGTCGACATTGTCGGTGCCGATGCCGGCGCGACCTATGACTTTCAGCTTGTCCGCATGTTCCAGCAAGGTCGGCGTGACCTTGGTGGCCGAGCGGATGGCAAGACCGTCATACTGGCCAATCACTTCGGCCAGTTTATCTTTGTCCTTGCCCAGATCGGGCATGAAATCCACGTCGATGCCGCGGTCGCGGAAAATCTGAACAGCGGTTTCACTGAGTTTGTCAGAAACAAGTACTTTGGGAGCCATGTCTGTGGTCCTTGAATGTAATGAGATGTCCGGGCCTGAGGCGGCCCGGTGAAGATTGGGAAAGATCAGGCGGCTTCAGTTTGTGCTGCGAGCTCAGCCTCGAAGGCCCAGGCTAGCCAAGGCAACATCGCTTCGATATCCGAAGTTTCGACTGTGCCGCCGCACCAGATACGCAGACCCGCAGGTGCGTCGCGATAAGCCCCGATATCCAACGCGATATTCTCGGCCTCCAACCGCTTTGCAACGGCCTTGGCAAAGGCTGCGCCGTCCCGGATGCGCGCATCGGTGAATTTCAGACAGACAGACGTATTCGACTGCGTCGCCGGGTCGTCAGCCAGGTTAGCGATCCAGTCATTCTGCTCGCAGAACGCATGCACCGCACCGGCATTCGCATCGGCCCGGCCAATCAATCCCTGCAGACCACCAACCGAGCGCGCCCAGTCCAATGCAAACAGATAGTCCTCAACCGCCAGCATCGACGGGGTGTTGATCGTAGCGCCAGTAAAGATACCATCGATCAGCTTACCGCCCTTGGTCAGGCGGAAAATCTTGGGCAATGGCCATGCGGGGGTATAGCTTTCAAGCCGCTCCACAGCGCGCGGGGAAAGGATCAGCATCCCATGCGCCGCCTCTCCGCCCAGAACTTTCTGCCAGCTAAACGTGGTCACATCCAACTTGTCCCACGGCAGGTCCATCGCGAAGGCCGCCGAAGTCGCATCGCAGATCGTCAAACCCTGACGGTCATCCGCAATCCAGTCACCGTTTGGCACCCGCACGCCCGAAGTCGTGCCGTTCCATGTAAAGACCACGTCATGGGAGAAGTCGACCGAGGCCAGATCGATGATCTGCCCATAATCGGCTGTTTTCACTTCGGCGTCGATTTTTAGCTGCTTGACCACATCCGTGATCCATCCCGCGCCAAAACTTTCCCAGGCCAGCATCTCGACCTTGCGCTCACCCAACAGCGACCACAGCGCCATCTCAACCGCGCCGGTGTCAGACGCGGGAACGATGCCGATCTTGTAATCTGCTGGAATGCCCAACACTTCTCGCGTACCTTCGATGGCCGCTTTCAGCTTGTCCTTGCCAACAGCAGCGCGATGCGAACGGCCAAGTGCTGCGTCAGCCAGTTTGGTCAGGTCAAATGTGGGGGGTTTGGCGCAGGGCCCCGAGGAAAAGCGCGGATTTGCCGGCCGCGTTTCAGGTTTGCGCACGGCGTCATTCGATGCCGGTTGTTCGATAGTCATGTGTATTACCCTTCCAGATACACGCCCCTCGTTGGGGAGGGGTGTCCCACAGACAGAGCTAGGGTGCAGACGCAGCATCAACAAGCGAAAAAGACCCATCAGAAATCAAAAACGACAGGTTTTTATACGCAAGTGGGGGGAGCGCGTTTCCGATAGGCGCAATTTCGTCACCGGCTCAGCGCATCGTCCTTGTTGCCTATCAGGTCAACCGAACGGCTTCACCCGTTTCCAGCGCCTGTTGTGCCGCCAACCCCATACGAACGGCCCACAGCCCATCCTGCAGCGTCACATTCGGCGCGGCCCTTTCGCCGCGGACAAGCGCCAGGAACCCCTGATGCTGGTAATAGGTCGAGCCATTGTGATCCCCGGCGGCCAGCAAGCGCGGGTCAACGGGGATGTCTTGTGACACCGGCCCTTTTGGATTACGCGGGCTGACAATCACCTGCGGCACCGGCGGGTCACCCAGATGATCGGGCCAAAAGCGCCCCGGCCCCGGCACCAGCGCCTCGATCTTGGCCTGCGGTCCTGTGGCCGAGATTTCCTCTTGGTACCGCGATCCTTCGGCGAACATGCACAGTTCCAGCATCGCCCGCGTGCCGTTGGCGAAATCAACCAGAACATAACCGTGATCCAGAATATCCGGCGTTTCCCCATCATAGCTTTCGTCCAGATGGTTTACCGCCTGCCCACCGCTGGCGGTGATCCGCACCGGATCGGACCCAAGGATCAGCCGCATCAGGTCGAAGAAATGGCAGCATTTCTCGACAAATGTGCCGCCGGTATTGCGGTTGAACCGGTTCCAGTTGCCGACCTTTTCCAGAAAGGGAAATCGATGTTCCCGGATCGTCAGCATCTGCACCCCGCCGGTGGATTGGAGCCCTTTGATCAAAGCGGCAATCGGAGGCATATAGCGATATTCCATCGCCACCCAGATTGGATGGGGATAGTCACGCTGCACCGTTTCCAGCCGCGCTGCATCCTGCGGATCGGTAAAAAGCGGCTTCTCCACCAACAGGGGCAGTGGGCGCATCGCCGCGATGTCGCAGATTTGATCTACATGCAGGTGGTTCGGGCTGGCGATAACCAGGCAATCCAGATCCTCGATCGCCAAAAGATCCGCCACTGATCCCACCATCTCGGCCTCCGGTGCAATCTCTTGCGCGGCGCGGGCCATCTGCGGGTCGGGCTCATAGATCGCCGCCACCCGCGTGCCATCCAGCAGAGCGATATTGTGCAGGTGCTCCTGCCCCATCATGCCGCATCCGATCAGCCCGTAATTGATGGTCCGGGTCATGCGCGTTTCCTTTTACTTCAAGCGTTGAACATATGTGGCCCGATCCGGATCGAACCAAGTTTTAGAGAATTCGACGGGTTCGGCCTGTTCTGACCAGCTAAACCGCTCGATATACCCGACGGTCTGCCCAGCGGGCTTGGTGAAGCCCGTCGGTGTCCAATCGGGCAGCACCGCGATTGAAACCCTGTCTTCGGCCCGCGTGATCCAGAACCCCAACTGCTGCTGATAATAGCGATACAGCGAGTCCGACAGCAGGTCGCCGTCGATCAAACCCACTGATTCGTCGAGCCATATCTCTTCGACCGCGATGATTGTGTCATTCAAATAGCGCATCCGGCGCACGCGCGACCCCATGGCCGCGGCTCCGAATCCGGGTAGATTGGCAGGCTTTTCCAGATGATCGACCGACAGGATATCCGCGCTTGGCAAACCGCCCCCTTCGGGCAGCTCAAGCCGAAACATCGCATAGACGCTGTTTTGCGTTCCGGTCTCACGGATGTAATTGCCCGAGCCCTGAATGCGTTCCAACATCCCTTTTTTCTCAAGCTCGGACAGCGATTTTCGCAGGGTTCCGACCGAGACATTCAGGTCCGCCGCCATGTCCCGTTCCGGCGGCAGGCGCTCACCGTCAATCAGACGGCCGGCCGCAATATCGCGGATCAGCAGTTCTGCAATCTGAACATATATCGGCAGGGCATTGGGGTTTCGGCTTGAGGGGGGCACGTCGGGGCGCTTCGATTGGTCACAGGAAAAATTGATACACTATTGATCTACATCAATGTGATTGCTACGCAAGAGAAAAAGCAAATCCATTGCGGAGACCGACTCAGATGACGATCGTCCCAATCACCTCCCCCGATCTGAACGCGGCCGAGGTCTCGTGGTTTTCGGCTCTGTGTTCGGATGACTATCAGTTTCTGGGGATGCCCGATGGCGATCTGCGGTCCAGCTGGGACCACTGTTCCGCCATCGTGAAAGAGGCCGAGGCACAGGGGTTTCGCAACATCCTGTGCCCGTCATCCTATCAGGTCGGTCAGGACACACTTAGCTTTGTTGCTGGATGCGCACCGATCACCGACAAGATCAACCTGCTGGCCGCGGTGCGTTGCGGTGAAATGCAGCCCATCATGCTGGCCCGCACCATCGCGACGCTGGATCACATGTTGCAGGGGCGCTTGACAGTCAACATCATCTCGTCCGATTTCCCTGGTGAAAAGGCAGACAGCGCGTTCCGTTATCAACGCTCGCGCGAAGTCGTCGAAATCCTGAAACAGGCTTGGACGCGGGATGAGATCAACCATGCGGGCGAGGTCTATAATTTCTCGGGCCTGACCACCGACCCAGCCAAGCCCTATCAGACCGGCGGACCGCTGTTGTATTTCGGCGGCTATTCCCCATCTGCGCTCGAACTGTGCGGAGAGCATTGCGATGTCTACCTGATGTGGCCAGAAACCAAGGATCAACTGGCCGGGCGGATGCAGGCGGTTCATGCGGTAGCCGAGAATTACAACCGGACACTGGATTACGGCTTGCGCGTTCACATGATCGTTCGCGACACCGAGGCCGAAGCGCAAGAATACGCGGATTACATCGTATCCAAGCTGGACGACGAATACGGTCGCGCCATCCGCGAACGGGCGCTGGATTCCACCTCGCTGGGTGTGGCGCATCAGGCCAAAAACCGCGATCTGGCGGATGAATACGGCTATGTCGAACCTGGTCTCTGGACAGGCGTGGGCCGGGCGCGGTCTGGCTGCGGCGCAGCGCTTGTGGGCTCCACCGATCAAGTCATGACCAAGATTGAAGACTATCAAAAGATGGGCATCCGCGCCTTCATCTTCTCGGGCTATCCACATCTGGACGAGGCCCGCCATTTCGGTGCCCGCGTGATGCCCAACCTGAAAACCTGCTCGCTGCCCGAGGAATACGGACGCGTGCCCAAAACCACCCCGGCCACCCCGCTGGGCAACGGAGTTCGCCGCTAATGCAACGTGTAAAGCTTTCAGACACGCTGGAAATGAGCCGCCTGGTATACGGAATGTGGCGCTTGGGTGATGACAGTGACACCTCGGCGGATCATGTCGAAGCCAAGATACAAGCCTGCCTGGATCAGGGCATCACCACATTCGATCAGGCCGACATCTATGGCGGTTACGCGGCCGAGGCGGTTTTGGGCAACGCCTTGCGCGCCAACCCGGCGCTGCGCGCGCGGATGGAGATCGTCACCAAATGCGACATCGTTGCGCCGATGGGCCGATACGCGGATGCGAAGGTAAAATATTATGACACATCGCGCGCGCATATCCTGAAATCGGTTGAAACCTCTCTGACCGAGATGGCAATCGACCATGTCGACCTGCTACTGATCCACCGCCCTGATCCCTTCATGGACCACCATGAGACCGGCGCAGCGCTGGACGAGGTCGTGGCCAGCGGCAAGGTGGGCGCGGTTGGCGTATCGAATTTCCGCCCGTGGGACTGGACCCTTCTGCAATCAGCTATGAAGACCCAACTGGTCACCAACCAGATCGAGATCTCGCTGGGCGAAATCCGCCCCTTCACCAATGGCGACTTGGCGTTTCATCAACAGCATGGGCAGCCGGTGATGGCGTGGTCGCCGCTGGGCGGCGGACTGCTGATGGCCGGGAACCCTCCGGTCGGCGTGGTCGCGGATGAGATCGCCGCCGAATTCGGAGTGGACCGGGCCGCAGTGGCCGTGGCCTTCCTTCTGGCACATCCTGCAGGCATCCTGCCGGTGCTGGGCACCAACAATCTGGGTCGGATCAAACAGATTTCGGACGCCTTGAAAGTCAATCTGGATCGCGAGAGTTGGTACCGCCTTTATGAGGCGGCACTGGGCCATGAGGTACCATGATGAATGCAATGTCACAGGACATGAACCATACTTTCATCCCACACAAGGATGACACCCGAACCCTGCGCGATGCGTTTGGCCGCTTTGCCACCGGAGTTACCATCGTCACCTGCAACAGCACGGACGGTCCGGTCTGCATCACTGCCAACAGTTTTTCGTCCCTGTCGCTGGACCCGCCCCTGATCATGTGGGCCGGCGACCGCAACTCGCGCCGCTTCCCCTATTTCCACAAGGCGCGCCATTTCAGCGTTCATGTACTGTCCTCTGAACAGGCCGAGCTGTGTTTCGGCTGCTCGAAAAACGCCTTTGCGTTGCGGGACATCGCCCATGGGCATTGCTCGAATGGCACCCCTCTGCTGCCGGATTGTCTGGCACGGTTTGAATGTGAACAACACGCTTATCACGACGCAGGCGATCATGTGATCGTGGTGGGCAAAGTCCTGAAGGCCAGCATAAGCGATGGAGACGCGCTGACCTTCTATGCCGGAAAATTCGGCCAATTCGCGCAGTCCTAAGCGCGCTCTGACGACCGCGGGACCAACCCGCGGCTGACATAGGGAGGAAACGCATGGGCGGACTGGCAACGATGCTGGCGCCGATTGCATTCGTGAACGAAACCGTGCTGCGATTGGGCCGCGCGGTTGGCGTCGTTGCGATTGCATTCATGGTGACCGCAATCCTGATTCAGGTATTCTTCCGATATGTGCTGGGCAACGCACTGCCCTGGCCGGATGAGGCCGCCCGGTTCTGCATGCTCTGGATGACGGGTCTGATGGCCCCGACCGCATTTCGCCGCGGCGGGTTCGTGGCCATCGACATGGTGCCCCTGATGCTTCCGCGCGTTTTGGGACAGGTACTGATGCTCGCGCTGCTGTTCGTGTCACTGGCGGTGCTGCTGGTGGCGGTTAAGATCGGCTGGTCCGAAGTGACCGGGTTCGGGGGCAAATTCGCAACCGCCGCTTTGTATATTCCCACCTCATTTGGCTTTGACGAATGGTACCGCGTCCCGCGCAGCTGGATGATGGCCTCGCTGCTGGTGGGGGTGGCCCTTCTGATCGTAGTAAATGTCGAGCTGATCCTGCGCGCGATTGTCTCGCTATTGGGGGGCGCAGACCTGCTGCCTGAAATTGCCGACGCACCGGTGGGGGCTGAATAGATGTTGATTTGGTTCCTGCCCACTTTCCTTGTCTTTCTGATGATCGGCCTGCCGGTCTTTTTCGCCCTTTTGGCCGCCCCGGGTATCCTGCTGTGGCTGAATGGCCAATCCAATGACATCACCCTGCTGTACCGCAATGTCTATAACGGCATGGACAGCTTTCCCCTGATGGCAATCCCTTTCTTCATGCTGGCCGGAGAGCTAATGAACCGCGGCGGGATAACCATCCGTCTGGTGGAATTCAGCCAAGCCTTGATGGGCCATTTTCGCGGCGGGTTGGCGCATGTGAACGTGCTCAGCTCGATCCTGTTTGCGGGACTTTCAGGCTCTGCCGTGGCGGATACATCAGCGCTGGGTTCAATGCTGATCCCGGCGATGGAGAAGCAGGGCTATACCCGCAAATTTGCCGCGGCAATCACGGCGGCCAGTTCCGTCATAGGCCCGATCATCCCGCCTTCGGGCATTATGATCATCTACGCTTATGTGATGGGCGAAAGCGTTGCGGCGCTGTTTCTGGCCGGGATCGTGCCGGGCGTCATGGTTGGCGTTGGCCTGATGCTGATGATCAAATTCATGGCCGACAAGTATGATTTTCCCGTTGCCAGCCGCAAATACACATGGGGTGAACGGGGTCAGGCCAGCCTCAAGGCGTTCTTTCCACTGCTGACTCCGGTGATCATTCTGGGTGGTATTCTGGGCGGTATCTTTACACCTACCGAAGCCGCAGCGGTGGCCGTCGGCTATGCCTTTCTGATCGGCTTTTTCATCCTGCGCACCCTGACGCTCAAAGAAGTGCCCGAGATCCTCAGCAATGCCGGCCTAACCTCCGCCGTCGTTCTGCTGCTGGTGGGGGCGGCCATGGCGTTCAAAACCGTGGTCAGCCTCAGCCATGCGCCAGAACAGCTGGCCTCGCTGATCCTCAGCCTGTCGGAAAACCCGCTGATCCTGCTGTTTCTGATCAACCTGCTCTTGTTCGTTGTCGGCATGTTTTTGGATGCCGGGCCTGCGATCATCATTCTTGGGCCGATCCTGGGACCGATCTTTACCAGCCTCGGCGTCGACCCGATCCACTTTGCCATCATCATGAGCGTCAACTTGACCGTTGGTCTGGCCACACCCCCCATGGGGCTGGTGCTGTTCGTGGCCGCCGCCGTGTCGCGCGAAAAGGTTGAAACCATTGCCAAGGCGATCCTGCCGTTTCTGGCCGTTGAAATCATCGTGATCTTTCTGATCACCTACATCCCCGCATTATCCATGACGATCCCGAGGATAACGGGATTTGCCAACTAACTGAGTTCCACAGGGAGGAAACGCATGCTCAGAACCTTTATCAAAACCGCAGCGGTGGCCACGTCGCTGGTCGCCGCATCAGCCATCGCGGCCACGGCAGCGGATTATACGCTGCGCGCCACGGCCAACTCGAACGAAAATGACGAGGATTATGACGGTCTAATCGTTTTCAAGAACTATGTCGAAGCCGCTTCGAACGGCGCGATCGAGGTCGAGCTGTTCATCGGTACGCAGCTGTGTTCGAACGGCGCGGAATGCCTGCAGGGTGTGGCCGATGGAACCATCGACATCTATATCTCGACCTCGGGCGGGGCGTCAGGCATCTTTCCCTATGTTCAGGTCCTCGACCTACCCTACCTTATGGCGGATGACCGGATTGCCGAGCATGTTTTATCCGGCGATTTCACCCGCACCATGCGCGACATGGCACTTGAGGATTCCGGCGGCGCGATCCGTCTGATGACCATCGGCAACACTGGTGGCTGGCGCAACTTTGCCAACACCCAGCGTCGCGTGGCTGAACCAGCTGATATGGAAGGGTTGAAAATCCGCACCGTGGTCGCTGACCTGCCACAAGAGCTGGTTAAAGCCTTGGGTGCATCGCCCACCCCGATCCCGTGGCCGGAACTGTTCACCAGCTTTCAAACCGGTGTGGTTGAAGGGTCCAAGAACGGCATCACCGACATCATGGGCATGAAATTCCCCGATGCAGGCCTGCAATATGTCACCCTGGACGGCCATGCCTATATGGGCGCTCTGTGGTGGATGAATAACGCCAAGTTCCAGGAGATGCCCGAAGACATGCGCCGTGTCGTGGTCGATGGGTTCTATGCGCTGCAGCAGGCCACCTTTGCCTCACCCAAGCGCAAGTCGATCCAGGCCTACGAGGATTTCGTCGCCGGTGGCGGTGATCTGTACGTGCCGACCCCCGAGCAGAAAGCCGCGTTCAAAGAGGCGGCAACCCCGGTCTACGAGTGGTTCCAAACCAACGTCGGTCGTGGTGATGAGGTCTTCACCGCGCTCACCGAAGCCGTTGCAGCGGCCGAGGCAGACGTCAACGCATCGCGTGACGCGGACCTGAACTAAGCCATTTAGGGTCGGGCGTTTGGCCCGACCCTCACCGAAACGGGTACATCCACCCTTTATAGTCGTTGACCAGAACATGGGCTCTTTCAATCTGCTCCGGCGACATTTTCTTGACCACTTCCTCAAGGCTGATTGCCGCGTCGGGATCGCCGCCAATGGCGCTGAGCGTGTACCACATGTAAGCCCGCACAAGATCGGGCGCAGGCATGCCCAGACCCAGTTCGTAATACCAGCCGATCCCCGATTGTGCGCCCGGATGCCCCTTCATCGATGCGCGCAGATACCATTCAAAGGCCCGTTCATAATCCTGCTCGACTCCAAGACCCAACCCGTACATCACACCGATCAATTCCTCGGCCTCGGCATTGCCGGATCGGGCGGCGGGCAGCAGTTCCTCGCGCGCGGCCTCGAACGCGCCGGCCTCCATCATGTCACGCGCCTGTTCCAGCTCGGCCAGCGCAGGGGTCGCAAGCATACACAGGGCAAATATAATCTGGCGCATGGGATTGCTTTCCTTTTCGCCGGCGCAGCCGCAGCGCAAGAGCTGCCACGCCCGCTGACCGATGATGATTTCCTGTCCTTTGATATGGAACAGGCCGCCATCGGTCATCAACTGTTTTACGATCCAATCCTGTCGGGCAATCAAAACATCGCCTGCGCCCATTGTCACCATCCCGATTTCGGAACATCCGACGGCCTGTCGCTGGGTATTGGCGAAGGCGGTCAGGGTTTAGGCCCCGATCGCACGCCGGGCACTGGGTCCGACAAAATCCGCAAGCGTATTCCCCGAAATTCGCCCGGCCTTTGGAACCTCGGGGCAAAGGACATCCATACTGTTTTCCATGACGGACGACTGAGTATCTCGGATGTCTATGGCAACGGCTTCAACTCTCCGGCGCAGGAATGGTTGCCCGCGGGATTGAATTCTCTGCTGGCCGCGCAGGCGCTGTTCCCGCTGACCTCGCAGTTTGAGATGGCCGGGAATGTTGCCGAAAACCAGGTGACTGGCGCTGTGCATGACCGGATCGACAAGGGCTGGCCGATTCTGGCGAAACGCGTCCGTACCGACCCGCGATACGGCCCCGCCATGGCCCGCGCTTTTGATGAGATCGAAACGCCTGAAGACATCACCATCACCCAGATCGCCAATGCTCTGGCCGCTTTCATGGCCATCGAATGGCGCAGCACCGACAGCCCGTTTGATCAATATCTGGCTGGGAACACCGATGCTCTGACACCAACCCAAAAGTCCGGGATGGCCCTGTTCTACGGCAAGGCGCGCTGTGCCACCTGTCACTCTGGCCCGCTATTGTCGGATCAGAAGTTCCACGCGCTGGCCCTTCCGCCCTTTGGCCCCGGTCGCACCCGGCAATGGGACCCCAATGTGCGGGACGTAGGGCGCATGGGCGAAAGCGACCAGCTAGAGGATGCGTATCGCTTTCGCACCCCCATGCTGCGCAATGTCGCCCTGACCGCGCCTTATGGCCATAACGGAGCCTTTCCTGACCTCGACAGCATCATTCGCCATCATCTTAACCCGCAGGACAGCCTTGCGCATTGGACTCCCGAGATGGCCGCCTTGCCCAAAGTCCCGTGGCTGCAACAGGTTGATTTTGCGGTGTGGAACGACCGGTTCGAACTGGCGCGACAGCGTCGTCAGGTCGACATCATCCCGATGGAGCTATCAGACGTCGAGATCAGCGAGTTAGTGGCCTTCCTGAACGCCCTGACGGGCACAAGCGTGGACACGCCGCCATTTGGCGTGCCCAAGGGGTTCGAACCCTGATATCAGCCTCTTACTCTGCGGCTTCTTCGTAAGCGTCCATTGGTGGGCATGTGCAGATGAGGTTTCGGTCTCCGTATGCGTTGTCGA
>NZ_JBXWOF010000009.1:0-174072 GCF_059610745.1 Ruegeria sp. CDSC042
GTCTTGCCGTGGTCAACGTGCCCAATCGTGCCAATGTTGACGTGCGGCTTATTACGCTCAAACTTTTCCTTTGCCATTCCTCAGGCGCCCTTTTGTGCTTTGGGGGACCCTTGGTCCCGTGGTTACATCTGCGCGCGCGAGATATTGGGTTCAAATGAGAAAATCAAGCACATCCTGCGGGAAATGCCGTTCTTTAAGCCGGATTTTGCGTTGCTTCACCTGAATCGAGTGGCTGGATCAGTTCGGGACGCCGGTCGAACCAACCGTTTTCCAAATGTTCCTCGGCCAACCATTCTTCGACTCGGTCCGCAACTTTCAGAGCCAGCCCGCTCATTTGCTCTTGTTTCGTCCGTTCATGACCCGACCCTTTCAGGGCACTGCCGCCGGTTGTGTCTTCCAGCACCTGGAATTGCTTACCTTTGGCAAGAAACTCTTTCTTGTTCACGTCATAAACGTTGACCAGAACAATCGCAGTGCTCTTGGGGTTGTAGATCACCGGAATTCCGGGAGGGGCCAGCATGTAGCCCTCGAGGCTGATGCCGATGTCGTATTCCTGAGCGCCCGTATAGCGCCCAAGGCGGATGTCCACCGCGTTTTGAATGGCCGCAGTCCATTCGTCGGGCGTCGCATCCCGGCTTACCGGCCCCTGCACCGCCTTATCGGCAAAGGCATAGTTTACCCGCAACTTGAATTCGCCCAGCGACTCAGGCTCTTCGTAAACCTGCGTTTGGGTGCAGGCGCCCATCAGGGCCAATCCGGTGATCAGTGTCAAAATGCGCAACATGTCTCGTCTCGATAGGCCTGTTTTTCTTTGATCTAACGCACCGATACGGCTTGTGCCAAGCCGTATCGGCATAAATCCTCTGTGACCGGGCCTGATCAGGAGAATTTAAAATCACGCGGGAAGCCGTATGGCGGCTTTTTCCCGACGCTGGCACGCTTGGCCAGCCATTGCGAAAGATCTGCCTCGTGCCGGGTCTTGTCGCCACCCATGGACCATTTCAGGCCCTCTTCCCAGTTGAAGGTGGTGATATCTGACAGCCCGCCGTCCAATTCCAGCGTCCCCTGCCGCCCGCGCGCCATATTGTATTTCTGCAGGCGAACGCCCTTGCCGCGGGTCATTTCAGGCAGTTCCTCGGTCGGGAAGACCAGAAACTTGCCGTTCTGAGAAACCACTGCAACGTGGTCACCTTCGATCGCCTTACAGATAATCGCTGTTTCGTCGCCTTTAACGTTCAGCACCTGTTTGCCGTTTCGGGTCTGTGCCAGCACGTCATCCTCGGGCACGGTGAAGCCGTTACCCGCATCCGAGGCCACCAGCAGCTTGCGCCCCGGTTTGTGGATCAGGATGTCGATTATCTGCGCCTCATTCGGCAGGTCGACCATCAGGCGCAGCGGCTCGCCCATACCCCGACCGCCGGGCAGATTCGCGGCGCTGATCGTATAGAATCGACCGTTCGAGGCAAAGACCAGCAGCCGATCGGTGGTTTCCGCATGGAAGATAAACCGTGGCCCATCGCCATCCTTGAACTTCAACTCGCGGTTCAGGTCGATATGGCCGGTCATGGCGCGAATCCAGCCCATCTGAGAGCAGACAACCGTGATCGGTTCGCGGTCGATCATCGCCTCAAGCGGGACCTCTTCGACCTGACCGGCTTCGGCAAACTGGGTGCGACGCGCGCCGCCCTCATAATCCTTGCCGAACGTTTTCTTGGTCTCTTTCAACTGCTCGGCGATGCTGGCCCATTGCAGGCTTTCGTCGGCTAGAAGATCTTCGAGATTGGCACGTTCCAACATCAGCTCATCGCGTTCGCGAACCAGCTCCATCTCTTCCAGACGACGCAAGCTGCGCAGACGCATGTTAAGAATTGCGTCGACCTGGACCTCGGACAGCTCGCCCTCGCCCCGTGTGGGCGAGACATAGTCGGCCTCATTGGTGGCGCGGACATGGTCGATGCCCCAGTCTTCGCGCATCAGCGCAGCCTTGGGGTCATCGTCATAGCGGATAATGTCGATCACGCGGTCAAGATTCAGGAAGGCAACGATAAAGCCCTCCAACACCTCCAGCCGATGGTCGATCTTGGCCATCCGGTGGCGCGACCGGCGCAGCAGAACCTCTTGCCGGTGATCAAGGAAGGCGCGAAGCACTTCTTTCATCGAGCAGACTTTGGGTGTCACCCCGTCGATCAGCACGTTCATGTTCAGGCTGAACCGCACCTCAAGGTCCGAGTTGCGATAGAGCATGCCCATCAGAACCTCGGGGTCCACATTCTTGGAACGCGGCTCAAGGATCAGGCGGATGTCATCGGCGGATTCGTCACGAACGTCGCCAAGGATCGGGATTTTCTTGGTCTGAATCAGCTCGGCGATCTTTTCGATCAGCTTCGATTTCTGAACCTGATAGGGAATCTCGGTGACGACGATCTGCCACTGACCGCGGCCCAGATCCTCGACCTCGAACTTACAGCGCAGGCGGAATGACCCGCGCCCGGTGCGATAGGCCTGCGCGATATTCGCAGGCGGTTCAACGATTACGCCGCCGGTTGGGAAATCCGGTCCGGGCACGTAGTTCAGAAGCGTATCGTCGCGCGCATCCGGCGTCTTGATCAGATGCAAACAGGCGTCACACAGTTCCGAGATGTTATGTGGCGGGATATTCGTCGCCATGCCCACCGCAATACCGCTGGAGCCATTGGCCAGCAGATTCGGAAATTGCGCGGGCAGAACCACCGGTTCGGTCAGCGTGCCGTCATAGTTGTCACGGAAATCGACAGCATCCTCGTTTAGACCCTCAAGCAGAGCCTCGGCCACGATGGTCATCCGAGCCTCGGTATAACGAGAGGCCGCCGGGTTATCGCCGTCGATATTGCCGAAATTCCCCTGCCCGTCGACCAGCGGATAGCGCACATTGAAATCCTGCGCCAAACGCGCCATCGCGTCATAAATCGCGGCATCGCCGTGCGGGTGATAGTTACCCATCACATCGCCCGAGATTTTCGCCGACTTACGGAACCCGCCCGTTGCACTGAGTCGCAACTCGCGCATCGCATAGAGGATTCGCCGATGCACCGGCTTCAAACCATCCCGTGCATCGGGCAAGGCCCGGTGCATGATGGTGGACAGCGCATAGGTCAGATAACGTTCACCAATCGCGCGGCGCAGCGGTTCGGCTACTTCGCCCCCGTTTTCGGGGGCCACCATATTGGGGTCGTCGATCGTATCATTCATAGATGATGTGATACGACGCAAGGGCGCGCGGGTAAAGCAAGCAAGACATATTTTACTGGGGACAAGTGGCGCTTTTTGCAACAGGGGGAGGCAACCCCCCGATTTCCCCCGTTTTTCGACTTGGGTCGCGAATTATGCTAGGATGTCTGACATTAGTCTGCTGCCTTTTTTTGTTTTGATTGATCGACCGGGGGATGCGCCATGACGCGCCTGATTGTAATGAGTTTCGCTGCACTTGGCTGGTGCTTTTACGTCATGAGTGGCGGGCCTAATTTCGAGCCGCGCGGTGTGCGGTCGGAACAGCCTGTGCGAGTCGCCTCGAAAGCGGCCCCCAAAACCGTAGCACCGTCTCCGGCAAAAGAGCTTGTGACAAATGTCGCTATGCGCTCGCCGGTCGTGCGCGAGCGCCCGATTGATCCCCAGCCAGCAGTCGCAGCGATTGTCGCAGAACCCGCCAGTCTGGACACTTTCAACGCGCTTTCGGTGTTTGACGATCAGACTGCCAGCATCACGCTTGCGTCTCTGGAAGACGGTGTAACTGGCCTGAAGCAAATCACCAAGGACGTGCAGCCTGAACCCGCCGCCCAGCCTGAACCCAGGAAAGATATCCGGGAAATCTCCGGGACCCGCGTGAACATGCGTGACGGCCCTGGAACGATCTACCCGATTGTTGGCAAAGCTCGCATCGGCCAGAAGGTCGAGGTGCTAAGTGACTCGGGCACCGGATGGTTGCGACTGCGCGTGTTGCCGCAGCAACAGGTGGGGTGGATTTCGACCTCTTTGGTCAGAAAAACACCAGACTGACGTGGAGCAATGATTGTCCCCATACTCTGTGCACCCTAGCTTGGGGCTGGTTCAGAATCGGGAAAATCATGCAGAAAACCATTCTAATTACTGGCTGCTCATCGGGCATCGGACTGGATGCGGCGCATGGGATGCGCGCGCGGGGTTGGCGCGTGTTTGCCTCGTGCAAACAACAGCGCGATTGCGACCGGTTGCGGGCGCAGGGGTTTGAAAGCCCGTGCATTGATTATACCGACACGGCCAGCATATCCTCGGGATTGAACGAAGTGTTGGAGGCCACCGGAGGCACCCTGGACGCGCTGTTCAACAATGGCGCACATGGCCTGCCCGGCGCGGTCGAGGACCTGCCGACCGAAGGCCTGCGTCAGATTTTCGAGGCGAACTTCTTTGGCTGGCACGAACTGACCAGGCAGGTCATCCCGATTATGCGCAGTCAAGGACACGGGCGAATCGTTCAGAACTCTTCGGTGCTGGGTCTGGTGGCCTATCCGTGGCGCGGCGCCTATGTGGCCACGAAATATGCAATCGAAGGGCTGACGGATACACTGCGCCTGGAACTGGCTGATACGGGGATCAAGGTCATTTTGATCGAACCCGGCCCGATCACATCTAAAATCCGCGAAAACTCAATCCCGTTCTTCGAGCGGTTCATCAACTGGCAAAACTCGGCCCTGCGCGAGCGTTATGAGTCCTCTTTGTTGAAAAGACTGTATGAATCGTCGGGGCCGGATCGGTTTGAACTGCCCGCATCAGCGGTAACGTCCAAGCTGGCCCACGCCGTAGAATCCAAGCGCCCGCGCCCCCGATACTATGTGACAACACCTACATTTATCGCCGGTTGTTTGCGCCGCATCCTGTCGACACGTGCGATTGACCGCATCCTTGCAGGGGTCTGAGGCGAAATAACCCGTTCGCTTTTGGCACGCACGGGGCTAGATGATAGCCCTAGGCAAACAGAAACGCGGACGGTGTACTCATGGACCTAATGATGGTCATTTTGCTTTTGGCCATGGCGGCGGTTGTCGTCGTATTGGCGCTTGGCATCTCGAATTTTGGCAAAAGCGGCAGGGACGCGGCACTGAAAAGCAACAAGTATATGCGCCTGCGTATCCTGTTTCAGTTCATCGCCGTGATTCTGATCGTGCTTTACGTCTGGCTGCGCGGTCAGGGAGGTCAGTAAATGGTCGTATTGAACAAGATTTACACCCGCACCGGTGATGATGGCAAAACCGCTCTCGGCAATGGCGAACGCGTTGCCAAATACTCGGGCCGCGTGACCGCTTATGGCACCGTGGACGAGTTGAACGCCTTTGTCGGCGTCGCCCGGACCGAGGCAGATGGGGATGTCGAAGCTGCACTCGCCCGCATTCAGAATGACTTATTTGATCTGGGCGCAGATTTCTGTCGTCCCGATATGGAAAAGGATGCCGAAGCAGACTATCCGCCTCTGCGCATCGTGCCCTCGCAGATTGACCGGCTCGAGGTTGAAATCGACTCGATGAACGAAGCCTTGGAACCGCTGCGCAGTTTCATCCTGCCCGGTGGCTCGCGTCTTGCGGCGCATCTGCATGTATGTCGAACCGTATCTCGCCGGGCCGAACGGCTTGCGGTTGAGCTGACCAACATGGAGCCGGTCAACGAAACCGCAGTCAAGTACCTGAACCGTCTGAGCGACTGGTTCTTCGTCGCAGCCCGTTGTGCCAATGAAAACGGAACCCAAGATGTTCTTTGGGTTCCGGGCGCGAACCGCTGAAAGCGGCGTTGCGTCCAGTGGACGCGGCGGCGACCGGAAGGGCGAAGCCCCGGCCCGACGGGCGGGTGCAAACCGATAGCTTCCTGGCTTTTTGGGTGGGTGTGTGGTGCTTGGTCACGTCAAAAATAGCAAAACGCGACGTCCGTTGCAGATGACGTGACGATTTTGCCCTGTTGCCGCCTGAATTGAATCGCTATTCAAGCCCTCATGAACATTGGTGGAGTCGCGACGCGGCTTGCCGTTTTTTGTGAGGAGCTAGCGCAAAATGAAGGTACTCGTGCCTGTCAAACGCGTGATTGACTATAACGTTAAAGTTCGCGTCAAAGCGGATGGCAGCGGTGTCGATCTCGCCAATGTCAAAATGTCGATGAACCCGTTCGACGAAATTTCTGTCGAAGAGGCAATCCGTCTGAAAGAAGCCGGCAAGGCAGACGAAGTCGTCGTTGTTTCTATCGGCGTAAAACAAGCCCAGGAAACACTGCGCACTGCGCTGGCCATGGGCGCGGACCGTGCCATCCTGGTCATTGCTGCAGATGATGTCCATCAGGACATCGAACCCCTGGCCGTTGCCAAGATCCTGGCCAAAGTGGTCGAGGAAGAGCAGCCCGGTATCGTTCTGTGCGGCAAGCAGTCTATCGACAACGACATGAATGCAACTGGTCAGATGTTGTCAGCTCTTTTGGGCTGGTCACAAGGCACTTTTGCGTCCGACATCGACATCGACGGCGACAGCGCAAAGATCACTCGCGAAGTCGATGGTGGCATGCAAACCATCAGCGTCAAAATGCCGACAATCGTGACCGTGGACCTGCGCCTGAACGAGCCCCGTTACGCGTCGCTGCCCAACATCATGAAGGCGAAGAAAAAGCCGCTGGACGAGAAAACCGCCGCCGATTACGGCGTCGACGTCTCGCCGCGCCTGGAAGTCGTCAAAACCGAAGAACCACAGGCACGTGCCGCTGGCATCATCGTCGGCTCGGTAGACGAGCTTGTCGCGAAACTCAAAGAAGCGGGGGCTGTGTAATGGCTGTTCTTCTTCTCGCCGAAGTCAACAATGGTGAACTGGCGCTGGACGCAACCGCCAAAGCTGTAAACGCAGCAAAGGCACTGGGTGATGTAACCGTTCTGGCCGCAGGCGGTTCCGCTGCTGCTGCCGGTGAAGCTGCCGCCAAGATCACCGGCGTCTCAAAGGTTCTGGTCGCCGAGGACGAATCGCTGGGCCATCGCCTGGCGGAATCCACTGCTGCGCTGATCGTAGGTCTGGCTGATGGTTATGAGCACATCGTTGCCCCCGCCACCACCGATGCCAAGAACGTTATGCCGCGCGTTGCCGCGCTGCTGGACGTCATGGTCATCTCGGACGCGTCCGGTGTCGTCGACGGCTCGACCTTCGAACGCCCAATCTATGCGGGCAACGCGATCCAGACCGTCAAATCTGTGGACGCCAAAAAAGTCGTCACTTTCCGAACCGCAAGTTTTGATGCTGCGGGCGAAGATGGCTCGGCAGCCGTTGAAACCATCTCGGTCGGCGAGAACCCCGGTCTATCGTCCTGGGTCGAAGACAAGGTAGCCACAAGCGACCGCCCCGAGCTGACTTCGGCTGGCGTTGTTGTGTCGGGTGGCCGTGGTGTCGGTTCTGAAGAGGACTTCAAGCTGATCGAAGGTCTCGCTGACAAGCTGGGGGCCGCAGTAGGCGCATCGCGCGCCGCAGTCGACTCGGGCTATGCTCCGAACGATTGGCAGGTGGGTCAGACCGGCAAGGTTGTTGCCCCGGATCTGTATGTCGCTGTCGGCATCTCGGGTGCGATTCAGCATCTGGCAGGTATGAAAGACTCGAAAATCATCGTGGCGATCAACAAAGACGAAGAAGCGCCGATCTTCCAGGTTGCCGATTACGGTCTGGTCGCCGACCTGTTCCAGGCCGTTCCGGAACTGACCGAGAAACTCGGCTGATCAACGGGCTAGACTTTTCCACGAAGAATCTTGCATTGGGCCCGCCATCGGCGGGCCCTTTTCATTGCAGGTTTCTGATCGGACCGACCAAGGCGTCAGCAATCGACCTGTGTGCCGCAGGACCTATCATATATTCCGCCATGGGCTGTTGCAGTGTTCCAAACAGCATATCTTCAAGCTCATCGGACTGCCCCGACACGCTGACCGTCACCTCAACGATCTCGGCGCTGAGAGGGCGCAGGGCCTCGATCATCTGTGGCGTGATCCGAATATCAGCACCGTGCTTGGGCTGATCACTTTCTGCCTCACGCAGGACCTGCAAATTCAACAAGACAACAGGCGCCTCAAGCGCCTCAACAAGCCCCCCAATGCGGTCGATCCAATTCCGTCGCAGCTCTTCTGCGATTACCTCGAACCGCGCATCATTGCGGCCCTGCAACAAAATCATCAGGTGATGTACGAAATGGACATCAGCAAAGTCGATCTCGGGATAGAGAGATTTCAGATCCTCTGTTGGAGCCAGAAAACGGTCGTTGCGTCGGGGATGAACCCGGTAGAATCGATTGGACTGCCCCAATATGTCGCTAAGCTGCACCACGCAGAGCTCTGCTTGGTTCAGTAAACCCTTCAACTCCGTGTCATCGCACAGCGCATCTACGCCGCAAAAAAGACTTCCGAAATTCAGGCATCGCCTGTCCAACCTCTCTTCGAGAACTGCGGCGAATGGCTGCTCGACGAATCGCCCGAATGTTTCGGTCCCACCTGCGCAGGCCACAAATGACGTCTCCAGCGAACGCATTGGCCCACGAAACCACAATCGTGACTCACCGTATTGGCACACGTCATGCTCGAGTCGCCCCGAGCCAGCTTGATGATAGCTCATATCACTCACCCAATTTTCACCCGGATGCCATCTTGCAGCCGCAAGTCTTGAGAATCTCCTAATGTGCGCATTTGAAGCAAAGTCGAACGGTCTGATCCCCTTGCCGCCCGCCCCGATCTGCCGATAGTGTCATCCTACCCCGTGGCACAGAGGCATCAAAAAATGGATGTAAAATCAGTCGGAGTGATTGGCGCAGGCCAAATGGGCAATGGTATCGCCCACGTACTGGCTTTGGCGGAATATGACGTTCTGCTGAACGACGTTAGCCAGGACGCGCTGAACAGCGCCATGGCGACGATTGAAGGAAATATGGCGCGCCAGGCATCGCGCGGAAAAATTTCGGATGAGGAGATGCAATCCGCGCTGAAACGCATCACGACTACAATGGAGCTGCCACAGCTGGGCCAGACTGACCTGGTGATCGAGGCCGCAACCGAGCGTGAGACCGTCAAACAAGCCATTTTCGAAAGTTTGCTGCCACATCTGCAACCGCATACAATCCTGACGTCAAATACGTCATCTATTTCGATCACACGTCTGGCGAGCCGAACAGACCGGCCCGAACGCTTTATGGGTTTTCACTTCATGAACCCAGTTCCGGTGATGCAACTGGTTGAACTGATCCGGGGCATTGCTACGGATCAACCAACATTTGCTGCCTGTAAGGCCGTTGTAGACCGCCTGGGCAAAACCGCCGCCAGCGCCGAAGATTTCCCGGCTTTCATTGTCAACCGCATCCTGATGCCGATGATCAACGAGGCCGTATACACCCTGTATGAAGGCGTGGGGAATGTTCAGTCGATTGACCAATCGATGAAATTGGGCGCAAACCACCCGATGGGACCGCTAGAACTGGCTGACTTTATCGGCCTAGACACCTGTTTGGCCATTATGAACGTGCTGCATGATGGATTGGCCGATACCAAATATCGCCCTTGTCCGCTGTTAACGAAATATGTCGAAGCGGGCTGGCTGGGACGTAAAACGCAGCGTGGTTTTTATGACTATCGGGGCGAGGCCCCAGTGCCGACCCGGTAAAGGCCACCGCCCGGAATTCATCCGGGCGCAGCCACCGAGATTGTCCTGATCAGGTGAAATTGCAGGTCAGAGCTTGGTTGCCTGCCCCAGACCCAGCGTGTGCTTTCTGAGCCAAGCCATAAAGCCGCGCGGATCTCGCTCCAGCAGCTGCATATCCTCATCCGAGATCGGTTCTCCGATCACCGGGGATTGCGGTTTGTGACAGGATCGAACGATCTCGTGCAGCAACAAACCCTGGCGCAGAATCGCAGAAAGCTTGTTGGCGATCTGGTAGGCACGCGAATTCCTGCCAGGGAAAAAGATCGGCAGGACCTGCGCGCCGGATCGACGGATCATTTTGGCCGTGAACACGTTCCACTCACGCTCGATCACCGGCCCGAACCAGTCATCCGAAGACATCACGACGCCTGAAGGGAACAAGGCCACAACGCCCCCGTTTTTCAGATGCTCCATCGCATTGCCGCGCATCTCAAGCATCTTGGCCTGTGCCTCGGGATCGTGCGGGAAGGGCACCGGAATCATGAACGACGTCGCCGCCTCGTCCAAACCAGTCAGAACCGAACGGGTCAAGATCCGATAGTCGCTGCGGACCCTGCCGATCAGCTCTGCCAAAATCATGCCGTCGACCATGCCATGGGGATGGTTGGCTACGACGACCACGGGCCCCGTTTTCGGAATACGCGCGATCTGTTCCTCTGGCGTGGTCAGGTCGATGCCCATTATATTAAGCGCACCTGCCCAGAACCGTTGGCCGCGGAATTGTTCATTCTGCTTCTCGAACTTGTTAACCATACCCAAAATGGTCAACTTACCCGTACACCATTCAATGGTGCGGATCGCTGTTGCAGTCCAAGGGTCGTCGAACGAGTTTGCGTAGGTCAGGGTCTTACGATCATAGATCTCGCCCTGGTCCTTGGTCCCATCCACCACCGGGCCTGTCTTGGTCTCGTGCGTTGTTTCCGCCAATTCCTGGTTATCCCGTTCTTCGTATCACGGCGGGTGCGGTCAGAAACCTTCTCCGAACTTGTCGTTCACCAGAGTCTCCAACGCATCAGCCAACGCCTCAGCATCCGGTCCGGACGTCTCGACGTCAATAGTCGTTCCGCGAGACGCTGCCAACATCAAAAGACCCATAATGCTGTCGCCGGATGCGGAAAGCCCGTCTTTCGACACCTCGGCCTGAGCGTCGAACCCTTCTACCAACTCGACCAGCTTGGCCGAGGCGCGGGCATGCAGGCCCTTTTCATTGATAATTTTCAAGCTTCGGGTGGTCATTCTTTATCTGTCCGGTTCTCGTCAAACGTCACATTTTGCGCATTGATATACTTACGTCCAGCTTCCATTGCCTGCCGCACGGCTTCGCCAATCGGCAGGTGGCGGGATTTAGCCAGTTTTATCAACATGGGAAGATTTGCGCCGTAAAGGATACGGCGATCCTGCGGCGCGCAGGCACGCAGGCTGAGATTCGACGGGCTTCCGCCAAACAGATCGGTCACGACGACAACACCGTCACCAACATCAACACTGTCGGCGGCCGCACAGATTTCCGATTGCTTCGCTTCGCGATCATGATCGGCCTCGATCGAGATCGCGGCCAGGCCGGGCTGATTGCCGACCACATGCTGCATCGCGGCCAAATATTCTTTGGCCAGCCCACCATGTGCTACGAGTACGATCCCGATCAATCCGGCCTCACATTCAACGATCGTCTTTCCATTTCGCGATGCCTAATTGCCACTTGCTGCCCCCCCTCTGCAAGGGCCTTTGCAACCGCTTCGGCCATTGCAACCGATCTGTGTTGCCCTCCGGTACAGCCAAAGGCCACGGACAGGTAGGCTTTGCCCTCGGCCCGGTAGGCGGGCAACAACAAAGTCAGCAGGTCAACCACCCTTTCGAAGAAAGGCGCATAGTTCGCGTCGGTTTGAATATAGCTCGCCACATCCGAATTGCGACCATCTTCGGCCCGAAGCTCGGGACGCCAGTACGGGTTGGTGAGAAAACGGCAGTCAAAGACCATATCCAATCCGCGAGGCAAACCACGCTTATAGGAAAATGATTCGATGGTTACCGCCAGATGCCGCCCACCCTGAGGTGCAAACCAACGCTCTACCTCTTCGCGCAGTTGGTGAACATTCAGTGGCGTGGTGTCGATCAACGTATCTGCGAGTTCACGAATTGGGGCCAGCGACTCTTTTTCCTGGCGCACTCCGGTTTCAGGGCTGGCATCCGCAGACACCGGGTGACGTCTGCGGGTTTCCGAATACCGGCGCAGCAGGATTTCATCGCTGCAATCGAGATAAAGCGTGGTCAGGTCAACCTGTTCCATCCACCGAAGCTTGGCCAGCAATTCGATGACGCCAATCGTGGAAAAATCGCGGTTGCGTGCATCAATACCCAGCGCCATGGGACGGTCGGTTCTTGGCCCGTCTAATAGACGCAGCAAAAGACCCATGGGAAGGTTGTCGATGGCCTCGAACCCCAGATCCTCTAACACACGGATTGCGGTGGACCGGCCTGCGCCGGATGGGCCGGTGACAAGTACGATGCGTCTTTGGGTCGTCATTGATTGGGCCATTCCGGGTCTGCGCACCCGTTTTTCATCAGTAGCAAGAGCGCTGCTGGTAAATTGGAGACGCCAGCGCCCCGAAGCAAGGGAACAGTTTGCCTCAAGATAAGAATTGAACGGGGTTCTGGCAGGCGCTCGGGTTCTTCTTGCGCCATGTCCACCACAAAGCCAACCGGCACCGGCCCAACCGAGACTGCCCGTAACAGGCCAAGACCTCTTGCCTCGATCAGTCCACCGATATTTGGAGCCGCCTCTGCCAGGGCGAGATTGCCATCCATATACAACCGAACCCGATCGTCCGCGACCAGATCGGCCCCCAACGCCATCATCTGCAAAGACAGCGCTGACTTCCCGGTGCCCGAAGGTCCCACGATCAAAACAGCACGGTCTGCTACCGCGACGCAAGAGGCGTGAACGATGGCAGTATCTTTGTGTTCAACAGAGGAGAGTGCGGACGTGCTCACCGCGTCAAACCGGCAGGCCCACGACAAATCGCGCGCCCTGAGGGTCCGATGTTATGTCCGCTTCGGTCGGGCGGATATTCTCGGCCCAAATCACCCCGCCATGCGCCTCGACAATCTGTTTCGAGATCGCCAGACCCAACCCCGAGTTATTGCCGAAATGCTCAACGGGACGTTGGGAATAGAACCGTTTGAACACTTTGGTCAGGGCTTGCTCGGGGATGCCTGGGCCGGTGTCTTCTACAACGACCAGAACCCGATCCTCGCGCCGGCGTACCCACACACGTATGGCATCGCTTTCTTCGCAGAAGGAAATCGCATTGGTGATCAGGTTTACGAACACCTGCGCCAATCGCGCCTCAAGCCCGGTCACGGTGATTGGTTCGGGCGGCAGATCAGTGATGTAATCGATTCCCTTGGCGCGCGCATCCTCGCCCAGATACTGACCGAGGTTTCCGATCAGGTTCAACAAATCAAATGGCTGCTCTTCCTCCTTGACCAGTTCGGCGTCCAGGCGCGAGGCGTTCGAAATGTCGCTGACCAGACGATCCAGCCGACGGACATCATGTTCGATCACACCCATCAGCTTATCGCGCTGGTCGTCTCTTTTAACCATGCGCAACGTGCCCACAGCGGATTGAAGGCTGGCTAGGGGGTTTTTGATCTCATGCGCCACATCTGCCGCGAATTGTTCGTTTGCATCAATCCGGTTGTACAGCGCTGTAACCATGCCGCGCAAAGCTCGGCTGAGTCGTCCGATTTCGTCCGGTCGCGCGCTCAGATCGGGGATGCGGATGCGGCCCGGGTTGACCCCCGCACCGCGGTCTTTGCCCATCTCGGCGGCGGATGCCAGATCGGCCAGCGGGTTGGCGATGGTCGAGGCGAGAACAAGGCTCAAGCCAACGGAAACCAAAAGCGCCACGACGAACATGCGCAGGATCCGCTCTTGATCACGGCGGGCCAATGCGTCGATTTCTCCGGCGGGACCGGCCATGGCAACTGCGCCAACGGGCTTTCCATCCAGTTGGATCGGGGCCGCAGCAACGATAACCGTTTCGCCTGCGTCATCCTGAACCGCCTGAACCTGAATATGCCCGGTCAGCGCCTGTGGAATGATGGCCTGAACGCGTTGGGCCAAGGTTGGCGCTTCGCTGGTTTCATCTTGTTTGAACACTTTGGACAGCCCGGTCCAGACCGCGTTCAAGGCATCACTGATCAGTGTGCTTCCAGTCTGCGCATCAGCTTCTGAGCGCAGCATGACCGGCATCTCTGAGACCGCAGGCGCGCCGCGCGTCCAACCAATCAGCGTCCCACGAGCATCGTAAACAAAGACTTCACCGCCGACCGGCAGGCTGAGACCAGCCAACGTATCTTTGACATCCAGGATGGCCGCGTCGCGGGTAATGCCAGTCACATTCTGTCGCAGCTGGGTTTCAAATACGTTGCTGACCAACTGCGCATCACCAACCAAGTTCCGGGCGGTCTGCTGCACCTGTTCTTCTCGCGAATTATCCAGATATAGCAATCCGGTGACCAGAATCACCAATGCAATCATGTTGAATGTGATGATCTTGCGCGCCAGAGGCGAGCCCCGCAGAGAAAACAGATTGCGGCGGCCGCGTGTGGCCCTGAGTTCGGCGGAATCGTCGCTCTGGGGGATGACCCAGTCATCCCCAAGAACGACGTCACCGTCGCGTAACTCGTTTTCTTGCTCAGTATCGCGCACGAGACCCAGTAACCCCTTAACTTAGGCCACGCTTATTCTTCGTTGTACCGATACCCAATACCATACAACGTTTCGATGGCCGAAAACTCCGGATCAGCAGCGCGCATCTTTTTGCGCAGACGCTTGATGTGGCTGTCGATCGTGCGGTCATCTACATAGACCTGATCGTCATAGGCAACATCCATCAGCTGATCGCGGCTTTTGACAAATCCCGGACGCTGCGCCAAGGCCTGCAGCAGCAGGAACTCGGTCACTGTCAAAGAGACATCCGATCCCTTCCAGCTCACCGCGTGGCGCAAGGGGTCCATCCGCAATTCGCCCCGTTCCATCACCTTGGCGTCGCCTGTGTTGGCAGCCACGGGATCACCCGAGGTCGCTTCCTGACGGCGCAGCAAGGCCCGTATCCGTTCTACCAGCAACCGTTGCGAAAAGGGCTTTTTGACATAATCATCAGCACCCATACGCAAACCCAGAACTTCGTCGATCTCGTCATCTTTCGAAGTAAGAAAGATCACCGGCATCTGAGTCTTCTGCCGCAGTCGCTGCAACAAATCCATGCCATCCATACGCGGCATCTTGATATCCAGCACTGCCATATCGGGCAGCTTCTTGTTAAACGCATCCAGAGCAGCCTGCCCGTCGTTATACGTTTCTACCTCGAAACCCTCGGCTTCGAGCGTCATGGATACGGACGTCAGAATGTTCCTGTCGTCATCCACCAGTGCAATCTTTGACATCGGGTTAACCCCTATTCCTGCTCTCATACGAAACAATTCGCTTATTTGTAGGGCATTTTTGTCGTTTTTATGGCCGCGAATCAATCGCCATCTACGAATCGTGCGATTGTTGTCACACACATGCGGCAAAAAAGCCGTTAATGGTCTTCGAAAAGTGTCTGTATTTCCGGCAGAAAAAACATGGTGGCGCTAAACCTGAACTTGGTTGCGCTAACTGCGCCAAACCGTCCTGTTCACGCCCTAAACGACCATGATAAGACCCGCCCAATCGCCGGTTCTCCCGGTACACTGCCCCAAGAGCGCACCTTGGCCAATCTGCCGCCGCGCCGCCACAGGAGAAGACACACATGACATCTGGACGGGTGAACCCGCAATTCCGCCTCGAAGATCAGGGCATCGAGGGTCTGGGCAATGTCTATTACAACTTCATGGAACCGGCACTGATTGAAGAAGCCCTCAAGCGGGGTGAAGGTACACTTGGCAATGGCGGAGCTTTTCTTGTCAGTACCGGCAAGTTCACTGGCCGTTCTCCCAAGGACAAACATGTTGTCCGCACCGACAGTGTCGCCGATTCGATCTGGTGGGAAAACAACGCCGAGATGAGTCCCGAGGGTTTCGAAACGCTTTATGCCGATATGATCGAGCACATGAAGGGTCGTGACTATTTTGTGCAGGATCTGGTCGGTGGCGCCGACCCCGCTTTTTCGATCAACGTGCGCATGGTCACCGAACTGGCATGGCATAATCTGTTCATCCGTCACTTGCTGCGCCGCCCCGATCGTGAAGACCTGGATGAGTTCATCGCGGATTTCACAATCATCAACTGTCCCAGCTTCCAGGCTGATCCGGCCAAGCACAACTGCCGTAGCGAGACAGTGATCGCACTGAACTTCGACCGCAAATTGATTCTGATCGGCGGCACAGAATATGCCGGCGAAAACAAGAAGTCCGTCTTCACCCTGCTGAATTACATGCTGCCCGAAAAAGGCGTGATGCCGATGCATTGCTCGGCGAACCACGCGGTCGGCAATCCCGTTGATACCGCAGTCTTCTTTGGCCTCTCGGGAACTGGCAAGACCACCCTGTCCGCTGATCCGGCCCGCACCTTGATTGGCGATGACGAACATGGATGGTCAGACCGTGGCACTTTCAACTTCGAGGGCGGGTGCTATGCCAAGACGATCAACCTGAACGCCGAGGCCGAACCCGAGATCTATGCAACCACCAGCAAATTCGGCACCGTGATCGAGAATATGGTTTTCGATCCCGAGACCAAGGAGCTGGATTTCGAAGATGACTCGCTGACCGCAAACATGCGTTGCGCCTATCCGCTCGAGTATATCTCCAATGCCTCGAAAAGCGCGTTGGGCGGGCATCCGAAGAACATCATCATGCTGACTTGTGACGCGTTTGGTGTTCTGCCCCCGATTGCGCGGCTGACCCCGGCTCAGGCGATGTACCACTTCCTGTCGGGCTTCACCTCGAAGGTTGCTGGCACAGAGCGCGGCGTGACCGAGCCCCAACCCACATTCTCGACATGCTTTGGCGCGCCGTTCATGCCGCGTCGCCCAGAAGTCTATGGCAACCTGCTGCGCGACAAGATCGCCCAGCACGGCGCGACCTGCTGGCTGGTGAATACCGGCTGGACTGGCGGCGCCTATGGCGTTGGCAGCCGGATGCCGATCCGTGCGACCCGCGGTTTGCTGACTGCCGCTCTGGATGGATCGCTTCGGGATGCGGAATTCCGCAAGGATGCGAATTTTGGCTTTGACGTGCCGGTTTCCGTCCCCGGTGTCGCCGAAGTTCTGCTGGATCCGCGTCGCACCTGGGACGACCAGGCCGCTTTCGATAAACAGGCTGAGAAGCTGGTTCAGATGTTTGCTGAAAACTTTGAGCAGTATCTGCCTTTCATCGACGAAGACATCAAAGCCGTAGCAATCGGTTAATGTTGCAAAAGGGGGCCAACCTCTCCCCTTTTTTTCGGACAGCACATCTGTTGGCAATCGTCCTTATACGTCTAACGTAAGGTGTCCTTACAAATTCGTTGCCCGATTTGCCGGTTTAAGCTATCCAATGATGTCATTAAGATAAATTCGCCCGACGCAATCGCGCCGGGCGTTGTTTAAAAATACCTTGGGTAACTCAGCCGCGCACTCACATTCGCGAATTGAGAAACCTAATCAGATAGCAAGTGTATGCCAATGGGGATGAGTGTCAATATGAGACTTTCTGAACATTCAGATTTCAGTTCGTCTCATACCGCTGCTTTGTCGCAGCGCGTGACATGGGAAACGACAGGTAACGAAATGACTGAAATCTTGAAACTGACCGAACTGCGCAAACTGATGCAAAGCATGGAGCGCACGCTGGGGCTGGAACAACTCTCACCGGTAGAGCGCGATATCTATTACGCCGCCGAAGAACTGTCCAAAGCTGACCAGGAAGTTCGGACATTTGGGTTGATTGAACACACGCTTGTGCAAAGCGTCTCGCGCCCGACCTTTTTTCGTGCGCTGAAGTCGCTGGTGCAGAAGGGGTATTTGTCACAAAGCGGTAGCGCGAACCGTGGACGGTATGTTGTGCATGCGCCTAAGTAATAAAGCGTTTGATCTGCGCATTGCTGGCTGACCGCCGTGCGCAGATGGGCCTCTGAAACGTTCTTTGCCTCACTGACCTACGTGATTGCCTCGTTCCTTACGTTCGAGGTTCTGATGCCACTGCAGAACGTATTCTTCCCCGAATATCCCAGCAAGGCCAGCTTGCTGTTTCTCCCGCATGGTGTGCGTGTGCTCTCTGCTTGGTTGTTGGGGTGGCGGGCGATTTTTGCGCTCTTGCCCGGTGTCTTTCTTGTCTTTGCCTTTCTCGGCGGAAGCGACGTCTTCCTGCCCAACCGTCTGGCCGCCATAGCAATCGCCGTCACAACCGTTCCTGCTGTATTTTACCTATGCAAATGGATCGGCTTCGATCTGTTCCCCCACCCGGACCGCAAACCATGTTGGTCCTGCGTCATGGGGGTCGGGATCGTCACGTCAATATTGGTGTCCGTACTGACCAATCTGGCTTTTGGCAGCGGTGGGCTGGAATATATCGCCTTCCTGATCGGCGATATCTCGGGCCTGTTCTTTCTGATGCTGGGGCTTTATTTCACGCTGCGCGCGATAGATCGGCGTGCCTAGCCCATCAGCCCGCGTCGCAACAGGTTCAGCCCTGCGATAAGCAGCACGAACAGGGTGATCTTGCGAAACAGCGCCTGATCTATGCGCGACTGCAGTTGCAACCCTACCCACATGCCCGCCAGCCCCGGTAGCACCAGAGCAGCCGAGAACGGCGCGGTTTCGGCGCGGAAAATCCCGGAGCCCATATGCGCGAACAGCAAGCCCAACGCCCCCAAACCATAGATGACCCCCTGCACCCGCATCTGCACCGCTTTCGGGGTGTTTAAGGCGGTCAGATAGGCCACGGTTGGTGGTCCCCAAATTCCAGACATCCCCCCGACAAAGCCTGCAACCGCGGCGATCATGGCCTCTATTCGGGCAGATGGGCTGGCCAATTTCAGACGCAGCCCCAATACTTGGATCAATGCAAAGACTGTCACCGGGATGCCAATCATCAACAAAAAAGTTGATGCTGGCACTGCGCTGACCAACTGAGCACCAATCAGCAGAAACACCAACCCGACAACCAGAAATACACGGAACTGACGGATCGAGGACACGGCGGCCGGAACACCCCCGCGCAATGCCTGCACCCCATTTGTCACCAGGGTTGGCAGGATAAGCCCCGCGATCGCCATATCCGGCGAAAGGAACATGCTCAGCCCCGAGATCAGAACCATTGGCATGGCAAACCCGACCATGCCTTTGACCCAACCGGCAATGAAGGCAACCCCACAGGCCAGCAGCAGTTCTTGGGCAGAGAGCATAGAAAACAACGTCATGTCCCCCTGATATCACTCCTGACGGGTGCTGCACTGCAAAAATGATCAAGCAACTTTAGAACTTTTTAGTCGCATAATTCGTATTTTTGTTGCGCTGCATGTGCAGCATGATATGACCAGACGACTTTAGGAGAAAGCTGATTCATGGCCCATGACGGACAGGATATGACCCAGATGATTACATCCGCGATTTTGCCCGAGCTTCTAACGCTGACACGTGCGGCTCTGCCCGCCGTGGAGACCGTATTCGAACGCGCCCGCGAGTCGGTTCGCGCGATGGTGACAGAAGATGGTCGCGTGTCCGGCGCTCTGATCGAGGCCAATCAGACCGCCGCTCATGGGTTGGCATGGCTGGCGACATACAACCAGTCGCTGCAGCAAATGCAACGCTGGGCCGATGCTTTGGAGGCAGAAGGCAAATTCGGCGAGATCGAACAGCTGCTGCACCAAATCGCCTTTGGTGAATACTTGCATCAGGTCGCGGGCGGCATCCCAATGAACCAGGGTGAGATTTTGCGTCTTCAGGACATGGGTCTGGGCTGGGACGCGCTGTCCGGTTTCCAATGCGCCGAAGTTCAGACACTGATGGCACAGGCCAATTCACAGGCCGCACGCGGTCGCTTGGTTGAACTGATGGAAGAACAGGCCGGTGCCACGATGTTCGGAACGTCGGGCTTGGACGAAGAACTGGAAATGATCCGCGACCAGTTCCGCCGCTATGCCCAGGAAAAAGTCGAACCAAACGCCCATGATTGGCACCTCAAGGATGAGCTGATCCCGATGGAGATCATCGAGGAACTTGCCGAGATGGGTGTCTTTGGCCTGACCATCCCCGAGGAATTCGGCGGGTTTGGCCTGTCCAAAGCCTCGATGTGCGTGGTGTCCGAAGAATTGTCGCGCGGCTATATCGGCGTCGGTTCGCTGGGCACCCGGTCCGAGATTGCGGCCGAGTTGATCATTGCCGGCGGAACGGATGAGCAGAAAGCCCAGTGGTTGCCCAAGATCGCCAGCGCCGAGATTCTGCCGACGGCTGTTTTCACCGAACCCAACACGGGCTCGGACCTGGGCAGCCTGCGCACCCGTGCGGTCAAGAATGCGGATGGTGATTACGAAATCACAGGCAACAAGACCTGGATCACCCATGCGGCGCGAACCCATGTGATGACTTTGCTGGCACGCACCAACTCTGACACCTCCGATCATCGCGGCCTGTCGATGTTCCTGGCGGAAAAGACGCCCGGCACGGACGACAACCCCTTCCCCACCCCCGGCATGACTGGCGGTGAGATTGAAGTGCTGGGTTACCGCGGCATGAAGGAATACGAGCTGGGCTTTGATGGCTTCAAGGTCAAGGGTGAGAACCTTTTGGGTGGCGAAGAAGGCAAGGGTTTTAAACAGCTCATGGAAACCTTCGAATCCGCCCGCATCCAGACCGCAGCCCGCGCCATCGGTGTGGCCCAAAGCGCGCTGGACATCGCCATGCAATATGCGCAGGACCGCAAACAGTTCGGCAAGTCGCTGATCAACTTCCCCCGCGTGTCCGGCAAGCTGGCGATGATGGCGGTCGAGATCATGATCGCACGACAGCTGACCTATTTCTCAGCTTGGGAAAAAGACAACGGTCATCGCTGCGATCTTGAGGCCGGGATGGCCAAGCTGCTGGGCGCCCGCGTGGCCTGGGCTGCTGCCGATAACGGCCTGCAGATCCACGGAGGCAACGGCTTTGCACTGGAATACAAGATCAGTCGCGTGCTGTGTGACGCACGAATTCTCAATATTTTTGAAGGGGCTGCCGAAATTCAGGCACAGGTGATCGCGCGGCGTCTGCTGGGCTGACCTGTTACGGCAATCCTGTTTCCCCAACTCGACCCGGCGCACGCGCCGGGTTTTTTTTGCCCGCAATACTACAATCTTCTGTTCCCAGTATTTTTATTGATACCTGCCCTCATGTCCACGCTCGACCATGACCAGCCGCAGCACAAACTTCCCCCTATCACTGCGTCGATTATCCCGGTAGATCAGCGATTGATCACGAACCAGCGGCGAACACATGACCCGATCCATTCTTGTCCTTCTGGCCACGCTTGCGGCACTGGCCCTTGCCGGCTGTGCCACCCCTCAACCGACCGCAACGCAGAACGACATAGACGAGCTGGCGCTCGCCATCCGTTCTATGGGCCCTAAGGTTGATCCAGCCGAGGCACAGAAGGCGGCCACCATTGCCTATACCTATTCGCAGCGTCTGGCCCGAGAATGGCAGGTCACCGACCCGGCCATCATCCACAACGCCAAGGTCATTAACGGATTTCGTGAGCGCGGCCTGTGCAACGACTGGGCCGAAGCGATGACCAGCCGTTTAAGGGCAGAAAACTTCCGCACCCTGGAAATGCACTGGGCTACATCACCGCCAACGCCGCTGAGGATCATCCACCATTCCGCAGTGATCAGCGCAAAGGGCGACACGATGTTCGAAGGCATCATCCTTGACCCATGGCGCAACAGTGGCGCGCTGACATGGGCGCCAACGCGCGAAGATACGCGATACAACTGGCGTACCCGCATGGAGGTGCGCACCGCTTTGCTAAACGGAGAGCAACCCTACTGAGGTCAGGACGGGGTCTTACACTGGCTGATCCGTTCCGCCACCACGGGCAGCATCCGCGCAGCCACCAGCTTTGACCCTTCGGGCGTCAGATGCGTGTAATCGACATACAGCACCTTGTCTTTGTGGAGGGGACCGCCGATCTCGGCAATATCGGTGAAAGGCACATTGGCCTCTTCAAACAAAGCAGGGAAATCGACCCGCGCGCGATGCATCAGATCTTCGCGTCCCGGCTTGTACCAATCCCGCGTGAGCTGGGCGATTTCGCGGTCGGTCTCGCTTAGGACATTGGTGTCCTCATAGACGACCTCAGGCTGCAAAAAGACGTGATAGCAAAACCCGTGGTAGTCGCCGAATGTTTCGATCAGCTTGTAATTGCGCAAAAATCCGACCTTTGCAGTCTGCGCAAGCTCTGCTGAAAAGTCTCTTTGCAAGGCGGTAACATCCCCATACGTGATATTTTTGGGGATTTCATAGCGGTCGAACAAGCCTTGCGTAAATTTCGAAGCCAGTTTGAAGGTATAGGAATACTGCGCCGGGTACCGCAGGAACGCATAGGCTGAAAAGAAGGGTTTGCGATCATTCAAGGCGTCAATCATGCGTGCGGACGAGTAAGCATAACTTTGGACCGGATTATCGACCCCAACATTGTAAAAATCATTGTGGCCATCCAGAAACACAATCATGTCCGGGCTGTACTCATATAGCGTCTCGTACAGGTACAACACATGTTGAAAACTGTGATACGCAACAACTCCGGCGTTGATCACCTCAATCGTCACACCGGGCATCTGATCGCCCAACCGCTCGCGCAGGTCCTGCTGCAGGAAATACGCAACCGTTTCCTGATTGGCGAGCGTTGGGTGGTCAGGATAAATACTGCCCTGCGATCCGATGGCATAAGCAGTTGAGCCACCCATCAGAAAAATGCGGAACGTGTCGTCGGGTTTTGGCTGTTCAATCAGCGTATCGTGGCGGAACCCTTGATCGGAATGGATACGCTGTCCGCCAGTATCAAATCCTCGCTGATAGTCTGGGTTCAGTTTGTGACCACGGATCGAAGAGTATAGATGTCGCTCTGCCGTATTGCCCAGCGTGTTGTCATACACATAAACCACGGTGAAATACGAAAGCAGTTCAACCAGCAGGAAGAGAAAGAGGGCATAGATCAAAATCATAAAAAACTTGGTTACAGGTCGCATCCGCCCCATGCCAACATCATCATTTCCGCTCACTACGAAGCTCCAATTCTATCAGGTCAAAATCAAATAAACCTGGCGTATATACCGGTGTAAAAATTCCACCTAACTGCCCAAATCTTAGGAAAGGCCCGTTATTCGCTTTCAATATGTCCAAGATGTTTTGCAAGTCAACGGTCACCATTGTATCCGATCCTTTACCTAGTCGGTTCAAAACAATGCGTCCAAGCCCAGGAAACTGTTCTTCGCTGATTTCAGGAATTCTGCCATGTTGCGTTACATAATGCTGCTTTCCCTTTCCGGATTACTCCAATGTCAGAAGGATGAAACCGTTGCAGCCTATGGTGCTGCCGACCGGGAATGGGCCCTGCAAGAGATCAACGGTCAGCCCTACAATGCCAGTGCCCTATTGCGATTTCCGGAAGAAGGCAAAGTAGCGGGCAACGCCCCCTGCAACAGCTACACGGGCAGGCTTAACGCGCCCTATCCATGGTTTGAGCTGACCGGCCTGACAGCAACCCGTGCCGCCTGTGCCGGGCTTGAGGCAGAAGGGATCTATTTCGCCGCCCTGCTTGCCATGACCCAATCCGAAGTATCAGGGAACCTGCTGATATTGCGCAATGAGGACGGGCAGGAAATGGTGTTCAAAGCTGCCGATTGATCTGATCAATAAACCGCGCCCGTGCGCCGGGCAGAGGGTTGTTCCCCAACGAAGGAGCGACATGATTCTCTAGAAAATGTCCGGTGGTCAACAATCCTTGCACCAATTCGGTATCCGGAGCGTCGCCCACGCCACGCAGGCAAGGTGGCAAGGGAAGCAACCTATCCACCCAGTCCCCTGCCCCATCAACGCTGACCGCACGACCTGTTTTCGGAGAAACATAATCCAAACCTTCTGTTACACCCGTCACGGCACAGCGTGTCAGGTCAAGGCCAAACCCCAGCTCTTCCAGCAGCGACAATTCCCACCGCAGATAGGCAAGCACCCAAATTTCGTCCTGACCCAGCAGATCCATCAACTGTTCGGTTTGTTTATAGATGCGCGGATGCGCTTCGCGCTCAGGCAAACAGAACGAGAGCAGGGCCACCACCGCATTCAATCCGGCCAGCGCAAGCCTACCCGAAAACGCCGCCGCCGCCCGCGACCGCAGGGGCTCGACCTGAAAAGTGCCGATATGCTCCTCGAGCCGTGCGCGCCAAAGCACATCTAATTGCGCCCCGGGCTGCAGGATCGGCGCGATCTTGCGGCTGGTTCCACCACGTACGACGCCGGCATGACGACCGTGGCCTTCGGTAAAGACCTCGATAATTGCCGCCGTTTCGCCATGGCGGCGTGAGGTCAGAAGTATGCCGTGGTCGCGCCAGTCCAAAGCGTGTCCAATCTTGTGGGGTCAGTCCTGCCCGAGCAAAAGAACGCAAAGCCGGGACCACTGCAAGAGAGACCGGGAAATCGTCGACCTATTGTCAGAACGTGACCCCCGCGTGGATCAGGATACCCAGGACCATAAGAAGGTTCAGCACCATAGAAATGCCGTTGCCAACATAGATGGGCAACTTCTTGACGATCAGACCGTAGATGAACCAAAGCAAAGACAACGCCGCATAGAGCGACCATGTTAACAGCGATTGGCCCGACGCATGTTGAGAGTGGGTAAAGAAGAGCTTCACAAGCTGTGGAAGGGTGGCAAACGGGCCTAAAATGCCGACAAATACCATGAAACCCTCGAAGTGCTTCATCACAAGACCAAGGTTTGACTTTATGAACTTCTGACCAAATGTTTCAGCCAACGTAAGACCTCTATCCTTGCCATAGGCCGCAACAACCCGTTTCAGCACCATCCGATAAATACGCATACGAATAGCGAAAATGGACCATCTTACCAAGACCTATGACATAACTTTGGCAGAGGCCTGCACCGCGTCTGTGCTACTACCGCTAATCCAGACCGTCCTCACCCAGCAAATGGCGCCCCTGCCGGTCTTCGACCTCAATCACCCAGAGGTCAGGGTCAAAGCTGCGCTGGCGTTGGATAGCCTCGTCCACATCGACCTCGGGACCAGAGGAGAGTTCAACCCACTTGCGCTCACCGCTCATCAGATCAAAGCTGCGCTGGAAGGCTGTGGCCTGACCGTCCAACGTGTTGAGCTTGATCAAAACCGCGCCGGCTGTGTCGTCACCATGGGCCACAACAAAGGCCGGTATTTCCTGAAATCGTAACCGTGCCAGATAGGCGTGAACCCAGAAGTCTGCCGTCAGTCGCGTCATGCGTTTCCGTCTTTGAATTCCAGACCCATTTCCGAATAGCGCTCGGATTCCTCCAGCCAGTTTGGCCGGACTTTGACCTGCAGGAACAGGTGGATCTTGCGATCAAGGAATTCTTCCAGCTCGGCCCGGGCCGCTTGGCTGACGGCCTTGATGGTCTCGCCCTTTTTGCCCAGAACGATACCTTTATGTCCGTCGCGCATGACATAGATTATCTGGTCGATCTTTGCCGACCCGTCCTTGCGCTCTTCCCAGTTCTCGGTCTCGACGGTCAGCTGATAGGGCAGTTCCTGATGCAGCCGCAGGGTCAGCTTTTCGCGTGTCATTTCAGCCGCGATCATACGCAACGGCAGATCAGCGATCTGGTCTTCCGGATATAGCCACGGGCTCTCGGGCAATTCGCCCGCCAACCATTTTCGCAGATCGTCAACGCCATGGCCCTTCTCGGCCGAGATCATGAATGTCTCGGCGAAAGAATAGCGGGAGTTGAGATCGCTGGTCAGGGCCAGCAGAACTTCGGACTGCACCCTGTCGATCTTGTTGATGGCCAGCGCGACGGTGCGGCCCTGCCCGATCTCGTTCAGACCTTCAAGGATGCGCTCTACGCCCTCGGTGATGCCACGATGCGCTTCGACCATCAGGACAACCACATCGGCATCCGCGGCCCCGCCCCATGCGGCGGCCACCATTGCCCGATCCAGACGGCGACGCGGTTTGAAAAGGCCCGGCGTGTCCACAAAGACCAACTGTGCATCACCTTCCATCGCCACGCCCCGGATGCGGGCTCGGGTCGTCTGAACCTTATGTGTCACGATCGAGACCTTGGCCCCGACCATGCGATTCAGAAGGGTGGATTTGCCTGCGTTGGGCTCTCCGATCAGGGCGATAAATCCGGCGCGTGTCGTCATCTGGGGTTTGATCCTGTTTGCAGATGGGCCTCCCTATCGCAGAAAGAGGCAGCGGACCAGAGCGATTTGCAGCTTTGGCACATGCGATCTGGATGGCATTGGGTGGGGTATGGTGGGCGACCCATCACCGGATAGGACCCGTGTTCGACCGATAGGCATTTCCGGCCAGCCCTCAGGAGACAGACTGTTTTTACCCGGTAGACTAATTCTGCAAACGGTCCAGCAACGACTTGGCGGCCGCCTGTTCGGCCTGACGCTTTGACCCTGCTGTTGCCTGCTCTTCTGCCCCGTCCTGAAGACGCGCAGCGATGGTGAAGACCGGCGCATGGTCCGGGCCAGAGCGTCTGACTTCGACATAGCTGGGCGGTTTCTGGCCCCGTGCCTGCGCCCATTCCTGAAGCGCCGTTTTGGCGTCACGGGCGTCGGCCTCGACATCGTGGATGCGATCACCCCAGAGCTTTAGGATAACGGCGCTGGCGACCTCGAACCCGGCGTCGCGATAAACCGCAGCAATGACTGCCTCCATCGCGTCGCCAAGCAAAGCTTGTTTGCGCCGCCCTCCGGACAGCATTTCAGATCGGCCCAGTTTCAGTACAGCACCCAAATCAATCTGCAGCGCCACATCTGCACAGGCCTCTTTGCGTACAAGCGCATTGAACCGGGGTGCAAGCTGACCTTCGCTCGCTTTTTTGTCCGCCTCCAGCAAGGCCGTCGCCATCACCAGACCCAGCACCCGATCACCCAGAAATTCGAGCCGCTGGTTGTCCGGGCGTGTGGCGGACGAAACCGATCCATGGGTCAGCGAACGCACCAGCAGCTCGGGGTTGGCAAATTCATGCCCCAGACGTTTTTGAAACGCCTTTATTTCGGCGGAAAGCTTCAATTCACAGCCTTAAAGAAGCGGTCTCCGCGCCAGGTCCAGAAGAACAGCATCGACCGGCCAGCGGATGAGAACATGATACGATCTGCACGACCAATCAAGTTTTCATAGGGTACATATCCGACACCCCCGGCCGATTGCGGCAGGCGGCTGTCGCTGGAATTGTCGCGGTTATCGCCCATAAAGAAGTATTCGCCTTCGGGCACTGTATAGACGCCGGTATTGTCCGACCCCTGATTACCGATATTGAGCACATCATAGGACACCCCGTTGGGCAGGGTTTCGATCATGCGGGATTTCTCACACACGCCACCACGGCCAACCGGGCCGTTTTCACAGCGCGGGCGCAACCCTTGCGGACCTTGCGGCGCCGCGACCTCGGTGAAGACGCCATCGGGTTGCTGCGGAACCGGAGTACCGTTCAGGATGATCTGGCCCTCGATGATCTGGATACGATCGCCGGGCAGGCCAATCAGGCGTTTGATATAATCGCGGCCCGTTACCGGATGACGGAATACGATCACATCCCCGCGCTCGGGATCGCCGGCCCAAATACGGGTGTTGTCATCACTTTGCATCCAGCCACAAACATCCTCGGCGTCGATATTGAGGCCGACGCTTGGAATAATCAGACTGGGGCAAGAGGCATAGGAATATCCATAGGCCATTTTGTTGACGAACAGGAAATCCCCGATCAATAAGGTCTGTTTCATCGAACCTGACGGAATCCAGAACGGCTGAAAGAACAGGGTACGGAAAACGCCCGCGATCAACAGCGCATAGACGATGGTTTTGATCGTCTCCCACACGGGATTTCCGGTTTTGACGTCCTCGGCCATACTGCTCTCCGGTCCTTGGTTTGTTGGGGTGCTACATGCGCGGCGCGGCGGGGTTAGTCAAGACAGAGCGCTGCGTTCGCGAATTGGGCGCGCCTCGATCACCACGAAGGCCTGCGCCCAGGGGTGGTCATCGGTTAGGGTGACGTGGATGATCGCCGCGTGACCCTCGGGGGTCATATCGTTGAGCCGTTCCGCCGCCCAACCGGTCACATGCATCACTGGCTGGCCGGTTTTAAGGTTGGTGACAGCCATGTCCTTCCAGGAAATCCCCATACGAAGCCCGGTGCCCAGCGCCTTGGAGCACGCCTCTTTCGCGGCCCAGCGCTTGGCATAGGTGCCCGCGGTGTCGTGGCGGCGTTCGGCCTTGCGCTGTTCGATGTCGGTAAAAACACGGTTGCGAAACCGGTCACCAAACCGGTCGAGCGTGCCTTGAATGCGGTCTATGTTTGCGAGGTCTGTGCCGATGCCTAGGATCAAAGGTTATTTCCCGAGTTGTGTTTTTCTTAATCTGGACTTTAACGCCCCCTTCGCGCCCATCTGCACACACCACCGATTCACGAAATAAGTGAGAACAAAAAGAAAGAGAATTACCGCGACCATCAAGATTTTGCCGTCAGCTTGTGCAACCGATGAAAGAAACTGAATAAACTCAGCACCCATCAACAAGTATCCCCACACTAGTGACGTGATAGCTTCTGCTGCAATTGCAACAAAGATCGCCCTGCGTGCAAATCTGGTCACTTCTGATTGCGGTATCAACTCACCATACCTGTTTCCGTATTGCTGGCCTACAATCATTGCCGCAATCATTGGAGCGATTATCGAGATTCCGGATGATCCGATTTCGTAATTTAGAAACATCGCGATAAGGATCGCTAAAGCCGGGAAAGCCATTCGAATTCCGAAAAGCAATACTGTGTAGAGCGCCAGATTGGTCTTCTTCATGGTAACTCTGATATCCTGATTTTGTGTTCCAGATACATATTCAACGCCCGAAGCGTCGGCTTGTGAACTAAGAGCTAACGTTTACGACAACCGCACCGTCAAAATCTTGTAACTTGCCACCCCAAAGAACCCGGCAAAGGCAAAATCGAACCAGCGGCGGGCGCGACGGTAGGCGCGGACTGTGCGTTCGGAAGAGAAAAGGAATGCATAGCTGATGAAAATGAGCAGCGAGCCCGCGTAAAGTAGGCCGAAATAGCCAAGCAGCATCGACAAGCTGGCGTCATTCGGGGCAACGATGGCATAGATCGAGCCCCAGCTGAGGATCGCCTTGGGGTTGGTCAGGTGGATCGCCGCACCTTTGGCAAAGATGGTGCGTAGCGAGCCGGTGACCGGGTTGCCCAACGCCATCTCATCCGACGACAGCGCCCGTTTCAGGGCCTTGAGCGCCAGCCAGCCCAGATAGGCTACACCGACATAGCGGATTACTTCGAACACCCAGACATTGGCCAGCATGATCGCCGACAGGCCCAGCGCGGCGGCGATGCCCCAGGCAGCGGACCCCGCACAGATGCCCAGTGCAAAGACCAGACCGGCGCGGCGGCCTTCGTTCATTGCAGTTCCGGCGATGCCCATGGTTGCCGGACCGGGTGAGCCTCCGGCCATCAGCCAGGCGATCCAGATTGCTATGAAACCCGCGGTTATCATCCCCGCGCCTCATCCATCAGGCGGCGCATTTCCTGAATGGCGGGGGTCATGCCCAAAAAGATCGATTCGCCAATCAGAAAGTGACCAATGTTCAACTCGCGCACCTCGGGGAAAGCGGCGACAGGTTTGACCGTGTCGTATGTCAGACCATGTCCGGCATGCACTTCGAGGCCAAGCGAATGGGCAAAGGCGGACATGTCGCGCAGGCCTTCCAGCTCTTGCGCTGCCTCATCCAGTTTGCCTTCGGCATGGGCGTCACAATAGGCGCCTGTGTGCAGTTCGATCACTTCGGCGCCGATGCGATGCGCGGCCTCGATCTGGCGACGGTCGGCGGCGATAAAGATCGACACGCGACAGCCCGCATCACGCAAAGGTGCAATGAAATGGGCCAGTTTGTTTTCCTCGCGCGCGACTTCCAGCCCGCCTTCGGTAGTCCGTTCCTCGCGCTTTTCGGGGACGATGCAGACCGCGTGCGGCTTATGGCGCAAAGCGATTTGTTGCATCTCGGGCGTGGCTGCCATTTCAAAATTCAGAGGTACCGAAAGAACCTCCATCAACCCGTCAATATCTGCGTCCGAAATATGCCTGCGATCTTCGCGCAGATGGGCAGTAATGCCATCTGCACCGGCTTGCTCGGCCAGCGTGGCCGCGCGCAAAGGGTCGGGATAGACCCCACCACGTGCATTCCGCACTGTGGCCACATGGTCGATATTCACACCGAGACGCAAACGGTTCTCAGACATCCTTTGATTCCTTTCCCAAATCCTGGCTCGAGCCTAGTTGGTTTGACTCTGGAACGGCAGCCTCGGATTCAGCCAGACGTTTGATTTCTTCAAACTTCTTTTTGATCCTGTCGCGACGCCGTTGCTGATAGGTGTGGACCAGCGGCAGGCTGAGATAGTAGCAAACCACCCCAGCCAGCAATCCGGGAAGAATGCCGCCAATCAGGTACGGAAAGAAAACCTCGTCGTAGAAAATTCCCAGCCCGTGCCAGTCAGCCACCCGGTCGGTGAATACTGCAATCAGATTGTCTTTGAGATCACCGATCGCATTGGCAAACTTCCCCATAAGCCCATGGGTGTCGCCCTCTTCAAACTCGGTGCCCAACAGGAAATGCCCGGTCTGAAGGCAAACCACCCCGATGGGCACATAGGTCAATGGGTTTCCGAAAAACGTACCGCTGAGTGCAGCCAGCATATTGCCGTTGAACAATCGCGCAGCCAGGGCGGCAATGCCAAAATGCAGCCCGTAAAAAGGTGTAAAGGCCGCAAACACTCCAAACCCTACCCCGCGGGCGATGCGTTCAGGTGAATCCGGCAATCGCCGGACGCGGTGTTTCACATAGTGAAAGGCCCGGGTCCAGCCACCACGAGGATAGACGAATTCCGATGCGATCTGGACAGGCGAGCGTCGATCTCGGCGCTTGAATACCACTCCTGATCACCCCTTCTCAGCCAGCCGCAACTGCGGATTTAGCTCTGTCTCTGAAACGTTCAACCGCTGCGACATCGCTTTCGGCCTCAAGCATCAACATCAACGAATGCAACTGCTCAAGGTCGCGCAGTTCTACGTTGACCAGCAGGCGGTAAAAATCCGGTTTGCGATCCACAAATTCTAGGTTCGAGATATTGGCCTTTTTCTCGCCGATCAATGTACAAATGCGACCCAGCACACCTGCGTCATTGCCAATCGTAACATCAATCGTTGCCCCGTAAACAGCCGGGTGAGTTCCCGAGTGCCAGTGCAGATCGACCCAGCGTTTGGGCTCACTCTCGTATTCGCTCAGGCGATCGCAGTCGATTGCATGCACGACAACACCTTTGCCGCGATAAGTGATCCCGACGATCCGTTCACCCGGCAATGGCTGGCAGCAAGGGGCGCGGTCAAACTTCTGCCCCGGCTCAAGACCGATCACGGCCCGGCGCATCGGAATGGCATCACCATCATCCTGCGTCAGTTCCGGGTAGACGGCGCTGACCACATCATGGGCAGTTAGTTCTGCACTGCCCAGGCGCGCCAGCAGCTCATGCCGGTCTTTCAGGCGCAGATGCTTGGCAGCAGTGTCCAGCGCCTTGTCGGTCGCTTTGCGCCCGACATGTTCAAATCCCGATCGCGCGAGTTCTTTGCCCAGCTTGATGAACCGCTCTCGGTCAACCTCGCGCAGGGCGCGACGAATGGCTGTACGGGCTTTGCCGGTGACGGCAATTTCCAACCACGTGACTTGGGGAGTCTGACCGTCAGCTGTTATGATATCCACCGACTGACCGTTTTTGATCCGGGTCCAAAGTGGCACGCGAATACCATCAACCTTGGCCCCTACACAGGCGTGCCCGATGCGCGTGTGGATGGCATAGGCAAAGTCAATCGGCGTCGCACCACGCGGCAGTTTCACCACGTCCCCCTTAGGCGTGAAACAAAAGACCTGGTCCGAATACATCTCGAGCTTGACTGCCTCGAGGAAATCCTCGTGATCCTCTTCGCTGTCGAATTGTTCAGTCAGGTTGGCGATCCACTTAGCCGGGTCGACGGCAAAGGGGTTTTCCGAACGCACGCCATCCCGATAGGACCAGTGCGCGGCCACGCCGGTTTCGGCGACATCATGCATCTGACGGGTGCGGATCTGAACCTCGACCCGCTTGCCGTCACGGCCTGAAACGGTGGTGTGGATCGACCGATAACCGTTCGATTTCGGCTGACTGATATAATCCTTGAACCGCCCCGGCACGGCGCGCCAACGCTGGTGGATCGCGCCAAGGGTTCGATAGCAGTCTTCTTCGCTTTGCGTAATGATGCGGAACCCGTAAATGTCGGACAGACGCGAGAACCCCTGGTCCTTTTCCTGCATCTTACGCCAAATCGAATAGGGTTTCTTGGCACGGCCAAAAACCTCGGCTTCAATCCCGGCCTTTTCAAGTTCGTGCCGCATGTCGCCGGTGATCCGGTGGATCACGTCACCCGTTTCGCGCTGCAGCGTGATGAAGCGGCGGATGATGGACTGTCGGCCTTCAGAGTTGAGAACGCGGAAGGCGAGGTCTTCCAGCTCTTCCCGCATCCATTGCATACCCATACGGCCTGCAAGCGGCGCGTAGATATCCATCGTCTCGCGCGCTTTGACGATCTGCTTTTCGGGCCGCATCGCCTTGATTGTGCGCATATTGTGCAGACGGTCTGCCAGCTTGACCAGAATGACCCGCAAATCCTTGGACATCGCCATAAACAGCTTGCGGAAGTTCTCGGCCTGTTTGGTTTCGCGGCTGGACAGCTGAAGGTTTGTCAGTTTGGTGACCCCATCAACCAGCTTGGCGACTTCTTCGCCAAACAGCTCAGACACTTTGCCGTAATTGGCCTTGGTGTCTTCGATCGTATCGTGCAGCAGCGCCGTGATAATAGTCGCATCATCCAGACGCTGTTCGGTCAGGATGGCGGCAACGGCAACAGGGTGGGTGAAATAGGGCTCGCCAGAATGGCGGAATTGCCCATCATGCATCTGCTTGCCGAACTCATACGCCTTGGCAATGCGGTCTGCATTCGTTTTTGGATTGTAGTTGCGGACCAGCGCAATCAGGTCTTCAGCAGAAATCATCCGGTCCGCACCTTCATTTGTGGGGATTACCCCTGGCCTTGAGCCTCCATCAGAGCGCGCAGCAGCTTTTCTTCGGACATGTCGTCATCCGCAGGCTTGTCTGTTTCCGCACCCATCAGCAGCGCCATCTGGTCTTCTTCGGGCTCGTCGACCTCGATTTGGGTCTGGTTGGCCTCGATCAGCCGCTCGCGCAGCTCGTCAGCGCTTTGAGTCTCGTCAGCGATCTCACGCAGAGAAACAACCGGGTTTTTGTCGTTGTCACGGTCAACGGTGATCGGACCACCGGCGGAAATCTCGCGCGCACGATGGGCGGCAAGCATCACCAGTTCAAACCGGTTCGGAACCTTGTCTACGCAATCTTCAACCGTCACGCGGGCCATGGGGCGCTCTCCGTTACTGAATCCATGTCAGGAAGAGGTTTATCTAAGGGCGAATCCCTGCCTTGACAAGCAGGAAATGCTGCAAATGCACCAATCATAACGGGGTAACTGCCGCAATATCGCCTGAAGGAAGCCCCGCAAGCATTTCCCTGACGGTCTGATCCAGTATTGGATGCCTCCAGTTCGGGGCAACATCCGCCATGGGAACAAGCACAAACGCACGATCCTGTACCCTTGGGTGCGGCAGGATCAACTGATCCGGCGCCTGCTGTTTCTGATCTTCGGGCGGCAGCGATAACCAGCTTTGAAAAACCTCGCGGTCGGGCAGAACCAGATCATCGTAACAGACCAGGTCCAGATCCAACGTCCGCATTCCCCAGCGCTGAATCCTCTCGCGCCCGTAATCATGTTCAATTCCATGCAATATTTGCAGCAACTCAAAGGGTGACCTTTCAGTCTCGATCAACACGGCCGCATTCACATAGTCCGGCCCCGCGCCTGCAGGAAAACAAGGGGTCGCATAAAAGCGGCTTTCTGCCCGAATCAACAGCCCCTGGCGCAAAATCGCGTCAATGGCATGCCGTAGCGTCAGATGGGGCTCAAAACCTCTCACTTTGAGATTTGCACCGAGGGCAAGCACTGCTTTTGAGGTGGTTTTGCGCATCCTACTCCCTATATTCGGCGAATTGCATACTTGCGATACACCATAAAACCCCTAATTATGGAGATATCAATGCGCTGTATTTTCCCAAGACTCACTCACGTAACACGCAGCGCGCTGATTTGTACCGGAAGGACCTATTTATGTTTTATAAAGACGAACGGCTAGCGCTGTTCATCGACGGCTCGAATCTTTATGCAGCCGCAAAAGCACTGGGGTTTGACATTGACTATAAACTGCTGCGCCAGGAATTCATGCGCCGCGGTAAGATGCTCAGAGCTTTCTATTACACAGCGCTACTTGAAAATGACGAGTATTCGCCCATCCGTCCACTGGTTGATTGGCTGCATTACAATGGCTTCACCATGGTTACGAAACCGGCAAAAGAATACACCGACAGCATGGGGCGTCGGAAAGTCAAAGGTAACATGGATATCGAACTGACCGTCGATGCCATGGAGCTTGCACCACGTGTAGACCATATCGTGCTGTTTTCCGGCGACGGAGATTTCCGCCCGCTGATCGCAAGCCTGCAACGTCAGGGGGTACGCGTTTCTGTGGTGTCGACCATCCGCAGCCAGCCACCCATGATCTCGGACGAATTGCGCCGCCAGGCCGACAACTTCATCGAGCTGGAAGATCTCCGCGACGTGATCGGTCGTCCGCCGCGCGAAATGCCGATGGAACCGCGCACCGTTGCCGCAGGCGGGTAGTAACTGGCCCCAAAGCAAACTCGGTTGAAAATTAGCGCGGTCAGGGGAAACCCTGGCCGCGCTTTTTAAACAAAGATCAGGTGCTGAAAACACCTATTGGCTAGCATTGAACCATGTCGGATCAATGACATTGTCCTGACTGGACCATGGCCGTGAAAAGACTTACCTGTGTCGGTAAGGAGAACGCGACATGACCAAGCCCCCCCTGACCCTCTATCTCGCCGCCCCGCGCGGGTTCTGTGCTGGTGTCGACAGGGCCATAAAGATTGTCGAGATGGCGCTGCAGAAATGGGGTGCCCCGGTCTATGTTCGGCACGAGATTGTCCATAACAAATTCGTGGTCGATGGACTGCGTGCCAAAGGTGCGATCTTTGTCGATGAACTGGAAGACTGCCCCGACGATCGGCCAGTGATATTCTCGGCGCACGGGGTTCCCAAATCGGTACCCGCGACGGCGGCGCAGCGCCAGATGGTCTATGTCGACGCCACCTGCCCGCTGGTCTCCAAAGTCCATGTCGAAGCACAGCGCCACGCCGAAGCCGGGCTGCAGATGATCATGATCGGACATAAGGGCCATCCCGAAACTATCGGAACGATGGGACAGCTACCGGAAGGAGAGGTTTTGCTGGTCGAAACGGTTGCAGACGTTGCAGACGTCCAGGTCCGCGACCCTGACAAACTGGCCTTTGTCACTCAGACGACCCTGTCGGTTGACGATACAAAGGATATCATTGCAGCGCTTCGGACCCGGTTTCCATCTATCGTCGGCCCTCACAAAGAAGATATCTGTTACGCCACAACCAACCGGCAAGAAGCAGTCAAGGTTGTGGCCCGGAAGTCCGATGCCCTGCTGGTTGTGGGGGCGCCGAATTCATCTAACTCGCGCCGTTTGGTCGAGGTCGCGGCACGCGCGGGATGCAGCTATGCCCAACTGGTGCAGCGCGCGACCGATATCGATTGGCGCGCCCTCGAAGGTATCTCTTCGGTCGCTCTGACAGCAGGCGCTTCTGCCCCCGAGGTTCTGATCAACGAAGTTATCGATGCGTTCCGCCAGCATTATGATGTGACGGTCGAGATGGTCGAAACAGCGACCGAGAATGTCGAATTCAAAGTCCCGCGCGTCCTGCGCCAACCCGCATGAGCGGCATACCAAGGGCGCCGCTGTTTCTGGGGTTGGCCGGGCTGATCCCCTTCATCTGGGGCGCTCTGACCTATCTGAACGACGATCTGAACGACTGGGGCCGACAGGCACTGGGCGCACGTTTTGTCGGTCCGTATATCCAGTTGTATTATGGGGCGATCATCCTCAGCTTCATGTCCGGCGTGCTGTGGGGGTTTTCCAGTAAAACCTCTGGCAGCAAGGCCGCGACCTGTTATGCGCTGTCCACATTACCCGCCCTGTGGGCCTTTCTGAAAACCGGCAGCGGGCCTGTCAGCACTGGCACAAATCTAATGTGGGGGTTTGGCGGGCTACTGGTGTTGGATGCCATCTTTTCGTATTGGCGGCTAACACCGGTCTGGTGGATGCGGTTGCGCATTTTGCTGACCGCAGTCGTATTGGCCTGCCTTGCCGTCGGAGTCTATCTGTGAGCGATCCCAAAACCATCAACGCCTATACCAACAACGTGGCCGAATACCTCAAGGTTCCTCTACCACCGGAGCAGCTGACATCGCGTCAGGAATTTGTCGATGCCGTCGGTAAGGGGCATGTGTTGGATCTGGGCTCGGGCCCCGGGTCAGACAGCGCGTTCTTTCTACGCCAGGGCCTGAGCGTGCATGCGCTGGATGCGACGCCCGCTTTTGTTGACTATGCGCGCGCCAATGGCGTGGACGCGCATCTGGGTACTTTCGACGACGTGACCGAAGTGGCCGCATATGACGGCATCTACGCCAGCTTCTCGCTGCTGCACGCGCCCCGCAAGGATTTCCCACGCCATTTGGCGGCCATCCACCGGGCGCTGAAACCGCAGGGCGTTTTTTTCCTGGGCCTCAAACTGGGCACGGGCGAACATCGCGATCATCTGGATCGCTATTATAGCTACTTCTCGCAGACCGAGATCGAGGAGGCCCTGGCAGATGCCGGCTTTACCATCGACGGGATTAGGACCGGGATCGGCAAAGGTCTGGCGGGTTCTTACGATGGCTTCATTCTGGTGCTGGCCCATGCCTGAGCTGTTTGCCTATACTGACGGTGCTTGTTCCGGTAATCCAGGCCCGGGTGGCTGGGGTGTGTTGCTACGTGCAATGGACGGCGACACCGTCCTGAAACAGCGTGAACTGAGCGGCGGCGAAGCTGAAACCACCAACAACCGAATGGAACTTCTGGCCGCAATCAGCGCGCTTGAAACGCTCGAACGTGCCTCGAAAATCACCGTAATCACTGACAGCGCCTATGTGAAAAACGGCGTCACCGGCTGGATATTCGGTTGGAAAAAGAACGGCTGGAAAACCTCGAACAAAAAACCGGTCAAGAATGTCGACCTGTGGCAACGGCTGGATGAGGCGCAGGTGCGTCATGATGTGACCTGGGAATGGGTCAAGGGCCACGCGGGTCACCCGGAAAACGAAAAAGCCGACGAACTGGCCCGTGCAGGCATGGCCCCGTTCAAGCCCAAGAAGACGCAGCCATGAACGGTTTGGACCTGCTCGATTATGCCTCGGTTCTGGTTTTTGCGCTGACCGGCGCATTGGTCGCCAGTCGCGCGCAGCTTGATCTTGTAGGGTTTGCCTTTATCGCCTGCCTGACTGCCGTTGGCGGCGGCACGGTGCGTGACCTGCTGTTGGATCGGAATCCGGTGTTCTGGGTTGGCCAGCCCAGCTATGTCCTGATGGCCTGCAGTGCGGCGGTGCTTGTGTTCTTTACAGCCCATCTGGTCGAAAGCCGATATAACTGGCTGGTTTGGTTGGACAGTTTCGCCCTGTCCATCGCGGTCGCTGCCGGCACGGGCGTCGCATTATCCTTGGACCAATCCGGCACGATCGTGGTGTTGATGGGTGTCACCACCGGATGCTTTGGCGGCCTGATGCGGGACGTGGTCTGCAACGAGGTTCCGCTGGTGCTGAAACAGGGTGAGCTTTATGTGTCCTGCGCCCTTGCAGGCTCGGTAGCGGCCGTTATTGCCAACCGGATGGGGTTCGAGGAGCTGACCGTGCTTGCCGCATGCGCCCTGATCTGCTGGGCATTGCGGGCAGGATCGCTGCTGTTCGGCTGGAGACTGCCGGTCTACAAAAGCCGCCCGCCACGCAGTCGCCCTTGACCAAGGCTTAGCGGCGCTTATAGGTCTGCCAGATCCAGATCACCAGAAGCGCCCCCAGCACAGCGCCGACAAACCCGGACAGCCAGCCCATCATCGTGACCAATGCCCGCAGAAGAAACCCACCAACCAAGGCACCAATGATACCGATCAGCATGGTGGTGGGAATATCCGCCTCGATCCGCATCAGGCGGGTGGCCAGAAAACCCGCAGCGGCGCCGATGACGATCAGGGCGATGACGGGCATGTCACTTCCTCCAATGGGTCGGAACGATGATCAGCGCCCCGATCGAGGACAGCACTGCATCCAGACCGGGCGGGCCAAAGCTGATCCCAAACATGATGCGCACGAAATAGAACAGGAATGCACCGCCTACGCAGATGATGATCGACTGCAGAATGCCATTATGGGTAAAGCCGGATTTCTCGGACAGATAGCCGACAATCCCAGCAATAACGACAGTCCCCATCAGGATCATGAACATGGTGGCCTACTCCGATGACAGGCGGGTACCAACGGCAATCGGCCACCCCCGCAGAAAAGTTTCCCTATCCTGCGCCCCTTTACCCGCCCGTTGCAAGCGCAGTAGCTCAATCGCGTCATCGTCACAGGCAACCTTCAGTTGGTCGTCAAGAACCTCTCCTGCAACACCCTGCCCCTCGGCCAATTTGGAACCAAGCAGCTTGATCCGCTCGCCATTCATCTCGGTCCAGGCGCCGGGAAAGGGGGACAGGCCACGGATCTGACGGTCAATTTCGACCGCGGGTCTGGCCCAGTCAACACGCGCCTCAGCCTTGTCGATCTTGGCGGCATAGGTCACGCCGACGTCGGGTTGAGGCTCGGGCGTCAGGTTCGGCAGTTTGGACAGTGCCTCGACGATCAGAGAAGCGCCCATTTCAGACAGCCGGTCATGCAACTGCCCTGTGGTCTCCTGCGCACCAATGTCGGTGGCCCGCCGCAACAGGACTGGCCCGGTATCCAGACCAGCCTCCATCTGCATGATGCAAATACCGGTTTGCGCATCACCCGCCATGATCGCCCGATGGATCGGCGCAGCCCCCCGCCAGCGCGGCAACAGGCTTGCATGAATGTTCAGACATCCCTGCGTAGGCGAATCCAGAATCGGTTGTGGCAACAACAGACCATAGGCCACGACGACAGCCACATCCGCATTCAACGCGGCAAAGGCGTCCTGTTCTTCCGCTGATTTCAATGAGACCGGATGCCGAACGGTCAGTCCCAATGCCTCGGCCCGAGCATGAACGGGGGTTGGACGATCCTTTTTGCCTCTGCCCGCTGGGCGCGGAGGCTGGCAGTAGACGGCGGCAACCTCATGCCCCGCATCAATCAGCGCGTCCAGCACCGGAACCGAGAAATCGGGTGTCCCCAAAAAGATCAGCCGCATGCCTACCCCAGCTTTTTAGCTTTGCGCAGCAGTATGTCTCGTTTGACCTTGCTGAGCCTGTCGAAATACATCTGCCCGTTTAGATGGTCGATCTGGTGCTGCACGCTGGTGGCTTCGATCCCGACAAAGTCACGGCGGTCGATGATGCCTTTTTCGTTGAGAAACTTTACCGTCACAGCCCGGGGACGTTTCACATTGGCCGACACGCCAGGCAAGTTTGGGCTGGCTTCTTCATGCTCGCGCAATTCGACGGATCTGTGCAGGATCTCAGGGTTTGCCAGCCGCACAGCCCGCCCCCTCTCGGTCGAGCCATCGACCACCGCCAGCCGGAGCATCACGCCGATCTGCGGTGCGGCAAGGCCGACGCCGGGCATCGCCTCCATTGTGTCGATCATGTCATCCCAGATGGCACGAACCTCGTCAGTAATTTCGGTGATATCTTCGGCTTTAGTCCGCAGACGCTTATCAGGCCATGGCAGGCAGGTACGAACGGTCATTCGCGCGCCTGCTCGCGTTTCAGCTTTTGCATTTTTCGGGTGATCATCTGGCGTTTCATAGGCTTAAGATAATCGATGAACAGCTTCCCGTTCAGGTGGTCAATCTCATGCTGGACACAGGTTGCCCAAAGGCCATCGAATGTTTCCCGCTGCGCGTTACCATCACGATCGATCCAAGCCACGTCCACGACCTTTGGGCGCGTGACTTCGGCGAATTGTTCGGGGATCGAAAGACAACCTTCTTCATAGACATTCGTCTCGTCCGACGATGCGACCACTTCGGGGTTGAACATAATCAGCGGGCGTGGAGCCTCGCCCTCTTCCTTGACACAGTCCATAACGATCAGCCGGTCCAGCATCCCAATCTGAGGCGCTGCCAGCCCGATACCAGGCGCATCATACATCGTCTCAAGCATGTCATCAGCCAGCTGGCGCAATTCGTCCGTCAGATCCACTACGGGAGAGCAGATCTTTTTCAGGCGGGGGTCGGGATGGATCAGTATATTGCGTTTCATGAGGTTGATTTAGGCCATCACGCCCTAAGCCGCAACGCCCCCCTTGCACCTGCCGAATTTGCGGCTAGCTTTCATCCGGACAGATGGAGCAGATATGACATTCAACGACCTGATCGACCGCCGCGGCACTAACAGTTCGAAATGGGACAAGCTTGAAAAGCTGTATGGCCTTTCGCCAGATGACAGTCTGGCAATGTGGACGGCCGATTCCGACTATTCTACGGCGCCTTGTGTGATCGACGCTGTGCGTAACGCGGCGGATCACGGTGTTTTCGGATATTCCTGGATGCACCCGGACTACCTGAATTCCATCCAATGGTGGATGAAGAACCGCCACGGGTGGGAGATCGATTCTGATTGGATTCTGACGTCGCAGGGTCTGGGAAATGCGATTGCCCTCTGCCTCGATGTCTGGACCAGTCCGGGCGACGGAGTGGTCATCTTTACACCCGTCTACCATGAGTTTGCACATAAGGTGAACAAGTCGGGTCGGCGCGTGGTGGAATGCCCCTTGATGCGCGACGGCGACGGCTATGGCCTTGATCTGGAAGACGCGCAATCGCGGCTGGACGGAACCGAGAAGATGCTTTTGTGGTGCTCGCCTCAGAACCCCTCGGGCCGGGTCTGGACGCCAGAAGAATTGCGCGCAGTCGCGGCATTTGCGGAACGGAACAGCCTTATTCTGGTATCGGACGAGATTCACCACGATCTGGTCTATCCCGGCACGACCTTTGTTCCGATGGATGTCGCCGCGCCGGTTGCGCGGCCTTGGACGGTGACACTGACGGCAGCGTCCAAGACCTTCAACATCGCAGGTCAACGGACGGGGAATATGATCATTCCCGACCCGCACCTGCGCGCCGCGATGCGTCGCCGAATCCAGACACTGGATTATGATCCCAGCGCATTGGGAGTCGCAATGATCACCGCTGCCTATTCGCCTGAAGGGGCCGCTTGGGTGGATGAACAGATCGCCCATCTTGATAGCAACCGAAAAATCTTTGACGCTGCAATCGCAGAAATCCCTGGCCTGTGGTCAATGCCCTTACAGGCAACCTATCTGGCTTGGATTGATTTCTCGGGCACCGGAATGGACCACGCAGAATTTACCCGGCGTCTGCGCGAGGATGCAAAAATCGCCACCTCGCCCGGCCCCGGCTTTGGTGCGGGCGGAGAGACATTCGAGCGGTTCAATCTTGCGACGCAACGCGGGCGTGTTGAAGAGGCCAGCAAACGGCTGAAACACGCGTTTTCCGATCTGCAATAGCGGGATGCCCATCGGCAGACCCGATGGGCAAAAGCCTAGTCCTTGTTTCCAAGCAGCGCGATGGGCGCGTCCGGAGATCGATAGAAATCCAATGGGGCCTTGTCGGAGGCGGCCGTGCTGCGCTTGAATTCATAACGCATTTCGCCTGCCTCACATTCATCGGCAATGATCAGGCATTGATATAAGTGACGCGCGCCATCGTAGATATCGACCAAACCGCGCAATCGAGGCGTGGTCGCGGCCTCTACGGTGAAGCCATCCTTCCACAATCGGAGAATTTTGTAGGTATTGTCACCCAATTCGACACGAAGTCGGCTGGTTTTCTTCAGACTCGCGATTCGCGCAGCATCCAATTCGGCGCTGATTTCTTTGGAAACATAGGTACTCATATCAAAACTCCCCCGCAGCGGACTCTATTTTGGAACGTAGACTGTAAAAATCCAGTGAAGCCGATCACTCAACGCGGTCGAATCCAAACCTGTTGCACGGAAATCCCATTCCAACCTGTGCGAAAACGCAGGCACAATGCGCGGCGGCTCGCATAGGATCGGTCCCCTTCAAAGCGTATGTTCCGGGAAACCGCATTACGGAGGATCCAAGCATGGGCCTATTGGTCGACGGCAAATGGCATGACACGTGGTATGATACCAAATCCACAGGCGGCGCCTTCAAGCGTAGCGCGGCGCAGTTTCGCAACTGGTTGACCGCCGATGGCAGTGCCGGCCCCTCTGGCAAAGATGGTTTCAATGCCGAGCCCGACCGGTATCACCTTTATGTCAGCCATGCCTGCCCCTGGGCCCACAGGACACTGATTTTCCGCGAACTGAAAGAGCTGTCCGATCTGATCCCGGTTTCGGTCGTACACCCAGACATGCTGACCAAGGGATGGACATTTGCAACCGACGAACACGGGGCGGCGGGCGACGTACTGTACGGAATGGACTATGCCCACCAAATCTATACCAAGGCTGACCCGACCTATTCGGGGCGCGTAACCGTTCCAATCCTGTGGGACAAGGAACAGGAAACCATCGTCTCGAACGAAAGTTCGGAAATCATTCGGATGTTCAACTCGGCCTTTGACGGGATCACCGGGAACACCGATGATTACTGGCCCGAGGCAATGCGTGACGAAATCGAACAGGTCAATGCCCGCATCTATTCCGACATCAATAACGGAGTCTACAAATCCGGCTTTGCCACCAGCCAGGCGGCATATGACGCAGCCGTTGGCCCGCTCTTTGACACGCTGGACTGGCTCGAAGACCGGCTGTCCACCAGCCGCTATCTGATGGGCGACCGCATCACCGAGGCCGACTGGCGGTTGTTCACCACGCTGATCCGGTTCGACCCGGTCTACCATCTGCATTTCAAATGCAACCGGCGGCGTCTGATCGACTATCCCAACCTGTGGGCCTATACCCGCGAGCTGTACCAGTGGCCGGGTGTTGCGCGGACCGTGAATTTAAACCATATCGTGCGCCACTATCACTACAGCCATGAGAGCATTAACCCGCACCGGATCATCCCGACGAACCCGATCCTGAACTATCTGGAGCCCCATGGGCGCGATCAGCGCCCCGCGGCGTAATGCTCAACCATCGCCGCCAGATCCTCTGGCGGCGTGCCGCTTTGCACATAAGCGCAGGCATTCGGGCTATGGGCAAAGATCGAGCCATCCGAAAAGAAAGTGGTGTTGGTCACGAAGATCACCCGGGCCTCGGGCCTGCGATAGCTGGCAAAGTCAGCCACGGCCAAGGCGCTACCGGTTTCCAGCACCAGATCCATCACGATGATCTCAAATTCGGCACCATAAAGGGCAAGGATCGCATCCTCTTGCCCGGTCACAAGCGTGACCTCGGCACCCTGTCGCTCAAGATGCCTTTTCCAGACCCGACCTAAATCAGGGTTACTCTCAACAATCAGTACATTCATCATCAACAACCTCGGCACTTATATTGGTGAGTGGTGCCGACCCCTAAGGTTTGTGTTCACGCGAATTCATTAACAAAGTGTTAACCAGGCCTGAGCACACCTCTGATCACGCGGATTTGCTTGTAAAACCGGCAGAAATCCGCTTGAAACAAGCAAATTTTGGTGATTCCGGCGAGGGGCCCGATGGCGCGCGAAAACAGAGATTTGAATCCGCGGGCCGCCCGGGACCATGGCGGTGGGCTGGATGGGGCCATGTCTGTCTATGGCGGTAAGCGAACCGATTGGATCGACCTATCCACCGGAATCAATCCGGTTCCATACGAGGTTGCCGGGCTCACCCCATCGGATTGGATGGAATTGCCCGACCATGGCGCATTTGAACGGCTGGCCGATGCGGCCCGCAGTTTCTGGTCAGTTCCCGAGGGAGCAGAGATCCTGCCTGCACCCGGCGCATCTGCTCTGATCGCCCGCATTCCTGCGCTGGCTGCAACCGGCCGGGTTCAGATTACCACTCCGACCTATAACGAACATGCCGCCGCCTTTGCCGCGCAGGGCTGGACGCTACAGAACTCCGGCACAGTCGAGGCGCGCGTGATCGTGCACCCCAACAACCCAGATGGGCGCATCTGGAGCGTGAACGATGTGGATGCCCCCCTGACGATTATCGACGAGAGCTTTTGCGACGTCACGCCCGATGCCTCGCTGATCCATCTTGCCGACCGGCCCGGTGTTATCGTGCTAAAAAGCTTTGGCAAGTTCTGGGGGCTGGCGGGGGTTCGGCTGGGATTTGCCATCGCACGCTCCGGTCTGATCGCACGTTTGAACGATCTGACCGGGCCTTGGGCGGTCTCAGGTCCCGCCTTGCGGATCGGAGAGCAAGCGCTGCACGACACGGCCTGGGCTGACGAGACCCGCCTGCTTTTGGCGGCCGATGCCGCCCGGATGGATCGGATGGTAACGCAGAAAGGCGCGCAGCTGATTGGCGGCACCAGCCTGTTCCGGCTCTATCAGGTCGACGACGCCAGCGCCTGGCAAGACCGTCTGGCCCGCGCTCATATCTGGAGTCGTGTATTCCCCTATTCGCAAACCTATCTACGCCTTGGCCTGCCACCGGCAGATGGCTGGGCGCGGCTTGAGGCGGCCCTGTGAGCACCGCCTTTATCTTAGTCTGCGCCATGTGTCTGGATGCTGCACTGGGCGAGCCGGATTGGCTGTGGTCGCGCGTCCGGCACCCCGCCGTTATGATTGGTAAACTCATCGGGTGGCTTGACGACCGCCTGAACCATGGCTCGTACCGTCGCCTCAAGGGCATAGCTGTTGCCGCGCTGCTGGTCGCAGGTGCCGCTGGGCTTGGGGGGCTTCTGTCTTTGCTTGGCCCGATCATCGGCACCATCATCTGCGCTGTGCTGTTGGCACAAAAATCGCTGGTGGAACATGTCCGCGCTGTTGGCGAGGGTTTGCAGACCTCGTTGGTCGATGGGCGCGCGAAGGTCGCCATGATCGTGTCACGTGACACCAAGGACATGACTGAAGCACAGGTCGCCCGATCCGCGATCGAGAGCGCGGCTGAAAACCTCAGCGACGGAGTCATCGCGCCGGCCTTCTGGTTTCTGGTGGGTGGCCTGCCAGGGCTTCTGGTCTACAAGGCGATCAATACCGCCGACAGCATGGTCGGCTATCGCACGGATAAATACCGTGATTTCGGATGGGCAGCTGCGCGGTTGGATGATGTCCTCAACCTGATCCCCGCGCGACTGACCTTTCTGTTGATCGTCATCTTGTCAAACCAATGGGCCAGATGGGGCGAGATGGTCGGCGATGCGCGCCGCCATATCTCTCCCAACGCTGGCTGGCCCGAGGCGGCAATGGCACGCGCGCTGAGCGTGGCCCTTGCCGGGCCGCGCAGTTATGACGGAAAGCTCCGTGATCTGGCCTGGGTCAACGGCGAGGCCCCACGCGACATCGGCGCGCCAGAGGTTTTCCGCGCATGTGACATGCTTTGGAGGATATGGGGGCTTGCGCTTGGCCTCGTGTCAGTGTGGGTTGGGGTCAGCTTCATAATCTGACGGACCTGTCCATGCGTTTTCTTTCCGGCCTTGTTGCCGCCGCCTTGTTTGCTTCACCTGCGCTTGCCCAATGTGGCGGGGGTTTCAATTCCTTCGTGAAGGGGTTGAAGGCCGAGGCCGTTCAGCAAGGCTTTGACAAATCCACCGTCAATGCCTTCTTCAAAGGTGTGCAACAAGACAACGCGGTATTGAAAGCCGACCGGGCACAGGGCGTGTTCCAGAAACCGTTCATTGATTTTTCGCGACACCTGATTTCTCAAAACCGGATCGACCGGGGTCAGGCCATGTCGCGCAAATACGACGCGGTGTTTGACCGGATCGAGCAACAATATGGTGTCTCGCGCGGGGTGCTGTTGGCATTTTGGGCGTTCGAAACGGATTACGGGGCGTTTCAGGGGGATTTCAACACCCGCAACGCGCTGGTGACGCTGGCGCATGATTGCCGTCGTCCAGAATTGTTCCGGCCTCAGGTGTTCGCTGCGATTGAGCTGTACAGCCGGGGAAATTTCGACCCGGCCCGCACGTCAGGTGCTTGGGCTGGCGAGATTGGAATGGTGCAGATGCTGCCCCGAGACATTCTGGAAAACGGGGTCGATGGCGATGGTGACGGCAAGGTTTCGCTAAAGACCTCTGCGCCCGATGCGCTTATGTCGGGCGCCAAGATGCTGTCGCATCTGGGCTGGCAACCGGGGCAGCCTTGGCTGCAAGAGGTCACCGTACCCGCACGGATGGATTGGTCGCTATCGGGCCCGGGCAAACCGCGTTCGGTTTCTGACTGGCAGGCGATGGGCGTTCAGGCACGCAACGGGTCCCTCACCAACCTGCCCGCCTCGCTGATCCTACCGCAAGGGCATAACGGGCCTGCCTTTCTGGCCTATCCAAATTTTGATGTGTATTTCGAATGGAACCAGAGCTTTGTCTATGTGCTGACCGCAGCCTATTTCGGCACCCGGCTTGAAGGGGCACAGGTCTATGACGCGGGCAACGCGGCCCAAGGCTTATCGGGTGCACAGATGAAGCAGCTGCAAAGCAAGCTGCAGGCGCGCGGCCATAATGTGGGCAAGATCGACGGGATTCTGGGCGCAGGGACCCGCGCGGCTGTACAGTCAGAGCAAGCACGACTAGGCCTGCCTGCGGATGCCTGGCCAACGGCTGAGTTGTTGAACCGGCTCTAGTCGCTCTTCGATACGGCGATCTAGGCGACTTCGGCGTCCAAAGATCGCCCGTTCGGCTCAAACACATGCATCTGCAGCCTATCGCCGCGTGTTTCGATGGCGGTATTTGCCGGGATCTCGGCCCAATCGCCATTCTTCGCATCCAGCGGCTCAGACGCGATAATGATCCCATCATCGCAGGGCCTGTAATGCAGGCTGGGTGCGAAACGGTCCGAGGCATAGCGCGCAGCAAACAGGCGATCTCCATCGGACCAGCAGGCGGCAAAGCGCATATGGGGTAGGCTTCCTTTAGCGCGGGCAAGCACCTCGACACGGTGCACCGCACGCTCCATCGCGGCGATGGGTTCGGCGTCCAACCCTTCGCCATGGGCAATCAGAAAAATCGCCTCGCTTTCAGTTGCGCCAAGGCGATGATCGTACAGGTGGCTAGGTATCATCCCGTCAAGCTGTTGGCGGATACGGTCATGGCCGCCGGCCTGCCCGTTATGCATAAAGCTCCACTTACCACAGCCAAAGGGATGGCAGTTGTTCCGCGACGTGGCAGTCCCTGTTGAGGCACGTACATGCGCCAGGAACAGGTGCGATTTCGTGTGATGGGTCAACTGTTTCAGGTTGGCATCCGACCAAGCCGGGTTGGTGTCTTTGTAAAAACAAGGCGTTTCGCGCCCGGAATACCAGGCCAACCCAAAACCATCCGCGTTGATCGGCGTTTTGCCAATCAGGGCATTTCTGCTTTGATGCACCAGCGACTGTTCCTGGTCCATAACAAGTTCGTCCAGAAACCGTTTCGCACCCGCCCAAGCCAGAAATCTGCACATCGACCCGCCTCTTTTGATCCGTTGTTGATACGGGAAATTACAACAACGCGGGGTGAGAATTCGCCCCTGATCTCCATCTAATTTTGAAATATTACGATTAAATGACCACCAAAAATCCAAATATTCAGATCAATTTCAACAGTTGCCCGGTTTCTTGAATGTCACTCGGGCCGTACCGGGAAACGCTCTCCCTTTTCCGTGATCAGGATCAGGCGTCCAGCACTCAGGACATAAAGATCACATCGACCGAACCCGTTTCTGTATTGCACGCAGATACTGCCATCCTCCGCGATGGAATAGGTTCCGAACGCGGATTCTCCGCTGGCATAGGTATAGGAATAGGCCCCGCCAGCCGAGTATCGCGACTGCCCGTCATCATAAAAGGTCAGCGTCCGACCCGCCAGCGCCGTCAACTCTTGTTGGGTCAGAGGGACGTCATCGGGCTTGGTCGTCCATTCCGCGGCCCCTAAAGGGGTAGCAGTCAGTAGGGCGATGATCAGGAAACGGGTCATGGCAGCAGCCTAACCCAATTCTTACGAAACCGCTCATAACGTTGCAGTGAGAGGTCAGGCGACCATCTGTTCGGCTTTCTTCAGATCAACCGAGACCAGCTGGCTGACACCCTGTTCTTGCATGGTGACGCCGAACAGACGATCCATCCGCGCCATGGTCACCGCGTGGTGGGTAATGATCAGGAACCGTGTGTCGGTCTGGCGGCACATCTCGTCCAGAAGGTCGCAGAACCGGGTCACGTTGGCATCATCCAGCGGAGCATCGACCTCGTCCAGAACACAGATCGGAGCCGGGTTCGCCAGAAAGACGCCAAAGATCAGGGCCGTCGCGGTCAGGGTCTGTTCACCACCCGAAAGCAGGCTGAGCGTCGACAATTTCTTGCCCGGCGGCTGGCACATGATTTCAAGGCCGGCATCCAGCGGGTCGTCGCTTTCGACCATGACCAGATTGGCCTCGCCACCGCCAAAGAGATGCTTGAACAACATGGCGAAGTTCGAATTCACCTGTTCAAACGCGGTCAGTAGCCGTTCGCGTCCTTCGCGGTTGAGGCTGGAGATGCCGCTGCGCAGCGCTTTGATCGCCTCTTCGAGATCGGCCTTTTCGCCGTTCAGCGTGTCGAATTCTTCCTGAACCTCTTTGCTGTCCTCTTCGGCACGCAGGTTTACCGCGCCCATCGCATCTCGCTGGCGTTTGTGGCGGTTGACCTCGGCCTCAAGAGCATCGGCAGCCGGCATCTGGTCGGGATTCACATCCAGCTGATTCAGCAACTGGTTCGGGGTTAGCTGTTGATCCTCAGCGATACGCTCGGCCGCTGCCGATACGGCCTCTTTGGCTGCATCACAGCGCGCCTCAGCGGCGGCGCGGCTTTCGCGCGCCTCCGAAGCCAGACGTTCCGCTTCGCGCTCAGCCAGCACAATCTCTCGCTGGCGGGACTCGGCGGCAGCCAGCTTGTCGGCGGCCTCGGCCCGGCGGGCTTCGGCAGTTTCGATCAATTCGTTCAACTCTTCACGCGCCTCGGCGATTTCGCCCGGAGCAGCCATCGCTTCGGATAGCTCTTCCTCGGAACTTTCCTTGCGCTCGGCCAGTTCCGAGATCCGCTTTTCGGCGCTGTCCAGGCGGTGCCGCCAACCGCTGAGGTCTTTGGTGACCTCTTGTGTACGGCGGGTACGGGCCTCGCCCTCGCGGCGCAGCTCGTCATGGGACGAGCGGTGAGTCAGCATCGTGATCCGCGCCGCCTCGACCGTCTGTTTGATGTCTTCGACCTGCGCGCGGGCATTGTCGAGATTGCCCAGACCGGTTAAGGCGCCCTCGGCCTCGCGCAGTTGGGCGCGGGCGGACATCGCATCCTCTTTGTGGCGATCAACGGCAAGCGCCAGCGTTTCCAGCCTGCCCTGCGCCAGATTGCGATCGGCCTCGGCCCTGCTGAGCAGACGCGCGGTTTCAGCCATGCGCTGATCGGCGGCGCGGCGTGCCTCGCGGGCGCGGCGGTCAGCCTCGGTCACGTCGGCCAGTTGTTGCGACAGCGTCTCGTGCGCGGCGCGGGCCCCGTCGGCCTGCGCCTCGGTCCGGGCCAGTTCCTGTTTCAGTGCCTCAAGTTTGTTGAGCTGTTCAAGCCGCAGGGCGGCCGCACTTGGCGCATCCTCGGCCCAGGCACGGAACCCGTCCCACCGCCACAGATCGCCGGAACGCGACACCAACCTTTGGCCCGGCTTCAACGATGCCTGCAACCGCGCGCCCTGATCCGCATCGACCAAACCAATCTGCGCGATCCGGCGGCTGAGGCGATCAGGACCGGATACATGCAAGGCCAGTGGTTCGGCCCCATCGGGCAGCGATTGATCGGCATCGTAACCCGCCACCGGAACCCAGCCTGATGGCCCGTCGCCCTCGACCAACGGCGCCCTCAGATCATCGGCAAGCGCAGCACCCAACGCCTTTTCATAGCCCGGTTCCACGCGCAGCATGTCGAGCACCTGCCCGCCTTCTGCGGTATCCCGTTCAACCAGCTTGGCCAGAGCTGTGGTCTCGGCGCGGATCGCACCCAGCTCACCTTCAGCTTCGGATCTTTTCGCACGCGCCTCGGCCTCGCGGCCCTGGGTTTCATTGCGTAACTCGTCAGCGGCGGCCAGTGCCTCTTCGGCGGCTTCAGAGGCCTCGCGAGCCTCTTCTTCACCTTCTTGCGCGGCCTCAAATGCCTCGGCGGCGCGGGTCAGGGCTGTTTTCGCCTCATCCACCGCTGCGCGGGCCTTTTCCTCTTCACCTTCCGACCTGGCCAGCGTTTTGCGGCTGTCGTCGACCAATCGCTGGCCGGACTGGTGGCGCGCAACCAGACGCGCCATATCCTCAGTCTCTTGTGACAAGTGGTCTTCGCGGTCTTGCAGGACAGAGGCCGCTTCGCGCGCGACCTCGGCGGCCTCGGCGACTTTTTCGTCGTGGCCATCGGCAGCCTTGGCCAATTCACGAGCTTCCCATTCCAGCCGTTCGATCATCTGTCCCGCATCGCGGTTCAGCCCGGCCTCGCGCTCGATATCGTTGCCAAGCTGCTGAATGCGATTGGTCAATGTCTCAATCGTCTGACGGGCGCGGGTTTCCTGATCCGACAACTGATCCCGCTGCACCTGTTGGCGCTGCAGGACGGCGGCGGCAATGGCCTCTTCCTCGCGCAGGGGTGGCAGGGTTTCTTCGATTTCCGCCCGACTTGCGACGGCAGAGCGTGCATCAGCTTCGGCGCGCGACGCCTCGGTCAGGCGTTCGCGCAGCTTTTCCTCGGCCTGCTGGCGGGCCATGTCGGCCTCTTTCCAGCGACGATAGAGCAACATGCCTTCGGCTTGGCGCAGCTGCTCTCCGATTTCGCGATAGCGGGCGGCCTGACGCGCCTGACGGGCCAGCTGCGCCAGCTGTCCGCCCAGTTGTTCCAGCACGTCATCCACACGGGTCAGGTTGGCCTCGGTACCCTTCAGCTTCAACTCGGCCTCGTGTCGGCGCTGATAGAGGCCCGAAATTCCGGCCGCCTCTTCCAGAATGCGGCGGCGAGAGCGGGGTTTGGCGTTAATCAGTTCGGCAATGCGGTTCTGTCCGACCAGCGCCGGAGAATGTGCACCCGTTGACGCGTCGGCGAACAACATCTGCACATCACGCGCCCGCACATCCTTGCCATTGGTCTTATAGGCGCTGCCGACATCTCGGGTGATGCGGCGGACAATCTCAAGCTGGTCGCTGTCATTGAAACCCGAGGGCGCGAGCCGCTCGGAGTTGTCCATGGTCAGCACAACTTCGGCAAAATTGCGGGCCGGCCGCGTGGCGGCCCCGGCGAAAATCACATCTTCCATCGCGCCACCGCGCATGGATTTGGGTCGGTTTTCCCCCATCACCCAACGCAGAGCTTCCAGCAGATTGGATTTGCCACAACCATTAGGGCCCACAACACCGGTCAACCCATCCGCGATAATCAGATCGGTCGGATCAACAAAGCTTTTGAAGCCGGTGAGTTTGAGTTTGCTAAAGCGCAAAGGCAATGGGTCCCGTGATTCCTATACCTTTGAAGTCTGCGCAACGGATTGGGGGTGAGTCAACGGAGTCGCGCAGGATATGGGATATATGGCCCACTTATCCACAACATCTTGCCTAAATCCGCAAGAAAAAGCGCGATTCAGTAGGCTGTACACTCAAAGACCTGATAGCCGTCACCGTCACCAAGGTCATGAAACAGCCCGGTATCAATGCATTCGTAATTCGGGACCGAAACCGCCGTCAGCAGCAACCGCTTGCCCATTGCGCGGTCACAACCCAAAACCCCAACGGTCACGGCCGCGTCGCCCAGGACATCCAGTATCGGGCACCCCGAGACCTGAGCCATCGCCATGGCCGCTCGTTCGCGGATCGGGCCAAGACGCGGAGCGTATTGCGAATTGACCCGAACGGCTTCAGCCAGATCTCCGCGCAAGCGAACATCAAATACGCTGCCATTCACAGCGATACGCGTCGCATGAACATCGCGAAAGTGGGGGGTCCCGGCCGAACATGCAGCCAGCATCAGAAAAGACAAAATCCGGATCATATCCGCATCATTGCCAAAACTGGTTAACAGAACCTTTCCTTCGCTCAGGCCCTAAGTACGATTCCCAAGCGGCGAATACCTTCGCGGATCGTATCCTCATCCGAGTTCGAGAAACTCAACCGGATCGTATTGGCGCCCGAGCCATCTGCGAAAAAGGCCCGACCCGGTACAAAGGCCAGTTTCACTGTGTCGAGCGCACGGGCCAGCAGGTCTGCCCCGTTCATACCAGTAGGCAGAGTCACCCAGATGAACATACCACCCTGGGGATGCGTCCACTGAACGCCATCGGGCATGTTCTGTTGTAACGCATCCAGCATAGCATCGCGCCTGGCACCATAAGTCTGGCGCAAAAGCGGGATGTGCGTGTCAAAATGCGCGCGGGCAACCTGCTCAACCGCCATCTGGTTCAACGTGGGCGAATGCAAATCCGCCGCCTGCTTGACCAATACCAGTTGCGAGATAATGGGCTTGGCGGCCACCACCCAGCCAACGCGCAAACCGGGAGACAGCGTTTTCGAGAAGCTACCGCAATAGATCGTACGGCAGGCCTCGATCGACCCTTTTCGCGCCTGTTCTAACGCCAAAACCGGAGGGATGGCATCTCCTTCATAGCGCAGAGCCTGATAGGCGCCGTCCTCGATCACCGCTATATTCAGATCATCGGCAAGATCCAGCAGGTATTCTCGACCACGCAGGTCAACGGTCTCACCGGTTGGATTTGCGAAATCAGGCGACAGATAAGCGAATTTGACCGCGCCCTCGCCTGCGGCTTCGGAATATTCGGAGGCACCTCTATTGCCATTAAGCATAAGACGGTCGAACCGGGGCTCGTAGGCATCAAAGGCGTTGATCGCCCCCAGATAGGTCGGCCAGCCGATCAACGCAGTATCCCCCGGCGACAAATAGAGCTTGCCCAGATAATCCAAGGCCTGTTGCGATCCCGAGGTGATCAGGATGTTATCGGCACTACAATCGACGCCGATCTCGCGCATATGCTGCACAAGCCATTCGCGCAATGGAACATAGCCCTCGCTGACTGAATATTGCAGCGCCTGCGGCCCAGCACTCAAAGCGGCCTGACACGCTTGGGCAAAGGCCTCGGTGGGAAACAAGTTTGGGTCTGGGATGCCGCCCGCGAAGGAGATGATGCCCGGCTTATCAAGAAGTTTCAACAACTCGCGGATTTCCGATGCTTTCATCCGGGACGCCCGCGTTGCAAACAGATTCTGGGTCATCCTTGGCCTCCTCCTGCCCTGTTGCGACCCACCCTAGGTGCAAATTTTATAATGTCAATATTGCTGACCTAAATTCAACTCCACCCCCTGCTTGAACCAGGCCCGGATACGTGGTCATATGAATTGACCAATTTCGAAAACGCGCCGCCATGCCCTTCCAAAAGATCCAAACTGAAAAGCTGTCCATTGCGGTGGTCAAACAAATCGAGTTGCTGATTCTGCGCGGGATCCTGCGCCCCGGAGAACGTTTGCCTGCAGAACGGGAACTGGCCGACCGTCTGGGCGTTTCACGCCCCTCACTGCGCGAAGCGATTTCTGATCTTCAGCATCAGGGTTTGCTGACAGCCAAGGCGGGGTCAGGAATCTATGTTGCCGAAGTCTTAGGCTCGGCTTTTTCACCGGCTCTGATCCGGTTGTTCAGCAGCCATGACGAGGCGGTTTTCGACTATCTGTCCTTCCGCCGGGACATGGAAGGGCTTGCAGCAGAACGCGCGGCAAGACTGGGGTCGGAAAGCGACCTGAAAGTCGTACAGGCGATCTTTGACAAGATGGAAGCCGCCCATGCCCGCAATGCGGCCGAGGAAGAGGCCCATCTGGATGCGCAGTTCCACATGGCCATCATTGAGGCCAGTCACAACGTGGTCATGCTGCATATGATGCGGTCGATGTTCGACCTGCTACGACAGGGTGTCTTCTACAATCGGCAGATGATGTTCCGGCAGCGTACGACGCGAGACGCCATTCTGGATCAACACCGGGAAATCAATTCAGCGCTGCAGGCACGCGACCCTGAGGCTGCGCGCGTTGCAGTCCAGGAGCATCTGGGCTTTGTTCGCATCTGCATGGAAGACCACCAGAAAGCCCTGCGGAACGAAGCCATTGCGCAGCAGCGCCTGGACCATGAGACAGGGCAGCACTGATGTTCATTGGGCACCTACCTGGTGCGTATCTGGTCTTTCGCACTGCGACGCCCGGATTGGATAAAGCTGCGTTTGCCGCTGCGATGATTGGTTCCATCGCCCCGGATATCGATTTGCTGTGGTTCTATTTCGTAGACAATCGCAGCCACCACCATCACGAATACCTCACACACCGCCCTCTGCTCTGGCTCGGCATCCTGACGCTCGGCCTGCTGCTGCGGCTAAGATTCCCGCGCGCAGGTCTCATTACAGCAGCCTTCGGCGCCGGGGGTCTGGTGCATATGACCTTGGATTCGATCATTGGCGAAGTGGCATGGGCTTGGCCAATTTCCGAATTCACCCACCCGCTGGTGGTTGTTCAGGCCACGCATTCTCATTGGATTTTATCTTTTCTAAGCCATTGGACCTTCAAGATCGAAATCGCAATCACTCTCCTGGCGGCCTATGTGTGGTGGACCAGCAGGCGCAAGAAACAGCAGGGCCTTCAGGGTTAAATTCCGTTCAGCCGCCGCTTAAGACTGTGAACCCACAAATTTGGCCGTTTCATTGCCTTCGGGTCCTGACTGGACAGCGACGGAAACAACCCTTCAGCTTCGGTCCGAGAGCGCAATTCCAACGGCGTGTCCAATATCGCCCCGATCAGGTCATCCGACCGGCTCTGCGCCTGACGCTCGACCTCAATCGCCTGAAGCATTTCCGCATGGTAAGCCTCAGCCGCTTCGGACCGCTGGCCCTTGCGGAACCGGAAAGCCCCGACCTGAGCATGCACGGGCACCAAATCGGTATGTCGCGAAAACCGCAGCCATAACTCTCCGTCGACGGCAAGCTTGAGGTTCTCGTTTAGTTGGCCCCCGACCTGATCCCAAAGGTCACGCCGCCAATAGGTCGATTCCTGCTGAACCCACTGATAATCCCCGGCAAGCAGCCTTACCCGTGAAACGGGCTTTGGGCGCCGTACAGTCAGGACATTGTCTTCTTCGTCAATGCACGTGACCCGCCCGGTCATCCAATTCATGTTTTTGTTCAACGCAAACAGCGATCCTACCGTGGCAAGGCCGCCGGGAATAAGAACATCGTCCGAATTGATCCAACCCATTACGTCGCCCGTGGCCACTGCAAAGCCTTTGTTTACAGCGTTGGCCTGCCCGGTATCCGGGCCCGAGATGATATGTGAAAACGCATCGCGGTACTTTTCGACCACCTCCATCGAACCATCAGTGCTGCCCCCGTCCGACAGGATCAGGTCCAGCTTGGGATATTCCTGCTCAAGCACCGAGAGGATTGTCCGTTCGATGAAATCGACGCAGTTCAGGTTGGGGATAACGACACTGATCGTCGGCAATTCGGTCATAAAGGGCTCTTATCCGGTCCGGTGTCGGCAAATGCCATCGCACGGGCGCAAATTTGGTTGGAGTGTTTCCGAATATGTAACGCAGACAATCGGTCCCCGGTCAAATCGGGAAGCGGGGTTCGGGCCGGATAGCCCAAAGCCCGGACCCGGCAGATGTGCTGCCGGGCCGGAAGTGTTTTAGTGCAGCTTTTCGTTCACATCCGCGATGGATGCATCAATCAGCTTGTTGGCCTGAGTGGCCGTCATCTGCTTGGCCAGCACGGCGTTGGCTGCGGAAACAGCAACGGTGATCGCCTGGTCACGGACTTCCTTGACAGCCGATGCCTCAGCCGAGGCAATCTGATCCTGCGCGGCCGCCAGACGGCGCGCGATGGATTGCTCCAGATCGGCCTTGGCCTGCTCGGCCGCCAGAACCGCATCTTCCTTGGCAGCGGCCACGATGGCATCTGCCTGACCCTGAACTTCGCGTTGCTTGCGCTCGTACGAGGCAAGCAGGCTGCGCGCTTCTTCATGCAGGGCGCGAGCTTCGTCCAGTTCGGACTTGATGCCTTCGGCACGCTTATCCAGCGCTCCACCGATCATGCCCGGGACCTTGAAGTAGAACAGGACTGCGATGAAAACGATGAAGCCCAGCAGAACCACAAAGTCGGTGTTGCCAAGCGAGAAAAACGGGCCACTTGCGGCCAGCGCGGGGCTGGCGGCAACAAATGTCAGGATAAGGGCAAGAGTGTTCCGCATGTCACTTATCCTTTTGTCTGCGCGTCAACCGCACCGTTGATGGTTTTGGCATCAGCCTCGCCACCCAGAGCGGTAACCAGTTCGACTGCCGTATCCTTGGCAACGATTTGAATGCTTTCCAGCGCACCTGCACGGATGTCGGCAATAGCCTTTTCCGATTCAGCCGCTTTTGCAGCGATTTCAGCATCTGCCTTGGCAATCGCGTCATCCAGACCAGACTGGATTTCGGCGCGTGCTTCGGCAGCGATACGCTGTGCCTCAGAACGGGCATCGGCCAGCGCCTTGTTATAGGCCTCTTCAGCCTCGACCGCTTTGGCCTTTAGATCTTCGGCCGCAGCCAGGTCATTTGTAATGGTCCCCTGACGTTCCGCCAGGATTGCCGCGATGCGGGGCAGAGCCACGCGGGACAGGACCAGAAAGATGACGACCAGCGTGATGACCAGCCAGAAAATCTGGTTGGGGAACCAATCGAAGCAAAGCTGAGGCATACCAATCGCCGACCCATGAGAGTCAACGCAGGTGCCAGCCACCTCTTCGTATACGGGTTCTGTCGCCATGATGTCCTCCGTCGGAACGTTGTCTTTACAACAGGCGGGCCGCTATGGCTTGGGCCCACCTGCGCGTAAGGATCAGGTTCCGCAGATTAGACGGCGAACATCAGCAGCAGCGAAACTAGGAATGCAAAGATCCCCAGGGCTTCTGCAAATGCGATACCGATGAACAGGGTTGCGGTCTGCGAAGCAGCCGCCGAAGGGTTGCGCAGAGCGCCAGCCAGGAAGTTGCCTGCTACGTTGCCCACCCCGATTGCGGCTGCGCCGGAACCGATTGCTGCCAGGCCTGCGCCGATGTGTGCGAGATCGCCTTCCATGATGTTTCTCCTTACGAATTGGAAGTTTCGATGTTTGGGTATCGGACCTTAGTGCGACGGATGCAGTGCATCCTTCAGATATACACAGGTCAGAATGGTGAATACGTAGGCCTGGATAAAGGCCACTAGGACCTCAAGACCGTACATTGCGGTGATCGCCAGAACGGACACAGGCGAGATCACGGCAATCGCGGCGAAGCCTGCGAAAACCTTGATAACCGCGTGGCCTGCCATGACGTTACCGGCAAGACGAATAGAGTGGCTGACCGGGCGCACGAAATACGAGATCAGCTCGATGATCGCCAGGATCGGGCGCAGCGCCAGCGGCGCGCTGGAGACCCAGAACAGGCCCAGGAACCCGGCGCCGTTCTTGACAAAACCCAGAATGGTCACAGTCAGGAACACGGCCAGCGCCAGTGGGATGGTCACGGCGAAATGCGATGTGGTTGTGAACGAGGTCGGGATCAGACCCAGGAAGTTCGCGGTCACGATGAACATGAACAGGGTCATGACATAAGGGAAGTATTTGACGCCATCCTTGCCGCAGATGTCTTCAAGCATCTTGTAGATAAAGCCATAGGCCAGTTCGGCCACCGACTGCATGCGCGTCGGGACAATGGCGCGCTTGGACGTGCTGAGCACCAGCAGGCCAATCACGGCGAGAATTGCGAAAAACAGCCACAGAGTGACGTTAGTGGGCGTGTACCAAGCAATCGCACCGTCGCCAAAAAGCGGTTTGACGATGAACTGATCCATCGGATGGAAAACCAGGCTGCTGCCTTCTGCTGCGGTGGTCTCAGTTGCCACGTTCAGTCCCTCTCGTCTTCGTCGGCCTTGTCGGCCATCTGTTTCTCTTGCGCCTGTTGTGCGCTGCGGAGCATAACCTTTACCCCGGCGACCAGACCCAGCAATGTGAACAGCACCAGGAAGATCGGGATTGTCCCGAACAGGCTGTCCAGCCCGTATCCGATGCCAAATCCGATCCCCAGACCGGATACCATTTCGATGACCATCCGCCAGGCAAGCTCGCCTCCCGAATAATCGGCGTCCGCACGGGTCTCAGGCTTTGACTTGGCCTTTTTCGCCGCCGTGATCTTAGCCTCAAGCTGCGCCATACGCTGCTTTTGGTCATCATCAGTCACGGGCGTTTCCCTCGTACAGTCTTGGGCACGGTGCTAAGGGGCGGAGAGCGCAGAGTCAACGGCGTTGGCAGCCCGAATTGCCGCACTTTAATCTATTGTTTTTAAAGGTATTTTTTCTGAGTCAGCATAGGCGTGATCAGCCCGAACCACAGGAAGCGGGTACAAAGGTACGGAATCCGCATATTCAACCTTTTGGTTGATCTTTGCCCGACACCCCCTGCCAGATACGTCTGATCACGCGCCCGTCGATCAGAAGCAGACCGGAGAAGATCGCTGCCATTCCCAGCAGATGCTCGGGCCGCAGGGTTTCCCCCAGCACCCATGTTCCAAGCACCAGCGCCGAAACAGGCGCAATCAATGTCACTGTCGAGATATTGGTCGGGCCAACTTTGGGCAGCAACCAGTAGAACGCGATAAAGGCGGCGGATGTCAGCACAAACCCGATCATCGCCAGCGAGGCCCAAGTCTCGGCCCGGGTTATGTGGGGTAGTCCTTCTTGCCAAAGCGCCAAGGGCGTGATGGCCAGCGTAGCACCCGTCAATGCAAGGGCGGTCAGAACTACAGGCTGCATATCCCGGAAGGCCCGCGCGATGTTGACTGAGAACGCATAGCAGATCGGTGCGCAAAGTGTCAGAAGGATCGCCCAAAATTCGGACGACGCGCCACCGCCCAGTACAGGCAGGGACAGCGCAACGATACCGGTGAAGCCGCAAACCACGCCCAGAGACTTTAACAGGGTGGCACGTTCACTTCCGGGCCAGAAATGCGAAACAATGACGGCAAAGGCCGGTGTCGTTGCATTGACGATCCCTGCCACACCCGAAGCGATATGCTGTTGCCCAAGCGCATAGAAGGCAAAGGGCGCGGCATAGCTGAGCGCACCAAATCCCAACAACCCAAACGCACGTGCCAGTGTCAGATTGACTGGCAATCGCGCCCCGATCACATAGACCCAGCACCCCAGCGCCCCAAATGCAACCCGTCCCATCGACACCGAAAGCGGCCCAAGTTCCCGCAGCAAAATGGCATTAAACATGAAGGACATGCCCCAGCCGATGCCAAGAATACAAATCACCAGCCAGTATTTTAGTGACATCCCAACCCCCGAAACACATGCCGGGGCACAGTGACCTCATACCGAAAATTGTCAAACCGGTTCTTGCGCTTTAGGAAAGGAGTATGTCCAACGATCTCGATACCGTTTTTGCGGCCCTTGCCGACCCCACACGCCGCGCCATCCTTGCGATGCTGCTGGAGGATGACATGGCTGTGACGGATGTCGCCGAACCGTTCGAGATGTCGCTTGCCGCGATTTCAAAACACCTGGTGATCCTGACCAGAGCCGGTCTGATCAGCCAAGAAAAGCGCGGACGGGTGAAGTGGTGCAAGCTGGAGCCTGACGCGCTGCGATCCGCATCCGTCTGGATGCAAGGGTTCGGGCAGTTCGAGCCGGTCAATCTGGACGCGTTCGAACGATTTCTTGAGGTTGAACTGCCCGCAGCCGAGGAATGATCCGCCTACCTGACTACAAAAACAGAGACACTGGCATGTTTCGCCAGATACCCCGCATGGCTCGAGAATATATAGTCGGTAATACGCGGCGCATGGGTGCCGACGACGATAAGGTCAGCTTCGATTTCTTCGGCAGTTCGTGTCAGGTCACCGTCAACTTCGGCGGCGACATCAACCGAATGGATATTGCGATACGCCACTTCGGTCCCGCTGCTTTCAGCCAACTGTTTGGCAAAATCACGTAGGTTCTTGTCAATCGCAGCATCTGACTGAACAGGGTCACCCGGTTGGGTGCCGGTGACACTGACCAAAGTAATCTTGGCCCCCTGCCATTCGGCTATAGCTGCTGCAACTTTGGCGGCCTTGCGCACCTCGGGTGGCAGATGAAGATCAACCGGGATCATGATATGACTGTACATGGGACGTTCCTCCTTGGCCTGAAGCATAGAGAAACCAGAGGGTGCCAGGCCTTGATCTGCCTCAACACCCTCGCCCGCTTGGTCAAACATTGAAACGGGCTAGCCTTCCTGACTGTATTCAACACCGGTCACGACCCCCGAAGGGTCCGCCCGACACAACCACGGGGCCTGGGCCCCGGTAACGGAAACCGTCGTGACCGACCCGCCCGGTTCGGTATCGGTGGACAATGCCCGAACATCTCCGGGCCGCGTTCCGGTTTCGGCTGCGACCAGCGCCTCGCAACTGGCTTGTAAATCCGTTTCAGATGACCCGGCACAGGCGCCGCAAACCACCAATATCATTATGGAAAGAACTGGTTTCATGTCGTCCCCTTGGACGTTTAATATTCTGGTCTAGGGCCAAGCCTGACACAATTTGGTCGTTTCACAAGTTCAATCGGCTTGCGGCAAAGGACGCGCGGGTTTGTCCTCCTCGGATTTCAGCAGCAAAACCAGGGCCAGGATCGTCAGACCGGCACCAAAATAGACGACAGGGCCAACCGCCTGCTGCCCCAGAGAGATTTCCCACAGAATGACCCAACTGGGAACCAGATAAGTATAAGCCATCACCTTTGCCGATGGCAGGCGCAGCGTTGAATACTGAACCAGCACGAAACTGGCCGCGGTTGCAAAGACCGAAACATAAATCAAACCCACCCAGACTATCGCTGGCAGGTTCGCCCAGTCGGTAGCACGGATCTCGGACCACCCGTAGATCGTCAGCATTAGGCATCCCGCCAGAAGCGTACCAAAGGTAAACACCACTGCAGGCTCTCCACGGTTCAGCTTGCGTACAAGGGGGGTATACAAAGCATGCGCGACACAGCCCCAGAAATAGATGATTTCCCCCTGCCCGATATCGAACGCCCGCACGGCTTGCCAATCGGCGCGAAAGATCACCCACAGCGCCCCGACTGCCCCAAGGGTCAGTGCAAGCGCCATCCTTGGTGTGGTGATCTGGCGCAACAAGATCCAACCGGCGAATGCGGTCATAACCGGAGTCAGCGTAAAGACCGCTGCCGCGTTGACAGGCGGTGCAGTTTTCAACCCGTAGAACATCAACACGAAATAGGCCGCGAATACTCCGCCCAGAACCAAATAGCGCCACGGGGCTTGTGCCGCGCTGCGCGGCAGGCCGGTGGTCATAAGGGCGGCACCCCCAATCACCACGGATGCGATGCCGAACCGGGCCGCGGTAATGGCTTCGGGCGCGATCTGATTGGCGATCAGTGACCCCAGCGAGAAACTCCCTGCAACCAGGGCCGAAAAAATCAGCATGGCCAGATGGCCACGCGCCTGTTGACTCATTTTGCCCAGCTCTTGGATTGCTCTTTCAGATAGGTCAGAAAGGCCTGCACCTTGGTCGTGCGATGCAGATCCACATGGGTAACAAGCCACAGATCACCAAACCACTCCGGCATCGGGTCGATCACTTCGACCAGATTCGGGTCTCCTGCAGCTGACCAACGTGGCATGAAACCGATACCCGCGCCGGACAGGACCGCCTCGCGGATACAGAAGTTGTTGGTACAACGGAAGGTGATGCGCTCGGCTGGCACGGTCTGGCGCAACCAGCGGGAAAACGGCGCTCGGCTGTTTTCGTCATCGGTACTGATGAAAGAATGATCTGCAAAGTCATCGAGGCTGCCAGGCTTGCCGTGCAGCGCGACATAATCGGTGCTGGCGTATAACCCGACCTCTTGCTTCATAAAGGACTGAACCACGTTGTCGGGCTGATCAGGCGCTGACCCGGCACGGATCGCCACGTGCGCCTCGCCATATTCCAGACGAAACAGCCGATCACCGGTCAGATACCGAACGATCAGTTCCGGGTGCCGTCGCTGAAACTCGGCAAGAACCGGCACCACCAGAGATGCCAGAGAGGACAGCGACGTCACGACCAACTCGCCCGACACGTCATCACCTCGACCCTTCATACGGCCGATCAGTTGATTGAACTGATCCTCAGTCGCCTGTGCCACACGCAACAGGTCCTCTCCGGCTTCGGTCGGGGTATAGCCACGCGCATGGCGCTGGAACAACTTGACCGCCAGCCGGGCCTCAATTGCATCAATGTGGCGAATGACGGTGGCATGATGCACACCCAGCACCTCGGCCGCGCCACTGACCGTTCCCATACGCGCCACCTGATAGGCGGTTCTTACCTCGTCCCAGTTGTCCACTGCGGTTTTCCATTGTGCAAATTCTAACAGACCCTGTTGACTTACCAGAGTTTTGTTCGCTCGCGCAACGCTCATATCGGGCCAAGACACATCCTGTACACCAAAGGAAATTGAACCATGACCAAAACTATCCTGCATATCGACGCATCGGCCCGCCGCGAAGGCTCGACCACTCGTGACCTGTCGGCACGCATCGTCAATCACTTGGGCGCTGACCGCATAATTCGCCGTGACCTTGCCACACCTCTACCGCTGCTGACCGAAGCCTGGGTCAGCGCAAATTTCACCCCTGCCGATCAGCGCAGTGCCATGCAACAGGACCAGTTATCCCTGTCTGACGAACTGGTAACTGAACTGCAGCAAGCCGATACGCTTGTCATAGGCCTGCCGATCTACAATTTCTCGGTGCCCGCGGCGTTCAAAGCCTGGATCGACCTGATTGCCCGCGTCGGAGTGACCTTTTCGTATTCCGAAAGCGGTCCAAAAGGCCTGTTGGATGGAAAGCGCGCGGTATTAGCCGTGGCGTCGGGTGGCACAGCTGTCGGGTCTGATGTCGATTTTGCCACCACCTATGCCAAGCATGTACTAGGCTTTATCGGTATTCATGACGTGGAAATCGTCGCCGCCGACCAGTTGGCGCTGGATGCCGAAGGTTCTCTCAGCAATGCACGAAATGCGGTTTCGCAACTGGCAGCCTGATTGACCTTCACCTCAGAAAGCGTCCAGTCTGTCCTGGATACCAAATGGGCAGACTGGACGCACGCAATGAAAAAGATCGGCATTCTGGGCGGCGTGGGCTGGGCCTCGACCGTTGATTATTACCGCGCGATTGCCGAAGGCTCGGGGCGGTTTTTCGCCCAGCGCGGACATGGATCCCCTCTGCCCATCCCACCCATGACCATCGAGTCCGTGACCCAGGCTAAAACCCGTGCCCTGCGTGGCGTCGCTGGCGATGAGGCCAGTTGGGCCGGATTTGATGCTGTATTTCGGGAAGCTTTGTTAACTCTTGAAGCCGCTGGCTGTGACTTTGGGATTATCGCCTCGAACACACCCCACGCGCGGCTGCATGCAATCCGACAGGGCGTTACGATGCCCATTCTCAGCATCTTCGATGCAACCGCCGAGGTTACGGCCTCGACAGACGCCACGCGCGCGCTGGTTCTGGGCACCACGGTAACGATGCAGGCGACGCACTATGCCAACAAGCTGGGCGAGATTGGCATCAGCGCAAACGCCCGCCTGCCCGAAAGCGAAATTGCAAAGATGCAAGCGATGATCGACGGTGATTTCTACGGCGGCGCGTCAGAAAGCGCCCGTGCGCGCCTGCTGGCCTTTTGTAACCGGCATGCCGAACCCGGAAGCGCAATCCTTCTGGCCTGCACGGAACTGCCGCTGGCCTTTCCCGATCATCTGGACGACCCTGTGTTCGAGGCTGACGGGCATCTGTTCATCAACCCGTCCGCTGCACATGTGGCCGCGGCCCTGGACGAAGCGTTAGTGCCCTGATCAGGGCAGCCAGTTCACCGCGCATGTAATCCGATCGAAGAAGGCCATCAAATCAGCGCGCGATATGGCAACTGTGCGGTCGTTGACCAAGGGATGCATGTTGATCACATCGACCTGTTGTGCGGCAGCATCCATGTAAAAGCGTACATCATTCTGCACCCCGTTGATCATCGCCAGCGGGCTGACAGCCCCAGGGCGGATGCCGAGGTTTTGCAACAGCCGATCCGCCGAGCCAAAGGACAGGCTGCCGACACCCAGCTCGGCGCCCAGCGCCTTGAGGTCGATGTCGCGGCTCTGTTCCAGCGTCACCAGATAGTTCCGCTTTTTCTTATCGCGCAGATAGAGGTTCTTGAGGCGCAGGGTACGCTCACCCGGCACAAGAAACTGATCTTCGACGCCTTTCGCATCCTCAACCGTGCGCAGCGGGATGTGGGTATGCAGCCTATAGGTCAGGCCCCACGCATCCAGCTGCGCCAACAGCCCATCGGAACTGAGCGGCAATGTGTCTTGAAAAGCGGATGATGCGTCCATGGGAACCTCCTGTCTACCTCGCTCATCGCCCAACACGGGCACGATTTCAAGCCGAGACAAACCGCAAAACGGGTGCTAGCGTGCCGCCATGAAAGTGACGCGCAACAATTCGAACCAGCTAATAGTGTCTTATGTGCCCTGGTTGACCGGCTTGTCTTTGATCGGCTTTCTTATGATCTTCGTTGCAAGCGCCGCAGGAGGGTATTTTCGTAGTGAAAATAGCCTGCTCGAAACCATTCTGATACTGTCGATAGTATTCTGCATCGTCGGGTTTATGGGACACCATTTAGTACAGCGCATTCAGGTCATTTTTGACAAACCAAGTGACACGGTCACTATTCAGCGCCGCAACGTTCTGATGACTTATCAAACCGAAACCCACAAGTTGTCCGATTTCCGCTGTGCAGAGATGCAACCGGAGAACAGCCAAGAAGGCCGCCACTCTTGTCGACCAGTGCTGCATTTTGCCCGCACTGATGGCGCGTCTTCGATACCTCTAATCAATGCGTATACCCAATGGTCAGGTCAAACACACAGTGCAATGGCCCTAATGAACCACTGGGCCAAAGTGAACGTGGTTGACTCGGACAGTCAATCAGCCTAAATCCCACCGCAACATCCGGAAGCCTCAGATCTTCCGGTCCCTTGAGTCGTTCAGGGATCGCCCCCCACCAGCGAGTTTCGCCCGTGGGGGCAATTGTGTATTTAACCGGTGTTTCTTATCTGAGAAGCGCCACCAGATAACCGGCTAAGGAGGCCGCAGGCATGTTTGAAAATCTATCCGAACGCCTCTCTGGCGTCTTTGACCGGCTGACCAAACAGGGTGCGCTGTCCGAAGAAGACGTCAAGACCGCCCTGCGCGAAGTACGGGTTGCCTTGCTTGAGGCTGACGTCTCGCTGCCGGTCGCGCGTGAGTTCGTCAAGAAGGTGCAGGACCAAGCCACCGGTCAGGCTGTTACCAAGTCGATCACCCCGGGCCAGCAGGTCGTCAAGATCGTGCATGACACGCTGGTCGAGGTGCTGCGCGGTGAGGAAGACCCCGGCGTTCTGAAGATCGACAACCCGCCTGCCCCGATCCTGATGGTCGGCCTGCAGGGTTCGGGTAAGACGACAACCACCGGTAAGCTGGCCAAACGCCTGAAAGAGAAAGAGGGCAAGAAGGTCCTGATGGCCTCGCTGGATGTTTATCGCCCGGCGGCGATGGATCAGCTGGCGGTTCTGGGTACACAGGTTGGTGTCGACACTCTGCCGATCGTACCGGGCCAGAAACCCGTCGATATCGCCAAACGTGCCAAACAGCAGGCCACATTGGGCGGCTATGACGTCTACATGCTGGATACCGCAGGCCGTTTGCACATCGACGAAGTGCTGATGGGTGAAGTCGAGCAGGTCCGCAACGCGGTTGACCCGCGTGAAACCCTGCTGGTGGTCGATGGCCTGACCGGTCAAGTTGCTGTCGAAGTGGCCGAAGAATTCGAAGCCAAGGTCGGCATCTCGGGCGTGGTTCTGACCCGGATGGACGGTGACGGGCGCGGCGGTGCGGCGCTGTCGATGCGCGCAGTTACCGGCAAGCCCATCCGCTTTGTGGGCTTGGGCGAAAAAATGGACGCGCTTGATACCTTTGAGCCGGACCGGATCGCCGGTCGTATTCTGGGCATGGGCGACATCGTGGCCCTGGTCGAAAAGGCCCAGGAAACGATGGAGATGGAACAGACCGAGCGCATGATGAAGCGCATGGTCAAAGGTCAGTTCAACATGAACGACCTGAAGATGCAGCTGGAACAGATGATCCAGATGGGCGGCATGCAGGGCATGATGGGCATGATGCCGGGCATGGGCAAGATGGCCAAACAAGTCGAAGAATCGGGCATGGATGACAAGGTGCTCAAGCGCCAGATCGCCTTGATCCAATCCATGACCAAGCGTGAACGCGCCAACCCGCAACTGCTGCAAGCCAGCCGCAAGAAACGTATCGCGGCGGGTTCGGGTATGGAGGTCAGCGACCTCAACAAGCTGCTCAAGATGCACCGGCAGATGTCGGACATGATGAAGAAGATGGGCAAGATGGGCAAAGGCAAGATGCTGAAACAGGCCATGAAGGGCATGTTTGGTAAAGGCGGCCCCTCGCCAGAAGACATGGCGGCAGGCATGGACCCCAAGGCGCTGGAGCAGGCGGCCAAAGCGATGGGTGGCAAGATGCCCGGAATGGGCGGAGGCATGGCCCTGCCTCCGGGCCTCAGCGGATTTGGCAAAAAGAAGTAAATGACCGCCGCTGCACCTCATATCCCCCGGCTTGAAACCGAACGCCTGATCCTGCGCGCCCCGTGCGAGGACGATTTCAGCGCGCTGGAAGCATTCTTTGCCAGCGACGCATCGAAATTCGTCGGCGGTCCCAAGCGTGCGGATGAGACATGGCGGACACTTGCCCTACTGCTGGGTCACTGGACCCTTCGCGGCTATGGGTATTGGGCGGTAGAGGAAAAAGGCGCCGGCAAATACATCGGTCATGTAGGGCTGTGGTTTCCGCATAGCTGGCCTGAGCCGGAAATCGGCTGGACACTGATGAGCAGCGCAACAGGCAAAGGATACGCGACCGAGGCGGCGCTCGCCGCACGGACATATGCCTATGACGTACTGGGCTGGGATACTGCTATTTCTCTGATCGACCCCGACAATCTGGCAAGCAGAGCCGTGGCCGATCGATTGGGTGCGCGGTTTGACAGCATCTATAAACACCCGGCCTATGGCGAGATGCAGGTTTGGCGGCACCCGGCTCCATCAGACCTTGAGAACGGTGGAGTGGAGGCATACGCATGACGACGTTCTCCATCCCGATCATCGAAACTGAACGCCTTGTTCTGCGGGCCCCGCATGCGGATGACCTGCCTGAGTTGACTGCCTTCTATGCATCCGAGCGCAGCCATATGGTTGGCGGTCCGCGGGATCAGGTGGGCAGCTGGAGCTCTCTGGCAACACGTCTGGGTCACTGGGCGCTGAAAGGCTACGGCCTTTGGCATCTGACCGAGAAATCCAGCGGTCGCTTTGTTGGCGGGGTTGGCATCATTGATGTACCTGGCTGGGACGAACCCGAACTCGGCTGGACCCTGATGGAACGGGCGGAAGGCAAAGGTCTGGCTTTCGAGGCAGCCCTTGCAGCTCGCGACTATGCTGCACGCCAACAAGGTTTGAATGGCGTCATCAGCTATATCGCGCATGAAAACACGCGCTCTCGTGCCTTGGCCGAGCGTATGGGGGCCAGCTTCGAGCGCGAAGGCGAAGTGATGGGCAAGCCCTGCCAGGTCTGGCGCCATCCCATGCTTGATTTATCCGAACCTGCTTTGACCACCGAAAGGACCGGCCAATGACCAATCCCGTGACTCAGGCTGCCGCGTTGCTCAAGGACCACCGCGAAAGCATCGATCGCTTGGACGCGATTCTGGTTTACACACTGGGCGAGCGGTTCAAGCACACACAAGCCGTTGGCAAACTGAAAGCGGCACACGACCTTCCCCCGTCCGATCCCACGCGCGAAGCTGCGCAGATCGCACGGTTAGAAGACCTGGCGAAAGAGGCCGATCTTGACCCCGATTTCGCCAAGGCTTTTCTGAATTTCATCATTCAGGAAGTCATCCGACACCATAAGAAACACCAGAATTGACCGGGCCGTTCCCGGCACACGCCATCTAAAGGAGATACCACCATGGCAATGAAAATTCGTCTCGCCCGCGGCGGCTCGAAAAAGCGTCCCTTCTACCGCATCGTGGCTGCCGACAGCCGCATGCCGCGCGACGGCCGTTTCATCGAAAAGCTGGGCACCTACAACCCGCTGCTGCCGAAAGACAACGAAGAGCGCGTTAAAATGGACATGGAGCGCATCCAGTACTGGCTGGACCAGGGCGCCCAGCCCACCGACCGGATCGCCCGCATGCTGGAAGCAGCCGGCGCCAAGGAAAAAGCTGAGCGTAGCAACCCCAACAAGGGTACCCCGGGCAAGAAAGCTCAGGAGCGCGCGGAAGAAAAAGCTGCAAAGGCCGCTGAAGCTGCCGAAGCTGCTGCTGCGCCTGCTGAAGAAGCAGCAGCAGAAGAGTAAGCAGGGCGGCGCGTGCGGGATCAGACCTTTACCGACGATTTTCGCGCGCAGTTCGATCTGTTGTTGCGGCTCCGGCGCGACGTGCGCCGGTTTCGCGACGAAGCTGTGAACGAGGCAGTGCTGACGCGCTGCCTCGACGCGTTTCGACTGGCGCCTTCTGTGGGGCTCAGCGAGCCTTGGCGTGTGGTCCGAGTCGAAAGTACCGCCGCGCGTGAGGCTGCGCTTAAGAACTTTCAGGCGGCGAATGCCCAGGCCTTAAAGGGATACTCGGGCGACAATGCGCGGCTCTACAGTCAGCTGAAACTGACGGGAATGCAGGAAGCACCGGTGCAGCTGGCCGTGTTCTGCGACGATTCCACCGACAAGGGGCGCGGTTTGGGTGCAGGTTCGATGCCCGAGATGCGGCGCTATTCCGTGGTCTCGGCAGTCACCCTGTTCTGGCTTGCCTTGCGGGCCGAAGGGTTGGGTTTGGGATGGGTGTCTATTCTGGACCCAGAACAAATGGCGCGTGATCTGAATGTGTCGGATAGCTGGCGGTTGATCGGTTACTTCTGTGTCGGATGGCCCGAGAAGCACTCGGAAACCCCCGAGTTGCAGCAATCTGGCTGGGAATTCCGCGACGACAACCTGCTTGTGGAGGTACGATAGACATATGTTCGGACTATTACGGCTTCCTATCCTGTTGATGATCGCCTTTATTGTGGGCGTGTTTTTCGAACGCTCGAACCAGCGCGAAGCGTGTGAGGCACGCGGGTTATGGCAAGACGGGCTATGTGTGACGGTGGATGGACCAAATGAATGACCTGATCTGCGTAGGAAGTGTTGCGGGCTCATACGGGGTGCGCGGCGAAGTGCGCCTGAAAAGCTATTGCGCGATCCCTGAGGATATCGAAGCCTATTCGCCGCTGACGGATGAACAGGGCGCGGAACGCTATCCGCTGGTCCTGACTCGTCCAATCAAGAATGGCTTTGCCGCCAGATTGGGCGGAGTTGAAACCAAGGAACAGGCAGACGACCTGAAGGGGCTGCGCCTGTTTGCGCGGCGCGATCAGTTGCCTTCGCTACCTGATGACGAGTTCTACCACACAGATTTAATCGGGCTTGCGGTCTATGACACAGGGGGCGCGTTGCTGGGTCAGGTTAAATCTGTCCAGAACCACGGTGCGGCGGACCTGTTGGAATTGCACGGGCCGGGCCTGAATTCCACTGTTTTGCTACCGTTCACACTCGAGTCGGTTCCTACAGTTGATCTGGAACAGGGCCGCATCGTCGCCGACCCGCCCGAAGGGCTGATCTGATGCGTCGGGTCCTGCTGCATCTGGGCCTGCACAAAACTGGCACAACAGCAGCGCAATCCTTCCTCTATGAAAATCGCGAGCTGATTTGGCCGCATTTTGCGCTGGTCCTACCGTATCGCACCCGCAATTCCGGCCTGTCCCGCGCGGCCACCAACCATTCCGTCTATGGAACAGTGGGAACCCTCTCCGAGTTTGGCAGTCAGTTGTGCGAATTTCTGGACAGCCTGGATTTCGGCGACAAGCGGGGACTGATCCTGAGCGAAGAAAACTTCGCCGGCCTCAGGCCCAGCCGCAATATCGACCAAGGCTATGCTGCGGCCCCCGATCTGGCTGCCTGTCTGGTGGATTCAATTCGCCAGCGATTTTCAGGGCAAGAGGTTGAGATCACGATATACCTGTCTCTGCGCCAGCGCGGAGGCTGGTTGCGCAGCCTGTGGGCACATGATCTGGAACGGATGCGACAGGTTTTTGACTTTGAAACCTTTCGCGACAACCTGGACCACCTGCCCCCGCTGCAAGACACCGTCAGCCGCATCAAGGAAAAGCTGCCTTCCGTCTCTGTTACGACTGAATGGCTGGAAGATTTGCAACTGCGACGGCTTGGACCTGGCGACCCCTTTGCCGGATTTATGGACCTGTCGCGTGAAAAGGCCAACCTTCTGGTGCCTCCGACCCAGGTCAATACCCGGCTCCCCGAAGACGTCCTGTCCGAGTTGCTGGAACTGAACCGTTCGCGCCTGGACGAAGCGGCTCTGGTTGCGCAAAAGACTGCCGTGATTGAACGCGCGCAGACAGACCTGATTGGTACATCATGACTGATACGTCCCCGAAATCTCATGGTCGCAAGGCGATCCGTCCTACGCTGAAACCGCGCGAACTGCTTACGCCCACGCCCGATTTGCATGGGGTGTGGAAGGCCAAGATCATCACCTTGTTTCCGTCGGCCTTTCCCGGAGTTCTTGGCGAAAGCCTGACTGGAAAAGCCCTGCAAGAAGGGTTGTGGCAGCTGGAAACCGTTGACCTGCGTCAGTTCGGTGTCGGCAAGCATCGCAATGTGGACGACACCCCGGCCGGCGGCGGAGCGGGGATGGTGTTGCGCTCAGATGTATTGGGCGAAGCAATCGAGCACACGATGACCGAGGCGCAAGGAAACTGGCCTCTGATCTACCTTAGCCCGCGCGGTCGCCGCATGGACCAGCGCATGATGCAGAACCTCGCGCGCTGTGATGGCATGACCCTGCTATGTGGGCGGTTTGAAGGTGTTGATGAACGGGTGCTGGAGCATTACGGCGTCCAAGAGGTCTCGCTAGGGGATTTCGTGATGACCGGAGGCGAGATTGCCGCGCAAGCGCTGATCGACGCCACGGTGCGTCTGATCCCCGGCGTTCTGGGCAATCAGGCCTCGGCCGAAGAAGAGAGTTTTTCGTCGGGCCTGCTGGAGCACCCCCAGTACACCCGCCCGGCCGAATGGAAAGGCCGCCCAATCCCCGAGATTTTGATGTCAGGCCATCATGGTCGCATCGCCGAATGGCGTCACGATATGTCCGAACAGATCACCCGCGAACGGCGACCCGATCTGTGGGAGGCCTATCTGGGTGAACAGGAAGAGACGTCTGACTGACATCCCCAGTGTGGCATGAGCCCCGCAGCTGAGCGGTCCCGGTTGCAGAATTATTCGGGGGGGGAAAAGCGCGAATGCAGGCTTGATCACTTCGTCGTGGGCGACACCATCGAAACCTATGGGGTGCCCAAAGTCTAAGGGCTACCAGATTTCCAGCGCGCCCAGATTTCCGGTGGCCCGTTGAAGACATTGATATCAACCCTCCCCTGAACACCGGGCACCAGCCCGGTGCCGGTGTATTGCCAGAGCCGCCACACCGCTTTGGGATACACATTTCGCGGATGACCGGCGACCGAACGCAACCAGAACTCGGTCTTGGGCAGCCGCCCGATATTCGTATCACCATAGAAATCCACCGTCGTATAGACGATCGGACGGCGCCCATAGTGGCGTTCGAGGATATCCAGGAACCGTTGAGCCTCGGCCCGGACCGTCGCACCATCGGGGCGCAGGGTGCAGGTCTTAGAATGCGGGGTCCACTCCATGTCCAGCACATGTGGCAGATCCGATCCCTTGGGTACGTTCTGGATGAACCAGCGGGCCTGTTCCCGCGCCGACCGGCAGAAATAGTAGTAATGATATGCCCCCCACGGCACGCCCGCAGCCTGCGCACCTTGCCGATGGCTGGCAAACATGGGGTCGGCCACATCGCCCCCTTCGGTCGCTTTGATAAAGACGAAACTAACGCCTGACTGCTTGGCGGTGCGCCAGTCTATCGCTCCTTGCCAGCGCGATACGTCCAGCCCGTGCACCGGGTAATGCCCCGGATGTCTCCCTTCCCATTCGTGGGGGTCTGCATCTGCAAAGGCTGGGAAGATCACAGCGGGCGGCGTAGCATCTGGAAACGACTGGGCCTCGACCAGTTGCGGCGGCGGGCTGCTGCGACCGCAGGACAGGGTCGCAAAGGCCATGACGGCAAGCATCAATGCGGTGCGCATGATCTAATCCTGTATCAAATGACTGCTCTTATAATTACGTCCAGTTTGCCTGATCAGCCCCGCAAGGCAATGGTTCTGTTTGCGTGCGGCGGAAACCCACCGTTTTCCCCGCCTTGCGTCGCGATTTAGGCTTGATCCCTGCCCCCGATGCCCGTAAATGACCGCAATCCGGTGCCGCAACTTCGCGACTCCGGTGTTTTGGTTTGCATCATGTCGTGACGCCCGGCTTTCTTCAGCCACGGCGCGGCGAGCAGGCCAGAGACCAAGTGAACATTCGATCTGACCTCTGGCGGGCTGTACGCAGGACCCGGTGAAGACCAAGAGCTCTCAGGCCGTGCCCAAACTTCGTGGACCAACCACGAGCAGATAGGAGAAACTGCGATGGACCTGATCGCACAGCTTGAGGCGGAACAGATTGCCGCCCTGGGGAAAGACATCCCCGATTTCAAAGCCGGTGACACCATTCGTGTCGGCTTTAAAGTGACCGAAGGGTCGCGCACCCGTGTTCAGAACTACGAAGGCGTCTGCATCGCCCGTAAAGGTGGCAACACCATCGCCGGTGCGTTCACCGTGCGCAAGATTTCCTTTGGTGAAGGCGTGGAGCGTGTGTTCCCGCTGTATTCAACCAATATCGACAGCATCACCGTTGTCCGCCGTGGCCGCGTTCGTCGCGCCAAACTGTACTATCTGCGCACTCGTCGCGGTAAATCCGCACGTATCGCAGAGGTCACCAACTACAAGCCCAAAGCTGGCGCCGAAGCGTAAGGAACGGAAAGATGAAAAAAGACATCCATCCCGATTATCACGTCATCGACGTCAAAATGACCGATGGCACCATAGTTCAGATGAAATCCACCTGGGGCTCCGAAGGCGATCAGCTGGCTCTGGAAATCGACCCCTCCGTGCACCCCGCATGGACCGGTGGCGGCGCGCGTCTGATGGACGCCGGTGGCCGTGTGTCGAAGTTCAAAAAGAAATACGAAGGTCTGGGCTTCTAAGCCTGACCCGTTTCGAATGCGAAAGGCCGCCCCTCTGGGCGGCCTTTTTCGTTTTACCCGAAACCTCTGACACCGCCCTGGCAAGAAACGCGTCAGGATCAATCCCTCAGGGTTTCGTCGCGCGTGTCAGATCCGCCGCGCTGTGCACCGGGGGCACAGGGCCGCGCAGCAACATCAACCCCAGCGTCACGCCGATCAGCGCCGCAATCGCCGTCACCATCATGGCGCTGTCAAATGCGTTGTCCTGCAGGTCGCGCAAGGTCTTTGCCAGAGCACTTCCCGATGTTGGATCCATGCCTGCGATCAACTGCTGGATCTGACTGGGCGTTCCGTGGGTCAGCGCATGGGCCAGATCTTCGCGCGGGGTCGAGCCAGCCGGAAGCGCGTCAATCACTTCGGTCAGACCCCGGCGCGAAGTGATGGCCTCGGCCAGGCCGCAGACCACAGCCCCCAGCGTGGCCCCGAAGTATAGACAGGCATTGATCACACCTGACCCCTGCCCTACATGCTCGTCCGGCAAAAGCCGCAACCCAAGACGCGGCAGCAGCGAAAAACAGATGCCAAGGCCAATGCCGACGATCATCAATTTCCACCATATCTGCGCATATTGAGTGGGCACTGTGATCGTGGTCAGCAACAAAAACCCAACCGCCATAGCACTCAGCCCAATCACTACGGGCCACTGAAAGCTGTAGGGCGCCAGAAACCGGGGCGCGATGACCGAGACCGCGAACATGCTCAGGCTCAACGGCATAATCGCAAGCCCAGCCCCAATAGACGTGTACCCGAATGTATCAGGCGATTGGACGAAGGTGTTGAAATAGACGAAAAAGCCAAACAGCATAAAGCCGGTAAGGAACATCCCCGCTGCCGCCATGAAATAGCGCGGATGAAGGAAATAGCGCAGCTCGACCAACGGATCTTCACTGCGGCGCGAAGCCAGCACAAGGCCGACCATGGCCAGCATGGCCACACCCAACGGCACCAGCGTCAACGGTGCCCACCATCCACCACTTTCCCCATTGCTCAGCGCAAATGATAGCGGCCCCAGAAACAGCACAAGAGCCACAGCGCCGAGATAATCGAACCGGGCACCGGCCAGTCGCGTGTTCGGTACATAGTTCCGTTTTCTCACGGTCAAGCCAATGATAAACGCGGTGGTCAGCAGGATCAGATCGGTGGCGAATACGGCTCTCCAACTGATGTAATGGGCGAATGCGCCGCCAAGGATAGGGCCGATCCCGATCGACAGTCCGACGATGGCGCCCCATGCTCCGGTAACGCTGGCGCGTTTTTCCTCCGGGGTCGCTGCAGTCAACAAGGGCAACGACGTGCCAAACAGCGCTGCGGCCCCTGCCCCCTGCGCCCCACGGCCAAACAGCATCATCGCCCCGTCCTGCGCGAACAAGGCCGAGGCAGAGCCTATGGCAAAAACGATCATGCCAACCAGAAACACGCCCAGCTTGCCCGTGATATCACCCAGCCGACTGATAATCGTCACCAGCGTGGCACTGACCACGGTATAAATGGCCATGACCCATTGCAGGTCCGAAGGCGACAGATCGAACTCATTCTTAAGATCAGGCAGGATGGTCGCAACCGCCGTGGAGTTAAAGCCTACAACAACCATGCAAATCGCCGTCATGACCAATACAACGCGTGCGCCGAAATCAGATGAATTCGTTTGTAACATCAAATACGTCCTAAAATACGGGCGACGACTATGGAGCGCCACACCGACAGCTTAGCAGGAATGTGCAAACCGCCTAGCCTTAGATCCAGTAGGACAGCGCCAGCGGCAAAGCGATGATCGTTGTCAGGGTCGAAACCAGTATGAACCCGGCAACATCGGGGCCATATTCCGGCACATGCTGGTCTATGAACAAATAGGTCGCCACCGAAGACGGCATCAAACAGCACAGGATCACCGCGCCGCGCTCTGCGCCGGTAAAGCCGAAGGCCCAGACCAACCCGCTGGCGATTGCAACTGCCATCACCAGGTGCAAAGCGGTCAGCATCACCGCACGCCCAAGGCGGTTGACCCGAAGGCTGGCCAATGTGTGGCCCAAAGTCAGCAGCATCAGCGGGATGGAAAGCCCACCCAGGATATCGAATGACTTCGCAACAGGCTGAGGCAGGCTATAGCCGCTGGCCATCAGCACCAGCGATAGGACCACCGCATATATGATCGGCGAGGTGGCGAGCTTTCTGGGCGAAAACTCTTTGGCTGGTATCCACATCCCTACAGTGAAGATGCTGACAAGAACGACCACTACAAATGCCATCGTATAGGCCATCCCCGCATCGCCTAACGCAAGCAAAGTGATTGGCAATCCGATATTGCCCACATTCCCATGCATCAGAGGCGTCAGAAAGGCCCGCGCCGGTAGGCGCATAACCTTCAGCGCCGCAAATCCCAGAACACCAAACCCGGCAATCGCCAAAACCGCAGCGGCCATCACGTCCAGAAACGTTCCAACAGCGATCTTTGTGGCCGACAGATGCGAGATGATCAGTGTGGGATATCCAACCCGCGAAACGATCGCGCCAATGACCTTGTTGTCAAAGGGCGTTTTAGTCAACGCCAGTGCATACCCAGCCCCGGCACAGATCAGCACCGGCAACACCACATTCAGTACGTTCAGAAACAGATGCTCCAAGCCATGTCTTTCTCACAGTCCTTAAGCCTGGAGATTGAAACATAGTCCTGGCTTTCGCAAGTCAGCGGCCTATGGGCAGGCTGAGATTTCCGCAACACCGCCTTTTTATGCCGCCATAGATTGTTTCGGGTTCTTCCCTTCCCGCTTTCCACAACATATAGTGGCCTGCAACAACGTGTACGCAAACACGGTGAGACTTGGGAATACAGGCATGGCACATATTATCGTAGTGGGGAACGAGAAGGGCGGCGCGGGCAAATCGACTGTGTCCATGCATGTGGCCACCGCACTCGCCCGCCTGGGTCACAAGGTCAGCACCCTGGATCTGGACCTGCGGCAACGCAGCTTGGGACGGTATTTCGAGAACCGGAATAGCTTTCTGAAAAGCGCGGACCTGACCCTTCCCAGCCCCCGCCACCATGACCTGCCCGAAATTGACGCAAGCACGCTTAAACCCGGCGAGAACATCTATGACCACCGCCTCTCAGCGGCCGTGTCCGAGCTGGAAAGCGATAGCGATTTCATCCTGATCGACTGCCCCGGCTCTCATACCCGCCTCAGCCAGGTGGCGCATTCGCTGGCTGATACGCTGATCACTCCGCTGAACGACAGTTTTATCGATTTTGACCTGCTGGCACGCATCGATTCAAAGGGTGAGAAAATTCTGGGCCCGTCGGTCTATTCCGAGATGGTCTGGAACGCCCGACAGCTGCGCGCGCAAGCCGGCCTGAAGCCCATCGACTGGGTCGTTGTGCGCAACCGCGTCGGTACCCAACGCATGGTCAACAAGGAAAAGATGCAGCGCGCGATCGAGATGCTGTCGCAGCGCATCGGCTTCCGGGTTGCTTCGGGCTTTTCCGAACGCGTTATTTTCCGAGAGCTGTTCCCGCGCGGGCTGACCCTATTGGACCTCAAGGATATCGGGATCAAACAGCTGAACATCTCGAACATCGCAGCACGTCAGGAATTGCGCGACATGATGAAAGAGCTGAACCTGCCGGGTGTTGAGATCGATTTTTAGAGGCTTTTTACGACGGGTAGACGGACTATACTGCCGCTCAAATGGAAAAACGAAAATCCGTTTCTGGCAATCGTTTTAGCTTCAGAGCCCTTGTTGGGCCTAAGCTATCACTGCTTTCCAATACTCAGGGTAAACTCGAACGAAACCAAATCCATCGACAGTCAAGTTTGCTTCGTATCCACTATTGATCGAAGTGTACCTATAGGTATTCTCGTTCAGCCGCTCATATCGTTGCTTCAGCGGTTTGAATGTCCAGGTTTCATCATCCAACCAAACAGCAGTGAACTCTGCCTGATCTCCAATCCCTAGCTGGAGTCGCTTGATCGCACTCGTGTTCGTGGCCGGTGTAAACCCAAGATCGATGTCGAGCAATTCATCAACAGCATCCACAACTTTGTCATTCGAGGTCCATGTACCATCGTCTTGCTTCACTAAAACAAGATCAACCCTATCTGCCCCAATCCAACGCTGTACGGTGGCGGCGCTACACTCCCATTCGTCATTACAGGTCACGGAATAAGCTATTCTGACAGGAGAATTTTCAACTACGTAGACAGCCATGCCCGAGATTACGCGAGACGTTCCGTTACGGTTAACCGAACAGGCTTCTGTGCCCACGACATCAATCCGTCGCCACATTGTACTTCGCATCATCGCCTCAACCATCGCTATTGCTTTGCTTGCCCCATAGCGGACATTCATGCGTGTTTCAGCATAGGTCAATCAGGGCTCTCTCCAACCGTTCTCGGCGGCGTGCATGAACGGCTGGGTCAGTGTTGTCAGAAGTCGAACGAGCTAACCGCTGTTCCTTGCGATGATGAAAGCAGTCGAACCCGTTTCGGGACGCCACTTTTGTTCAATTTCGAACCCATGAGCTTGCATACGCTCTACAAGGATTTCTTGCGTCAGGACGCGGATCTTGGGCAATAGGCCGATGGTCCCGAGAGCTGGTATGACGAACTTCTCGAGACCTTCCAGGCAGACCGTCGAGCTGAAGAACAGGCCACCTTCCTTCAAGGAACTGCGAACACGATCCAGTGTCGCGTCAAGATCCAGTACCAAGTGCAGGATCGACATAGCCAGTACGGCATCATAATGTTGACCCTTCGCCGGAATAGGCCAGCACTCGAACGCGCTGACTTCAAAGTTGATGTTCTTGCTGCCCTGCGCGTCGGCTTTTTCCCGGGCGATTGAGATCATTTCGGATGAATAGTCGATGGCGTCGATATGGGCGACTTTTGGGGCGTGAATGAGCGCCGTCGTACCTGTGCCACAACCAAATTCCAGGACACGATCTTGGGGGGACAGGTGTCTTGCAGTGATGTCCAGTTTGTATTCATACGCGGCTTGGTTTTGGACCGGACGGCGGGCATAGGATCTCGCCATCAGATTCCAGAACCGGGTGGGTTTGATGAACATATCTATTCCTATGGTAGGGTGCAGCAGACGCGATGATTTAGCTGGCGTCTTGGATGTCGAAGACTTTTTCGAGGGGCTTGTCGAATACACGAGAAATCAAGATCGCCAGTTCGAGCGTTGGCGAATACTTGGCGTTTTCAATGGCAACGATGGTTTGTCGGGTGACTCCAACCTTTTCGGCGAGTTCTTTTTGCGTCATTTCATCTGCGTCAAAGCGTAGACGTCTAATGTTGTTGGTGATCCTGAGCTTGCCCATGGATCAATACCCCCGCCGATAGCTAGCAAATTTGACAATATCTGCTGACAGGGATCCGAAAGCCATTCCGAAATAGATGATGTTGAAGCCGGTGAGCGCTGATGCGTTGAGAGCCATGGCGACGACAGCTGAGACAAAACCCGCACCCGCGAAGATAATGATGGCGTAGCTGCCACGGCGCTCGAACATCTTGTCACGTTCATCAACGACGAAGCTGGGTTTGGGTTCGTGAGTAACAATCGCAAACCCAATGTTGAACAGTATGGTGCCGATGATGGTGGCCACGACGCCCAAGGGGATCAGCCAGATCACCATGCGGGCCCAGTTGTTTACAGCGTCTGGGCCATCAAACAATCCAGAGGCATTCATATCCAGAAGCCGTGAAACAACAAATGCACTAACGGCGAGGTTCACGAAGATCGAGACGACCGTATTGCGATCTTGGTAGGTCATTTCTGAAATCCCTATTGGACAGAACACTTCTAGTGAGTCGATTATTACTTACATCTTGTATGAAATATTATACCCAATGTCAAAAATAATATACTTCAATATCGAAGCGTAGTTGCAGCTTATGCTCGATGATGGGCATCTACCCTTCAACTGGAGTGCTGCGCGTTTGCGACTGGCCCAAAGGTTGCGTCGCCAACTTTTCGAAGACTAGAACCAGCGTTATGCTAGACCCAGTTATCCTGCGATCTCAGCAAACATCCGAAAGCCAGAGGTTGTATTACTAGAGAATTGTTTCTTCCGGATCATGTTGACTACCTCAATGCCATCGAGTGTGGCTGAAGCTGATCTAAATGGCTTGAACCCACACATGTGCCGTACGCGTCATCTAAAGTTTGCGACACAACCCCTTCGCTTCAGCAGCGGCAACTTTGGACGATATCGAAGTCCCTCACATAATCCGCAAGGGGCAATTCACACCCGGATTCTGTCCGTTTCGGCCGTTCCCTGAGCTCGCGGCCTAACTCACGAGCGATTGCTGAAACCGCTCGGCAGGTTCAGAACTTTGTAACAGAACCGTTCGAGTGCTCGAAATAGTTAAGAATCACCTGGGTCAAAGGCTGCGAATGCGTGGCAAGAAAGGTATGAGGTTCGTTCTGGGAAATCTCAGGGAAAACCTGAGCCCCTAAAATCACGACTCAATTCGACGTTGAATCGCGTCAGCTTCGGATACAAGCTAAGAAAGAGCGCCAACTGTGGTCAGAATCTGCCTCAAACGTGTCCATAAGTGGGGGGAAGCAAGGCAATTTTATGTATCCCCGCTGCAGCCTTGACTAAACTTCCCGGGTACCGCTACGTCATTAAGAAATTATGAAGGTTGTATCAGTTTTTGCGAAACAACCTTGAGTAAAACGAGAATCAATAATCAGAAGTTTGAGGTTAGGAAAATGTTAAATCGGGTCCTGAAAACTACCTCTGGTGCGTTGATGTTGTCCGTCGCGACCATGGCAAACGCTGAAACTGTTCAATTGAACAGTTTAGACGGCGGAATGACTCTGACCGGAGAGCTAATAGATTTTGATGGCGCCAATTACGAACTCCGAACGGTGGTTGGTACAATCACGGTTGACGCTTTCAAAGTTGAATGCATTGGCGAAGCCTGCCCCAGTCGGAACGAAGGTCCGGTCGAATATGGCATTTCTGGTTCTTCTCGCCTGGTCGATGTCTTATTCGCTGACCTTACGACGCAATTCGGTGAGGAGATTGGCGGCACTGCTTTGCGCTCTGAGGAAGAAGGTGTTGATAAGCTACTGCTCCGCAACGAACTAGGCGAGTTTTTGGCCGAAGTCTCCTTGATGGGTGGTGACTCCGCAGACGGGATCAAACAACTGGTCGATGGAAACTCAGCACTGGCAGTGACCACACGCCCGGCTCAACCCGACGAGCTGGCAAGCGCATCGCAGGCTGGACTCGGGGATATCACCACGAGTGAAAACGAGAAAATTTTTGCGCTGGACGGTCTAGTTGTTATTACATCGCAAAGTAACCAACTGCGGGCAGTCGCCGAACAGGATCTAGCGCGAATATTTTCCGGAGCCATTTCCAACTGGAGCCAGATTGGTGGGCCCGATGCCCAGATCCAGCTTTACATGCGAGTGCCTGAAAGCGGAACTGCGTTGGTTTTCAATGACCTGATCATGAACCCCGTGGGCGCAACATACGCGAGCGATACAAGCTTTTTCGAAACAGACACGGAATTGGCTGCAGCAGTTGCTTCTGATCCGCTTGGTATCGGAATTACCAGCCTCGCAAGTGCTGATGAGGCCAAGGTTCTTGCAATTCGCGGTGTTTGTGGAATTCAGGTTCCAGCGACACCTTTCACCATCAAGACAGAAGAATACCCGCTTAGCCGACGCTTGTATGCATATACCGGCAAAACTGCGCCAGCACAGTTGAACCGCTTCATGCAATTCCTCGAAAGCGAAAAGGCGCAAGAGACAATTGATGCTTCGGGCTTTGTGTCACTTGGTGAATCCCTGCAAGGCCCCAATGAGCAGGGACTACGCTATCTTGGCGCAGTAATGCCAACCGATGCAGAGGTTACCCTGAAACAGTTGCAGGAAATGTCGGCTGAGCTGTCCGGTGCCGACCGTAGTTCTATAACCTTTCGGTTTGCATTCGGATCCTCTCGCCTGGATACGCGGGCACAGGACGACATAAGGCGCCTTGCTTCGTTGCTTGCCAAGGAAGAAACCACAAACAAAGAACTTCTTTTGATCGGATACACAGACTCTGTCGGTGCTGGCGGATCCAACCGGTCACTCAGTCAGCAGCGTGCCAAACAAGTTAGCAATGCGTTGCTACAAGCAGCGCCTACCAACAGCCTGGACGGGTTAACCATCCGAACTCTGGGTTATGGTGAGATCTCGCCGCTAAGTTGCAACGACACTGAGAATGGTCGCCGTATCAACCGCCGAGTGGAAGTCTGGTTGCGAGACGTTGTCACCACATCCCAGTAGCGAAGCGCCAACTCAGCTTCGGAACGGGAATACAACGGTCAGTGACCAAGACGATAATTCAATGGAGTAACGTCGTATGAGAATGCTCGCAGTATTGGCCAATGTTTTCCTACTGCAATTGTCAGGGGCGGCTGTCGCGCAGGAAGACCCATACAAAACCGCAGTAGACAGCTGGCTCAATGGTAGCGAGGCCGTAGGCCTGCAAGGTTTGTCGGAAGCGGCCAGTCAGGGGAACACGTCGGCGCAAATGATCCTTGGTCAGATCGATCGCGATACTGTACCTGGAGGATTTTCCGATTACTTGATCAATCATCAGGCACGAGACCAGCTTCTTCGTGCACCGGATCCAGATAAGGGAACCGTAAACTGGTTGCTTGCTCTGAGCAATCCTGCCCTACAAAAACACGGCGAGGCTATCTTTGGATATCGGGTTGGTCGTCAGCCAATCAGCAATGCGATAGCACTGCAAACTCATGGTGAGATTGAAGGCGCCGAATATGTACTGTGGAATACACTGAATAACGGCCGTTTTGATCTGATCAATTCCATGCCTTCAGAAAACTACGGCCTGTCCGAAGCCGGTTTTCTCAAGTGGATCGAAGCTTATATGGCGCGGGAAAACAAGGCGATCACGATGCGGGCCTTTGTGGAAGAATCCAATCCCAAACGTGTTTCGGGGTTGTTGGGTCTCAAACGACTGGCACGGCTGTTGAACCTCAATCAGCATTTTTCCGACGAAGCCAACCAGTTCACGACAGTGATGCTGGGCCGGGGCTCGGACTTGCCTGAAAGTGTCGATTTGGTTCGCTTGAACGAAAGCATTTCCCGCATCAGTGAAACCGATAAATACTTGAACATCGTAAAACGCTACTGCGACTCATGCGAAGGTGAAACAGTAGACTACGATTGCGTGGTTCAGGCTCTGGAAATCATAGGTGGCTACAAGACGCTGATGTCCATCCGCACCCCAGTTGAGGGGTCAATTGACCAGGCTACATTCATGAATTCTAATCGTGCGGTCGAAATCTTCGCGCAGTTGGTAAACAACATGCGCCGCCACTACTCTCGTGGCATTCGATCGTCTTGCATTGCCGCTAATCTGAAAGCCAAGATCTAACATATAGCTAAAACAAGGTTTGATTGAGATTATCACATGTTTGAAGGCGTCGTGAACCTTTGCAAAATAGCTTAACCGTTCAATGGTTCCGGTTCCGGTAAAGCAAAAGTAAAACGTTTGTATGTACTGACTTCCTACGCTGACCAACTTGGATCGAACAGTGTGCATACTGGAAATCACGAAACAAACGGACTCGCGTAAAGAGTGTGTATAACTGAGAAACGTTTTGTGATTGGAAATTGAATAATTCCTGATGTGCAAGGGACGATAACGGACGGGACGAGGCATGGGCAACGTAATGAAACTAGTAACGACTGGTGATGAAGATACGGGTCAGATGATCGGAGCCTCTTCCGCAGACGACCTCCCTGCAGGCGCCCGGTTGTTGCATGGTCAGTACAAAATTGACCACTACCTGAACAGCGGCGGCTTCGGCATTACCTATCTGGCCAATGACAGTCTCAACCGCAAGGTGGTCATCAAAGAGTGTTTTCCAGCCATGTTCGCGCGCCGACAGAATCTGCTGGTGAAGGCTCGTGTGCAAAAACACAAAGAAGATCTTCGCCAGATTGTGCGGCACTTCATCAACGAAGCCCAGCGCCTGGCAACTATGGATCACCCCAATATCGTTGGTGTGCACCAAGTCTTTGAGGACAATGACACCGCCTATATGGCACTGGACTTCGTTGAAGGCCCGGACCTTTTGGACGCAATCGACGACGCTGAAACCCAGCTGGACGAAGCCGATGTCATGTCGATCCTGCGGCAGATTCTGGATGCGGTCGCATTTATGCACAAGCAAGGGATGTTGCATCGGGACATATCGCCTGACAACATTCTGGTCGGACCCAACAAGATACCTGTATTGATTGATTTTGGTGCTGCGCGTGAGCAAAATAGGAAAACAAACCGTGTTTTGTCTGCCTTACGCGCAGTCAAGGATGGCTATTCCCCACAGGAATTTTATGTCACTGACGGCGTGCAAGGGCCGTTTAGCGACCTCTATTCCTTGGCGGCAACATTCTATCATGTGATCACCGGAGAGCGCGCGCCAGACAGCCAGACTCGGGTCTCTGCGATTGCCGAGCAAAAGCCCGATCCATGCAAACCTTTGCAGGGGCGCTTTGATAAGTATGATGACGTCTTTCTCGAAGCGCTCGACAAGGCTATGTCGGCGATGCCAAAGGATCGCTTTCAAACCGCTGATGAGTGGCTCGAGGCGATAGATCACTTGACCGAACCGACCGCCGTTGAACAGGATGTTAGAGTTGCGGTCTCTTCATCCGGCGGAATCAACCGTGTCGCAATAACCGGCGGGCTGCTGGCATTTGGAGTTGTAGGTGCCGTAGTCGGCGTGCTGGCCATCGGAGCATTTTCACCATCCTCCGAGCCACAAGCAACGCAAGAGGACGTTTTGGCTGCCGAAGCTGAAGCCCGCGCCCAAGCTGAGATCGAAGCAGCGGCGACAGCAGAAGCAATCGCAGTTGCCACCGCACGGGTCGCAGAAGCCGAGGCACGATTGGCCCAAGCCGAAGCCCGCGCGCAGGCAGAGACCATAGCGCGTGCTGAGGCCGAAGCCGCAGCTCAGGCAGCGGCTCAGGCCGAAGCCGAAGCCCGCGCCAAAGCGGCAACCGAATCGGAAGCTCGTGCACAGGCTGAGGCCGAAGCGGCTGCTCAGGCGGCGGCCCAAGCCGAAGCCGAAGCGCGTGCCAAAGCCGCTGTCGAGGCAGAAGCACGCGCGCAAGCCGAGGTTGAAGCGGCCGCCAAAGCCGCGGCAGAGGCAGAAGCTCGCGCGCAGGCCGAAGTCGAAGCGGCAGCCAAAGCCGCAGCAGAAGCGCAAGCCCGAGCCCAGGCTGAAATCGAAGCAGTCGCAATGGCGATGGCTGAGGCAGAATCGCGCGCGCAGGCTAACGATGAAGTTGCTGCTAAAGTGAGCACTGGCGATACAGATCAGGCGAATGTCGAAGCTGATACTACCACTCAAATCGTTCAGGATTTAGGGCCGACTTCAGTGAAGTCTGAATGGAAGGTTCTTTTGCCTTTTGTAGCGTCGGCGGATAGTCCCGATACTGTGGAATACGTCGCTAGCGAGGCCCCGGTTTGGGTTCACGCGGGGCTGCGTATTGACTCTGTCAATGGGATTGAAATCAATGATCTGAACTCCATCGCTGCCGTTCTACTTCAATCTGGGGCTACTCCTTCGCAAGAGGGAACCATGGATGTGACCATCGGGCTTTCTAACACAAGAGACGGTGTCGAAGTGCGGGACGTTACACTGGGTGTCGTACAAGACACGACCTTGTCGAATGGCATCGTTTTTCAAACTCAATATGCAGAGAATGGAAAATGGGTTACGAGCGTGGCTCATGTCCCAGAAGATGTAGGCCCAGGCACAACTCTGAAACCGAACGACCAGCTGACAGCATATTTTCCGACAGATGAAAATATCGATGGGCAAGATACGATTGCTGATCTTCTGCGAGCAGGTTTGAATGACGGCCAGACTGACTTCAAGTTCACGGTCAGGAGAGGCACTTCTTTGTGGCTGGCGGACTTGCACTACGTGGGCAAGTAAAAGAGAGATCATGGCTGAACGCAGTGTGCGAGTTGACCACGCCACATTGAATAGGTGGGTTGTGAAAAAGCATAAACTGGTTCTAGTCTTTCGAAAAGTTTGCGACACATCTGTCTGGGCGTTCGTCACAGACGAAGATAACGAAACCGGTATGTTTCATTTCACCGTATATGGAGAAAGTGAGCCAAAGCTCTCTGAACAAGTCGGTGTTCTGAGCAGCGGAATGCTTACCAGCCTTGCAATGAGCAAGCTATGCGGTTCCATTCGCGATTGGCGCGAAGTCCTAGCCTGTTGTCGGCACATTCATTCACTGAGATTGTGACTTTGCTAACGCAGCATGAAGGCTGCGCCACGGACGCGGCTTCGAGCCGAGACTACTGTCATTCGATTTGTGACCAAGTATTTACGCCGAGTGTGAATGCTTGGAATTTTGCGGATTATGGTCGTCGAATTGTGGTTTCTCTTTTGAATTTCGAAGTGCGCGGTACTCGATAGGCGTTTGTCCGTAGACCCGTTGGAATGCACGATAGAAGTTGGAGCGTGCCAAAAACCCTGATTGAGAAGCGATGTTGGCAACGCTTTCATTAGTTTCTGCAAGCAACCGGGCCGCATGAGCCAAACGGAACTCGTTCACGTATTGCGACATGTTGGTTCCTTGAGTTCTGTTGACAGCAGACGACACAGTGCGGGCCGGAAGGCTTAAGCGCTTGGCAAGTCGTTGGACGGTTATGTTGGGGTCCAAAAAAAGCTGTTGTTCATCCATCAATGCCTGCAGTCGTTCTAGGACTTTCGCATCTTCAGTATTGGATACTGGCGCTGCGTATGACACCGCGTTGGCTTTGGAAAACATCACTGGGAGCGCGATTGACGTCGCAAGAAGAAGAAAGATCAACGGAACAGTTCCGTAAGAAATCAGCATTGAGGCATTGGCGCCCTTGTTGAATGCAAAGTCGATTGCGATCGCGCTATCCAAAACCAGTACAAAGACGAGAAATCCAATGCCGCGTAAAAGCCAGTTGGAAAGCGCCTGGGTGACATCGACCCGTGCTTGACTCAGTGCGTCAGGCCCCTTCCGCCAAAGTAAGAAGAGAGCGACGCAATAATACGAATAGCTGGCACTGATTACCCAATCCATACTTCTCAAGTCGCTGGCCAAGAGCAGATACAACCCAATCAAAATGAAAGGCGCACCTAGGTGCATCATGACGATCTTGGCGACGTCGTGCCTTTCGACAGCCATCGATGCAAAGCTCAGATACAGGAGCGGTCCGAGGAACAAGGGCAAACTGCGTTGCAGCGGGATCAACTCCTCGACTCCATAGCCAAATCGCAGGCCGACCAACAGGGATGAGAAGGCGCCCAACCCAAAGAAGGCTGAGAACAACATGTTGGCAAGACGAAAGCCCAGATCCAGCCGCCAAGCCAGCATGGTAAGCACACCACAAAGAAATGCTGTCGCCAGCGGCAAGGGGAAACTGATCAACCCGGGGCTGTCCATTTGTCCTCTTTCTATCGCGACCTGTCCTCGATCAGGATCAAGGACAGGTATAGGCAGTGCAAAGCATTGTTTCAAATAAACCCACGGCTCAGCTTTGACTTATCTTGAACGATGATCGGAGCTTTTGATGAGACACTCTTCTTACCTTCTTGCTGGGTTCTTAGCTATGTGCGCGGCCGCGGCATTTGCCCAGCCCTATCGGCCAGCAATGACAGAACTCAATGTCGCCGACGTTGAGGGAGAACGCGATCTGTCCGGATTTATTTGGTATCCAACAGATGCAACTGGGCCAGAAACTTACGACTTCGAAAGTGAAGTGTGGGCTGGGACGAAGGTTGTGAAAGATGCTGCGCCAGTGACCAGCCGGTTCCCACTTGTCGTCTTATCTCATGGTATGTTTGGCAACGCCTACAATCAGGCATGGCTTGCCGGTGCGCTGGCACGGCGCGGATACATCGTGGCCGCCATCAGCCATCCTGGTACGTCAACCTGGTCTCGCGATCCCGATCTAACGCGGCAACTGTGGGAGCGGCCAAAGGACATTTCCCGTGTCATTGACCATGCAACCGGTTCGTCTGATTTTGCGAGGTATGTCGATACAGACAGAATCTATATGGCGGGACACTCACTGGGTGGCTTTACGGCTGTTGCCCTTGCCGGCGCGCAGTACGACGCGGCTGGGTTAAATCGGTTTTGCGACACTCAGCCAGACGAACTGGCTTGTGGCATCCTTTCGGGTTGGAAAATCGCGCAAACACCTGAAGATCGCGCTCAGATGGAAGCTGACCTGTCTGATGCTCGGATCAAGGCATTTGCAGTTTTTGATCTTGGCGGAACACAGAGCTTTTCCGAAGCGAGCCTTCGGAAAATTGACCGGCCGATGTTGGTCTTTGGGGCGCCGATCATGAATTCTGGTCTGACCCTCGACATTGAATCCCGTGCCCTGATTGCCGCCCTACCCACGCAGAATGCACGCTATATCGAGCCCGAGACGCTATCGCATTTTGACTTCCTGGGTCGCTGCAAGCCCGGAGGCTACGAACTGCTCGCAAGAGAAGAACCGGGAGACGAAATCATCTGCTCAAATGGCGGCACAGCGCGTGCTGCCAAGCATGAGATGATCATCGACGCTGTTACGGATTTCTTTTCGAATTCATAACCGTGCGGAGGCGGAATGGTACGGTGAATCCGGCCTTCCGCCTTCGCCTCCTATCATGATCGCATAAACCAGTTTAGGCGACACCACCGTCGACAACTTGCTCGGGATATAGCTCCGCCCAATCTGACAAAAACTCGGATACGGCATCTTGGCTTGCCAGATCTATGGCACGGCGCGGAAGAGCGACGCCTTCCCGCAATGCCAGACACAGGCACCGAGTATAGTCGCGGTCTAATCTCTGCGGGCAGTTCTCTGACCCATGAATAACTGTGGACAGAAGTGTTCCTCCATAGCCGTTCACATGTGTCAGGTCTGGCTTTAACGACAGAAGGTACTCCATGACGTCTGGCAAGCCCTCCCATCCGGCAACCTGCACCGGTGTCAATCCTTCGGTATCTGGACGGTCATATTCAACTCCTACGGCGACCAGTCGTCGAACGTGATCCAGTTTTCCCGGGATGTGCAATATCATTCGAATGATATTGCGGTAAGCGTCAGGTATCTTGTCTGGGTCAAGGTTGCATGGCGGCTGAACGCCATCGGCAACGGCACTCAATGTAGTTTCGATTTCACTCAAGGTCGTATCTGCGCCGCGCTCTTCGAGCATCCTCGCCAAACTGACATTTCCAAATACCCGCGCATAAGCATAGGGCGTAGTGTTTTCAAAGGGCCGATTCAGATCGGCTCCATTTTCAAGAAGAAGCTCGACCATATCTGGCGTGGCCATCCTTCGCGCCGCCTGGTGTAGCGCAGGGACGACCCACGGTGCCTCGCCGCCAACATGCGTCCCGTCAAATTCATCTACTTTAGCCCCGTGGTCGAGAAGCATCTGAACCGCCGTTGTGTCATGGAAGTCCATCGCGCGCAGCAATGCGTTTGTCCCCTTCGGGTCGGCGCCATGATCCAGAAGCAGTTGCAATCCCTTATGATGACCCAGCTCGGTTGAGTGATAAAGGCTCTCGCCGTCGTTCGGATTTGCGCCGTTCTCCAGCAGCCATTGCCCAAGAACCATATTGTCCGAATGGCCTATAGCGAAGTAGAGCGGTGATAGCTTGTAGTCGTTGCCATGGTAGACCGGCGCACCAAGATCAACATCAGCACCGGATTCCAAAAGGGCCTTTGCGATATCAAGCATGTCATTGGCCAGCCCGGATGCGCGATGAATCCACTTGGACCGGGCGAGGATCGTCAAAGGCGGCGCCAGATCGCCAATAAACTGGGTCGCCAGTTTCGGCGTTTGGTTGAGAAATTCCAACACATCCGACTTGCGATAAAGGGCCAGACACAGCCCGAAATCTCGGTCAGCCAGATCAGGCGCGTCAGCCAGAAGTTGATCAACAGCCGTAAAATGACCCTGAGCGAGAGCCAGTTTCAGGCGCTGCCGTTTGGCGGCTTTGTCCATGCCTAGTAGTTCGGCTGCGAACTTTAAGGCAGGCCAGGTCGGAAAACTGTTCTCGCACGCAATTACGTGCAAATAGTCCGAGTGCCTGAGTGCTGTTGCCTCCGGTCGAGGTGGATAGTTTGCGATGCGTTGACGGGCGCGTAATTCGCCTGCTTCATAGGCTTTGCGAAGTGCTTTGGCATCGCGGCGCAATTGGTCCAGGGATTTTGTCATCGGTGTCCTCACTTTTGGCTCGATGGTCCGCTGAATCCGAGCATGAGACATACCGAAATAAGGCTGTCGTATTGTTGATAGAGATGCCGATGACAGCTTTCCGCGGACCTGGAGGCTTTCCCTAGAAGCATTCTTATCATAACCATCCGAAGCAGCACCCGCAAGATCGGCTTGAGTGGATGACACTGATGCGAATGACCGCAAAACGAAGGCCGCGGCCTGCAACGAGACCCAAGAAACAGATGCTGCGCTCTGCACGAAGGTCGGTAATGTGCACACAGTTGCCAATTAGGAACTGTTGTTCATCTCGTTCTGAACCACGTCGGCGTCCGAATGCTCGCAGGGCCAGTTAACGAGTCATTTGCGCCTTAGACTTCACTTCACACCAACGAAAAACAAATCTTTACAATTTTTTAAGATGTCTGAAAGGTCAGTTAAAACTCCCGGTATTCTACGGACAGCTTAGTTGATTAGTAACGAGGCGAGGGTCTTATCCTGAGTTCTGTTTTACCCGTTTTGGCTGGCGTTCTTTTTGAAATTGGGCATCTGTGGCCGGCATTCTTTCTGGGCCCCGAAAGTGTTTTGGCTTTTTCAACCAACACTGCCCAATACTTAGTCCTTGCCTGCATTGCAGCACTGGTTTTTTTGCACAGAGGCAACAATCACTCTCGCAACCTAAGTACATCAGTTCTGAAAGTGACATCTGATCCCAAGTGTCACACCCATCGGAGGACCAACGCCCTCCCTGGTTTGGATGACAGATTAATTGATCAGCTGTTTCTTCATGCCCAAGCAGTTCGAAGTGACAGACATACAGGTCGACATTGTACCTCCACAATCACAGCGAGAATTGGATAGAAAATGTCGAAATCCAAAGGTGACGCCACCTCTGTGCTGGCCAGATTTAACGAAAGATTTGGCCTGATTCAAAGACACGTCATCACCTTTCCGCCCGCAAACAACAAAGCCCGCCCGGACAATCGTGCATTTGGTGCAGGTCAGACCAACTATTCCAAGGCCAAAAAGGAGCCAAACATGTCATTGGACATTTCTAAACTAAGTGAAATCAAAGGTCTTCTGGGGGCGTGCCTCGTCGACAGCGATACCGGTCTTGTTTTAGGCACAGAGGGCGGTTCCAAGTTTGGTCTTGATACCGCAGGCGCCGCGAATGTTGAAGTTGTCCGCGCTAAGCTGCAGGCAATCGAAGCTTTGAAACTCAACGATACCATCGAAGACATTCTGATTACACTTGGCAAACAGTTTCATCTGGTTCGCTCACTGGACAAAAACCCAAACATTTTTGTGTATGTCGCGTTGGACAAGAAGGTCGCCAATCTGGGTCTCATCTCGACAAACTGACGGCTTTGATGTCAACGACCCGATCAGCCGCTGCAGCAATTGCGCATGATCTGAAAAGCCCGCTCACTCATGCTTATATAGCACTTCAGAAAGCGAAGGATTCTCTACAATCGGAAGGTCGATCCTTAGAACCGATTGACCAAATTCAATCTGAACTTGATCGTCTCAAATGGACCTTCGAAACAGTTTTGAGGATCGACCGTATTGAAGAAGGAGGCGGCCCCAAAGCGTTCAGCTATCTGGATTTAAATAGATTGGGTAGAGAAACAGTTGAAAACATTATTCCACTTGCGGAGGTTAAGGACCAAAGTCTTATTTTTGTGGATAACCAATCAGGGCGTACACTAATCGAAGGTGATGAAGGTATGTTGAAACAGCTCTGTGCAAACCTTCTGCAGAACTCAATTGATCATTGTCCGGATCATTCCAGGATTCTCCTGACTGTTGAACAAGAAGAAAGCACCATTACGCTCTCGGTTATTGACGATGGCCCTGGTGTTCCCGAAAACACACTGGGCAAGCTATTTGTTCCTTTCTATAAGTTAGAAAGTGAACGAACCAGTGTTGGGAATGGATTGGGTTTGGCGCTGGTGAAGGCTATAGCAGATCATCATTCGGCGCTCTTAGCGGCGACAAACAACTCACCTGGGTTGACTGTTTCAATTAGATTCGAAATTGCATAGCGGCTTTAATTGAGACCTTGGCTCACACAGATGTAAAGCGTCTTGTTGGCATTGGTCGGCATGCTGAATTCTCTTACACAAAGTGGGCAAGAAAGTTTCTTGAGTGTTTTCTTCTCAAATCCTGAGATCGCTCAAGAGCCGGAGCAAAGCTATTCAACCTTGCGCAATATCTAGGCCTCTTTAATGGAGGTACATCTTCGACTGATCCACAAACGAAGTATTCAGCTCATGCGGTATCCGACGTTTCTGAGGGTCACGATCCTCTGACCATCTGCACCGATCTTGCGTCTGAGGCGCCCGACATAGACATCTACAACATTGGTCAATGGATCTTCATTCATTCCCCAAACTGAATTCAGAATCCGCTCTCTTGATAATACGCGCCCAACATTGGTCAAAAACAAAAGGAGAAGGTCGCGCTCTTTCTTCGACAGCTGGATTTCTTGACCTTCGACAGCGACCTGAAGGGATTGCTTGTCAAATGTAAGTGCTCCGCATGTAATCACCGTGTTGCTGAGATTATTTGCATAGCTGTTGGCGCGGCGGTGCAACGCTTCTATCCGAGCGATGAGTTCGTCGAAATCAAAGGGTTTAGGAAGATAGTCGTCTGCACCAATCTTCAATCCTTCTACCCGTTCCTCAGGGCTATCCAAGGCGGTCAACATCAGGATAGGGATCTTTGACTTTCGGGCACGTAGCTTGCGACAAACATCTTGTCCCTGAATTCCCGGCAACATCAGATCCAACAAGATAATATCATAATTGCCGGATGCTACGTGCTCCAAAGCATCTTCCCCGCTTGGTGCATGATCTATGGACCAACCTTCAGCAGACAATCCGCGGCGTATGAAGTCAGCTACGCGTGTTTCGTCCTCGACAAGTAGAATATTCATAGTGTGCCTCAGTTTTCTCTCTGTCTGAAACCATGTATGGCAAAGCTGCGTGAGGTTTTATGGTTTTGCAATTTGCTTCTGAAACAGACAGGCATTAGTCCGTTTCTCGTCGAACATCGGTTTGTACAATTTTCATTAGGGGTTCTTTGGGCAGCGTTATAATGATCTTCAACCCGCCCTCCTGGCGATCTTGAAGGTCAACGGTCCCACCATGGGCTTCGACAATCGATTTAACGACTGGAAGCCCCAGACCGCTTCCCTCGATCCCCTGCCCCGAGGCGTTTGAGCCCCGAAAGAACCGGTCGAATGCCTGGGATTTTTCCGCTGCGCTCAGGCCGGGACCGTCGTCTTCGATTGTAATCGAGCAAGACGCGAGCCCTTCTTCCAGTATTGCGCTGATTGTTGGGCCTCCATATCGTCGTGCATTTTGCAACAACGCGAGTATTGACTGGCGAAGCCGAACCTCATCGACCGAAGCCTTCACCATACATTCTGGGCTTTCGACCTGCACCGGATCAGGGAACATCGCCACGGCATCTCGTACCACTTTTCGTAGATCCGTTTTCTTGCGATCCAGCCTAAGTTGACCCGCCTCGAACCGAGCGACGGTTAGCATGTCATCAACGATTTGATTGGTATGCTTTGCGGAATCCCGAATGCGGGCGAGTGAGTCGGAAGTATCCTCTGACAATGTGTCTGATGTCCTTAAAGTAACGTCGGCCTCTCCAAGGATAATTGCCAGTGGCGTTCGCAACTCGTGACTTATATCGGCCATCAATCGTTTGCGGTTCTCTTCCCCCATTTCAAGTTTGTCGATGAGTTGTTGAAGCTCGAACGTTCTGGCAGCAACCGTTTCTTCAAGTTGCCTCTTTTGCTCGGCGCGACTTGCTTCTCGGGCAGCCAAGCCTTCCGCCATGCTATTCAGAACAGTGCCTAATTCCCTGAATTCACGGCTACCACCAAGATCTACGGGCTTCGAATAATCGGCTCTTCGCAGGCGCCCAACGCCGTCTGCAAGCAACGTAAGTGGTTTTCTGATTTGGCGGTTGAACGATACAAGGGCCACCAGCAACACACCTATGGCCGCAAGAACGATCACGTAAACCAATCGTTCATTCCATTCTCGAAAGGTTGCTGCTTCGGCCAAAACTTCTTCAACCTCTTCCACTTCCTCATCAAGCGCGGCCTGAATTTTTTGATCCAGTTCGTCATCAATGTCCCCGTCCAGCAGGGCGGCCAGGCGCTCGATCCGCACAAATGTCTCAATCGGGCTACCAGCCTCTGAAAGGTTCGCGATGGCTGCATTGACAGCTTCTATATCGTCTTCAATCTCATCGAGAAGCTCCAGTTCTTCGAACTCCTCTTCGCCGACCATCTGAATTTCCCGGGCAATGGTCTTTCGGATTGCATCCAAAGTCTGGGCGATTTTCTCCTGCAGCTCTGTCTCGCTGATCCCATCATCCCGATCGCCGATAAGAAGTGCGTCACCGTGTTGCTTGAACAGACGGTATAGGTCCGCCTCAAGCCTCAGATGCAGGCCATATGACTCATGGGCCAGGGAAATTCGGGCATCCCACCATCGGGTTTTTTCGAGACTGTATAGGGTCAGGCCCGCTAACCCACCCAAAAAACCGATCAGTACAGCGGCATAAATCCCAAATAGAGTAGATGAACGCATATCAAATAACCCTTGAATTCTGTTCTAAACTAAGCGGGATGGCGTGTTCGGCCAAAATGATGGTGGCCGAAGAAAACTCCTGCAGAGTTTCGAGCAATTCGACCCTGTGATGCCAGCATGACATCCACCTGACTGACGCGATGATGACGACATCAGCTTTGCCGAGAACAGCGCGCACGAGATCCAATTGCAGAGTCTGGAGTGGCAAAAGACCTTTACCGTTCTCCGCCAACCGTTGATCTAGGCCGCGGGGCGCCGCGAGGAGATCGGACAGCCCAAAAACCCGCATAACCGTTGCTATCCTCAGATCGCTCGGTCGTCTCCGACAGCTCAGCGTTGCGGATCGTCGCAAACTTCCCTGAAGTCCAACATGGTTGTCTCCGATAAAGGCGATCTTCGGGATACTAACTCCCCCACCATAACTGACATCAATGCCATCGTTTGCGTCTAGCCCGGCGATGATACGCGCGAGGCTGTTTGCATGTATATCTGTTAATTTGGAAACTGATCCCGGCGGAGCCACAAATGAGATAGGCTCCTGATCAAGCTCTCCGGCCACCTTGATGGTAATCGGATCGTTTTGGTTTATTGCAGATCTGGTCACTTCTGGTTCCGAAAGCAGCATCTCGGCTTTTTCACGGGCGACCCTCCACGCGCAATATTGGTCCCACGCCTCAGCCAGATTTTGTAACGGAAGGGCAATCAACGCCAATACCGACAGGCAAGCTGCAACTGTCGACGGAGCAATGGCGTACCGACTGGCTTGCCAAAGCATCAGCAGAGCGGTTAACGCCACACCCAGCTGCAAGACCGCCTGCAGGCTGGTTGTTCTACCGCGACGTGCCAGCGCATCACTGCGCAAACATGCGCCCTGTTTGTCAAGCTTGCGCAGTTCACGGTCGGTTCGACCCATCAGGTCTAATTCAGGTGCGATAGAAATGCGTTCAATCATGGAAATAGCAATGTTGGCTCGATTTCGACGAAGTTTTTGATGGCGCCGAACGAGATGCCAGGCCAGCAACCCCATTGCGACCAGTGCAACACTCAGCGAGGCGACACCATTGATCGCAAGCATAGGGTCGAGAAAATAGAGAATGGATACCGCGCCAGGGATCACAATCATTGCAGACCATGCATCCGGTAATCCGCGACCAAACCAAAGTCGCGCTGCAGATAAGTCACCGACAAACCTTAGGGACAACGCTCCAACTCGGCGTTTTTCATGTCGGGACTTTGGAAGTCGCGCAATCTGTCGATAAAGCGTCCGGCGCAGTGAAATTGTGTAACTCTGGCCAAGCGCTTCTGCCCGATATCGTGAAAAGAAGAGACATGCTGCTGCGACGGTACCGGAGACCCCCAGTTGCAAGACAGTATTTGTTGCAAGTACATCCCCAGCGTGAAGTGCCGTAAAAGCATCTCGTGTAGCAAACGCTGCGAAAGCAAGCGCAATAGCCTGCACGATTCCACAGGATACCACGAGGACCGCATCAATGATGCGGTCCCTTGTGGCCAGTCTTGGGAGGGGGTTCATGCGGCCACATCTTCGCGGTCGTGTCGCATCAACGGTGCAACATGTTGGGCGATAATCGCTGGCGACCAAAGATCTTCGCGTGTTAAAATTGGGCGGCTGGTTACTTCTGCAGCTTCAGCAGCAGCCAACGGGGAACAACTGACCTTTCCGGATACCGCAAATGGGCTGAGACCCACATTATTTAGAACGGTTACACCGCCCAACGCACTCAGCGCGTCCGGCGCAGCGAATAAAATGCCGTCCAATCGATCCCGAATGCGTGAGGATTGTAAGATTGCCCGTGTTTCCTGCTGGAAGACGCCATCAGCGATCTCGACAACCACGACTTCGGCACCGCGCGACGCTGCAGTTGCAACCAGTGTATCAAATCCGGATTCGATCGCTTCAAATGGCATTCGATACGTGGTCGCCATTCCTACGTCAGTGAAATCAAGAGCTGGCGCGCCCCCATCTTCGAAACTGTTGAAGTCACCAAAGGCCCCGGTTCCGGTGGCTTTGACACCGGCGACGGCATATCCAGAGCGCATCAACCCATGGCCAAGGCTTGATGCGGCTGTAGTTTTTCCTGAATTCATTGAGGCTCCAAAAACACCAATGACCGTTACGCGCTCGTTGGTCGGCATCGATGGTAACGCATAATCTGCCACGTTGATCACCTGACCCTTGGCATTGGTCAAAAGGCCGATTGGCTTTAACCGTGTTGGATCATCCATGCAATCATGCGCGGCGTCTACGCGACCTGCGACGCCGCCACCGGCAACGAGATCGATAAGATCATCATCAATCACCGCGCTGGCAAGAAATTGGTCTGGTGCGTATCGGTCACCCAAGCATAGAACAACGTAATCGCCTGGGTAACTGACAGAGGCGCGACGTTCCGCTAATTGGATTTTCTTGTGATGACCAATCTCGGCGATCTCACAGAGGATAAGATCCCCTGCCTTTGCAGTATCCAACTGCGCGGAAAGTCCATGTACATCGGACCGGTCAACTCTGCGGGTTGTAAACGCCCATTTTGCGATTTCGCAGGCAATAGGCGAGGTTTGGGAAAACTGTGTCATGCATTGCTCCGTAACTGGCTGTTCAGTGAAATCGTTTTGCCAAAGTGATGTGAGAACATTTGCAAAGTGGAATGAAGGATTGGCATGCAAACGAATGAACGGCAAATGAACACTTTTCAGGGTCCTCGTTTCTGTCTCAAAGCAATCTGATGCTAGTTCGATCTCCGGTTTGTCCTTGCGGACAGTCACTTAGAGTGCGCAAACGAACGGTTTTCGGTCAGTCATCATCGTTCCGATCGTCGCCACGGTCATCGTCTCCATCCCGTTCACTAGCCCCTTCGTTGTTAGATCCGCGATCATCTTGACCTTTAGTTCGATCTCCACGACCGCCGCGGTCACCAGTGCTACCTATCTTGTTTTTTGTTCCCCACCGTAACTCAAGGATCGTGATGCGATCGTCTCGGTTGCGATCAATGTCTTCAAGAAGCCGCCGCGCACCAACTTCTCCAAAGGCGGCGGACAGCTCATTCAAGCTCAAGACACCGTCAGAATTCGTATCAACAGACCTGAAACTAGCAGTCTGCGCCGCTGCTTTATTGAATTGACTGTCGCCAATCAGAAAAGTGAAAGCCAATAAAACGGCGCAGGTTAGGTAGCGAAAAATTCTCAACTTGCGTTGCGCTGACCTACTTCCAGTCTTTGTCACAGACGATCCCCTGCTCGTCGGTTGTTTCTGTGAACCAACGGTATTTAATTTCAGTAGGACAATATGGCTCGCAGAGATGAAATGCGCATATATAGAATGTGAACGTTGGATGAACGGTATTTCCATGCGAAAAGATGGCTTGGCCTTATTGTTTGGAAGCCTCTCGGTATCAGGTCCGGATACTAGAGACTCAGGAACTGAAAATGCGGTGTTTTCAGTTTCCTACCAGAGAAATTCGGAGTGCAGGTGCTGGGCAATTGCCGCCTTTGGTCCTCACGGAAAAGCCTTCTTGGCCTCTTAACCTTGGTTTGGTCCATCGATCAGTAATCGAAGCCAACAACGTGGGTTCGTTTCAAACAGATCAAAAGGACTTCGATAATCTTGCAATTTACATAACTCAATCAGAAGCTTTCTCCACAGAAAGAAGTCTACTGTTTCTGTCAGATTGAAGGTTTGATCTTATCCAGCAACCGTTCAGTTTTACATCACCACCGAAGGCCTACTTCCCGCCAGAGATGTTTTTCGCCGCGATCGCAAAGGGTACAAAGCGGTCATTCGGGCGGAGAATACCAGGGGCAAGTTTGTCCGCACAGCAGACATCGACCACCACTTCTGATCGTTTGAACCTTACAAAACTGTCAGATGACGGCTTTGAGCCCAACCCGGTCATTGTGATTTTTCGCGGCGCAGGCTCGCAACGGAAGAAATGCTACATGCGCTCGAAATCTGGCGCTGTGACGCGGCGATGAAACCGGCCATTGGTGCAACGCGCAGCGAGGCTGGAACGGTCAATTCACACAGTCGGGCAAAGCAGTCTTTCGCAGCGCGCGGGCCAAGGATTGCTTTACGGAATTTACGACTTCTAGATCCTTTCTCCCTGAACTGATGGAGGTACTACCATCGCCTTATCAAAGCACCAATGTATGCGACCTAGCTTGAGGCGATTGCAACTTTTGAAGATTAGGTGCGAGCTCGACATGCGCTAGCACCATTGCCTATCATCTGCTCTGCCATCAAGACTCCCTGACTTCCGCATTTAACAATCAGAGCCTGCGCTAAACGTCAGCGCCTTCTGGGCACGACGACTTGGGCTTGGAGGCGAAAACGAACGCCCTCCGCACCCACTTTGGGTGCCTCAAGCCAATAGCCGGCCCCGGCTTGAAAATTGACCGGCACCGCCCCCCATTGCACCAGCCGTGACACCGATGCGTTAACTGGCACAGCCCAGGCTTCAGCCTCCCAGTCATAGGTGCTTTCGCTTTGAAGCGAATAGGTCCAGGCACCTTCAGTGGAATAAGCAAGAAAAGGCTGGAGAAAACTCACACTCGTGGGGGTTTCGGGATTGCTCTCCAGATCCCACAGATGATTGGCCAGCGCGCCATAGGTCCAAGGCCCGGTCTGACGCAGGGCAATGCCGGTGATCCCGGCGGCCCAGGTGTCGCTTGACACGTCGCTAAAGGTCGGTAGCCGCACAACCGGACCAATGCCCCATGTCAGATCCCCTGTTCCTGTAGGAGAAAACCATGCGGAGAACAGAATATCGCCGACCCCTTCCTGACGCGTCCCCGGGACAATGTCTTCCTGCCAGATGTAAGGAATGATAGTACGGGTGATCAGGTTAAGGTCATTGTTAAGTTCAAAGGGCACGACTGGCTGAAAGTTCAACGTGGTGCGCGACCCCTGATCAGAGACACCCAGGTTATCATCATAGTTCAACTGAAACGGAACCGAGATGATGGCAGCAAGCGGGTTGGCCAGTTCCTGGGCCAAATCGGCGGCCTCGTCTGCAACGGTTGAGGTTCCTACGCTGGCTGCAAAAAACAGCCCCACAAGTGCATGGGATCGACGCATGGCCGTGTACTCCTTTTTGAAAGGCGGGATGGGCGAGTGGCCTAGTTGATCGGTTCCACCGTCGGGAACGACCAACTACCGCTCAGGATTGCATCCTCTGGCTCGTAGAGGCGGACAGCATAGTTCCAGCCCGGAGTGATCGGAAGGCAGTTCACGCGGCCGTCGTCGCACCCACCAAAATGGAGTGTGACTGATCCGTCTTCCGCGGCTTGGGCCGTATAGCCGTTGTAGCTGTTAACACCCAGATCATTAGCAGCCAGGAAACCCTCGCCATTATAGACGGTCACCGACCAGAACGCCCGAACCGGGACATCCTTAACTGTAACCGCGTGTGGCGTTTCTCCATCGTTCGCATCGACCGCGCCCAACAGGTAAATCGCTGCCTCTGGGGGCAGGCCGCCCCAACCCGAGAGCGCCCCAACCAGAAACTGAACCGGGTCAACGTCCTCTTTGGCTCTACCAAAGGCACGCGACGTATCGATACCCAGCAGGGACAAATCGCTGATTGCCTGACGCGCTACGGCAAGTTGTTCGGTATTCCAGTTGGGCGCATCAAACGGACCAGTTCCACCGCCACTGACAACAATCTGATCCTGCGCCACCCGTGCCGCAGCGATGTCTTGTGGGTCGGTTACATCTACAAAAGTGCGGAAGGCAATGAATCCGAAAGGCGTACCAAGGTCTTCTTTGGTGATCAGGTACGTGCCGGGCGTTGCCTCGGCGTACATGAAATGATCCTGGTTGATGACATGCATCGAGATGTAACGGCCATCCGCCTCGGGGAGCGTAACTTCGACGGGTTCGGTCAAATCGAGCAGAACCGCAGAGTAAAGCGTATCCTGGTTCATTCGGATCACCGGCTGATTGTCAGGTGTTGTGGCTTCGCGCATATGCCCTAACTCGCCAACGGCCAAGCCGAGATTACTCATGTTAGTGCGGAACATATGGTCGGTTTCCGCGCGCACGAGATTGTCCACGGTCACATCAACCACGTCCTCGGCCCAGACCCCTGTCGGGAGTGTCAGGGCGATTGCCAGAAAAAGCTTCTTCATTTTTGCATCCTGTCATTCAGTTCACGGGTTGCACGGTCGGGAATACCCAACTTCCGTCGATGACCTCGGAACCGGGCTGATACAAGCGCACGGCGTAGTTCCAGCCGTCCATGATTGGAAGGCAGTTCACGCGGCCATCGTCGCAACCGCCGAAATGCACGGTCACACTGCCATCGTCGTTCTGGGTGCCCGAAACCGAGTTGACCACGTAGGCATCGAGGGAATTGAGTTCAAAGAATCCGTCTGCATTGTACAGGCTCACGGACCAGAATGCGTTTACGGGAACATCCGCCGGCACCTGGATATAGTATTCGCCGAGCGGCAGGCCGGGCTCGATATTGAGATAAAAGGCTTCTTCTTCTGGTAGACCTCCAAAGCCGGCTGCGGTGCCCAAGAAATGGCGCAACGGGTCGACGTGTTCTGCCGTGCCAAAGGTCCGAACGCTGTCTGTTGCAAACCTGCCCAACTCAATCGCGGCCTGACGCACGGCCACGAAGCTTTCGGTGTCATAATTGGGCATCTCGAAGGGCGTTGCCGAGGCAGCTTCGATAGTGAACCCGTCCTGAATTGTGTTGACTGCCGCGATGTCCTCCGGACTCTCGGCATCCACCAGTATTCTCATGAAAACAAGTACGTAGGGGGTGTCAAATGTGTCCATGTCGAGCTGAAACACACCACCACCATCAAATACTTCATTGATGAAATGGTTCTGATTGACCACCATCGTTGTCATGTACCGGTCGCCCACATCGGGCAGTGTCAAGGTTGCGCCTTTGCTGATGTCGATAACCGCAACGCTATAGAGTGTGTCCCGGTTCATCCGGATAGTGGGCTGATTGTCGATGGGCGTGGGTTCATTGAAGTGGAAGAACTGGTTTACGCCTCCGGCCAGCCTGTCATACGTTTTCAATTCGTTGTCAGTCGCAGCCCGAACAAAGTTACTTATTGTGACCGGCACCTCGTATGTCTCGGCAAGTGCATCAACTGTGGTATCAAAGCTCTGAGCCGTCGCGGAGCTCCCCAACGCTGCAGCCAAGGCCGCCAGCTTCCAGCATTTGCGCGTGTGATTGATCATTTGCCGCTCCACTAACCAATTATTGCAATACATTGCTTGATGGTCCCGACACCTGCTCAGGCGGGCATTCTCACGCCCCTCAATTGGTGGGTTGCAGAAACTCTACAATTGGAACCATGGTCGTTGTTTTTCAACAAAACACAAAACTCGAATGTATACCCTGACCGATTGGAACAACCGTGTCGGAAAACTGGTTCAAAATGACAGGTAGCAAACGCGCATTGACCAACCTGTCTGATATTCTTCTTGTTTTACGCCCATGCGGCTGACCAATCATTCTTGTTGGGATGTCAATTTTTAGACTGAGATCAGCGGATGGTAAGGCTCTGTGCTCTCAAACCTTGCCAGCTGGAGCCTGACTTTCTCAATTCAAAAAGTGTGTTTGGCTTTGACACAGGTCAGGGACGCCGAGCTGCGCCGGACTATGTTTGGAGTGCTCAAAATTTTCATTGTAGTACGTGTAGGATGTAGGATGACGGGCCAGGACGGGAACGCTCAGCACAGGACACCGCCACTTGCGCGCGGGCGGGTTCTCTTACCGCTGTTGGTGGCTTATCGGGAATCCGGTCGATCCGTAGAAGACCTCCTTGCAGGGTTCGATCTTGCGTTTTCAGAGTTGAGCGCCCCAAATTGCTTCATTCCACACGATACGATCTACGCCGTGTTCGAAGCCGTCGCGCACAACACATCACCAGATTTTCCAGCACTTGTGGGCCAGACTTCAGATCCGACCGTTTCATCCCCATTTGGGCAGGCCTTTCGGACCGCCAATTCCCTGGCTGATTTCATCGGCAGGTTCTGCGTTCATGCAGGCAACAATACAAATGCGGTCACGATGACACTAGATGTCTCTGGAGATTACGCGGTGCTTTCTGCTAAGCGCAGGTTCACGCCGCACTGCTCTCCAGCCTATATGGATGCGTTTCAGATCAGCCGGTGGGCCACGTTACTGCATGAAACCGCTGGTCAGAATTGGGAAGCGAACAAGGTTCTTGTTCGGGTGAACCGTCCTGATCTGCTCCCGTCATACTTCTATGGTATCAGGGCAGTAGGTGCGGGCCCAGACGGGTATTCCTTCCGCTTCCCAAGCCCCTGGCTTCTGCATGATTTGGTTAACCGAACCGCCGCTGATGGCATTCCGGCAGGCCAGGACGACAAAAACCCGGTACCAACAGACTTACTGAGTTCGCTCCAGAGCGTTGCCAACTCAATGGTTGGGCGAAATGACTTTTCAGTTACGGCGCTTGCCAGGGCATGCGGTGCTCGTGGCGCTGTTCTCAATCGCCGACTTGCGGCTTATGGGACATCATTGTCGCGCATAGTCATCGAAGCCAAATGCGACCGTGCTAAACACCTGCTTTCCAGGTCTGAGACGTCAGTGGGCGATATCGCCGACCAGCTAGGGTATTCTGACGCAACCGCTATGACACGGGCATTCAAGAAATGGACGGGACAAACACCTTCCGATTTTCGCATCCACGAACTGAATCGCCACGAGGCATCTGTTCCGATACTCGACCCGGTCGAATGCGATTGTGAAGCGTAACAGGAATAAGGCGCAACATACTTTTGCCGCGCTTCAAACTCGGGATAGGTAGAAAAGGGGAGCAGGCCATGGAGTGGATACAAAAACGAGGCATCGTCGGCAGCTTTCTAGTTGCGGCGACGACGCTCCTCGGCGGATCAGAAGTTGTGGCACAGGATACCGATTGGGGCTTTTACGGCAGCTTCTACATGTACGGCGCAGACACCAAGACAACCATTGGCTCGCTGGAGTCGGAGCTGAGCTTCAGTGATGCGGTTAAAAACCTTGATCTGGCATTCATGGGTACACTTGAGGCGCGAAATGGCCGATGGTCGTTGATCGCGGATTACATGCGCACAGACCTGTCCTTTGACGGTGATACCCCCGGCCCGGTGTTCAGCGGCGCTGAAACCAGTCTGCAGACTCAGTTCTTCAGTGGGTATGCCGCTTACACAGCCTATCAGGCCCAAAACCTGGCAGTGGATTTAGGGGGCGGGTTTCGTTGGTTTGCGACAAGCAGTACAATCACTCTGGTCGGTGGGCCCACCCCGCCGCCAAGTGCAAAGACCAGCGATGATTGGTTAGACCCTCTGATCGCGGCCCGTATCCTGTATCAGATCAATGACCGGTGGTCGGCCGTAGCCTTGGCCGACTATGGTGGGTTTCGCTCAGACCGCGAAACGGCGCAGTTCATAGCGACGGTAGGTTATGCCATCACCCCAAAGTGGAATCTGCGTGCAGGCTATCGCTACATCATGGTCGACAAAGGTGAAGGTCAAGACAGGTTCAAGCTTTCACAATCGGGGCCCGTGTTGGGTGTGACTTACAGCTTCTGAGTACCGGCATGATGCGAAAGATGGCGACACCAAACACAAACAGATCGGGGATCCTTGAGTTGCTCCGGGACGTAAGCGGTGATGCCCACAGGCGTGTGACCGACAATAAGGGCCGAGGTCGAACAATCTGGCGCAAACATTTGACGAAAGGAACAAGCAGGCGACTGATTGCTCAGGCTCTGCATTTGGTAATCGCGTGTTCTTGCTGTGCACTCGCCGCTTGCGGAGCAAATATTTATGACGAAGTTGAGTTGATGCCCTCGCCAACGGTCTACGCCGAGGCCGCCTTTGACCCTTTCGTTGATATCACTGCCGAAAATTTCAATCAGCGCTCGCAGCTGTTCTATGCGACAGATCGATTGCCTGCAGTTCCTGACGACCCACAAGCCTTCTATAATAATGAACGCGGTCACCTTTTGCGCACCGGTGTTGCCGATGTGCAGATCGACCCGCCATTGGAGTCATGGGAAGATCTTCGTCGCATCACCATGACAAGCCAGCGAGCAAAGGACTATTTTCTCAGCGTCTCTCAGGTCCAAGAGATTGGCGTCATGCCATTTAGTGTCACGCGTTATCTTGAAGACCCTCCGTCACAACAAGATATGGAGGCGGTCGGTCGTCGTTTTGCCAAGAAGATTGAGGATCAACTTGCATCCTCTCGCAACAAAGACATCTTCATCTACATCCATGGCTACAACGTCGATTTTGATTACTCGACGCTTGTTTCCAAAGAGTTACAGCATTTTCTGGGCTATCAGGGCGCATTCATCAGCTACAACTGGCCTGCAACACCCCATCGGCTCGCGTATTTTCGTGATCAAGAATCCGCGTTGTCGACGCGCCGCAACCTTCGATCCCTTATCGAATACCTGTCAAAGCACACAAGCGCGCGCCGCATTCATCTCATAGGATACAGCGCAGGTTCGAGACTCGCATTTGAAACAGCTTACCAGATTGCACTTCGGTCGAGCCCTAAACCGCGGCTGGGGCATTTGATTCTGATCAGTAGCGACCTTGATCGCAGCTACTTTCTACAGGCGATTGAAGACGGCCTGCTGGATGCGGTTTCAGATGTGACACTTTATCAGTCGCAAACCGATTCAGCGCTGGCCATGTCGCGGTTCGTTTTCGGAAGGGATCGCCTGGGTCAGGTTTCTGACGAAGCAATAAACGCATCGATCTTCCAGAGCCGACTGTCAGAGATCAAATCCCTGCACATCATCGACGTGACCAGGGCTGAAGAGGCCAGTGCAGGAAATGGTCATTGGTATTTCCGGTCTTCACCGTGGGCCAGCAGTGACTTGTTCCTTACTCTGCTTACAGGCCGAGACCCTCAGGCGCGTGGACTTGTTCGCGCCACAGGCGAAGCAGTCTGGAGTTTTCCGTCGAATTATCCGCTGGTACTAAAGCATTATCGTATGAGCAACTGAGTTTGACCAACGCAAGTTCAAAGTCGATCACGGATTCCTCACGTGGCACAAACGTTGGACGGAACCCCGACTACTTTGTTTCAATGCATGCCGCATCTATCGAAGCCAATATTCGCTGCATCGCAGGAGGTTGGAGAAGAAGGGCTCACAACGGAGTTCGGATGTTTTGCAAGATCCGAGCTCATTATGACCCGTCGCCTGGCTGAACCAGCCCAATCCAGACCTTCGCCCGATATTGGCGATGCTGCAGCGTGGCCCGTCAGAGAAGACATTCGCTGCAGAAGCAATGCTGCACGGCGTACGGAGGTCTGGAGTGCGGGACAAAGCGGCCATTCGGTCAAACCATAGCGGGCAAATTGGGTCGAATTGAATCAAGGGCAATTATTTCATCGATTAATTAGATTTCCCAAAATCGATCCTTCCCGAACCATTGCCACTTAAGTCGAGAATTGCATTCAATCTACACCTGCACGCGGCAACAAAGCGGTCAAACCAAAGCCCGGCAACAAAGCGTCGCCGCCAATCTAAATTTACTCGGCTGGTGACCAATTTGGGCCGGGATCATAGGTCGATATCTCAGCTGTTATTTCAAGCGTATCCGGCCCAAAGTCCGCTTCGAACACGGTGCCGTTTTCACCCACGAGAAAAGAATGGATACCCGTTTCTCCGTAGTCCGCAGGCACCGCAAGCAAGGCGTGACCCGCCAAGAACCGATCGCCGACAAAATAGGAATAGGCACCACCCGGAGCATTTGGTCCCTGCCCCTGCAAAATTGCGAAGTAGTAACCGAGGAAAGGTTCGGGTTCGAAATCATCCGCACCGTCGCTCCACCCCGAGGCGGTGGCGCGGGCAAGGGCTTCACCGACAAAACTGTCTTCTTCTGGCCAGAAGAGGCCGTTTCGTGCGCCGGGATCCGATATGATCGTTTGGGCAAATTCCATGACGCCATCGCCATTGTGATCCACAAGACGAAACGCCGCCTGAAGATCAACATAGGCCTCAAGCGTTTCGATTACTTCCAATTCATTCAGTCCGATTTCACGGGCGGAAAGCTCCTCTACCCCGGCTTCTAAATCAAACTTCCAACCATTCTCAGCTTTCAGAATTGGGATCGGAAAGGGCCAACTATCTTCGCCAAGCAGAAGAAAAACCCCATCATCCTCGGGCTGAAAGCGGTATCCTTCAGCATACATGCCAAGCACTTCCTGCCTTCTTTGCTGATCTTCCACCGGATCACCCGTTCCGATTAGATCTTCTGCCTCTGGTCCGAAAATCTCGAGCAGCTTGTTCTGATCATCGGCCCTTAACGCTTCGACAAAAGCGTCCAGCGCGGTTTGCGGAGTTTCGAACAGGGCACCGTCGGAAAACGCCGGTCCTGTAGCCACTGCGATCACTAAAATAGAAAAAACCGATTTACGCATGTTACCGCCTCCCCTTGCCTTTGGCAGCATGTCCCCGTTTGGACGCCTTGTGAGCTTTGCCGCCTGAAGATTTTTTCTTCATAGCCTTACCTTTGGACGCAGCGGGTTTTTGCTGAGCCGTGGCCTTTTTTACCTGAGGTTTCTTAGCTGCTTGCGGTTTCTTTTTGACAGGCTTCTTCGCCGCATCTGGCCGTTTAGTCCGATCGATGGCCTGCTGCTTGGCAGCAGCCTTGTCCCGATCAACGTTACCGCGATTCACCTGCGGCAAGGACTTGCCCCCACTACCTCGATTGGCCAGAGCACCGCTCGCGATAGCCCCCGCCCCTGCACCAGCTGCAACTGCTGCCGCACCTCCCCTGCTAATGTCTGCAGCACCGGATTCACGGCTCAGTTTTGCGCGGAGTTCGTCCGTGCGACCCTCGGGGCGGTTGACAGGCAGGTCGCCGCGACCACCTTCCGGCCTTTTGTGATCAGCGATCTTGTCCCGGGCTTCCTTTTTTCGGTCAGGATCGGGTTTCCATCCGATATCAGTTCGGTCACCAAGATCTATATCGTTACCGATATTGACGTTGCCGTCGACGTCTATGTCGATGTCCGGGTTTCTGTATATCGGGCCACCGCCCCATCCGCCGCAATTCCGGCACCCCCAATAGTCATACCAATCGTCGTCATCGTCGAAAATCTCGTCGATCAGCGCCACGGTACCAAATGTCAGCAAGGCCGCGCCCACTACGTCCCCGGTCGACGGGCCGGTATAGACAGTCTCGGGATTATATTGCGGGACGTACACTGTTTCGGGTTGTGTCGGAGTAATTACAACCGTTTCTTCATCAGATACCTCGACAGTTTGCTCGGGCCCGGAAACAAGAGCTCCGCTGTCAATTGCCTGATCCCGCATTACCTGCACCGCATCCAGCACATCGTCGGACTGGGCCAGCATGGCGGTGCCGACTGTCTCGGTCCAATCGATGTGGGTGGCCATTTGACCGACGACTTCGGGGAACGCCGTGGCCAATACACTTACAGACGGATCCCAGCCCATAGCTTCGATTTCCGGCTCGAGCTCTACGGGGTCGCGGTCGGCGTTATCCAACAAATACCGTTCTGCCTTAACAATCTCCAGTGGCTGAGTGGCCGCAACAAATATCTGTATGAGTAGAGTGTCGGGAAAAAGAGCCACCGGGGCGACCAAAGTTTGCAACTCAGCATCAGATAGAAGGTCGGATGAAGTTTCAGACGTAACTTCCGTTGCAACAGTATCGGACGCCTCTTGTGCGAACAGGGCGTTAGATGCGCTTAAACTGAGAGCAAATATTATATATCTAAACATATTGCGATCCTTCAATTTATCGAAGGATCGCCTAAGACCGTGATTCTGGCAACTGGCCTGCCAAATGGAGGATCATTTAGTAAAACACGGTCATTGGTCAAGCTGGCTTGAGCCGTCAATTTGCTTACAAGGCCAGCTTCTATTGCGCAGGGCGATTAACTCCCGACAAAACTGTTTTGCGCGACAAGCTTCAGGGATTAATGGGGGCGAAAACATACAGAGCTTTTAGTGCTTCGCTCGGCTCCACCCCCGGCAAAGCGAGACGAAATATCTCTTCCATTGTGCCCTGAGCATACATTTCTGACAGAATACTATCGACAACGAGTCGAAAGTTATCGTCACCCCTCGCAATGGCCAATCCTTGCTTTTCTATCGTCAGTATTTCCTGGGATAGTTTGAATTTGCCCTTTAGTCCTGCAGCAATGTAGTTGACCAGCAAAATCGACTGATCTGCAAAATAGGCGTCAATTTCACCGTCTCGAAGTGCTTTGATACCGTCTGGGTGTGAAGCGAACCGCACCATTTCTGCGTCGATACCTGCAGCTTCAAATGAATTCAGAACGGACGCTTCTGTTGTTGTGCTGCTTCTCATTCCAACCTTCTTTCCCGCGAGTGCACCCATGGTGCCTTCAGCCTCGATTGGTAACAATATGGACGTGCCATCGACATAAGTTGGAATTGAGAAATCAACAATTTCGCGTCGGGAAAGTGTAATCGACGCTGCCCCGCAGAGCATATCCACCTCTCCGGAAGCTACTTTGTCGAAACGATCCTTAGAGTCGACCGGAATGAACTGAACATTCAAATCCTTCAATTCCAGTTTCTGCGCAATTACCTTCGCTACATGATCGCAAATCAACGGTGACAGACCAAACGGGCGACCTTGGTCGTTAATGTAAGACAATGGAGCAGCATCTGTTCGAAAACCAAATCGGATTTCGTTGTTTTTTGTTATCCTGTCGATTGTTTGGGCAACCGCGCCGGTTGTGAATAGAATCGTCACAATAAGTATAGAAAGCAAGCGCATGGTTTTTCCCTCTTTAGTGGCGTAACACCCTTGTGGAGGTGAAAAGCACCCTGTGTCGAGAGTAAAACACATTGTGTCGCCTAGGAGTCGGTCTGTTGATGAGAAGTGCTGGCATGGCGACGAATCGAAAGCACACCCTCGCAATATTGGAAGAAAACCGAATACATTTGCACCTGCTCAGGGCTTAACGCGGGAGAAAAGTCTTGCGGGCAGAGCTTATGCTCGAAGTTTCAAAGGACCCGCGTCAACTGCAAGTCGTTGCGACAACACAACACCGCACCAGTATATTTTCGTGGTGCAAACTGTTGACCTTCGCCGTGACGCTGTACGTTAGGGTTGATATTCAACGGTGAGGTTGAGCAAAGGGTAATGGGAATAGAACTACAATGGAGTTTGGCGGAACTTGGGGCGCGTAAAACCGTACCTTTTGCCTTTGTGTGTTTGCTGTTCTTCGCATCCTGCGCAACCACGAACCCAGAACTTTTGAAGTCCGAGTTGAACGCTCGACCCAGTGCACAGAATGCGTCGCCAAGCGACTACGCCGGGGAAGTTCAATTTAGCATCTCAAACAAGATTCCCGCTCGTGGGAAAAACCTACCTTACACATTTAACGCGGGCATCAGCAGTGTGACGTCAACGCGCCTAGGTTTCCGGGGGCTCTTAGATCTGCGAGAAATCCAAGTCCAAGCGCCCGCACTTCTGTCGGGTACTCTGGAACAAAGTTGCTCTTTGAATGTTGACTTTGAACTCGACGATGCCCGCGCCAGCGGTGATCTCATTGAACTCGTAGGCTCAGTGGACGTCGAGCTTTATCGTTGTCGAAACGAAGAATCCGAGGGCACCAACGGGCGTGGAGTTCGCTTTATCTCGACGACTGTTGGGATCGCCGCAGCGGCACGCGCCAATGTTCAAGATCAATGCGTTCACTTTGATCTTGCCGACGTCGTGCTTCAACCTACTGGGTTTGTCGGCGGGTTGGTTAACCTAATTGGCCTCACGGAGCGTGTCGAGGAGGTCGTTCTCACCAAGGCAAAGGAGTTCACCGAAGAGAATGTGATTTGTCCGGAGATGCCTTCGGAGCTTTCTTCGTTGAATCCGGTTCTCGACGCCGGCGGTACACGAGAAATTGGTGACGGTGGCATCGGTGTTGCGTTGAGCGGCTCAATCGACACCAGTGCGATGACGATGATGGAACTCCTGGCGGTTATGCAATCTCGCGGTATTGTTGGGGGGGCAGGATGATGGATCGGATCTTTCTTCTGATACTAGCTACTGCCGGGCTTTTCGGATCCGCGCTGCTGGCTGAAGAGGTTACCTTCGAAGCAAACGGGGACGTCAAGCTAGGAGATCGTGAGTTTCCCGTTGATCTGGCATTGAGACTAAAAGATGTGAACGCGACAAGGATCTCAATCGAAAGTGTCATAGACCTACGCCGAGCAAACGAAATACTTGTAGAGGAACTCAAACGAGCCGCGTTTGTAGATGTCTGCAACGCACTGATCGGCGTGACCGAAGCAACGGCCCGTGCCGACGATACAGTGATTTCGCTAAGTGGGAGGATCGAAGCAGAGCTTTTCCGATGCGAAAGCCGCAGCGGCGGTGGATCTATACGCGGCGAGAACACTTTCGCTGGTGGTTTGACGGTGGGTGCTTCCGCTTCGGCCGAATTCAAAGATGACTGCCTTTTTTTCCGTTTGGATGACCTGAGACTTGCTCCGGATCAACTCACCGAGTCGTCCGATGCAAAGGGTAATGTCGAAAAGGTTCGGCAGGTATTCATCGAGACCGCGAACGCAATACTTCAAAGAAACCCAGTATGCCCAGAACTACCTCCCGAACTTGTCTCTCTCTCGCCAACTTACGACGCCGGTGGCACACGGGAGTTAGGGGAAGGTGGCATCGGACTGTTCTTCCGAGGTTCAATCGAAACGAGTACTGAAGCGATTATTGACATCCTTCAGGTGCTCCAGTCGAAGAAGGTGCTTCCACCTCCGCCCCGCTGAACCTAGCCAACGGCTTAGTGCGGCAGATAGAATTTAATTATTTCGAAGAACAGGAACGAGTCGTAGAAATATGCATTTAACGTAGCATCATTCGTGCAATAGATGAGGTCGAAAATGATCCGTTTTGCATCTGTTCTTACCAATTTGCTTGCTTTTTGCGCCCATGCCGAGGACATCCCGAGCACTCAACGCGGCGACAGGCAGTATTCACCTTATCCACGGCAGAGCTTTCCCAATCAGGTCTTTTTTGGCGACACTCATTTGCATACGTCCGACTCTGCAGATGCCGGTATGATCGACAATGTGCTAGGCCCTGAAGAAGCGTACCGCTTTGCCAAGGACGAGGTGGTGATATCCAGCACCGGTGTCGAAGCTAGGCTGCGCTGACCATTGGACTTTTTGGTGGTTGCCGATCACGCTGAGAACTTGGGTCTCGCGCCGCTGTTGGCACCGAAAGACGCCACGCTTCTCACGACTGAGTTTGGGCAACAACTTAACGATGCCGTTGAACCCACTGCGAACCCGATCCGTTTCGAAGAAGTCGTGGGCGGCATCGGTGGCGACGAGAAGGTTGCCCAATATGCATGGCAATCTTCGGCGTCGGGAATGGCGGCAGTTTGGGCAAGAGAAAACACACGCGAGGCCATTTGGCACGCTCTTGCTCGGAAAGAAGTCTACGCAACCATAGGTCCGCGCATGCGCATTCGCGTTTTTGCCGGATACGATTTTGAAGATACGGACCTGCCGCGTGTTGATTTTGCCGCGTATGGATATGAAGGAGGCGTCCCGATGGAGCCAATCTAGACCGCATTCAGATCGTCAAAGGGTGGTTAAATAGCAACGGGACAACTTCGGAACGCGTTTACGATATATCTTGCGGCGGGCGCGAACTAGTGAACGCGAAGTGTGGCGGACCCGTTGGCGACACGGTTGACGTTGAGAGCGCTACTTGGACAAACGATATTGGTCAGGCAATTCTATCCGGGTATTGGGAAGACCCCGATTACGATCCGGAACAAAGCTCTTTCTACTATGCCAGAGTGTTGGCAATACCAACGCCACGTTGGACAACATACGATGCCAAAGTGCTCGGAACGGAGATCCCTGACGAAACCCCACGGTCGATACAAGAGAGGGCATACACATCGCCAATCTGGCACACACCTTAGGGACGATTGTTATAAGGCTGAAATCAGAATTTACTTGGTCCGCTTTGGGCTCATACCAGACCCCGGTGCCGTTGCAGAAAGGGCTCCTGCCCCACCTATAACTGATCATGCGGACAGCCCATTCCGAACCTTCACGCCATAATCTCCATGCTGCGGCGCGGCCCGTCGAACCTGCCGTTCGCTGCGAGCGCAAAATCAAAGGCTGCTTGAACTCGCAAAGTGCGGGACGAAGTTGCCCTTCGCCTGTCTAGGATCAAAGACCGCAAGCGGCCCAGAGCCGACATCCCTCAGCCAACTTACATGCTGCGGTCGCAGCCCGCATTACTGCCCTTCGCCGCGAGTGCAAAGCCAGAAGGCCATTATGCTCACTGTTTGCGGACTTTGCAGCCATTCGGTTGCCCCTGCTGAATGTCCGCTACTCAAAAATAGACCCGACGCTTGGCCTGGTCAGTTGGTGACGACGGGGGTCGTCACTCCGTAATGTGGTGGTCAAAGGTATTCCAGAAAGCGCCTCATTCTGCTTGTTGGGACTTGCGCCTGACAAAGCGGGAAAAAAGCCGCCCATCTGTTACAGCAAAGCCAAGAGCAATGATGGCGAACCCGACCCAAGCTTCCGGCTCCATCTTTTCACCAAGGAACGTGACACCAAGACCGATAGCGAACGGTGGGATCAGCAGCGTAACCAAAAGAAGATTGGCGGCTCCGGCGCGCGCAAGGATTGCGAAATAAAGTACATAGGCCAGCGCTGTTGATAGAGCGGCCATCCCAATAAGCGCTGCCCATACACCAGCAGACAGAGCGAAGCTTGGGGGGCCATCCATCACGAGAACAATCGGGATCATAAGCGCTGTACTGCTGATCAGCATGCCAAGTGCGTTCACAAGTGGTGGTTGGCCTGAAAGAGCAGTTCTACCCCAGACACCGGCAAAAGCATACGAGAGCGTCGCCCCAAGGATAGCCAACTGCGCCAAATTACTCGGATTGAACTCAGTCAATGCACTTGGTCCCATAATGAAGGCCACCCCTAAAATACCCTGGGCGGCACCTGCTATTTTCTTCGGAGTCAGCGGCTCATCCTTTAGAAGCAAGCCAGCCACGACCGCTGCAAACATTGCCGTCGTTGCGTTGAGTATTGAAGCCAACCCGCTGTCGATTTGCGTTTGCCCCCAGAAGATCAGCGAGAACGGAATAGCGTTATTGAGCGCTCCCATAACGAGATAAGCGCCCCATACCCGAGGGGCACGTGGAACTCTCAATCCTTTGAATAGGACGATGAGTGCCAGTATAGGGACAGCCCAGATCACCCTATGCAGCGTTATTGTCAGCGGGGGCACTTCAGTCAGTGCGACCTCGCCAAAGAAGAAGGACCCGCCCCAAACAGCAGCGAGCAGAAGCAGCATGACGCTGGCTGTAAAATCCATTGCTGGCATGGGTTGGTTTGTCATGTCTTCTGGTTCCGTCACTAACTATCACCTAACGGATTAGCTGACGTGCCCCCGACACCGCGACCCGTTTCTTGCGGAAAGCCAAAACAATGCCAACTCTCATCTATCCAATTGTGAACGGCTGCATTCGCCTATCGGCGGAGTGCCTCAGCAATCATTTCTGCAAGCCTTTCGGGCTGATCAACGCTCGCCCAGTGTGTGGCATTATCGAGAACGATCCGATCCATCTTGTTTTCTTCTAACCAACGGACGGTGCTATCCGGACAGTTATCAGGGTTGTAGAGATAAATCACATTTGCCGCTTTCTGCAAAAATTCGCCGGGCACGCAGCTTGCTGAAAAACGCCGTGCGTCGGTGCCGAGTTGCCACAGCGCCAGAGTATCAGCCTTCGAAACTTCATTACGATACCGTCGGATGATTGGTGCCGTTTTCGCCATTTCATCAAGCCGCTCAAGAAAAGCTGCACGAAACGCAACCGGATCACTGTAGTCCGCGGCAGTTCCAGAAAAATAGGCATCCTCGGCGGTGATATTACCCTCTAGAGAAATAATGGTTGTCAAAGGACAGTCGGCCCTTTTGGCAGCCAGGGAGGCTATGATTGAAGCAACCGAATGAGCGACAATGATCTCAGCTCCGTGCTTGATCGCTTTGTCGGCGACGGTTTGTGCAAGTGCTTCAAGAGTTGTTGCCTTTGCCAGAGGCTGAGCGCCAAATCCCGGAAGATTGATGGGTAGCAAACGATAGCTATTGGCGAGGTGGGTGTCAGCCAAACCTTCAAACATGCTCGCATTGTCACCAAAGCCTGCAGCACAGAGAATGGTGGGTCTTTCATCGTTCATTTGACTGGGGTGTTTGGTCATTTCGGCTTCCAGAGCATCGTTTGCAGACATTAACACTGCTCCGCAGCATTCGACAATTCGAGCTCGTTACGGTCATCGACAGGCAGTACAACTTCACCTTTTTCAGACGAAAACCTGGCCGTCGCGCACGGCCCGAAGGAGACATTCATCGTAAGTGCCGCCGCAGCAATGCGGCTTCGGCCTCTCGCTGCGCTCGCAAGATCGTTCGTCATGCGAATTCACAGATCGCGCAACAATCCTGCCGTTCCCAGCGAAGAACTCAGTTGCCACTCGCGAACCAAAGCTGACCTTGCGTATTCGCAAATCGAGCCGGAACGGGCTAAAAAAATCGTTTGGGTACTAAAAGTACAGCCAAGCAGGGTCCTGATCCGGATTTGTGCTTTGGACACCTCAAGCCGGGTTGCCTACTAGCTCTTTTTGATACCCGAAAAGTGCGGGCAACCCGCCCGTGTGCAGCAAAACGACTTTCTCACCTGGTTTTATCTTTCCACGTTCGATCAGGTCCAGCAAACCGGCGAATGTTTTGGCAGAATAGACCGGGTCTAGAAAAACCCCTTCGGTTCGGGCCATTTTCTCCAAAGCAGCGCGTGTTTTGGCATTCACTTTGCCATAGCCTGGCGGCAAGGCTTCATCCCAAACATCAATCCTATCCTGTAGAAAACCTGCGTCGATTTCCAGCAAGTCCGCAAGATTCTGCAGAACGGTTTTCATTCGAGCCTTTTGCTTTTCGCGATCCCGGCGCACGCAAATCCCAAACACCGAGGCAATGCTTTCTTCCAGCGCCAATCCGGTTACCAAACCGCCATGTGTTGCGCCGCTGCCTGACGGGACAACGACCGCATCGAAATCTGGCATCTGCTGGTACAATTCCTGCCCAGCGACGACATAACCCAGGGCTCCTAGGGGTGGATAATGCAGGCCAAGGTGAATAACGTAAGGTGTGCAACCTTGGGCTTTCAATTCGTCGGCGCGTGCATGCAATGCCGCGTCCGCTCCGGATTCGTCTTCGCCCTCGGGGTAACTCATTTGCTCGGCACCCAGGATTTGTGCCAGGAGTACATTTCCGGACGCATAATACTCTGATCCCATGTCCGGCACACGCTCTTCCAACTGAAGCACCGATTGCATACCCAGTTTGGCCGCTGCGGCGGCTGCAGATCGCACAAAATTGGATTGAACGGCGCCCGTGATCAGAATGGTATCAGCACCTTTTTGCTGCGCATCTCCAAGATAAAATTCAAGCTGCCGTGTTTTGTTACCGCCAAAACTAAGCCCGGTCAGATCATCACGTTTCAGCCAGAGATCGATATCCAGCTCGGCCGATAGGTTGTCCAGGTGCTCCAAAGGTGTTGGGCCAGACATGAGTTGGGCACGTGGAAATCTGTGCAGATTTTCGTTTCGTATCATCGTGTGACCTTTGAGATTAAGCCGTCATATAGGCGCGATAGAACAGAACACAGCAAGCGATCAGTGAAACCACGCGGATCGCTGCTATGACGACCGCCTGTGGCAAGTAGGAACCTGTCGCACGGCCAAGTAAACTTCCGATCAAGGTTATGGCGAGGAACCCCCATACTGACGACCCATACGAGATTGATTGTGCCCCGGACAGATTGTGCAACAAAAATGCGATGCCATATGCCACCAGCGCTATTGGTTGAACCAGCTTTGCCACCTCTTTGGCGGACCGACCCTTTGCAATCAAACCGAACACCATAAGTGGACCCGGGGTTGCCGCCCATACAGTTGCAAGTCCGGACAATCCGGTAACAGCTGAAAACCCGACGTTTCCAATTGAGCCACGCAAGGGGAGCAAGGTTGTAATCAAGCCGATTAACAACAGGCAGGCCGTCAGGGCGAGAACAAACGCCTCGCTCAAAAGGGGATAAACAATGCGGCCAGCAGCCACTCCAACGCAGCATCCAATGACCGCAGTGACGATTATCCGCCGATTGTTTTTCAGAACATGCCGGTCCGTTGCCACCGCTGACACAACGGTGTTTAGCAGAAGCAAAATGGGAACCGCCGTCGGCGTGCCAAGCATAATCATCATGGGTGGCCCCGCAATGATGCTAAATCCGATGCCAACCCCGACTTGCAGCATAGCGCCAACGCAAATAGCGGTCATCAGGATGTACAGTTCAACGGGCACTCAAACTCCTATGGATCGGGGGATTGTTGCAGGGCCACAGGTACCTTGATTGACCAGCTGAGGTCTACTTCAATTCCAACCCACCTACGGCACGGCGCGGTCAGCGCTGCCACGGCATCATTCCAGAGTAAGGTATCCGAGCGGCTACAGAATGCGCCATATGCGCCAGTGTCGTAAGGTCAAAAATGGGAAGCCGCAGTTCTTCCTGAAGGCGCGTGGCATATGGCGGCAGATCTGTACACTCCAATACCAATGACCGAATATCCGGAGCTTCAAGCATAAGACTGCGAGCGGCATCCAAGACCTCGGCTTCGATCAGATCAGTATCCATCCTCGTTCGTGCGTTCCGCAAGATCACCTCGGCGAATTCTGATGTACCTTCCAAGCCCTTCACTGCCACAGGAACACCGGCTGCACCGACACCTTCAAAATGCTGGGGCGTTAGTGCCGATGCATCCGCAGTCAGCACGCCCACTGGGGCGCTGGCCCCGGTCATGTGATAAGCCAGCGGCACCTGGATCAGGCTGGATGCAAAAACAGGAACGGAAACCGCCGCTGCCAGCTCTTTTTGAAACAGGGCCAGGAAGCCACAACTGCCGGTGATGGCACGAACGCCCTCAGCCTCAAGCCGCTTGGCTCCTTCAATGAAGGGGGTCAGCAATTCGGGCGTAGGATTGTTCAGCAAGGTCGGGACAGTCACGCCGTCGATCATCTCATACAGGACCGGAAATGGCAGACTGGATGGGTTCTTGATATGGCCCGGCGGTTTTGGAAAATAACTTTCAAGGCACAGAACACCGATCGACGCGCCGCATATATTCTGACCGCCTTGGTAAATTGGCATTGTTATCAGACCCTTCTAACTTGAGTGTTCAAAACCTGGCCAACGAAAACGGGGCCATATCGACGTTCGGGCTGCGACCGGACACAAGATCCGCCACAAGCTCACCAGTTTTCGGGGCCATCATTAGCCCGTAATGTGAATGTCCGAACGCGGCATACAGCCCGTCTGAGCCGTTGATCGGCCCGATTGCAGGCAAACTGTCCGGAAATGATGGCCGTCGACCCATCCAGAATCGTGCCTCGCTTGTTTCGAGGTCTGGCAACATCGCCTTTGCCTGTTCGGTCAGGATTTCTTTCTTGCGCGGATCAGCGGGCGCATCGACGCTGCCAAATTCGGCCGTGCCGGCGACTCTCAGGCCGCCCAGCATCGAGCTTGCGACGACCTTTGCGTCCACATCCATGACCGAGTTGTTCAATTGGACTGAACGGTTCGGGAATTCAACGTGGTAGCCGCGCTCGGCAACAAGGGGCACTGACAGCCCAAACGGTTTCAGCAGGTCGGCGGACCACACCCCAGCCGCAAGTATGAGCCTGGGGGCGTGCAGCGTATCCTGTGATGTTGTAATCTGCCAACTTCCATCTTGGGTCTGGATCAACTTGGAGACTTCGGTTTGTACGATCTCGGCCCCTTGCATGCGTGCTTTTTCAGCCAGAACTGCCCCCAGACGTCCTGGTGAGGTTACGCGTGCCTGACCTTTGATCACGATCGCGGCTTTGAATTCTTCTGACAGTGCAGGTTCCAGGCGATGCAATTCAGCACCATCGACAAGCTCCAGATCGCCTCCTTTTTCCTGACGGATCAGATATCCAAGCCCATTCAGATCAGCCTGCTTCCGGTGGCGAAAAGCGTGAATATAGTAGCTGTCAGTGATCAGGTTTTCGTGCCCGGTGCCTTGGAGATGACGACGATACAGGTCGATAGAAGGGCGGCACAAAAGCTCCATCGCGTCCGAGATTTCGCGCACTGATCTTTCGCCAGAGTTTCCCAAAAACCGCAGCCCCCAGGGGATCATTTTTGGCCAGAAACTGGTTCTGACCGAAAGCGCGCCTTTGGGGTCCAGTAGCATCTGGGGCAGTGATTTCCATATGCCCGGCATCGCTTGCGGAATGATTGACCACGGCGACACTACACCTGCGTTCCCGAAAGAAGTTTCCTGCCCCGGTTGACCGCGGTCAATCAGCCGAACCGGAATGCTGCGCTCTTGTAGCGACAAAGCGCAACAAATGCCGACGATCCCTGCGCCGATAATGGTCACTTGTTCTGTCATGGTTTCACGCTGGTGAGTGACTGCGGTTGCGGGCGATCAGTTGGGTGACGATGACAGGTGATGCCACGGCCAGCGCGATCAGATCAGAAGTCAGGCTGGGCGCGACAAAGATAATCCCAGCGATGGCCAACAGAACGCGCGATGCGAGATTCAACGGACTCAACCAATACCCAACCACAGCCGCCGACAGGGCAATAACCCCGGCGATGCAACTGGTCGCGGTATAGGTGAACTCCCACAGGTTAAACCCGGTTGAGGACACGAATAGCAGCACCGGCGCATAAACAAAGGCCATAGGCGCTATCACTTTGCCCAATCCAAGGGTGAAGGCAGAAAGACCAGTTCGGAACGGGTTCGAGTTCGCAATGGCAGCTGCGGCATAGGCTGAAGTACAGACCGGTGGTGTAATTTCGGACACCACACCATAGTAGAGTACGAAAAGGTGGCTGGCGATGGGTGGAACACCCAGTTGCGCCAGCGCAGGCTGCGCCACTGACACCAGCATGATATACAGCGCGGTGGTCGGAATGCCCGCGCCCATCAAGATACAGACGACGGCGATGAACACCAGTGAGATGAACAATTGTAAGTCTTCCATCGCAAAGAACTGGAAGCTGCCGAACGAGATCATGTTGTACAGATCCGATGCCAGGTTGCCTGCGCCCTGTGTAACCATGAAACCGATGCGGAACCCGATGCCAGTGGTGTTGATCACGCCTACCACGATACCGACCGCAGCAGCGGCGGCGCCCACGGCTAGCGAGTATTTCACACCCAATTCTACCGCCTGTAGCATCTCGGGCACTTCGATGCGTTTCTGAGGGTTCATAGTTGCGACCACCGTCAATCCGCACAGGATTGTTGTCATGGTCAGGTCAAAGCCGCCGTCTGAGAACTTCCACAGTACAAAGCTGAGGAACGCTGCCGCGTAGATCAATGTCGGCGGTTGCCTCAAGCGCGACATGCCCGCGATCACGGCAAGCGAGATTCCACAAAAGGCCGACATGAAGGGCGTATATCCAGTGAACAAGACCACCAACAATCCGATCAGCGGCACTATATTGGCCCAGCCTTCGGCCCAAACTGCCTTGAACTGAGGTAGCTGCTCTTTGGTCAGACCTTTCAAGTTCAGCTTGCGCGCCATCAGGTGCACCACGGCAAAGACGCCAACATAGTGCAGAAGGGCTGGAAAGATCGCTGCAATCACGATCGTGGTATATGGAACCTCGAGGAACTCGGCCATGATAAAGGCGGCGGCCCCCATGATTGGCGGCGTGATCTGTCCCCCAGCCGAAGATGCTGCTTCGACGCCGCCCGCAAAGTGGCCGGGGTATCCTAGACGCTTCATGTTGGGAATTGTCAGCGCGCCGGTTGATACGGTGTTGGCCACCGAAGAACCTGAGATCGTGCCGAAGAAGGCCGACGATACCACCGACACTTTTGCCGGACCGCCGGTATAGCGGCCCGCCAAAATAGTAGCATTATCGATGAAAAGCTGCCCCAATCCCGTGCGTTGCGCGATCACGCCAAACAGCACGAAATGGAACACGATGGTCGAAACAACCCAAAGGGTGACGCCGTAGATGCCTTCCTGCGGGAAATACATCGACGACACGAAGGTTTTGAAGTTCACGCCGGGATGTTGCAGCAATCCGGGGAAATACGGCCCCAGCAGGGCATATGAGATAAACACACAGATGATCAGGGGCAGCACCCAACCCAAGGTGCGGCGCGCGATGTCCAGCACAAGCAGGATAATGATAACGCCCAAGATCACGTCATAGCTATTGGGGTTACCCATGCGGAACGTCTGTTCCTCGATACCCAGAAAAGCAATGCCGCGCCAGGCGACGCCAACATACAGCGCTGCGATGATCCCCAGCACCATGAAGACCAAGTCGTATAGTGGGATGTTGCCTATGCGAAACCGGCTTACTTTAAGCGCATACAGGCTTTTGGCCCCGATAATCGGGATTGTCGCGTAGACCAGAATGAACAACAGGGCCAGATAAATGCCCATGTGCCAGTGATCGGCAGGCAGGCCAAACCCGGCTGTGAAAAATTCGTAGAATGCAAAGATCAGGGCGACGAAGCGCAGAACAATTCCGGTTGTCGGAGTTACCTGCCGGACGGCGGCGCCTTCGTCGAATTGTTCTTCGATTGCAGCCAGTTCCTCGGCTGTCAGCTCGTGGTCATCAAGCTTTTGTGTCTCGGACATGATGGCCCCCTGATTGCGCGTATTTTGAGTACCCGGTGCTCAGATCTGAGCACCGGACAATTAAGTTTCGGGAGAAAGAGTTACTGAAGAAGCCCGGCTTCTTTGTAGAACTTCTCGGCACCCGGATGTAGCGGAACACCTAGCGCCTCCACGCCGTCCAACGCCGTATCTGGTGTGATCTGCTTGCCCTTGGCATGGCCGTTATCCAGCAGCTTGCGAGTATTGTCATTCCACAGAGCTTTGGTCATCTGATAGACCAGATCATCGGACAGGTCCGAGGATACAACCAGCATCGCGCTTACTGCGGGGGTCTTCGTATCAGCGTCAATACCTTCATAGACACCGCCAGGGATGGCCGAAGGGATATAAGCCGGAATAATCTCATTGATTTTGGCCAGATCCTCATCGCTGAACGAGTGCAGATTCATACCTTTGGTCGAAGACAGCTGCACCATCGCTGCAACCGGCCAGCCTGCGGCATAGAAATAGGCATCAAGCTGACCATCGGCCAGCCGCTCGGCGCTCTGGCTGTTGTTAAGCTCGGCTTCGTCCATGTTGTCACGATTGACACCCCAGGCATCGAGCATCTGCAAAACGGCTACCTGCGTGCCAGAACCAGCTTGCGCGATACCAACGCGCTTGCCCTCCAAATCACTCAGATCGTTGATCGTCGAGCCGGCCGGCAGAACAAGGTGCAGGTCTTCGGGGAACAGGTTGGCCACGATGCGCAGTTTCGGATGCGGTTTGCCTTCGAATTTGCCTTCGCCCATATACATCGAACGCGTGACGTCAGCTGCAGCAAGACCCGCCTCAAGCTCACCGTTTTCAACGGCAGCGTTGTTGAAGACCGACGCGGTGGTGGATTGCGCAATTGCGATCAGCCCCGGAACACCGCACTGGCCACCTTCTTCACACGGGCGTGAGCCCGGAGGCGCTGAGATACCATTGGCGATGGTGCCACCGATGGGGAAGTAGGTGCCGCCAGCACCACCGGTGCCGATACGGAAAAAGGTCGGATCCTGCGCCAGCGCAGGTGCGGCCAGCGCGCCCGCCAATGCTAGACCAGTCAAGCATTTTACAATTTTCATTGTCATCTCCCTTGTTGGAATTTCGGTTTTGGTTTTCCCAAACTTCGATCCTGCAAGCGTAGAGACAAACTTCATAAATACAAATTTGTTATATTTCACTAAACTAAAGTTTTGCTTATGTTTAAGAATATGAACCTAACTCAGCTAACCGTATTTCGTGAGGTGATGGAGACCGGCTCCATCTCTCAAACCGCCAAGAAACTAAATCGCACGCAGCCTGCAATCAGTCTTGCGTTGAAAAACCTTGAAAAATCTCTGGGCCTGATGCTGTTCGAACGTAAAGGACGGCGTTTGGTGCCGGTTCCCGAAGCGCATTATCTTTTGGCAGAAACGACAGGCATTCTTGACCGCCTCGCGTCGATCTCCAACACCATGGAAGGTCTCATCAAAGGGCATGCCGGAAGCTTGAATATTGCAACGATGCCTGGTCCATCTGCCTTTTTGTTCCCGCGTTTCATAAGCCAGTCAGTTGGCGAAAACCCCGAAATTCGCATAACACTTTCCACTCGCAGCTCACCTCAGATTATGGAGCTTGCGGGATCACAAAACATCGACTTCGGCTTTGCTGACTTCGAGCATTCAACCGGTAAAGAACCCCAATACTCCGCCGAGCTTATCCAGGCAGATTGCTTCTGTGCCCTTGATCGCGATCATCCGCTATCATCGCGCCAGAGCTTGGCCTTATCAGACCTGGATAGAACGCCAATGGGCGGCCTGCATCCTTCACACCCGTTTCAACGAAAAATCCGGCAGGAGTTTGAAAATGTTGCCGCTGAATACAACCCAACGGTAACTTGCCAGTACTTTCTGCCATTAATCCCCTTTGTGAGTTCAGGACAGTGTTGCAGCATCGTAGATCCGCTGACAGTTGCGACTGAGCGTGAACTTAACTTCTCGAATGGCAAAGTGGTTTTCTTACCCTTTACGAAACCGCTCAGATATGAGTATGCCATCCTCGAACCAAACCACCGACCACCGTCCCAATTGGCATTACAGACCAAAGCGGGATGGAAGGCAGAAGTGTTGAGGATGTTGGATGGTGTGAAGGCAAACCCACTTTCCTTTTGGGTAGATGAAGCAGGGACAGAACATAATAGATCACAATAGACCTTACGATCTGAAAACCAATTTTTGTGTTTGGCTACTGCGTGACCAAAAGCCGACATTCATGCATGTTGCAGCATTCGTGACTTTGGGCTCACTACGGACCTCGGAGACAGCGCAGCATCTATGCGATAAACGACCTGGGCACGGTCAGTCCGGCCCCAAGCGGACACCCAGCAGGCGTTCTTGATGCTGCAGTCGCAGCCCGCTTTGCGGTCATTCGCCGCATAAGCAACATCAGGGCAAGATCAAACTCACGCTCTGTGGACGGATCTGACATACCCCTATTCCCTTTGAACGACCGCTACAGATATCTGAAGAAGAGTTCCAAGTCAGCCGTCAACGGTTGCGTTTTGCGTCTATTCTTCCTATCTCCACGTCACCTGTAATGGAGATTTCATGTCCCGGTAAGGAAGGGAGGCAGCGCGCCTCCCGGAGCACATGCAACACCTGAAATATTGCCGTCGCTTTGTAGCTGACGGACAATCTTGATGTGCTCACTCGTTTCCTACCATCAGTGCCCAAATTTGATCTAGGCCAGAGACATGAAAGTGCACACCCTATGACAAGAGATTACTCGGACTTCCTTCCGCGTAGCGCGCGCGACGCCCAATCACACCCCAAACTCAGCCCTCTTCAGGCACTGGGATGGCAACCCTTCTTCGCCCAGCAAATCAGCGTGGGCGAGCTAACATCGACACCTCCCGTTCGCGTTGTCGAAGTGCATCGCAGTGGGCTGCACGCCCTTGGAGACAACATTGATGTTGTACTTCCTCCCAGAGCGGATGTGACCGTCGGGGACTGGCTGATGCTGGATCCTTCGCACCCGCGATCCAGTCGGGTTCTCGAGCGCACGAGCCTCATCAAGCGGCGTGCGCCCGGCACCGACAGGCAGGAACAGCTGATTGCGGCGAACATTGATACGGCCTTTATCGTCACGTCCTGCAATCAGGACTTCAAGGTGGCACGGTTGGAACGCTATGCCGCTCTGGCGTTTGAGGCACGGATCACGCCTGTCATCGTCATCACAAAGACCGACCTTGTGCCGGACCCGAAAAGCTACATTGACGCGGCGCGCGCGGTGTCGGACATGATCGACGTGGTTGCGCTTGACGCCCGTGGAGACGCGCCCCGGACAGAGCTGACCCCATGGTGCAAGCCCGGCAAGACGGTGGCGTTCCTCGGCTCGTCCGGTGTTGGGAAATCGACGCTGGCCAATGCGTTGCTTGAGAGCCAATCCATCGAGACCCAGACCATTCGCGAGGACGACGCGAAGGGTCGGCATACGACGACGCGGCGTGAGCTTCATGCGATGCCCAATGGCTGTCTGATCCTTGACACGCCCGGCATGCGGGAATTGCATCTCACCGATGCGGCGGACGGGATCAATGATCTCTTTGCTGACATTCAGGAGTTGGCCGCGCGCTGTCGATTCAACGACTGTCAGCACGAAACCGAGCCGGGATGCGCTGTTCTGGAGGCTGTTGATGAGGGTATTCTCGATGCCCATCGGCTTGGCAGATGGCGCAAGCTCATGGCGGAGGACGCGTTCAACTCGGCGAGCCTTGCGGAACGCAGGTCGCGCGACAAGGCGTTCGGAAAAATGGTGCGCGGCGTCAAGAAAATCAAAGTTGTCAGGAGGTAAGACGATGACGCAGTCGAAAGCGGGTCAAATCGTATGGCACGACCTTTTCACATCGGTCAGGGCGTGTTCGATGGCATTTTACCAGCACGTCGCCAACTGGACGTATGAAGTCGAGCGGGCGACGGATTTTGCCTGGGGAGGCGGTGCGCAGGATTTCGTCCTCGCACTCTCCGGGGACGAAGCGGGTGCGGGGTTGGCCGAGACGCCTGCCGGGCAGGAAAATGGCTGGATCGCTTACATCGAGGTTCCCGACGTGGCCGCGGCGGTCAGGCGCGTCGCCACGCTCGGAGGCAAGATCATTCGTGAGCCATTCGAGGTACCGGGTGTCGGTCGCAATGCACTGCTGCGCGATCCGCTCGGTGCTCTGGTCGGGATTTCGCTGACCCGGCACAGCTTCCCTGTTCCGCGTCGGCAGTTCGGCCCAGACGTGTACGTCGGCAATGGGACTGACTTCCCGCTGGCGTTCTATGCAGACCTTTTTGGATGGCAGATCTCTCCCGAGCAGGACACGGATTGTCTCGCACTCCTCGGACCTGGGGGCGATCTTGTTGCACGCCAACATGCCGCGACCTGGCCAACCGGTTCAAATGCAGCTTGGGTCCCGTGCATCAAGGTTGCTTCAGTCTCCCATGCCTGCCGTGCTGCTGAAGCCAAAGGGGCGCGTCCGGCTTCTGTAGATTTGAATGAAACCGTTCAAGCCCATAACCCCATCCTGTGTGATCCAGACGGCGCGCCGTTTGCTTTTGGCATCGAATAGACGACCACTTTCTAACAGGTCGCCAATTCTTCACAGGAACTGCAGAGCGGATATTTGTTCGTTCTGCAGCATGCGTGACTCAGGGCTCAGAGCTTCCATCGGAGCAACCGCAGCATCTTGCTGACAGGCACGCCAGCTCAGATGAGGACGGCCCAAAGCCGACATCCGACCCAGTCTCTCGATGCTGCGGTCGCAGTCCGCATTGCCGACATTCGCCGTAAGAGCATAACCTGATGTGGGTCGAACTCACAGATCGCGGACTTTCCGGTCATTCGGTTTTCGAAAGTCGCTGAAGCAGCAACCCTTCGCGGGTGCAGCGTGGCTCTTGCGCCGGCGCAGCAGTTTTCCGTTTCCGGTCATTCGGAAGCGCGTGTGGAGCAGGATATCAAATCAACCACTCACTGCGCGCCTGCTGGAGAAGCAAGACTCGGACAGAGCGTTCATTTACTGCGGTCCAAAATTGATATGCTCGTCCGAAGTCAACGGACGAGCATATGGGAAATCACGCAAGAACTGCAACAGTTCCTTCGAGTGTGCGCTGTAGTTTGCAATAGGTCAAACCGGTGACTTAACACCGATAGTTTCCAAGTTTGGCTTTAGGCGTATCTTTGCTTCGGTTATGAGTGTCGCTGAGGTCCCGAAATCCGAAAACGGAGTAAAGTGGCAGTTCTCCTTCAAGCGTCTACTCATACCCGCCAACATTTTCTTCGATGTGCCCAAGCGCACTTCTGAACGCTTTTGGCCAATATTTTTTGAAAACCGCTCGTGTCGAGCGCCTAGGATTGCGTGTACTTATACTTGCAGCTCGTATTCTCCATCGACGGTCACTTCACCGTTTGCCGCAAAAGCGCAGGCTTCTTCGAGAGACGACGTCACCGTGCCGGATACCGAAAACTTTTGTTGAATCGCGATTTTCTTCATGAGGTATTGGCGTGCGCCGATTTTGATTTCGAGGTCCAGTCGTGCCACGGCAAGGTCAATCAGGGATTTGATATAGGTGCTGATCTTTTCCATGACCGCGTTCACGACGACATTCGCCCGTTCGCCAAGCGCTGAGGTCATTTCCGAAATCTTTTCCCGGGTCCGCTCGATAATCGGACCGGCGGCGTCCATACCTGATTGGACAGCGGACCGGATAGCGCCTTCGGCGAAGTCCCAGATCCGACGGATCCAGGTGTCTTCGTCGGTGTCCACAACCGTGTTGAGGACACCGACAGAGTATTTCATGCTATCACCAAAGTGGGTGGCACGCGATAGTGCCTCGTCGTGCAAGTCTTCTGTCAGCGTCAACGGTATCATGTTTTGTCCTCAAATCTGGGCGTCGCCGGGATGATGTCCCATAGGCCCGCACGTTCTTGAAATAAGCCAGTCACTCCTGTCACAATACGCATTTTCGCAGTCTCAAGCCATGTCGAAGCAGCTGGTGCGATGCCTGTCCGGAAAAACGCTTCGATTACCTCTTCGCGTTGATAAGTGACATCGCTGGTCATATCGTCAAAGCCGCCCTTTGCGACGGCGCGGGACCGGTTTTCATCGCAGAGCAACGCTTGCAACAAGTCTGCCGCGCAGTCTCGCTGCCGGTTCAACCGCGCAGTCTTTTGCGCGTCGTCATCCAGCAAGCCGGTGGCCTTTGCTGCCACACGGTCTGTCCATGTTATGAGTGGCACGGCTACCGGTTGATCGCCCAAAACCCACTCGTCCTGGTTTTGCACCCAAGCTAGGGTACGACGGGCGCCTTCATGTCCGCGTGCGACAACTTCGATCTCTGACTGTCGGACAGGATGGTTCAAAACCCGTTCTCGCACCCAATCTTTCCGAACCGGATGCTCCGCCAGGCTGGATTGCAACAGCTGGTCGAGGAACTGGTTGGCGCCCGTGACAAAAAACCAATCCCCATATTGCAGCGTGAGAAAGTGCATGCCGGCCATTTCGGGACTGCCGTAGACCATGCCATTGATGTCCACGATGCGCCGCACTTTCAGCCGCGGCACGCCGGTTTCATCCCAATGGCGTCTGATCTCATCGAGGTCCCTGGCGGAGATTAACCTGGCGAAGGAACTGTAACTCGACCGGCCGGTTTCCACGTGAACCTCGGTTGTGCGCAAGCTAAGCCCGAGCATGATATCGCTGGTGTAAGGATCGACGTTGATGTGAAAGAGCGCATCCGTTTGGCCAATAGGCAAAAGAAATCCGCGGGACATGACAGCAAAGTCATCGATCACATCGCTTTCGGGATCAGAATGCAAGGCGTGCAGTGTTTTGACACCTTCTGTGGCGACGGCCACAACATGCTGGACATCGGGCGGGTCTTCGACCTGCTCGCGGCGCTCAGTCATAAGTGACATCTGAGCTTCTCGCCGCTGCCGTCGCCCCAGTTCAAGAAACAACTCCATATCACGGGCCGGCGTTGTATCGCTGGGTTGGATCCGCCCTTTCCGGTACCGGGTCGTTGGCTCACGCTTGTCGGGATCGGGCGGCTTGAAGAAATATGCGAGGTCCTCAGGCGGCAGGCCGGCGAGACCACAGACCCAGCGCTTCATCATGTGTTGCGCCGCAACGTGAAACTCCTCGGTCGGCAAGGACAAATCCGGGATGGCATCTTCATATGTCCCAAATCGAGCAGTGTGCTGCAGCAGATTGAACGCCATAGATCCGGATATCTCGGCGGAATGCGTTTGGCGCCAGGCGCTTACGACGGATCGCACGGCAATGTAGCCGGCAAAGTAGACTGCCTTCTCTGTCCGCAACACCGCTGCGAGGTGGGACTTGGCCTCTTGCTGCAGTGTTTCGGCAGTGGCCGCGTCAAAGTCCTCGACAAAAGCGCCATGGGATTGCGCCAGGGATTCCGAGGTGAATGTCTCGCCGGGATTGAAATCCACCAGATTTCGCAGGCATCGTGTCAGAATAGTATCGGTGTGCCGGTCGCGCTGCGGGTCAGCCGCCGTTTCGGCATAAACCGCAATACCTTCAAGCCAGGGCGTCCAGACATCCTGCAGGATCTGCGCTTTTGCCGCTAATTCGAGGCAGATTTCCGCCTGCCGCAGTGCCAGAGAGCTAGTCCCGCGCCGGGGCGCCAACCCCTTTTGCGCAACAAACGCCCCCATGAAATCGCCTTGTGTGATGTCTACGCCATCCAAGCCCCAAAGCCCCATTTCGGCGCGGTACAACGCGGTGCGCAAGGCTGTCAGCGCCCACCCTAAACCACCGTTCAAGGTGATCGCATGGGTCACTTCATGCGAGAGCTGCAATAGTTGCTTGCCAAAGGACCGGTCGCGCAAGAACGATCGATTGTGCGGAACACACCGGAAGATCGCCGGGTGCTGTATCGTGCGGGTGATCCAATCCGCCGAGACCGATGTCTTCAGCTCGTCAGCCGTCAGATCGAACCAGCGATCATCCACGAGCGAGAGGAAATTCAATTCGGCAGGCAGCCTGTCTTTCCATGTTTGGGTCGCTTCGTCCTCAAATCGCGACAGCGCGTAGATTTCGGTGACATCCGCATTCGGCGGCATCAACCCTACCCGTTCTTCTTCCGAATAGAACCGAAGCAGCGTGAGCAAGAGCGGCCGAAGGTCAGAAAAATGGTCGAACAAGCGCCACAATTGATCGAGGCAATTTCTCAGAAAAGGCTCTTCCACGCCTTCAAGACGACTGACGGCGATTTCGCTCAGTGCAAAGGCTTCGGCTCTCCGCATTGGGTTTTTGACCGCAGCATTTCTCACGGCATGCGCAAGGAAAAACGCGCAGGTGGCAATCTGGTGCATGCGTTGCGCCTTTTCCGCCAAGGCGAGCGCAAATCTGCCGACCGGCTCTCCGAAATCCGGTGCGTTTCGCAAGATATCCATGGCCATAGACGCGAGGTTGTAGGCAAGGTCAGCCTCGCCGAGATCCAACAGGACTCTGGCATGATGAAAGCAGGCGTTTCCAAGCGCCAGTTCTTCGGGTCTGTCCGAGAAATCGATCTCTGTTTCCGACAGGCGAACGGCGACCGACACGGCGCTGTCAAGCAGCGGCGTGAAGCGACAGACACTCTCCTGCGCGGCTATCCGGTAAACCGTGACGGCTCGTGCAGCATCGGAGGAAAAATGATCAATTTTTCCAATGAATAAACGCAGAAAATTGGCCCAGTACCCAGCTGTGGGCGGCGTCGAAGATTGAATGGCTTCGATAAAGTACTTTTCAAAAAGAGTCGCGTACACCGGGCGATCGTCACTTAAGGCGGCTTCCATCGCGACCGTGTCTTCCGCCGAAATTGGTATCAAAGCTAAGGATCGGTCGATTTCCTTAATGAACAACTCCCTATAGCCTTGGATTGCCATTTGTGTCGCTTCCTGGTTTGCGCTACTCGGTACGTATCGTTACAGCCTTCCTTGGATTGAGCAAGTTGCTTCAAGGAGCGGCCAGAAATTCTCGAAAAAGATCTCTTCAGAGAATTGGAAACGCGCGAGGTATTCGAAGGGCCGCCCTTCCTCGACCTGCAAATTGCTGTCCAAGTCCTCGCTGCGCCAAGGTCGAATGGCGGCTATCTCTTTGGACTTGCATCGCTGCAATTCGAGCAGCTGCAGCGATTTTCATGTTGTGAGCGCGCGCAGCGAAAATCCAAGACTTCCGCTTTGGGCTCTATCGCGGACCTTGGAGGCAGCGCGGCATGCTGTGATAAAATTTTCCAGTCAACGTCGGATTGTCGTTGTGGGCGGGCATGGCGGATCGGAGGATCAACCATGGAAACACCAAACTTACCTGCCATTCGTGCTCTTCGCCCAGCCTGGAACAAAGGACGCATCGTCGGCCAGAAGCGACCGCTGAAACCAAAACATGTCTGGGCAATCCGAGTTCGCCTCGAGCTTGCCGAAAATCATCGCGATCTTGCGCTCTTCAACATGGCAATCGACAGTAAGCTTCGCGGCTGCGATCTGGTGAAGATGAAGGTCGCCGATGTCATGTCATCGGGTCAGATTAAGGAACGGGCTTCGGTCCTTCAAAGCAAGACGCAGAAACCCGTGCGCTTTGAGATATCAGAGGGCACACGTGCCTCTGTTGAGAAGTGGATGGAAGATGAGCTGATGGTCGGTTCGGAGTACCTTTGGCCCGGCCGGTTTCATGAACGCCTGTACATCTCGACACGCCAATATGCACGGATTGTCCGCGATTGGGTCACGTCGATCGGCCTCGAAGCACGCGCCTACGGCACCCATTCCATGAGGAGAACCAAGGTCACTCAGATCTACAAGAAGACCGGAAACCTACGCGCTGTTCAGCTTCTGCTTGGCCATACTAAGATGGACAGTACAGTCCGGTATCTCGGCGTCGAACTCGAGGATGCCCTAGCAATCGCCGAAGCGATAGAGATCTAAAGTCAACGGGCCGCTCTCGCGGGCGGCCCAAACCAGCCGTTCATCGCGAGATAAGTTGCCGCATTGCAGCTTCCCCAAAGCGGAAGTTGATCGATTGCGCAGCATTTCCAACATTAACGTACACTCATCGGACAAAACGAACTCGTGCAAGCGCAGCTTCAACTATTGCCACGCGACCTTACTTGCTCCGGGTTCGGCGCTTTTGCACCTGTTAATCGCCACCACTTCGGCGCTTCGCAACGTCTGACAGACCCCGGGCCAGCAGGTCGAATACGATCCGGATACGACGGCTGGTCTGTAACTCCCGATGGGTGACCAGCCAGATTGGAAACTCAAGCGAAGGGAAATCCGGCAAGACCTTCTCTATGCCAGATTCAGCCTCACCCAACGTTTCGGGCTGCATAGAGACGCCGTAGCCCGCTTTCACCAATTCCCATGCGACGACACCGCTCTCGCTCGACATCACGAAGCTCTCTGCGCGAACGGGCACGCCCATGTTGTGCAGTGGGGCCATTAGCCTCTCTGGGTCGGCATTGCCGACGAAATCGAGTGCAGCCACATCGCGCGGAGTCCGTGGGCGGCTTGCACGATCGAGATAGTCGGTCGCGGCATAGAGAGTGGCGCGAAAGTCGCCCATGTGCCGTGCGATCAGGTCCGGCTGATCTGGGCGGACGTGGCGTATCGCGATGTCTGCCTCGCGCTGCGTCAAATTCTGCATCTCACTCGACGCGAGAATGCGGACGCGGATGCCCGGCGCCATCTGTCTCAACGGCTTGAGCACGCCCGGCAGGATCGCTGCTGACAAGAGGTCCGTTCCCGTGACCGTGACCTCTCCGGTGACATCCTGAGATTTACCGTCGGCCACCATCGAGATGAGCGTCGCAGCCTCGCCCATCATGCGCATGTGATCAATCAGGTCGCGCCCTGCTTCCGTCAAGGTAAGACCACGGACGCTGCGTTCTACCAACGTGACGCCAAGTGCCTCCTCCAACGCACCGATCTGCCGCCCTATCGTCGGCTGCGTTGTCTTCAGCACGCGCGCCGCGCCGCTGAACGAGCCTTCCTCCGCTGTCGCGAGGAAGGCGCGTACCTGGTTCCAATCGAAGGAAACGGCCTGCCAGTTCATTCATGAGCGTATAGCAGGTGGACGAATTTAAGCAATCGACCTTTTATGAGCGCATGGATGATACCGGATGCGAAACGAGATCGGCCCGGTCTCTGCAATCGAAAGCGACACAATGCATTCCGCAGTTTCTTACGACTGGCGCATCCGCGCCGCTTCAAACCTGAAGTGCAACGCGCAAAGGAAACCGACATGACTGCCCAAGCCTTCTGGGACCGGCATGCGCCCAAGTACGCCAAGAAACCTATTGCCGATGTCACCGCCTACGAAGAAAAGCTGGAATGCGTCACTGCGCTTCTTCGATCGACCGATCGCGTTCTTGAAATCGGCTGCGGCACAGGCGGCACAGCCAGGAAGATCGCGCCTGTCGTCGCTCATGTGACCGCAACCGACCTCTCTGCCGAGATGATCCGGATCGCCCGGTCACGATCAGGTGGCGATGCCGCGGGAACACCAGAATTTCTTCAGGCGGAGGCGGCGCAACACATTCCTGGCCAACCGTTCGACGCCATTTGCGCGTTCAGCTTGCTTCACCTGGTGGACGACATACCCACCGTACTGGATGCAGCATTCCACCAAATGAAACCCGGCGGTCACTTCATATCAAAGACGGTTTGTCTGAAGGACGCGCCGCGCTGGATGCGAGCCATGGTTCGCGTGCTCATGGCCGCGCGGATCGCGCCTAATGTGATCATCTTGAGTCGCGCTGAATTGACCCGACACCTGATCCGCGCCGGGTTCGAAATCGAGCAGACACGGTATTTCGGAAAGAACCGACTGAGCCCCTTTATCGTCGCGCGCAAGCCCGCCTGAGGCAGACCGACGCCTTATTCTGAGAGACCGAAGCATGCACTTTATAAGCCGTCGCGAATGGGCGTTCCTTGCCCTCGTGTTCCTCTACTCTTTCATTCCGGCAGTCGTAGGGCTGGTCCGGCTTCCGGAACTTCTCGGCGCTCGGGCGATCATCCCGCCGAACCCGCGTGCGGTGTTCGATCCCCTCCCGATCACATTGCATATCCTCGGCAGTTCAGTTTTCTGCCTTGTGGGGGCTGTGCAATTCCTCCCGAGCCTGAGGCGCTACCGCCCGGCCCTGCACAGGACCCTCGGGCGGATTGTGGCGGCAGCGGGATGCATCAGCGCACTAACCGGGCTCTGGATGACCGTGTCCTACGCATTTCCCGATGCCCTGCAGGGACCAGTGCTTTACGGGGCAAGGGTCACGCTCGGCCTCGCGATGGTCACCCTCATCGCATGGGCCATCGTCGCGATCCGGTCGCGAAACGTCGCCGCGCACCGCGCCGCGATGCTGCGCGCCTATGCCATCGGCCAAGGGGCCTCAACGCAAACCGCGCTCTTTCTGGTCGCAATGGCCCTCTTTGACACCGAACTGCAGGGGTTTTCGCGAGACCTCCTGATGGTTGGGGCGTGGGCCATCAACCTTGCGATTGCGGAACTCCTTATCCGCCGCGCCTTTGCAACGCGCACATCCGGCGCGGTGATCTGAACCCGGTCGTGCTCTCGACCTGATACCGGCAAACTCCAGAAACACAGAAAGAAGACACCAAAATGAGACGGCTCGATCCCCGTATTCTTCTGTCGGCCCTGTGGCTGTTCATACTGCTCAACATCATCTTTCGCGATATTCACCAGTTTGTCCTCGCGTCCCAAATCGAGATGCTGCTGACAGGCCATTACAACGGCATCGAGATCACCGAAGGGCTGATGCTTTTGGGCGGTTTCCTCGTCCAAGTGCCGATTGCGATGGTGCTCTATTCGCTCCTGCTAACCCGCAGGATTGGTCGCCCTGTCACCTTTCTTGCAGCGATCGTCACAACCGGTACGCTCCTTTCCTCGGCCCCCACCGACATGGATGACACCTTCCACCTCGTCATCGAGATCGTGGCTCTAATCGCAATTCTCTGGACCGCATGGACGTGGCCCGAGGACGAACACACCGCGCCGCAATCCGACGCAAGTTCTCCGTAAAAAACGTGCGCGCACCGCGGACACGATGAATGAATAATAGGACCAAATAGATGTTGGAAGAAACGCCTTTAGACGATGCGTTTGATATTTATGACAAGCTCGCACCTCGCTACGACAAACTTCATCATCGCTGGCTGCGTCATGCAGGCGGCGAGGCGCAGGCCGCCCTGGAAGGTCTGGTGCGTGCACTTGCGACGCCGAATTCGAGGCTTTTGGATGCTGGCTGCGGCACCGGCAACCTGGCACGTAGACTGATCGCCGAGGGCATGCCGCCGAATTTGATGACCCTTCTCGACCCGTCCGCAGCGATGCTTGCACGCTGTGCCGACATTCCTGTGCCGAAGATACAAGGACGGTTGGAGTCCCTGCCGTTTGAAGATGGCACGTTCGATCTTGTGACGTGTGCTTGGGCTTTGGAAACCGTCCCCGATCCCCACCTGGCTTTGAGTGAGCTTTGCAGGGTTGTTCGAGCCGGCGGCGCGCTTTGTCTCGCGTTTTGCGCGGATGAGCCTGCCCGTGGTCTTGCCGGCAGCCTCATGCGCCAGGCGCTTTTGTTTCGCGGGACCGGCCGATTTATGTCCCGCTCCCGATTGATGCAGGCAATCGAGCGTTTCGAAAATTTTGAAGTGCGGGCAATTCCGAGCCATGGTCCGGCCTCGACCTTACTTGCTAGGCGGTCTGGCGCAGCAACCCAGGGGTCTTTGTAGCCGGGCTTAAAGTTGAAAATGACGACCACAGAATTACGGAGATCAAGCATGATTGGATATGTTACCCTCGGAACCAACAACTTCGAGGCCGCGCTGAAATTCTACGACGCCTTGTTTTCGAGCGTGGGCGCAAACCGTCTTTGGAAACAGGGCGATATGGCCGCATGGGGCCGCTCAAGGGCCGAGCCTGCGTTATGCCTTGCTTGTCCATTCAATGGGGCACCGGCAAGCGTTGGAAACGGGGTGATGGTCGCTTTGAAAATGACCAACAGAAAAGCCGTCGATACGCTTCACGCAAAGTGCCTCGAACTTGGCGGAACAGATGAGGGACCCCCCGGCACACGCGGAGATCATGGTTTCTACGGAGGGTATTTCCGGGATCTGGATGGCAACAAACTGAATGCGTATGTCCCAGCGTGACAGCAGGCAAAGAGTTGGCTGTTGAAATATCGCGTCCAGCGGACAATGAGAGACGAGCACATCGAAAGACGCCGCAATGAGATCTGAAATAAAATTCGTCCGATTGTCGGAAATCGACCCAACCGAAATCTTAGCGCACATGTCCGACCCTCGTGTCGCGGAGCATATGCCGCTTCTGAGATTTACTTGGAATGCCGAGACAGTGGCGCGGTTTGTCGCCAAAAAGGAAGAGTGTTGGCACCGTGACGGACTTGGACATTGGGCATTCTTGTCCGATGACCGATATGTCGGCTGGGGTGGATTTCAAAAAGAAGGAGCCGAATGGGATTTCGGACTGGTCTTGCGGCCCGACACGTTTGGCCTCGGGCCGCGCATCTCGCGAAAGGCGATCGACTTTGCAATTTCCGATGAACGCATCCCGTATGTGACCTTCCTTTTACCACCGTCACGCACGAACCTGCGGGCACTCGACAGACTTGGTGCTTGGCGGGTTGGCGAAGTCGACTATGACGGGGCGACCTTCCTCAAATTTCAACTTGCGACAGAGTGACAGCATTGTCCGATTTCTGGTACATCGGCAGCTCCAGAGTGTGTTGTAACTCGCAGCCCTAACTGGTCATTGCAGTGGTCCTATAGTTCAGCGATGTTAAGGCTTGTTCATCTCAAAGCCAGGCAAAAGCTGTGACGCAAAAATTAAAAACTAAAGAGCCACGGGGTTCATACAGTTGGCTGTGTGTAACAAACTTTGCTATCTGGTTATCAATCGTAGCCGCTTCGGTTAGTCCAAGTTTCGCAGACCAAGCGTCAGAAAATGCTGGCAATCCGTGTGAAGATTCGTGGCAAGAAGTCGTCGAACAACTTCATTCGCAAGTGCAATCTGCTAGAGGGCACAAGCAAATTATCCTATTTGTCGGAGACGACGGTAGTGCTTTCAATTGTCTAAAAATGGATGTTCCAGAAGGAACCATAAAAGCAGTGACATTCGTAGAGGCCCAACTGGTGCAGCTCGAGAACAACGTTGATCAGAATTCGCAATTCCGAACGAGGTATTGTAGCTCGGGTCGCGGTTTTATCGGAAAATTTGACGTTACCAGACTACATCTGCCTTATAATTCGGACGAGCTTGCTTCTGATGCTTGTGTTGCGCGGCTCCAATCAACACTCAAAATGTTGGGTGGCCTGTGACATCCGCCAAAGATGTTATCCGCTTATGCCGGGCTAGAATGCAAACACAATTGGGCCTAATGGCAATGGCAGTTTTGTCCGCAACCTGTAAATCTGGGAAGTAAATCTCGCAGCGGCATGCTTGAATGGCCGGTTTTCACACCGCGCAGCGGCGCTGAGAATGATGCGGCCGCGGAGATTTTCGTGCTGCGAGCGCACGCAGCGAGAAAACCGAATTCACAGAATGGGCTCAAACCGGACGCTCAAACGCCTGATTGCATTCCGGCAACATTATAAACCGTAAACAGCTCTTTCGGCTCGGCCACACCGCGCAGCATATAACGCCCGACCGAGATCAGATCCTGATCGCAGGGCTGCGCCGCGCGGGCTACGTCATCCGAGATCAGTATCCGTTGCCCCAAGGACCGATGCATGCCAGCGATACGCGCGGCCTGATTCACCGCTGGGCCGATCACCGTGAAATCCAAACGTGTCTCAGAACCGATATTGCCATACAGAATTTCGCCCGCATGCAAGGCCAGTGTGAAGTTGGCCACCGGCAGTCCAGCGGATTCGCGCTGCGCATTCAGTTCGGCGATCCGGTCCTGCAACATGGGAACCGCCTGCAGGGCCGCCTGCACGTCCTCTTCAATCTCGCCGACATTGAACATAGCCATCAGTCCATCGCCCATGAACTTCAGAATATTGCCGCCATTATCGTGCACGACGCCAACGGCAACCGCCAGATAGTCGTTCAACATATCGATGATCTCGATTCCGGGCAGATTCTCGGAGAGGCTGGTAAAGCCCTCAAGGTCGAAATTCCATATCACGGCGTCGATCTGCTGTAGGGATCCGCGACGAATTTCACCCGACAAAACACGCCGTCCAGCATCCCGACCTAAGTAGACGCGCATCAGATCTTTGGATATCCGCGCGTTCGAGGCTGACTTTAGTGCCAGGCCCAAATGGGGCAGAGCCGTATTGATAAGGTCAAGATCCTGTTCCCGAAACCCATCCGGCGCGTTCGAAGCCCACGACAACAGGACTCCATCTACGGCTTTTTTTGAGGTCTGCGACCGCGGATCGAAATTCACACCTTTAGCGTAATACTCCGTCGCACCAGCCTCGCGTAATTCATTGATCAATGGATAGCGGCTGGGCTCGTTCTGATCGACCATGCGTTCATGGACGCCGTCAAGATCGTGATGTAATATCGCATATAGAGGACTGCTCATCCAGTCTTCTCTGGTCTCTTCTGAATACTCGAATTTCTGATAGTCACCGCCGGTGTCTTGATACCAGCTGTATCCGGTGCCGCCATATACCGGGTGCAGCGCCGATTGCGCCGCATGAAATCGCATCAGGGGCACACCAAGTTCAATCAGACGGGTACAATAGCCATCCAGCAATTCTTCTTTTTCGGCACCTTCAAGGCCCCGCGTCACCAGCCAGTTGATCAGATCATTTGATTTTGCCGCGTTTTGGTTCGGGGCTGTCATTTCACATTCCTGTGTCCGCTCTGGCTTCCATCTGGGAGCGAAAGGTTCGAATTACCAGAGGTCAATTCATATCAGCCAGCTTTCGCAACATTTTGCGCAACAAGGTAGCCTCGTTTTCTGTGAACATTGCGGCAAGCTGAGCATCATATTGCTGCGCAATACCGCGCAATTCGCGATAAACCGACCGTCCGGCCGTGGTCAATGCAAGATGTTCAACGCGGCGATCCGTCTGGCTGACGGTTCTGACAAGAAATCGGCGCTGCTCAAGCCTGCTGACCGCGCGGCTTATCTTGGTTTTGTGAATCCGGGCGCGTTGACCGATTTCTTTCGCGCTCAATTCTCCGTAATTGCCCAGATGAAACAACACTCTCCATTCCGTGCGCAGCATCCCATAACGGTCTTTGTATACACGCTGAAATTCCAGTGCGCTTTCCTCGGCTGCCCGGTTCAGCAGATAGGGCAGGAAATCCAGCAGATCAAACCCGTCTCTTTCGGTACTTTCTGTCTTTGTCATGCTTGTTAGTTACAAAATCAACTATTATCTCACAAGCAGAAAACAGCAGGAGCCAAGGATGAACCATCCGACAGACCCGCATAAAATGATCCAGGCCAGTACACCCGCTGGCACCCATCCGGGCTATATGCCCGGCTTTGGCAATGATTTCGAAACCGAGGCCCTACCCGGTGCGCTGCCGCAGGGCATGAACAGCCCGCAACGCTGCAACTATGGGCTATACGGCGAACAACTGAGCGGCACTGCCTTTACCGCCAACCCACCCGAGCGCACCTGGTGCTATCGTATCCGCCCTTCGGTGAAGCATTCGCATCGCTACGATAAGATCGACCTGCCCTATTGGAAATCGGCACCTTGTGTTGACCCAGATGTTACCAGCCTGGGCCAGTATCGCTGGGACCCCGTCGCTCATACCCAAGATGGGCTGACATGGCTGACAGGCATGCGCACGATGACCACAGCAGGGGATGTGAATACGCAGGTCGGGATGGCCAGCCACATCTATCTGGTCACCGAATCGATGGTGAATGACTATTTCTTCTCGGCCGATTCCGAATTGCTGGTGGTGCCTCAAGAAGGCCGCCTGCGCTTTGCGACCGAGTTGGGGATCATCGACCTTGAGCCCAAGGAAATCGCCATTCTGCCGCGCGGGTTGGTCTATCGGGTTGAGGTTCTTGAGGGCCCTGCCCGCGGCTTTGTCTGCGAGAATTACGGGCAAAAATTCGAACTGCCCGGACGCGGCCCGATCGGCGCCAACTGCATGGCTAACCCACGAGATTTCAAGGCACCTATCGCGGCCTATGAAGACCGTGAGGTACCATCGAGCGTCACTGTCAAATGGTGCGGGCAGTTCCACACCACAAAGATTGGGCAAAGCCCGCTGGATGTAGTCGCCTGGCACGGCAATTATGCCCCGTACAAATACGACCTGCGCACATATTGCCCGGTGGGGGCGATCCTGTTTGACCACCCTGACCCGTCGATCTTCACCGTACTCACCGCGCCGTCTGGACAACCGGGCACGGCCAATATCGACTTTGTCCTGTTCCGCGAACGCTGGATGGTGGCCGAAGATACATTCCGCCCCCCTTGGTATCACAAGAACATCATGTCTGAACTGATGGGGAACATCTATGGCCAGTATGACGCCAAACCACAGGGATTTGTTCCCGGCGGCATGAGTCTGCACAACATGATGTTGCCGCACGGACCTGACCAGGATGCCTTTGACAACGCGTCGAATTCGAACCTTGGACCGGATAAGTTGGATAATACGATGTCCTTCATGATCGAAACCCGGTTCCCGCAGCATCTGACATCATTTGCAGCGACCGAGGCCCCGCTCCAGGATGATTACATTGACTGCTGGACGTCGCTTGAGAAAAAGTTCGACGGTACACCGGGCAAGAAATAATTCCGATTGAGGTCGCAGATTTTTCGACGAAAAATCTTGGCCCCTGACAGAGGTTTGGAGACAAAATGCCATTGAAGAAATCCTGGGTGAGCTCGGCCAATTCTGCCGATCACCCTTTTCCTTTGAACAACCTGCCTTATGGCGTGTTTTCGACAGGCGGCGAAGACCCGCATTGTGGTGTTGCAATCGGCGACATGATCCTTGATGTCACAGCTGCCGAGGCCGAGGGACTGGTCGTTCTGGACGACGAACCGCTGTTCGACCTGCCTTTCTGGAACCCGCTGATGGAGCAAGGCCCCGCCGTTTGGGCCGCCCTGCGCAACCGTCTGATGGATCTGCTGGCCGAAGGCAGCGCGGCACAAGAGGACGTCGCGCCTTTGCTTGTGGCGCAGGCAGATGCCGAGCTGCACATGCCTTTTGCCGTCAGCGAATATACCGATTTCTACGCCGGTCGGCACCACGCCCAAAATGTCGGCACCATGTTCCGTGGACCAGAGAATGCATTGCCCCCTAACTGGCTGCATATTCCCATCGGGTATAATGGCCGGGCGTCTTCGGTCGTGGTGTCGGGAACAGATATCCGCCGCCCTTGGGGTCAGTTGAAATCCCCCGATCAGGACCTTCCGGCCTTCCTTCCCAGCCGTCGTTTCGACATCGAGCTTGAGATGGGCGCCATCGTGGGCACGCCCTCTGACGGACCAATTTCCGTACAAGAGGCAGACGACAATATCTTTGGCTATGTCCTTCTGAATGACTGGTCCGCCCGCGACATTCAGGCGTGGGAGTATCAGCCGCTTGGGCCGTTTCAGGCCAAGGCCACCGCCACGTCGATCAGCCCATGGATCGTGACCAAGGCGGCGCTGGAACCTTTCCGCTGTGACACGCCCGAGCGGGATTTTGAGTTGCTGGATCACCTTAAAGAGACCGGCCCGATGCTGTATGACATTGATCTGTCGATCACCATAGCCCCGGACGGCAAGGCCCCGACGACCATTGCGCGGACAAACTATAGTCAGATGTATTACTCCGCCGCGCAGCAACTGGCCCATCATACGACCTCGGGCTGCCCGATGAACACCGGCGATCTGCTGGGGTCCGGCACCATCTCTGGCCCGACAAAGCCCGAGCGCGGTTCGATGCTGGAGCTCAGCTGGGGCGGGAAAGAGCCGCTAACGCTGGAGACCGGCGAAAGCCGCAGCTTTATCGAGGATGGCGACACGCTGACCCTGACAGGGGCGGCCAAGGGGAAAGGGTACACGATCGGATTTGGCGAATGTGCCGGAACCGTGCTGCCCGCGCTTAAAAACCCATATTCGCGATAAGGAACCAGAAATGGCCAAGGCATTTGCGTCCCAAGGGGACATGTCGGAAAAGAAAATCTCGTTCACCGAGGTAGGAGACGGGCTTTATGCCTTTACCGCCGAAGGGGATCCGAATTCGGGCGTCATCATCGGTGATGACAGTGTCATGATTGTCGAGGCACAGGCGACGCCCCGTTTGGCCAACAAGGTAATCGAATGCGTGCGCTCGGTCACCGACAAGCCGATCACGCATGTGGCGCTGACCCATTATCACGCCGTCCGTGTTCTGGGTGCCAGCGCCTTTGGGGCGCAGCAGATCCTGATGTCAGACATGGCCCGCGCGATGGTGGTGGAACGGGGACAGGAAGATTGGGACAGTGAGTTCCAGCGTTTCCCGCGCCTATTCGAAGGGCACGAAAGCATTCCCGGTCTGACCTGGCCCACGACCACGTTCAGCGACACCATGACAGTGTATCTGGGCAAACGTCGGATTGACCTGATGCATCTGGGCCGCGCACATACAGCAGGCGATATCGTGATCCATGTACCCGATCAGAATGTGATGTTTACCGGTGACATCGTCGAGTATCACTCGGCCTGCTACTGCGGTGATGGGCATTTCGGCGACTGGGGCGATACACTGGATGAGATCAAGTGGTTTGATGTCGACGCCATTGCGCCAGGCCGTGGCGATGCCCTGGTCGGCAAGGACATGGTCAATGCAGCCATCGAAAACACCCGCGATTTTGTCGACAGCACCTATCGTCCAGCAGCCAAGGTCGCGGCGCGCGGAGGAAGCCTGAAAGAAGCATGGGACGCGGTGCGCGCCGAATGCGACCCGAAATTCGCCGATTACGCGATCTATGAACACTGCCTGCCCTTCAACGTCGCCCGTGCCTATGACGAGGCGCGCGGGATCGACACCCCACGCATCTGGACCGCCCAACGAGATCTGGAGATGTGGGAAGCCTTGCAGAGTTAAGGACATACGGTCGCATTTGATCCAGATCGTTTTTCGCAGGACGGATTGGTGAGACCCTGGGATCGGGACCACTGAGCCTGAACGGCTGGTGGAAAGGACCCTCAGCGCAGCGCAATGGGAGAGCCCCATGAACAAGATCTTCGAAATACCGCTTTACGCCTACGCGCGAAATCCCGATCAGGACGCCGTAGCCCCAATACGCCACAAGGTGATCGTCATCGGCGCCGGGCCAATCGGCTTGGCCACAGCTATTGATCTGGCACAACAGGGCGTTGAGGTTGTCGTTCTGGACGAAAATGACAAGGTCAGCTTTGGCAGCCGGGCCATCTGTTTTTCACAGCGCACGCTGGACATAGCCGACAGGCTTGGATGCGCAGAGCCCTTGGTCCGGGAAGGTGTTCTTTGGGATACCGGCAAGGTCTTTTTCGACACAAGACAGATCTATGAATTCAATTTGCAGCCAGAACAAGGCTATGCCAATCCGGCCTTTATCAATCTGCAGCAATATCACCTAGAACAGATCCTTGTGGACCGCTTGCGCGCACTCCAAGCTGAAGGCGCGCCAATCGATATTCGCGGCCGCAATAGGGTCGAGGCGATCGGCACCCATGAGGACCATGTCACGCTTGAGGTAGAGACCCCCGAAGGCCCCTACAACATCGAAGCCGACTGGTTGATCGCCTGTGACGGCGCGCACTCTCCGGCCCGCAGGATGCTCGGGTTGGATTTCGACGGGCGCGTGTTCGAAGATAACTTCCTGATAGCTGATGTCGTGATGGAGGCTGACTTTCCTTCCGAACGCTGGTTCTGGTTTGATCCACCGTTCAACAGGGGGCAATCCGCCCTGCTGCACAAACAGCCCGACAATGTCTGGCGCATTGACCTGCAACTGGGCTGGGATATCGACAAGGAACGGGAAAAACGGCCCGAGAATGTGATCCCGCGCCTCAAGGAGATGCTGGGCGAAGATGTCGAATTCGATTTGGAATGGGTCTCGATCTATACCTTCCAGTGTCGCCGGATGGAGCGATTCCGGTATGGCCGGGTCCTGTTTGCCGGTGACAGCGCCCATCAGGTTAGCCCGTTTGGTGCGCGTGGGGCCAATTCGGGTGTGCAGGATTCGGACAACCTGTGTTGGAAGCTGAAGCTGGTTATCGACGGAAAAGCGCCCGATTATTTGCTGGATAGCTACAGCCATGAACGGGTGCAGGCCGCTGATGAGAATATTGCCTATTCCAGTCGCTCGACCGACTTCATCACGCCGAAATCCCAGATGTCCCGCCTGTTGCGCGACGCCGTTCTTGACCTGGGCGAGCACTACGAATTCGCGCGCCCTCTGGTGAATTCCGGCCGTCTGAGCACACCTTGTACCTATGCGGGCTCGTCGTTGAATTCCGCAGATGCGCTGAACGGGCCAGATATTACCCGTCCCGGCGCTGCGTGCCCGGATGCCCCCCTCGGCGCCGCGTTCCTGCTGCCGAAACTCGCGGGCAAGTTTACCCTTTTGACGATTGACGCCGACGCACCAGACACTCTTGAGGAAGACGGGGTTCAGGCAACCCGCTTGGCGTTGTCCGTTAAGGACGATCCGACCCTGGCGCTCAAGCGCCGCTATCTGGGGGATGCCACCAGCGCGGTTTATCTGATCCGTCCCGATCAACACGTGGCCGCCCGCCGTGATACGTACGAAGAAAACGCATTCCGGCAGGCGATCCGCAGGGCCACCGGTAAGGAGTAAGCGAGATGACCCAACTGATCCTCACCCCTAATCTGGACAATGCAGATGATTTCTATTTTGAACTGATCGCCGCCCATGACGGGCTGGATAAATCCGACAGCGACGCGCTGAATGCGCGACTGGTACTGGTGCTAGCCAACCATATCGGAAATGCCGAGGTGTTGTCTGAAGCCCTGAAAGCCGCCAAGCTGAACGAGAACTGACGTAAACAGGAGGCCAGCGATGAGTGACGTAGTTCTGTATGATTATTGGCGCTCGTCGGCCAGCTACCGGGTGCGGATCGCGTTAAACTTGGCTGGCATCACCTATCGTGCGGTGTCTGTCGATCTTGTCGCCGGAGATCACAAATCTGACGCGCATCTGACGCGCAACCCGCAGGGGCTGGTTCCAGTGCTTGAGATTGACGGGCTGCGGCTGACGCAATCTTTGGCAATCATCGACTATCTGGACATGACACGGGGTCTGGGGTTGCTTCCTGCGGAACCCGGTATTCGCGCACAAGCACTGGCGCTGGCACAAACCATCGCAATTGATCTTCACCCAGTCTGCAATTTGTCAGTCGCACGCCATGCAACCGCGCTCAGTGGGAATGCGGAAGGTATGCCTGGCAACTGGATGAACCATTTCATACGACCGGGTCTGCTTGCGTTCGAAGCCCAGTTGGGCGGTTTCCAACAGACCCCATATTGCACTGGGCCGCAGCCAGGGCTGGCTGATCTTTGCCTGGTCCCACAGATGTACAATGCCCGCCGCTATCAGGTCGATCTGACCGACCTGCCCCGTATCCTGGGCGTCGAGGCCGCTTGCGCCAAACACCCAGCCTTTGCCGCAGCGTATCCCGATCAACACGCCCCCACCTGATCCTCTGCACAGGGTCTGTGTGCCGATGCGAATGGGAATTGCCTGACCCCTGCCTTACGTTCTTCAAAACAAAATGCAGGAGGCCCCAATGCCCGAAATCATCGGCTATCACGCCCATGTCTATTTCGATGCAGAAACGCAGGATACCGCCCGGCAGCTCTGTGAAGAAGCAGTGCGCCTGTTCCCAGTTGCAATGGGGCGGATGCACGCCCGCAATGTAGGCCCACATCCAAGGTGGAGCTGCCAGTTGGGCTTTGCAGCCGACGCATTTGATCAGGTCATTCCCTGGCTGACGCTGAATCGGCAAGGGTTGACGATATTCACCCATCCCGAAACCGGCGAGCATCTGGCAGACCACCGCGACCGCGCCATTTGGATGGGTGAGATGCTGGATCTGGATCTGTCGATCTTCGACCAGCTTTAACCCAACGCCTTCGCCTGATCTCTCAGCTTGAACTTCTGAATCTTGCCGGTCGAAGTCTTTGGCAAAGGACCGAAGACCACCGTCTTAGGCACCTTGAAATGGGCCATGTTGTCCCGGCAGAACGCGATGATCTCTGCTTCTGTCGCTTGCCCATCTGGTTTGAGTTCAACAAAGGCGCAGGGTGTTTCGCCCCATTTGTCATCGGGGCGGGCGACCACGGCGGCCTCCATCACGGCGGGGTGCTTGTACAAGATATCCTCAACCTCAACCGATGAGATATTCTCACCTCCCGAGATGATGATATCTTTGGACCGGTCCTTGAGTGCGACATATCCATCCGCATGCATCACCCCAAGATCGCCCGAGGCGAACCAGCCGCCCCGGAACGCCTTGTCCGTGGCATCGGAGTTTTTGAGATACCCTTTCATGACAACATTGCCCTGCATGAAAATCTCACCCAGCGTCTCGCCATCCGCAGGCACGGGTTCCAACGTATCCGGGTCGGCCACCATAAGGCCGGACAGGGCCGAATACCGCACACCCTGACGAACCTTCAAAGCGGCGCGTTCTTCGCCTTCTTTGCTGTTCCATTCATCCTTCCAAGCGCAGACCACGGACGGACCATAAGTCTCGGTCAGGCCATAGACATGGGTAACTTCGATCCCCATATCCTCCATCTTCTTAACTACAGCCGCCGGAGGTGGAGCGCCCGCGGTCATCACTTTGATCTCGTGATCGAAATCCTTAAGGTGATCGGGCGCGTTGGCCAACATGTTCAGAACAATCGGCGCACCACAGAAATGCGTGACCTTCTCATCCCGAAAGGCGGCATAAATCGGCTCATCCCGAACCGCCCGCAGGCAAACCGAGACCCCTGCATTTGCCGCCATAGCCCAAGGGAAACACCAGCCGTTGCAGTGGAACATCGGCAAGGTCCACAGATAGACAGAATGCCGGGGCATGCCCCAGTCCAGCAGATCAGATTGGGCATTCAGGGCCGCACCGCGGTGATGATACACAACCCCTTTTGGATTGCCTGTGGTGCCCGAGGTATAATTCAGCGTGATCGCATTCCATTCATCCGCTGGCAGGGACCATGCGAACTCGGGATCGCCCTCGGCCAAGAGCGCATCGTAAGTCAGACTGCCCTGTTTCTCGCCACCATCAAAGCTGGGATCCTCGATATCGATGACGAGAATATCGTGATCAACCTGTTCAAGTGCGTCTTGCACAACCGCAGAAAATTCCGGATCGACCAGCAGCACCTTGGATTCCGCATGGTTCAGGATGAAGGCAATGATCGGCGCGTCCAGCCGGGTGTTAATCGCGTTCAGCACGGCGCCAGCCATGGGAACGCCAAAATGGGCCTCGTACAGTTCGGGGATGTTTGCTGCGATAATCGAAACTGTATCTCCTCGCCCTATTCCACGCCTATCCAGAGCGCTCGCCAGTCGACGACAACGGGTATAGGTTTCGGCCCAGGAATACCGGCGGACGCCATAAACAACTGACGGGTAATCAGGGTAGACCTGCGCCGTCCGTTCGATAAAGCTTAGCGGTGACAGCGGCGTATAATTCGCCTGGCATTGATCCAAGTGGCGTTCATATATGTTGGCCCCTGTCATCTGCGGATCCTCCCAAATCGCAAGTTGCGCGAATTGAACACAAACATAGTCCCATGACAAACCCGTAGAAATACGGGCTGAGGCGGCCAAATAACTGTGCTGTGCCCGACTGGCGATACCAACCTGCCCGATCTGGCCCTATCTTGTACTGGCCATTCACGCTGATCTGAGCCATCGAATATACAAGCCGAGGCGACACCGCCTCTGCAAGATGTGCACACGCTAATTTTGAAAGGACATGTCATGGACGGCACGTTCAACGAAAACGATCTTTCCCGCGTCGTCGAAGCCGACCGCGCCCATATTTGGCACCACTTGATCCAGCATAAACCCTTTGAAACCAACGACCCGCGCATCATTGTCGAAGGTAAGGGCATGCGTGTCTGGGATCAAAAAGGCAAAGAGCATCTGGACGCTGTATCGGGCGGCGTATGGACTGTGAATGTCGGCTATGGCCGCGAATCGATCTGTAAGGCGGTTTACGACCAGCTGATGAAGCTGTGCTATTTCGCCAACTCGGCGGGCTCGATCCCAGGTGCTTTGTTCGCCGAAAAGCTGATCGAGAAAATGCCTGGCATGAGCCGCGTGTATTACACCAACTCGGGCAGCGAGGCGAATGAGAAGGCGTTCAAGATGGTTCGCCAAATCGCCCACAAGAAATACGGCGGCAAGAAGACCAAGATTTTGTACCGTGACCGCGACTATCACGGCTCGACCCTGGCAGCGATGTCGGCAGGTGGTCAGGACGAGCGCAACGCGCAGTACGGGCCTTTCGCCCCCGGTTTCATCCGCGTGCCGCATTGCATGGAATACCGCAAGCACGAGCTGGACGGTGCGCCCGAAGAGAATTTCGGCGAATGGGCCGCGGATCAGATCGAAGAGGTGATCCTGCGCGAAGGCCCGGATACGGTTGGCGCCCTGTGCCTTGAGCCCGTGACCGCAGGCGGCGGCGTGATCGAAGCGCCCGAGGGTTATTGGCAGCGTGTGCAGGAGATCTGCAAGAAGTACGACATCCTGCTGCATATTGACGAGGTCGTCTGTGGCGTTGGCCGCACCGGTACCTGGTTCGGGTATCAGCAATATGGTGTGAAGCCGGATTTCGTGACCATGGCCAAGGGTGTCGCCTCGGGCTATGCCGCCATCGCCTGCATGGTAACTACTGAGGAAGTCTTTGACATGTTCAAAGAAGACGCCTCGGACCCGATGGGCTATTTCCGCGACATCTCGACCTTTGGGGGCTGCACCGCCGGTCCGGCCGCCGCGATCGAGAACATGCGGATTATCGAGGATGAAAACCTGTTGGGCAACTGCACGGCCATGGGCGACCGGATGACGGGCAACCTTCAGGCGCTGATGGAAAAGCACAAGGTCATCGGCGATGTACGCGGCAAAGGCTTGTTCCTGGGTGCTGAGCTGGTCGCAGACCGCGCGTCCCGTGAGCCAGTTGATGAGAAGCTTGCCCAAGCCGTTGTGGCCGACTGCATGGCGCAAGGCGTGATCATCGGCGTAACTAACCGCTCGGTCCCCGGTCGGAACAACACTCTGTGCTTCTCACCAGCGCTGATTGCCACCGCGGATGACATCGACCAAATCACCGATGCTGTCGATGGCGCACTGGGGCGTGTATTCGGCTGACACCGATAGCAGTCTCTTAGGATGAGACTATGAAAACCGGCGCTGCTTGCGCCGGTTTTTTCTCAATACGGATGCCCGAACCCTCAATATGCGACCGGATGTTCCCGCTCAGTGCTGAATGTCGGCGGCCCGGATTGTAGAATCCGTTGAGCGTAAACTTTGCAACTGACCCCCGAATTAGCCCCTGATCTGCCTCTTGTTTCCATGGCATATTGTCTAAACGAGAGGCGGCAGCAATGAGGCAAGTACCACAATCATTCTAAGTCTATGGTTTCACCATTTAGGTGCATGCGGGAGGACGCCGTGTCTGGCCACCCGGCTTCAAGCGGTTTGTCAAAACCAAACTTGATCTCGGTGAACTGACTGTTGGTGACATCTTGGAGGATTGCAACGTTTCGCAATCCCTCGTCTACAAATGGAGGTCAGGCGTGAAATCTTCACGGGTCAATAGCGTCGCGCGGAACGAAGAACAAATTTTTTCGAAGGTTCTAATTAACGAAGAGACGCAGCCAGGCCGTGATCCAGAAACTGACAATCGCAATCTTCTGGCGCACCGGGAAAGCACCATGCCTTTCCTGCCAATTATCCGGTGAACTGTTTGGTCAAAATTGCACTCGCGATGGATAGCCATTCATGATTTCACCAGCTGGCAACTTTAAATTCTACGCCGCAACCAAGCCAGTCGATTTTCGTAAAGGCATGGGTGGTTTGGAGGCGATCGTTCTGAATGAATTCGATCTCGATCCATTCTGTGGTGCCATATTTGTTTTCCGTTCGACACGCACGGGCCGGCTGAAGCTCATAGTTTGGGACGGGGCGGGTCTTGTGCTGGTCTATAAGCGGATCGGGGGTGAAGGTTTTGAATGGCCACGCGTCAGTGACGGGGTGATGACGATGACCAAATCGCAGTTTGAGGCCCTTTTCGAAGGGCTTGATTCGAAGCGTGTGATAACGCGCGCTTCGGACTGCAATCAGTCCCTGATGTGAATAGCAGCGAACGGCGATACCGAGCCCAAAGCAGAATCTTGAGAGATAGTGGAAGGAGCACTCCGCCGTCACCACGGCGAAGTGCTGAATTGTGTATTTCTAGCCGTTATTGAGACATCCCGCCTTCGCTGGAAACCTGTTTCTCAACTTGGCTTTGATTGGCCAGCTCAGAGCCACGCGGCGGGAACTCTTGGAATGTCTGAAGGTGTTGCTGCACCAGTCGCGCAGCAGGTCCAAACGCCCACATCTTCTGCCCCATCCATTTGGTATACATCCCGGATTCTTCGGCGGCCTTTTCATAAGGATCGCGGCGCAGATTAAACAACATCGGCGCATTTAATTCTTCTTTTGGTCCGGCCCAGCCATGCTCTTGGATTACGAAATGGGCTTTCCAGTCCCTGTAGCGGACGGCCTGAAGGCTCGTGCCTTCGTAGTAGATGATTTCGTCGCGGTTGCTTTCGGCACCTCCCGTCAAATACGACAGTTGGTTGTATCCGTCCAAATGTGCTGTGTAGCCTTCATATCCAGACAAGAGCGCCTCGGGCAGGTTGTCAGGGCCACCTGCCGCTGCCACCAGCGTCGGCATCCAGTCCATACCGGACATAATGCCGTTTGCAACGCGTCCAGCAGGAACATTGCCGGGCCATTTGATAATCGCCGGAACGCGGAAACCACCTTCCCAGGTTGTTCCTTTTTCCCCGTGAAATGGTGTCGTGCCACCATCCGGCCAGGTCATCGTTTCAGGGCCATTGTCAGCAGTGAAAACCACAATTGTGTTGTCAGTGACACCCAACTCGTCAAGCCGCGCCATCACTTTGCCCACATTGTCGTCAAGCTCTTGCATCACAACGTCCTGCAGCCCACGCCCATCGCCCAGCATGTCTTCGTATTTGGGGCTCAGGTGCGTCCAAACATGCGCTCTGGCCGGGGCCATCCATACAAAAAACGGTGTATCCGCTTCGACAGCGCGATCAATAAAGTCGATCGTCTTTTCGGTCACCTCATCATCGAGCGTCTTTTGACGCTCGGGCGGCGCGGGTCCATCGTCCAGGATGCGCTGATTGCCGACCACGCCCCAACGCGGATCCACCGTTTCATCCAGTTCTTCGGTTGCAAAGGCATGTATGATGTTGCGCGGACCGAATTGGGCATTAAATTCGGGATCGTCTGGCCAGTCAGGGTCCGACGTATATTCCATCGCATTCAAATGGTAGAGCCAGCCCCAGTACTCGTCGAAACCTTTTGTTGTTGGCAAAAACTGGTTCTGGTCGCCCAAGTGGTTTTTCCCGAATTGACCGGTGGTATACCCCAAGGCCTTTAGCATGTTTGCAAGCGTGGGGTCTTCATTGCTCAGACCCACGGGATCACCGGGAAGACCAACAGTGTGCATCCCGACACGTACAGGAAACTGACCCGTCAAAAACGCAGCGCGACCTGCGGTACAGGTCGGTTCCGCGTAGTAGTCCGTCAGCCGCGTTCCCGCTTCGGCAAGCTGGTCCAGGTTCGGTGTTTTGATGCTTTTGACGCCTTGGTGGTAGCTTCCCAAGCTGGCCCAACCGACATCGTCAGCCATGATCACCAAAATATTTGGCTTGTCCTCTTGAGCAACTGCGCTTGCGGCGACAGCAACCGAAGCGACGACCGCTCCGACGAAAGTGCGCGCGATTGATAAGCGTTTCTGCATGAATCATCCTTTCTTGCATCGTATCGGGGTCGTCTGGTCGTCCTCATAGCCCCAAATTTATAAGCGCGTAATTACTGTACAGCAGCGGAAAATGTCGCGCTTAATCGTTTGTTGAGCATCGCGTGTGGCTCGATTGAGCTACCATAGTAGAGCTGTGCAAAGGCGGCGATGTCGTTGAACAGAACCACAGCGTTGCCATCTGTGCCTTCATAGACAAGCAGTTTCTGGCAAAAGGCATCAAGACCGATCGCCGGGTAATCCGCCATTGCGACTCCACCGGGCGCTGGCCCCCCGAACAGCAGCAGCTTTGCGGCGGGAAGGGCAACGTCAAACGCGGCAGCTTCTTTCATAAAATCGATCTCGCCGAACCAAATTGTATCTGTTTGCGCGGTCACTGCTTTTTCGAGGCGCGCAACCGTTTCGGCAACGCCATACGCCGACGCAATTTCAATAATGCCAAAATCACGCTCGACAGCATCGGTGGGAATCGGGCTCGGATCTGCGCCATCTACCGCGCGCAGTACCGCTTGCAGGCGCTCATCAAAGGCAGCAAGGGCCGCTGACCCCTCAAGTCCGTGACGTTTGGCGATGAATGCAGAGGACGTGTAAGACAAGGACGGCTTAGCCTCGTCGCCGTATGACAACACCCTGAAGGGCAGATCCAACCCCGCACGAATGTTCTCGCTCAGGATGGCAGCGTTCACGCCGGGATCAGAGAAAAGCAAAACTCTCGACGGTGGCATCTCCACGCCTTCGACAGCCGCCAAACGGGCATGATCTATCTCGATCACCCTTGCCATTTTGGCATCTGTCACCGCCTCTGCCACTGCTTCGAACAAAATATCGGTGTCGGCTTGCAGTGTATCATCTGCATCGGCGGAGATCGGAGTTAATGCCAGCGCAGCGGCCAACAGAGTGTTTCGGATACCCAAGTTGACCCTCCTGATCAAACCGCGCCTTGTTGACGCAAACGAAGCAGAGCCAAAGCTGCGAAAAGGATTTCTGCCAAAAAGTAGAACACCAGCAAGAAATTTGGCAAGCCATCGACCAAAAAGCTCAGCAGTCGGCCAGCGGCGAGCCCTGCCATGAAGAGGAACAGGCTCCAAAGGGCGGCGTTTGTAAGGGCGGGCTTGAATGCCCCGGCAATCCAAAACATCAACATCGCCAGATACAGCCCCATAATTGCCCGGAAGATGTGGGTGAGCTCTGTCGTGTCGACTGGAAATCCCAGCAACATCGGCACACTCGCCGACGGCATCGCGCCATAAGACAGTGCGATCGGGAACAACCCAACGGATGCGAGCAACAAAACAAAACGGTCAGACAAGGAATTTCCCTTTTGGCTGCCTCTACAAGAGCCAGATAGAATATACTTTCAATTCCGCGTTAGGCAACTCAGAACCATGGTCAATTTCCTTACCGCCGGAAACTTACGCGGGACGTTAGGATAATACCGCAGGCACGACCTGCATATCAGGCTTTGTCCCCAACTCAGTCACGCATGTACCATGAGACGTATTACCGCTTTGTCCCGCGACTTGATCCTTAATCCGCCAGTTGATGTTGCTGCGCAGCGAATGGCCGGTCTGATGAAGCTGCATTGCGGCGCCGTCGAGGAAGATGGATGTCTCCTTTGGGCCATCTGCTACGATGCTAGCTCTGCGGATCTGGCAGATGCCGCGCCGCATCTGAGGTCGGTACTGAGCCCAACCTGTACCTTCAGTATTTTTGCTGCGCGCGCTCGCAGCACGAAAATCGCCGTAAGAGGTCAGGTTCCGCCGTCGCAGGGCAGCGGCAAAATCTGCCATTCGTCGATTGCGCAGAATTTTTAATACGACATATTCACAGGTTGCAAGACAAGACAGCCATCGGCTTCAATCGCGCCAACAGCCGCTGACAAATTTAAGAACCGGATTTCCCTGTCAGCATAAATTGATTTGAAGGTGCGCCTGCCCGTCGCTTGTTCGTTCAACAGAATGTCCTTTGGGACCAATTACACCACGAATGCGCGAGCGGAAATTTGAGAAGCCTTCGGATGTGACAACGTCTACGGCTTCATCCAAGTGCACCTCTAACCGGAACCATCCTGGTTTCATGATCGAAATAGAGACCACATGCCCCGTGAACGGTTGCGATAGATACGTTCCGCTGACCTTGTCACCGATGGCCCATCCCTTGGGTGGTCCGTTTCCGATGGCTGCAAACATCGTGTTCCAATCGCGGAACCCGTGTTGGTGGGCGACCAACTCGAGGGACTTGGCATGGCCAATCGATGCACCTTCCTCGGTCAATTTTGTGCGCAAACGCTTAGCTTGATCCTTAGCTTGCGTAGCTGACGGAAATTGCGTGTTCATGACGCCACTCCTTTTTTGGTGTGGAAAATGCCCCATTTTAGCTCTGGGTCTTGGGCGGAGAGCCAAAGCACTACAACAGTAAGACCCAACATCATCACTTCGGCCAGCGGACCCGCATACCAGATGCCAACTTCGCCAAACCAGAAGGGCAACAGAAACGTCAACGGGATCGCAAATGCATAAGGTTTTGTCAGCCCTAGAAGGGCTGCCTTTCCTGCAGATCCAATCGCCTGAAAATAGGTCGCAATCATCATCAACGGGCCCAACAGGAAAAAGACACATGTCATTACCGGCAAGATGCGCGCAACCTCTGCAATGACCGACGTGTCGTCTACAAACGCGCTGGCGATCCGGCTAGGCATGCTAATCACAACGGCCTGCACGATTGCGCAATAAACAAACGCGACCCAAAGTGCCATGCGCAGGCTTGCATCTGACCTTTGCCAAAGTTCAGCACCATAGTTGTTGCCCGTGATCGTCTGCATTGCAAACGACAAGCCCAGAAGTGGCAGGAAAGCAAAGGTGATGACCCGCGTGATGATCCCGTAAGCAGTAATTGTGTCGGCGTAACCCGGGCGACCAATCCATTGGAGGGCTGAGATAATCGCGGCCGACCCGAGAGCTAGTCCAATGAAATTGAGGCTTTGTGGTGCACCCAGTGCGAGGATCCGCCCCCATTTTCCGCATACGGAATGGGACAGCAAGGTCGCAGGACGCAGCGATGTTTCCCCAAACAATCGGTACGCAAAAATGATAGCAAACGCGAGCGCTTGTGCCGCCGCAGTTCCATAGGCTGACCCAGCTACGCCCATGTCCAGAACGGCGATGAGTACGTAGTTGAACCCCATGTTTGCAATCGAAACCAGCAGGCTCATCGCGGCCATAAAGCCCACGCGCCCTTCGTTACGCAGCGCATCAGAATTTACCGACAACACGAACAAAAGCGGTGAGAAGAACACCGTAATCCGCAGGTAGACCAACCCCATTTGCGCCAAAGTCTCTGACCCACCAGCGGCCAGCAATGCAACTGGCTGGCCCAATAGAAGGAACAACACTATCAGAACTGCGCCCAATCCAATTGCCAGCCCATGTGCGCCAGCAAACGTGGCACGCGCGCCGTTCATGTCACCCGCGCCAAGGGATCGCGCCAGAAGGCTCGACATGCCGTTCGCCACAAGCGTGGAAAGCGCCACAATCAACATGTAGATCGGGAACATCAACGTGACCGCAGCCAGCGCATCAGGGCCTACATAAATGCCCAGAAACAGCGCATCTGCAACAGACAGAAGCCCATTCATCCCCATCACGAAAATGATCGGGAGTGCGGTCCTAAAGTAGATGGTGCCAAGCGGCCCATCGGTGAATGTATTGGTGGGGGTATCAGTCATGTCCCATATCTCTCTTGCCTGATCGCGCAATTTGAGATGGGACCCGCATTACCATCCGCGCGATATGCGGAAAGAGGTAGATAGAGAATTACGTCGCAGAACTTAACCAAGACAAAAGTCAGCGGGAGGCAGGCGTCCACAGCCTGTACGTTGGCTAATCTGATATTTTTCTGTCGTCAAGCGGTTAGTCTGCATCCGATTTTGCGGAAGCTGACTTACGCCGCGTTGCAGAAAAATTGGCAAAATGGGCTCTTACCACCAGTTGAAGTGCTCCGCAGAGAGTGGCGACAGGAGAGCCCATAGTTAGAGACGCAGCAACGTGAACCAATGTCTGCTGCTGCTATGCTATAGCCACAATCGGAGGGATTTTACGACCATGGGACAATTCGCCAGCTGATTGGATCAACGCGTTGGCGTCAATGCGGAAATGACGGTACAAATCCGCAATAGACCCGGTTTGGCCGAAATGCTCCACACCGTGCGGAATCGTTTTGTGGCCATGAACAGCACCCAACCAGGACAAAGTTGCCGGGTGTCCGTCGATCACTGTGATCAATGCGCAGTCGCGCGGCACATCTGCCAGCAGCGTTTCGATATGTGCCTCAGCGCCCCGAATGCCATTTGTGCGCGCCCGTTGCGCTGCAGTCCAGCCGGCGTTCAACCGGTCGGCAGAGGTCACTGCCAGAACGCCAACATCCCGCCGCCTCTGGGCGATATGGCCCGCTGCCCTGATGGCCTCCTGGGCAACCGCGCCCTGATAAGCAATGACAACTTCGCAGTTCGGTCCCGGTTTGCGTAGCCAATAGGCACCGTCGATGGCCCCCTGACGGAAATCGTCATCCACGCGTTTACCGGGCTGCTCAATCGGGTTGGTCGTCAGACGTAAATAGACCGAACCGCCGGTCTCGTCGCGCAACCACGTGCGTTCATCGGGATCTCCCTCGCCATCTTTTTGCATATAGGCAAAGGCCCATTCCATGATGACCGCCAATTCATCCGCAAAGGCGGGCTCAAATGCGGCCAACCCGTCTTGCGACATGCCAATCAGCGGCGAAGCGATTGATTGATGCGCCCCGCCTTCCGGCGCCAAAGTGACGCCAGAGGGCGTGCCCACGATCATGAAACGGGCATCCTGATAACAGGCGTAATTCAACGCATCCAAGCCACGGGACACAAAAGGATCATAGACCGTTCCAATGGGAATAAGCCTTTTGCCAAAAACCGAGTGCGAAAGCCCTGCCGCCGCCAGAAGCAAAAACAGGTTCATTTCAGCAATGCCAAGTTCGATATGCTGACCATCTGGTGTAAACTCCCACTTCGCGGTGGAGGGGATATTTTCAGCCTTGAAAGTGTCGGATTGATGGGTGCGCGCAAACAGTTTCCTGCGATTGACCCAAGGGCCAAGATTGGTTGTGCCGGTCACATCCGGAGAGGTCGTCACGATCCGCTCGGCCAGCGCGCTGTTGCCTTTGGACAGGTCATCCAGAATCTTGCCGAATGCCATTTGAGTCGAGATTTCACGACCCGGATCCAACTCAACTGAGGGGACGTCGATAACGTCATCTGAGTATCGGCGCGGCCCGCTGGCGAAGAAGGGCGTCTTTGCCAGCATTTCTTCAAACGCTGCCGGGTCTGCGATGGTGGCAAAGCGCTCCCATTCATCACCCTCAGCAACTCCCATGAATTTCTGCCATTTTGCCATCTGGGTTTTGTTCATCAACCCACCATGGTTGTCCTTATGGCCAGCAATCGGCGTCCCCCAACCCTTGATCGTATAGGCAAGGAAACAGACCGGGCGGGCGTGATCTATTGCGGCGAAGGTATCTGCCATGGTGGTGACGCAGTTCCCACCCAGATTTTCCATCAGAGCGGCCAGTTCGTCATCGCTGCGCGCATCAAGCAACGCGCTTACGTCGCCTTGATCGCCGAGGGTTTCCATCAGTCGCTCGCGCCACACCGCGCCCCCCATGAAAGTCAGTGCCGAGTAGAGCTGGTTGGGGCACTGATCAATCCATTGACGCAGCTTCTCTCCGCCCGGCTCTTTAAACGCAGCGCGTTGCAAAGCGCCGTATTTAACCCGCACAACGTCCCATCCGAAGGCGTCGAAGATTTGCTCAATCCGTTGGAACAGTCCTTCACGCACGACGCCGTCCAATGACTGGCGGTTATAATCAATGATCCACCAGCAATTACGCAGATCGTTCTTCCTTCCCTCTTGCAGGGCCTCATAGATATTGCCTTCGTCCAGCTCAGCATCGCCAACCAATGCGATCATGCGTCCAAGCTTTTGCGTATCGCCCCAGGATTTGGCCTGTACATAATCCTGCACAAGTGACGCAAACGAGGTGATAGCAACGCCAAGACCCACCGACCCGGTCGAAAAATCCACGTCATCGATATCTTTCGTGCGGGAAGGATAGCTTTGCGCGCCGCCAAATCCGCGAAAGTTCTCCAACTTCTCACGGGTCTGGTTGCCCATCAGATACTGAATCGCGTGAAAGACCGGCGAGGCATGCGGTTTGACTGCTACGCGATCTTCCGGACGCAGGGTCTGAAAAAATAACGCGGTCATGATCGATACCATCGACGCCGAAGACGCCTGATGCCCGCCAACCTTGATCCCGTCAGCTTTGGGCCGAATGTGGTTCGCATGGTGGATCATCCAGTGGGACAGCCACAGCAAACGTTGTTCAATTGTTTTGAGATCAATGGACATGGTCAATTTCCTTAAGCTGCGCTGCGGACAGGGGGTCTTGGCAAGGCTTGTTCGAGATCGTGGATCACGTCGTCGATCCCCTCCAGGCCAATGGACAATCGCACCAGCCCATCGCTGATGCCGTGTGCAGCGCGTTCTTCAGGCGTATAGGTCGAATGGGTCATGCTGGCCGGGTGCTGCACCAGTGTTTCAGCATCTCCCAATGATACGGCGCGGGTGATCATTTGCAGTCTGTTCATCATCGCGCGCCCTGCTTCCAGCCCGCCATCCAGTTCAAATGCAATCATGCCGCCGAATTTGGACATCTGCCGCTGCGCGACATCATGCTGCTCGAAACTGCTCAGTCCCGGATACCAGACCTTTCGCACACCGGCGGATTGCTCCAGATATTCGGCGATGGTCGCAGCGCTGCTGCAATGCCGATCCATGCGCAATTCCAGTGTCTTGAGGCCGCGCAGTATGAGCATCGCGTTAAACGGGGCCATGACCGCGCCGGTCATATCTTTCATCCCATAGAGGCGGATTTCAGTCACCAGCTCGGCCGATCCGGCCAGCAACCCTGCAACAACATCTCCGTGACCGCCTAGATATTTCGTCGCCGAGTGCAGAACGATATCTGCGCCATGTTTGATTGGCTGGGTCAGATAGGGCGTGGCATAGGTATTATCCACCACCACGTAGGCGCCGTTGGCATGGGCAATGGCTGATACAGACTGGATATTTACAAGGCGCATATTCGGATTGGCGGGTGTTTCAAAATAGACCACCTTGGTTTTTCCGCTGATCGCCGCTGTCAGGTTTTCCGGCTCCGTCAGATCCACATGGGTCACTGTCACACCGAATTTTGCCAGCCCGTGCCGCATGAAGGAAAATGTGCAGCCATAGAGCGTCTTGTCGAGAATGACCTCATCCCCCGGGGCAAGAAGAGTCCAGATCGTTGCGGTGATCGCCCCCATCCCCGAGGCCAGGGCCAATCCTGCCTCTGCCCCCTCAAGCACCGCGATGCGTTGCTCCAGCAAATCGCAAGTCGGGTTCGAGATGCGCGAATAAACATGCCCTGCCTGCTCGCCCGCGAACATCGCACCGCCTGCTTCCGCGGTTTCGAAAGCGAATGTCGAGGTCAGATGCAGCGGAGGCGTCAACGCGCCTTCGTTTTCCATCGGGTTATAGCCATGGTGAATGGCAAGAGTGGAGAAGCTGTCGGGGCGGTTGCGCATTGGGTGACTCCTTGGTTTTCAAGAAGCAGAGTATGACGACACGAGTGGCAAAATATTCCAAAAATGTCTTATACTACCTCGTTTGTAGCAGTATATGCTAATCTATGAAAAAAATAGACCGTAAAGACCAACAGATCATTCGAGCGTTGCAGCGCAATGGCCGAATGACGAATCAAGACCTGGCAGCAGAGGTGAACTTGTCACCTTCGCCCTGTCTGAGGCGGCTGAAGCTGCTCGAGCAAAATGGAATCATCACCGGCTATAGCGCCAACATAGACGCCGAGGCCTACGGGTTGCCGGTAACGGTATTCGTTCACGTCAAACTGGAAAGCCATACTGAAGCGACTGTAAAGAAATTCGAAGCAGCCATTGCGCGGATTGACCAGGTACTGGAGTGTTTCGTTATGACCGGCTCATCGGATTACCTGCTTCGTGTGGTCGTGGCTGATCTTTCAGATTACGAAAAATTCGTTCGCAGAAAGCTGCATCCTCTTGGAGGTATTGCCTCCATGGACAGCAGCTTTGTCTACGGAGTTGTCAAGAAGACAAATGTATTTCCAGTGACAGAGTAACGTTGCTTGATGAACTGAGATGAAATGATTGCGGACATTAGCGCAGATGCAGCGAAAGCTCGCTTTATGCGTCATTCCAACAAATGCTGCACATCGAGCGAATGAGTGGATTAGGTCATTCTATGGAGAGTGCTTGAATTTATCCCTAACTAGGGATATATGCACAGCATGAGACATAAAAATCAAGCCCGAGAAAACCAAGCCCTGGTGCTGGCCCTGCTACGCAGTCAGCAATTGTTCATGCGCGCTATGGTGTCAGCGTTTCGTTCGGCGGGCCTTACAGCGCCACAATGGGACGCGCTGGAAACACTTAGCAACAAGGGTCCGCTGTCAATCAACGATCTGATGCGGCTGACACTGTCTACATCCGGCAACCTGGATGTGGTTGTCAAAAACCTGGTTCAAGCCGGATGGGTGGAAAAGAGTGTCGATGAAACCGACAGACGGGCGCGCGTTCTGTTATTGACCGCAGCCGGGCGCCAAAAAGTGGCCGAATTCCTGCCACTCCACAATCAAGCTCTGGAACAGATTTTTGGTGATCTCAGCGTGCAGGACAAACGCCAGACGATCAAGACACTCAACCAACTCCGAAAAAAACTGCCTCAACCTTAGAAAGTCGTAACATGCCTAACAAAACACTCCTGACCGCGCATGGCGTGATTTACATGTTGTTCGCGCTCGCGCTGTTCTTTGCCCCGGCCATCCTCTGGCCAAATTACGGCCTGCAATTAAACGACCAATACGCTGTGTTCCTGTCACAGCATAACTCGATATTTCTGGGCGGCATCGGGATCATCAGCTTTCTGTTTCGGGACGTTGAACATGGCAGTGAAGCTGCAATCGCCATTCTCACAGGATTGATGTGGACCAATCTACTTGGCGTCATCATCACGCTTTACGCCTGCCTGACAGGAGTTTTCACCGGGTTTGGCTGGTCTGACCCCATCTTCTTCGCCTTGCTTGCGGTCCTATGCTTCTACCAACTCGGGAAAAACCGCTGAACTTTCCCAAACTCACAAAGGAAACTAAACATGAGTACACTGAAAGTCTGGGATCTGCATATGACCTATGAAGGTCCGATCACAGAAGAATTTCTCGCCGGCACCGAGCAACTTGCAAAGAGTATCGCGGAGGAGCCAGGAATAATCTGGAAGATTTGGACTGTCGAAGATGGAACCAATCACTATGGGTCCACATACCTGTTTCGGAACCGCGAATACCTGGAAAGCTATAAAAGTATGCATCTGAAGCGCCTGGAAGCGATAGGGGTCACAGTGACCGCCGACCATGTTTTCGACATTATGGAAGAGGTCAGTCGCATCAACAGAGCCCCACTTGAAGGCTGACGAGCAATGACCGGACATTGGCACGCTAAACGTTGATGTCCGGTTCGGTCCGCTATCCGGAATTGCAAAGTTTGGTCTTGATTGTCCGCTTTGGGCTGGGTCTGTCATTTGTAGCGTTTGGTATCACCGCTGCTTCACTAAGATACTCGTGATTTTGCTTGAGCTGGCGTCAACACGACCACCATGCTTTATGACAGATCAGACACATTGATAAGGTAGACGAAAACCATGGCAGAACGATTTGAGCGTCACCGTCAAGCTTGGACACAAGAGGAAATTCAAAAATTGCACCTACTGGTGTCAAAGGGGATGGGCTTGAAGGCCATTGCCAAAGCTCTCACGCGCTCTGAGGAATCGACCAAGAGCAGAGCGAAGCTTGACAAAATAAAGATCAAGAAAGCACGCTGATTTTGGTGCCTTTAGTGTACTCCTGTCGTTCTTTACTGCCACGACCAATGTCCGATTTGGGCTGATTGAGCTAAAAAACCCAGATTTTAGTGAAGATGGGCGAAAAACTTGCCCGCAGAAGGCCTTTCCGAATATTCGTCGGGGGTCGGCCCAATACTCTCGTCGGCAATGTCCGAAGCTTTCAGTGGCCCTACCAGGCACTGGGTTGCAATTAAGGCGCCACAACGGGTTCTGGCAGAATGGAATTCAGTTGCTCGGTTTGTTAGGGTTCTGCACCCAAACACCCAATTTAAAAAGCTGCCTTACGGATTAGCGTAGTAAAAAGAAGGAAAGCTATGCCTTGCAACGATCCTAACTTCTGCTGATACAGTGGCGAATTGACCGACAACTTGGCATTCAAAAATCCCGCCCGGTGCTTCGATTGTCACGGACCTGCCGGGAGATAGTGACCCGTTGCCCTCGCACGCCACCACAACAGACAATGCGCCTGTCCCCCCAGCCGAATTTGCCAGTTCTCCCTTTTCAGAGGCCCAGACAGTTTTAATATGGTTCTTCCCTGATTTCGAACTGAACATGACCAAGTATTTACCGTAGCTGCCGCCAATGCCAAAATTAGACATCGGGTATTGTTTACTAGCCGCCCCGCTTAACTCAATTGCAGCGTTGGTCAATTTTTGGCGCTCACTAAGCGAAATACCTAGATAGTCTGCATCGACAACCAAATACGGCAACCCGGCATCGACTAGAGAAACTGGAATGTTTCCACTTAGAGGAAGATTCAATATTTGATTATTAATCAATAGCTTGGGCTTGACAGTAAACCACTTGGCATGTGTCATAACGCTACCTGTTCGGGTTACTTGTACTTCCATGACACCATTTGCTGTTTCCAAAGCAACAACTTGTTGATCTTTGGCTAATGCTTGACGCTTCGCGCTCGCAATTATGGTGGCTGCAGCCATGAGTGCGGTTCCGGCATATGGTGCGTATGCAAACTGAGAGGCTAGAAAAAGTGCCCCATCGGTACCTTGCTCAAAGGGTGGATAGAGTAGGCAAGAGTTGATGAGGTGGTTTCCATTTGGTGGGAGGTTCAAAAAACCCCGAAACTGTTCATGATCCGAACGAAGCTCCAGCAAGGCGCTAGCCGCGTTCCTAGAAACTAGTTTAGGAAGACCAGAAACCGCCACTCGAAGAATATCTCCAGCGAGATCTACATCTATCGCCTCCGTTTGTCCCTGGTGTTTATTAGGCATTGTTCGGCGTCCTGGATATCGTGTGCTACCTTGTAGCTTCTGGCTGCAAACATCCATGCTTGCTTTCAGCTGATGGTGTATTGGACTGAATCTGTGTGAAAACTCTGGATGATGTATGCTTTTCGGCAAAGGCTGGAGGCATGTATGTCGAGATTTATCGCAAGCGCCAAACGAAGTCAGTCGTTGCTATTCCCGACCGGCTTGAAGATTGGACCAACGGGTGCGTAGCCACACCACGACGTCAATAATGCTGCGAAACCTCACTTTGTTGCGCATCTCGGACTACAAAGTTTAATTGTGAAAGTCCGCTAATAGCGCACAGCGGACGTCGAGATTTTTCAATAGCTAGATGGATGCTACTTGGACGCTAGAGGCCTCACCAATACCAGTAGTTGCTTTCCAGGAAGAGGCATTGTTTCCATCTCAAACCTGAGCGCCGTGAAGGCTCACAACTTGAATTTTCCTGGAAAAAGTCCGCCTAAAAATCTTCGAATAAGTTCAGCAGAGCGTCGTCGCGAAAAAACCTGCATATCGGTAAGGTAATTTACCCACATACCTTCCAGTAAGGCCAACGTTCCGCTAGTGGCATCATTCACCAAGTTAGGATCATGTCCGTTTTGTTGAGCTATCTCCGTGAACGCACGCCGCAAAGTCTCGACAAGTTTGGGATCCTGAGTGCTGCTGTATCGGGCAATACCAGGGTGTGAGCTCGCGATGCCTCGGAATGCATGCCAGATTTTCGTACTTCGTGGATTGAGCAAAGCTTCGGACAGATCCGCCTCGATCACAGCCATCACTCGCTCTTCGGGCGATGCATCCGAGCCCAGATCGGTCATTCTGTCCATCTCGGCATAATACTCGGTACTGAAATGCTGGGCCGCTGCGGTCAGCAAATTGTCCTTCCCCCCGAAATGCAAATGGATCATTCCGCGCGACAGACCTGAGCGCTCGCAGATGCGACTGACCGAGGTATCGGTGACTCCAATATCAGCAATAGTATCCAGTGTCGCCTTGATCAGAAGCTGCCTGTTGGCTTCTGGATCGCGCTTCGAGCTACGTTTTCTTCCTTTAGGCTCTGTCACTCTATTCAATGATTCCATCAGCTTAGGGTCTTCTCATATGGGTGGCTCACAGGAAGATTGACACGAAAGGCCTTTCTGGCGCAACATTAAATGGACGATCGTCCATTAGAGACTCGTAAGTACCGAGATGGGAGATAGGGTGATTTTTCGTAGCGAAGCGTCCCGGGGTTATACCCTCAGCGCACCAGCCACGGCATACGTGGGGTTTCTGGTGGCGGCGCCTTTGGTGATCCTGATCGCCTATTCGTTCTGGACCCAAACCTACGTAACGCTCGACAAGACACCGACGCTGAAAAACTATAGCGACGCGTTTGCCGATCCGCTGGTTCGACATTTAATGCTAAGGTCGATCTGGATTGCCGGAGCAGTTACGGTAGTCACTGTCGCACTGGCCTATCCCATCGCGTACTTCATCGCGATGAAGGCCCGGAAAAAGACCATCTGGCTTCTGCTCATCACCATTCCGTTCTGGTCCAGCTACCTCCTGCGCGTATTTGCCTGGAAACTCATCCTTGGGTTCAACGGGGTGATGAATTCTGCACTATTGATGCTTGGTCTGATCGACGAACCGCTCGACTTCTTGCTCTATAATGAATTCGCCGTCGTGCTGACGCTTGCTCATGCCTGGGCACCTTTTGCGATCCTGCCAATCTATGTCTCGTTGCAGAAGATCGATCCAAGCCTGTTAGAGGCCGCCACAGACCTCGGTAACAGTCCTTTGCAACGCTTCATGCGGGTGACACTGCCGTTGACCATCCCAGGGATCATTGCGGCTTGCCTGATCATCTTCATTCCGACTGTCGGTGACTACGTGACCCCAGCGCTGGTCGGCGGATCGGACGGGAAGATGATTGCCAATCTTATTCAGGTGCAATTCGGGGCCGCTAACAACTGGCCTCTCGGCGCCACACTTTCGCTGATCGCGATGCTGTCGGTCGGCTTCGTCGCCATCGTGTTTGTCATTACCGCTACCCGGCTTGGGAGGAGGATCAGATGAAGCGCCCCTCGACCCTGACAGCCTATGCTTTCCTGTATTTGGTGTTTCTATACCTGCCGGTTCTTTTCCTACCGTTGTTCTCGTTCAACAGCGGTACAATCGTTGCATTTCCGATCAAGGGCTGGACGCTGGACTGGTATCGGAAGCTGGGTGAGCAGGATACTTTGATCCAGGCCCTTTGGAATTCACTTGGCGTCGGCACGGTCGTCGCACTTCTATCCACTGCTATGGGGCTGTTCGCTGCCCGCGCCTTTGTTCGATACCGTTTTCGGGGTCAGCGTGCTGCTGAAGGTTTGGTGATGCTGCCTTTGGTCATACCTGGCATTATCGTGGCCTCGTCAATGCTGGTCCTGTTTCTGTTTCTCGGTCTCAAGCCGTCTTTGCTGACCGTTGTTCTGGGCCATACGTTTCTTGCGCTGCCATTTTCCGTCTCGATCTTGAAGTCCGCGTTCGATGACTTCGACGCGTCGCTGGAAGAGGCATCTTACGATCTGGGCGTCGGCGTGTTCGAAACCTTTCGTCGCGTGACGCTGCCGGTCGTTTCCCCCGGTATCGTAGCCAGCATGCTGGTCACTTTTACGGTCAGCTTCGATGAGTTCGTCCTGGCCTTTTTCCTGTCAGGCAACCAGCCAACCCTGCCGGTCTATATCTGGAGCCAGATCCGTTTCCCCGCCAAGCTTCCAAACGTTTTGGCCTTGGGCTCTATCCTGCTGCTCACCTCGGTTCTGCTTTTGGTGCTGGCCGAGTACTTCCGCCGCCGCTCATCCGCATCAGAGGTCAGATGACAGACAGAAACATCATAGAACTCAGGGGCGTCGAAAAGCGCTATGGCACATTCCTGGCGGCCAGCGGGATCGATCTCGATCTCAAAGAGGGCGAGTTTTTCTCACTCCTCGGCCCCTCGGGATGCGGCAAGACTACGGTATTGCGGATGATCGCGGGCTTCCAGGAACCGACCGAGGGTACCGTGCTGATCGACGGTCAGGATATGGAAGGTGTGCCTGCCAACAACCGTCCAACGAATATGGTATTTCAGAGCTACGCCATCTTCCCGCACCTGAACGTCGGGAACAACGTGGCCTATGGCTTGCGGGGCAAGGCGCCCAAGGCCGAGATCGAACAGCGCGTAGCCGAGGCCCTGGAAATGGTCGAGCTGGGCGGTCTTCAGGATCGCGGCGCAAGTGAATTGTCGGGTGGGCAGCGGCAAAGGGTGGCGCTTGCCCGCGCGCTGATCATGCGACCCAAAGTATTGTTGCTGGACGAGCCCTTGTCAGCACTCGACAAGAAGTTGCGCGAACAGATGCAGTTTGAAATGCGCAACCTGCAGCAATCCCTTGGCATTACCTTTGTGATGGTCACACACGACCAATATGAGGCGATGACCATGTCCGATCGTATTGGCGTGATGTTCAATGGACGACTCAAGCAGGTGGATACACCAACCACGCTTTACGCCCGTCCTTGTGATCAGCAAGTGGCCAGTTTCATCGGTGAGATGAACATACTGCCTGCCCAATTATCAGGCGAAACCGGCAATATGTTGTCGATCGATGCAGCCGCCTTCGGGCGGATTGAGATTGAGAGAAATCCCAACGTTGCGACCAGTTCTAAAGACATGAACATCGGTATTCGCCCGGAACAATTGGAAATCGCTGCTGAAAAGCCAGAAGACTATCCATCAACGGTTCAAGGCACTGTCAGCAACGTCGCCTTCTATGGCGAGAACATTCACTATCACATTCAGGTTGCGGGAGCCGAAAAGCCAATCTCGGTCTCGGTTCCCAACTACTTTCACACGGTAGATTTCAAACGCGGCGACGCAGTTTGGCTGGGGCTTCAGGGGGCAAGCGTGATCGATCTAGGTACAGACACAAAGTAAAATAGTGGGAGGATAAAATGAGAGTTCAGGGAATTGCGGCCTTCGCATGTGCGACGGCGATAAGTACGGGAAGTGCCATAGCAGGTGGCGCTGATCTAACGGTTTTTGACTGGTCGGGATATGAAGACCCCGGGTTCTTTGCCAGCTACATGGAAAAATACGGGGATGAGGCGCCAAGCTATTCCTATTTCGGAAGTCAGGAGGAAGCCTTTACGAAACTGAGTTCGGGTTTCACGGCTGATCTGGCGCATCCTTGTTCTGACGCGGTCCGGAAATGGGTCGCAGCCGATCTGATCCAGCCGCTCGATGAAAGCAAGCTGACCAATTGGGCCGATGTTTTACCTGAGATTAAGGAAGTCGACGCCATCGTCCTGGACGGCCAGCTTTACATGTTGCCGTTCGAGTGGGGGAACACGGGTCTTATCTATCGTACCGACAAAATCTCGGGGGATGATATCTCGCTGCAATTGCTGGCTGACCCGGCCTATGCAGGTAAGATCGCGATCCCGGATGCGGCGTCGTCTGCATATGCCCTGGCTGCGCTGGCCACTGGAAACGCTGATGATTACACAAATCTGAGCGATGAGCAGTTCAAAGAAGCATCGGATTTCCTGCGCTCAATCCACCCAAACATGCGCTTTTACTGGTCCGATGCGGGTCAGTTTGATCAGGCCATGACCAGCGGTGAGATCGAAATGGGTTGGGCCTGGAACCAGTCCGAACTGAACCTGATCTGGAACGAAGTGCCTGCCGCCATGATGCGTGACGTCGACAAAGGTATCGCGACTTGGGCGTGTGGCTACGTGCATCTGAAGTCTTCCACGACACCGGTCGATCAGGTCTATGATCTGTTGAACGCGCTCACTGATCCTGCAAGCGGCCAATACATCATCGACAACTGGGGTTACCCACATTCCAACGCAAAAGCCTTCGAAGTTGCCGATCAAGCCAATATCGAAGCCTATGGTTTTGCCGATCCGAAAAGCTTCTTCGAAAGCAGTTTGTTCTTTGACGCGGTGAACCCCGAGTTGGAGGCAAAAATGCTGGCAGAATTTGAACGGATCAAAGCCGGATTCTAACACAACCATATTTCCGGGGCCTTCGGGCTCCGGAACCCAAATATAGGAAAAACGCGTGATTATGTCGGACGCGAACCCATACGCTCTGCTCTTCGAACCGGTTCAGATCGGGCCTGTCACAGCCAGAAACCGCTTTTATCAGGTGCCGCATTGCACCGGACTGGGACACCTCAGGCCACGGGCGGATGCTGCCGTCCGCGGAATGAAGGCTGAAGGTGGTTGGGCAGTGGTTTCCAATCAGGAGACCGAGATACACCCGACCTCGGACTTGTCCCCCTATGCCGAGGGGCGATTGTGGGATGGACGCGATGTACCTGCGTTGCGGCTGATGACAGATGCAGTACATGCACATGGTGCGCTGGCGGCCATCCAGCTGGTACATAATGGCAATCATGCGCAAAACCTGCTGACCCGCGCTCCGGTTCTTGCTCCGTCCGAGATGTCCGTTGATATGACGCATCCCAAGCAGGCGCAGGCCATGGATAAGGCCGATATCCGGGAATTCCGCCGCTGGCATCGCGAGGCCGCCCTGCGCGCGAAAGAGGCCGGATTTGACATCATTTACGTCTATGCCGGACACAACATGACTTTGGCGCAACATTTCATGCTGCCGCATATGAACCAGCGTAGTGATGAATATGGCGGTTCGCTTGAAAATCGCGTGCGCCTGACGCGCGAATTGCTGGTAGATACCCACGAAGCTGTAGGCGACAGCTGTGCCGTGGCGTTCCGCTTTGCCATTGATGAGATGGTGGGCGCCGACGGTATGCAGGCCGCAGAAGAAGGCCGTGCCGTGGTCGAGCTTTTGGCCGATCTTCCTGACCTATGGGATGTGAATGTGGCCGACTGGTCCAATGACAGTGCCACAACCAGATTCCAGCCGGAAGATGGTTATCAGAACGCGTTTCTGTCCCACGTCAAACAAATCACGCGGAAACCCGTGGTAGGTGTCGGTCGCCTGACCTCCCCCGATATGATGCTGTCGATGGTCAAGAAAGGTATTGTCGACCTTATCGGAGCGGCGCGACCTTCTATTGCGGACCCATTCATACCGAATAAGATTGAAGAAGGCAGGGTCGACGAAATTCGCGAATGCATCGGCTGCAACATCTGCGTGTCTTCGGACAATCTGGGTATTCCGATCCGCTGCACCCAAAACCCGACCATGGGCGAGGAATGGCGTCGCGGCTGGCACCCCGAGATCATTGCACCGAAAAAAAGCGAGGCGGAAGCACTGGTAATCGGTGGCGGACCCGCAGGTCTTGAGTGTGCCATGCAAATCGCACGGCGAGGATATCAGGTGACCTTGGCCGAAGCCTCAGCTGAATTTGGTGGACGTGTTGCAAAGGAAAGCAAGCTTCCCGGCCTAGCGGCCTGGTCGCGCGTCGTCGATTATCGCCTGAATGATCTGAAACAGCGCGGCAACGTTCAGTTGTTCACCGACAGCAGACTTGACGGCGATCAGGTGGCAGAGCTTGGCGTCGAACACGTCTTTGTCGCCACCGGCAGCCGTTGGCGTACGGATGGCATGGGGCGAAACACCCAGCGCCGTATGCCTCATATCGAGCAAAGCGCCAGAGTGCTGACACCTGATGATATCATGAACGGCATATTGCCTCCGAATGGCCCGGTGATGATCTATGATGATGACCATATCTATTTGGCAGGTGTGATTGCAGAAAAACTGGCAGCTGCCGGATATCCGGTGGTCTTTGTCACGCCGGAGAGTTTGGTCTCTGCTTACGCCGTACATACTTTGGAGCAGCCCCGTATTCAGGCTCGTCTGATCGAACTTGGCATCGACATTCGCTGTAATCAGGTGCTGACCGCGGTCGAAAGTGACATGGCCCGCATCGGATGTGCCTTTACCGATCGCGAAGCGAGTATTCCCTGTGCCTCGACAGTTCTGGTTACCGAGCGCCAGCGAGAGACAGCGCTTTACGACAGCTTGCGCGGGGTTGGGTTGAAGACCCTCGAACTTTTAGGCGATGCCGCGTCTCCAGGACTGATCGTCGACGCTGTCTTCGCAGGCCACCGTGCGGCCCGCGATTTTGAACGCCCAAAGGCAGAAGCAGACAAGGATTGGTTTCGCCGCGAGATAGTCGATTTGGAGGAAACGTGATGAACAGCCGACCGATTGGGTTAGATGCTTTGATGGCCTCGCACCAGCACGGCCACGCTCTGCCGCGCGGATTCTATACCTCGCAAGACATCTATGACTATGACATTGCCCAGGTCTGGAACCGCAACTGGCTTTGGGCAGGGCATGTCAGCCAAATTCCAAAACCCGGTGACTATTTCCTGTTCGACTATGGCCCGGAGAGCATCATTATTGTTCGCGACCGCGAAGGCGAAGTTCGCGCTCATTTGAACGTCTGTCGCCATCGTGGATCTCGCGTCTGCACTGAACAGTCTGGCAACTCCCGTGTTCTTGTTTGCCCGTATCACGCCTGGACATATGAACTTTCGGGGAAACTTCGTGCTGGCCATAACATGGGGGAACACTTTGACCCATCCAAATTCGGGCTCTTTCCCGTTCAGGTGAGTGTTTTTAAAGGCTTGATCTTTGTGTGTGCCGATGCAAACACGCCATCGCTAGATCCTGTCCTCAGCCAGCTTTCGCCACTCGTCGAACCCTATGGCTTTGACGATCTGAAAGTGGCGCATACGGCGTCTTTTCCGGTTCCAGCGAATTGGAAACTGGCGGTTGAGAACTATCTTGAATGCTACCACTGCGGACCAGCACACAAAGAATACTCTCGCTCTCATAGCCTGAAATCGCCACAAGACATGGCTGGCTTGGTCGAGCCGCTAAATGCAAGGGCTGTAGAAGTCGGGCTGGCACCTGATGAATTGGCGCTTGTTGGCGAGGCTGCGCCCACCCCATTCACCAGCGGGTATTATCGGCGCTACCCGCTTTACCAAGGTTACAAAACCGGCAGCAAATCGGGTGAGGCACTTGCGCCATTGCTTGGAACGCTGAAAGGCTTCGACGGTGGCGCAACTGACTTTGATATTGGCCCATTGAATTGGTTCCTGATCTATTCGGATCACCTGGTGGGCTACCGCTTTATTCCACGTGGTCTACAAGAAACCGACATTCAGGTGGTCTGGTTGGTTAACGCTGATGCCGAAGAAGGCCAGGACTACGATAAGGAAGACCTGACCTGGCTTTGGCATGTCACATCTTTGGATGACGAACGCATCATTCGGCACAACCAGTCCGGCGTTAATTCTCAATACTTCCAACCGGGGCCCTTGGGCGAAATGGAAACCTCGATCCAGGATTTTTACGATTTCTATTTTGCCATGATCCGCTCGGAACCAGAACAAAGGATGGCCGGTAATGGCTGAGGTAAAATCACGCCGTCGCGGTGGTGGTGGGCGCGCCGCGCGCATAAAGGTTCAACAGGCGACCACGGGCAATGAGGCCGTGCGTGGGGGATTAAGTGGCGGCCGCTATAAGCCGCTTACCCCAACAGATATGGAGAACATCCATCAAGCGGCTCTGACCGTTCTGGAAAAAACCGGCATTACCGATCATTTCCCGGAATTACTTGATCTGGTGCTGCCCAAGGGCGCGGTGATGAATGATCTAAATCGGCTGTGCTTCCCCCGCGCACTGATGGAAGACATCCTGGCTGGTGCTGCCAAGGAGTTTTACGTCTATGCCCGCGGAGAGCGTGAAGGCAAAGACGACATGCATTGCTCGGCGGAGAGCGTCTATTTCGCCAACTCCGGCACCGCCGTGACCACCTTCGATTCCGAAACTAAATCTTATCGCCCGTCGATCTTGCGCGATGTCTATGATTTTACCCGTCTGGTGGACCGTTTGGACAACATCCATATGCTGGGCGACACGGTTTTGGCCACCGATGTGACTGATGATTTCGCTCACGACATGAACACCATTTATGCCATGCTCGCAGGCAGCCAAAAACCTGCCTGTCTGACCTTTCGCGACCGCAGCCATATTCCGCATGCCATCCGCATGTTTGATTTTGCTCAAGGTGGTGAAGGTGCTTTCATGAAAAAGCCAAGCGTCATATTTGGCGGCTGCCCCATGGTTTCCCCCTTGCGGGTCGGCAAGGAAAACATGGAAATCCTGATTGATACCGCCAAGCTAGGCCTGACGGTTGATTTGGCGGTGCCTCCTCAGGCCGGGGCCACAGCCCCCGCTACACTTGCGGGAACGCTGGTGCAAACCGTGGCCGAAACGCTGGCCTGCGTTGCCATCGTAAACCTCATCACACCAGGTTGTCCGGTCTGCTTTGCCGCCTGGCCCTTCATCACTGACCTGCGCAGCGGGTCGTTCACCGGCGGCAGTGGCGAACAGGCTCTGATCGGGGCCGCAGCCATTCAGATGGGTAACTTTTATGGCCTTCCAACCTCTGTCGGCGCAGGCATGACCGATGCCAAGATACCCGACGCGCAATACGGGTTGGAAAAGGCACTAACCTTCACGCTTGCCGCTCATGCCGGTGCCAATCGTTTGTGCGAGTTCGGGGGTATGATCGGTAGCCTGATGGGATGCAGTTTTGAAAGCATGGTCATCGATGACGAAGCGGGCGGTATGATCCTGCGATCGTTGCGCGGGATTGAAATCACGGATGAAACCATGGCGGTGGATGTGATCCATCAGTGTGCCATCGACCCTGGTCATTTTCTCGGCAACCCGCACACACTGAGCTATATGAACAGCGAATTCGTCTACCCACGGCTCATGGATCGTGAGCGCACGGACACATGGGAAAACGAAGGCAAAACTGATCTTCTGGACCGCGCCCGTGACAAGGCCAATTCCATTCTTGATAGCCATTTCCCCAACTACTTCGGCGCCTCAGACGCTCAGGTTCGCGAAGAATTCCCAATTGTGATGAGCACAGAAAGCATGGCCCGCCGTGGATAACTCTAACGTCAAGCAATGGGATAACGATCACTTCCTGCACCCGTGGGAAGGGATGGCAACATTGGGCGAAAACGACCGCACTTTTATCGAAGGTGCCAGCGGCATCCATGTGGTGAACGAAAAAGGCGAACGCTTGATCGACGGACCGGGAGGCATGTGGTGCACTCAGATCGGTTATGGGCGCGCGGAGATGGCCGAGGCCATGGCTGAGCAAGCTCGGAACCTTGCCTATTTCTCGCCCTTTAACAATTCCAACTCGACTACTGCGCGGTTCGCGCGCGAAATCGCTAAACGTGCGCCGGGCGATTTGAACAATGTCTTTTTTACCACCGGCGGTTCCACTGCGGTTGATACGGCCATCCGGTTTGTCCATTTCCGCAACAACCTCTTGGGACGCCCCAAGAAAAAGAAAATCATCTCACGGCAAAAAGCTTATCATGGAAGCACTTATCTGGCGGCCAGCATCAGTGGAAAAGAGCGTGACAGACTTTGGCTCGACAAGGCGGATGACCTCGCACATTTCCTGCCAGACGTGAATCCGCTTTATCGTGCGCCTGGTCAAAGCGAAGAGAGCTTTCTGAAAGAGAAAGTTTCGGACCTGGAAAACGCCATTGTGACGCTGGGCCCAGAAAATGTTGCCGCGTTTATCGCCGAACCGGTTCTGGCATCTGGCGGCGTGATCGTGCCGCCAAAGGGATATCACGAAAGCTGCATAAACATCTGCAGGAAGTATGATGTTCTATACATTTCCGACGAAGTAGTGACGGCTTTCGGGCGATTGGGCCATTGGTTCGCGTCTGAGGCAGTTTTTGGCATTCAGCCAGACATAATCACCTGTGCCAAAGGAATGACATCTGGGTATGCACCGATGGGCGCCGCGATTATCTCGGATAGATTGATCGCCGATGTTGCAGGGAAAGATGCTACCTTCTCAAATGGCTACACCTATTCTGGCCACCCGGTCAGCGCGGCCGCTGGTCTGAAAAGTATGGAAATTATTGAACGGGAAAAGCTTCTCGAACACGTTCGAAGGGTCACTCCGATTTTTCAGGATCAGCTACAGCAGTTGGGTCAGATTGACATCGTTACCGATGTGCGCGGCATGGGGTTGATGGGATGCGTTCAGTGCTCAGTCGATGGTGATCCCCAGAGCGATCTGGGGTGCGACTACGAGATTGGTAGCCAGATCGATATCGAATGCCAGAAACGTGGGTTATTGGTTCGACCTGTGATCAACATGTGTGTTCTTTCACCGCCCCTAATCATTAGCGAAAGTGAAATTGAGCAAATGTTTGCTGTCTTGCGAAAAGGGCTTGAAGCGACAAGTGCGTGGCTCAGCGGGATTAGAGGCCAATGAATTGCTTGCGCTATTGTTGCGAAAGCCCGGAGGCCGCCATTTCAGCGTATTGTCGTATGCTCCACGATCTCCGCCAAAACCGTTCGGCCTTGGCGGTTTTGAAGAAGGTTTTGACAGCGACGGTTTCCTACGGGTTGGCATTATCTATTACGGGTCTGTCACAGTGTTTTTCTCGTACTGCTTGCTTCCACGGTGCTTC
>NZ_JBXWOF010000010.1:0-163160 GCF_059610745.1 Ruegeria sp. CDSC042
AGTGTGTCACAAGCGCCTCAGCAGCGCCGGTGAAGGGGGTTCTAAGCATTACAAACATACACCGCAAGCAGAAAATCCCCGAAACTCGCGAAAATCTTCAGAACTATTATTTAATGAAATAAAACAAATACTTACAAATAGTACCAGGCCCAAATACGGCGACCAACCGCCAAGATGCGTACGGAAAATTGTGTTTCGCACAGGCTTACCGGCAGACTCAGGCCGAGTCGGGCGGAATCGCACCCCGGAATCGGCTCATCAGGGTCGAGATCGGTAGGCGCAAAGCAAGCAAAGCCAAAATCACGGACAAATAGATCAAGGGTTCGATCTGAAATCCTTTGGCCTGCATTACATAATGCACGCCCCCCAGAACTGCTGCCGGATAGACCAAACGCTGAAGCGCGCGCCAGCCCGGGCCAAGCTGCCGTACTGAAAAGTTGTTCGACGTCACGGCCAGTGGCAGCGTCAGAACAAATGCCGCCATACCTACAGTTATATAGGGGCGCTTCAGGATGTCCGCCCAGATCTGCCCGGGGGCCTGCACATCCAATACCAGCCAAACCAAAAGATGCAGACTGATATATATAAATGTCAAAACGCCCAGCGCCCGCCTGAACTTGATCAGGTTCACGCCGACAAACCTGCGCAGGGGCGATATAGCCAGAACAACAATCAAAAACTGCAATGCCAGTTTGCCGTACTTATGCTCAAGAGCCTCAATCGGGTCGGCACCCAAACCTCCGGTCAGCCCTTGATAGAACAGCCAGGGTGCCGGCAGGATCCCCAGCAAATAGACGGCCCAAACAGGGATCCGACGGAATATCTGGTTCAGCGCGCTCATACTCTCAATAATGCTTGGACAGATCCATGCCTTCGTAAAGCCCGGCGACCTCGTCCTCGTAGCCATTGAACATGAGCGTCGGGATGCGCTTGGCAAACAGCCCACCGCCGATTTGGCGCTCCGAGGCCTGCGACCAGCGCGGGTGATCCACATTGGGGTTCACGTTACTATAGAAACCATATTCGCGCGGACCGGCCATGTTCCAGCTTGTCGGTGGCTCAACATCTGACACCGTAATGCGAACGATCGACTTGATGGATTTGAACCCGTATTTCCACGGAACCACCAGACGCAACGGTGCGCCGTTCTGGTTCGGGATCGGCCGGCCATAAATACCAGTGGCCATCAGGGTCAGTGGGTGCATTGCTTCGTCCAGCCGCAGACCTTCACGGTACGGCCAGTCCAGAACCGGATACTGAACACCCGGCATTTCATCTGGACGATAAGCGGTTTCAAAGGCAACGTATTTGGCGCCTTCCTGAACACCGGCCATGTTCAGCAGGTCGGCCAGTTCAAACCCGTTCCAAGGGATCACCATCGACCATGCCTCGACACAGCGAAACCGGTATATCCGTTCTTCGACGGTCATTTCGGACAGGATGTCCTTGAAATTGTAATCGCCGGGCTTGTCCACCAGACCGTCAATCTTGATGCTCCACGGCTCAGTAACAAGAGTATAGGCGTATTTTGCAGGATCTTCTTTCCGCGTTCCAAACTCGTAATAATTGTTATAGCCGGTGATCTCTTCCCAGGTATTCGGCTCCAGCACCTCTTGCGCGGCTGCCCCCTGCGCCAGCCCTGCCAATCCGACACCCGCCATCCCGGCCATCATCTGGCGCCGGTTCAGAAACGCCGCCCGGGGGGTGACGTCGGCATGTGTCAATGTGTTGGTCCAGCGATGCGCCATCTAAGTCTCCGTCTTCATGCAACCTCAGAAGTGAGGTAGTCTGCTGATAGCACAGGGCCAAGGAAACAAGCGTCACGATTGAGCGACCGGATTGTAACGTATCCGCGTGCAGCGGCGCTTGCTTGGGTCACCACCTTTACAACGTAGGCCTCAAAAATGCAGGCTGGGCCGCAGGTATTACCAACAAGGGAAAAGATGGACGACCCATCCAACGATTGAAATCCACCAGTGGGAGAAGAAGAATGTGTGACATCTGCGTTATGAATGCCGTCAAAGACAGAATGCTGTCGCGGCGGAGTTTCTTCAAAGCTGCTGCCGCCACGAGCGTTGCGGCTGCGACCACCGGAGCGATTGCACCAGCAGCGCTGGCCGCAGGTCATGGCGGGGTCGAGGACATGACCCATACGCTCAGCCCCGACTTTCCGACCTGGGGAGGCGAACCCGGCATTTCCGCCGAACAGGCGTTCAACTTCGCGGATCACGGCTTTAACCTGTTCAATCTGTCGATCAACGAACATACCGGCACGCATATAGATGCGCCTCTGCATTTTTCCGCGGATGGTATGTCGGTCGATGAGATACCGGTGACTGATCTGGTTGCACCGCTTTGTGTCGTCAATATCGCCGCCCGCGCGGCCGAAGACGCCGACACCCGCGTTACCCCGGACGATCTGAAGGCGTGGATTGCGGCCAACGGAGACATCCCCGACGGCGCTTGCGTAGCGATGCATTCCGGTTGGTCCGGCAAGACCGCCACGGACGGGTTCCGCAATTTCGACGGTGAGGCGCAGCACTATCCCGGATTTCACGTCGAAGCGGCGCAGATGTTGATGGAAGACACCGGCGCGCGGTCGATTGCGGTGGATACACTGTCACTTGATCACGGTATGTCCGCCGACTTCGCGACGCATTACGCCTGGCTGCCCTCGGGCCGGTTTGGCATCGAATGCCTTGCGGGTCTGGATCGGGTTCCGGCGGCGGGTGCCACGCTGGTCATCGGCGCACCCAAACATGCGGGCGGCACCGGCGGTCCGGCACGTATTTTCGCGTTGGTCTAAAGCCACGATGCACTAGTGATACAGCATACCTTCAAAGCACGGACCGATGACCAAACCCATTGCCGAAATCACGCATCGTTATGATACAGCCGCGCCCCGGTGGCGGGACAAGATGCGCGCGCTTGGGTACTATGATGGCTACCTAGAATTCCTGACCTCGGGATTGCCTGTCGCTGACGACGTGACACATGTGGTCGATATTGGGGCTGGCACTGCGTCCTTCGCCGAGGCCTGGGTAGCGGTCCACGGAAAACCGGCCAGGATAACCTTACTTGAACCCAGCGCGGGGATGATCAGGCAAGGCCAAAAGGCTCTGAGGGCGCGGGGGGTCGAACCAGAACTAGCCCAAGGGGGGCTAGGCAATGTCAATCTAGACCCCGTAGGCGTAGCTCTTGCGGCCCATGTGATTGAACATTGTGCAGATCCGTCCCAAGCATTGCAAGACATTCACAGACTGCTACGCCCGGGTGGTCGCCTGTTTTTGGTAGTATCAAAGCCACATTGGTGTAACGCCATCATCTGGTTGCAATGGCGACATAGAACGTTTCAGCGCGCGGAAATCCTAAAGCTGCTGGATGAAGCAGGTTTTGATTGCGAAACGGTCTATTCTTTCCCATCTGGTCCACCCTCTCGGACAAGCCGGGGGTTAGTCGCGAAAAAACGCGGGTAAAATTCAAGAATGGACCCACCAGTCTAGCGGGTCCATTCAACAATCAGTTTAGGTTCAATGCACCACAGCGTCATCTGGGCGCGGGCGCTGGGATGTGCCCAGCCGGTCGCCTATGATCAGGCCTTCAGGTCCGGCGGTGACCGGTACAGTCTCGCCGTCCTTGATCTCACCGGCCAGCAGCGCCTCGGCCAACGGGTTCTGCAAGGCGCGTTGGATCACGCGTTTCAGCGGGCGGGCGCCAAAGACCGGGTCGTAGCCTTCGTTGGCCAACCATTCCTTGGCACCGTCGTCCAACACCAGCTCGATCTTCCGCGCGGCCAGACGTTTCTGCAGACGCGCCATCTGGATATCGACGATGCCATCCATATCGGCCCGCTTGAGCCGGTCAAAGATGATGGTCTCGTCCAGACGGTTAAGGAACTCGGGCCGGAAATGCGCCCGGACCGCATCCATCACATCCCGCCGCGCCTGCGCACCATCGGCGCCGTCGGGCAGTTGGCTGAGCGCTTGGGAGCCAAGGTTCGAGGTCAGGATGATCAGCGTCTGCTTGAAGTCCACGGTGCGACCCTGACCATCGGTCAGCACACCGTCATCCAGAACCTGCAGCAGCACGTTGAACACATCCGGATGCGCCTTTTCGACCTCGTCAAACAGCACGACCTGATAGGGCCTGCGCCGCACGGCCTCGGTCAGCACACCGCCTTCGTCATAGCCGACATAGCCCGGAGGGGCACCGATCAGACGGGCGACCGCGTGTTTCTCCATGAACTCGGACATGTCGATGCGCACCATCGCGTTGTCGTCGTCGAACAGGAAGTTCGCCACCGCCTTGGTCAGCTCGGTTTTCCCCACGCCGGTCGGCCCGAGGAACAGGAACGAGCCCAGCGGGCGGCCTTCGTCATTCAGACCGGCGCGCGCCCGGCGCACGGCGTTGGACACGGCGGTCACCGCAGCATCCTGACCGATCACGCGGGAATGCAGATCGTCTTCCATCCGCAGCAGCTTTTCACGCTCACCTTCCAGCATTTTCGAGGTCGGGATACCCGTCCAACGTTCGACCACCGAAGCGATCTGTTCCGGGCGCACCGTTTCCTCGGCCATCATCTGGCTGCTTTCGGCGTTTTCGGCTTCGGTCAGCTTCTTCTCAAGCTCGGGGATGACGCCATAGGACAGCTCACCCGCCTTGGCGAGGTTGCCTTCGCGCTTGGCGATTTCCAGATCGGCCCGTGCCTTGTCGAGCTGTTCCTTCAGATCGCGCGCACCAGCCAGCTTGTCACGTTCGGCTTGCCACTGTGCAGTCATCTCGGCGGATTGCTCCTGCAGATCGGCCAGATCCTTTTGCAAGGTTTCCAGACGATCCTTCGATGCCGCATCATCTTCGAGCTTCAGCGCCTGCTCCTCGATCTGCATCTGCAGAATCTGACGATCCAGCTGATCGAGTTCTTCGGGCTTGCTATCCACTTCCATCCGCAAGCGAGCCGACGCTTCATCGACAAGGTCGATAGCTTTATCGGGCAGGAAGCGATCAGTGATGTAGCGATGCGACAGGGTCGCTGCCGACACCAAAGCCGAGTCCGAGATACGCACACCATGGTGCAACTCGTACTTTTCCTTGATACCGCGCAGGATGCTGATCGTGTCCTCGACAGTCGGTTCCTGAACCACAACCGGCTGGAACCGGCGCGCCAAAGCCGCGTCTTTTTCCACGTATTTGCGATACTCATCCAGCGTGGTTGCACCGATACAATGCAGCTCACCCCGAGCAAGCGCAGGCTTGATCAGGTTGGCAGCATCCATCGCGCCGTCGGATTTGCCCGCGCCCACCAGCGTGTGCATCTCATCAATGAACAAGATGATTTCACCGGCGGCTTCGGTCACTTCGGTCAAAACCGCCTTGAGGCGTTCTTCGAACTCACCACGGTATTTCGCACCTGCGATCAGCGCACCCATGTCGAGCGCGAGCAACTTTTTATCCTTTAGCGATTCCGGCACATCCCCATTGATGATGCGCAGGGCCATACCTTCGGCAATCGCGGTTTTACCGACGCCGGGTTCCCCGATCAGAACCGGGTTGTTCTTGGTGCGGCGCGACAGAACCTGCATCGAGCGGCGGATTTCCTCATCCCGTCCGATGATCGGGTCGATCTTGCCCTCAGCAGCCGCTTCGGTCAGGTCACGCGCGTATTTCTTGAGCGCGTCATAACCATCTTCCGCCGATGCGGTGTCAGCAGTGCGGCCCTTGCGGATGTCATTGATGGCTTCGTTCAGTTTCTGCGCCGTCACCGCGCCATCTTCCAAAGCATCCTTGGCTTTGGATTTCACCATGCACAGCGCCATCAGAATACGTTCAACCGGCACGAAACTATCGCCTGCCTTGGTGGCGATCTTTTCAGCTTCATCCAGAACTTTGGCGGTCTGACCATCCAGATAAACCTGGCCCGCATCGCCGCTGACCTTGGGAATTTTGGCCATGGACGCATCCAGTGCGTTAACGACACGGCTGGGCGCTCCGCCTGCGCGGGTGATCAGATTGCTGGCCAGCCCCTGATCATCGTCCATCAAGGCTTTGAGTATATGTTCAGGGGTCAACCTCTGGTGCCCCTCGCGCATCGCAATCGTTTGCGCTGCCTGCACGAAACCTCGTGCCCGCTCGGTGAACTTGTTCAAGTCCATATTTTGCTCCTTCTCTAAGCGCCCGGTTTTGACGCGCCCGCCTGGCAGCGCGCGTCGGTCTGGGCCTCACATTCAATCTGGGAAATATCTTGCGCGGTTCAAGGGGTCTGCCAACAGAATCCAACCTACCGACGCGGCACAGAATAAACTGTATATCCCCCAGTTTTCGCCACAGAACGCGCACCGTACATATCGACAAGCGATTGCGCCGCATCGCTGCCTGTCGGGCAGGAAACCAGATCGGCGGCGTCATCCAGAAAATCCACGGTAAAGGCGGATTCCCCCGTAACCTGACAGTCATCATCCATCGAACGATAACCGCCAATCAGCCGGAGGTTGTCGTTTGTCGGAGACCTCAGAACTGTATCAGCAGCCTCTTTTTCCAGCGCCATGTCCTGACACCCGGCCAGCATCAGCCCCGCGCAGATTGCGATAGTGGGTTTCGTAAACTGTCTCATTCCGAATTCCGTCCCAGTTGCACAACGCGATAATAGCACAGTCGGAAACCTCTGCCGTGATCTGAATCACGCAAGGCGCGCATGGACAGAAGCGCACGAAACCGTTAGGACGCAGACGTTTGCCAAAAAGGAGCCCCCAATGTCCGATGACCGCCTGATTGTAGCCCTTGATGTCCCCAACGCCCTAGACGGTCTGGCCTTGGCCGAGCGGCTGGGGGACAGTGTCTCATTCTACAAGATCGGTCTGGGAATGCTGACAGGGGGCGGGCTGGCCCTGGCGAACGAGTTAAAGCAGGATCAGGGCAAGCGCATCTTTCTGGACATGAAACTGTTCGACATCGGTAATACGGTGGAAAATGCGGTGCGCGGTCTGGCACAGTTCGATTTGGATTTCCTGACCGTACATGGTGACCCGCACGTGGTGCGGGCCGCCAAAGAGGGTGCGTCTGGCAAAGACCTCAAGATCCTGGCCGTAACCATCCTGACCTCGTTGAACCGGGATGATCTGGATGCCAGCCTGCTGAAGTCGGGCGATGTCCAGGACCTGGTTGTCGAACGCGCGGCCAAAGCGTTGGAGGCGGGTGCCGATGGCGTCATCGCCAGCCCGCAAGAGGCCGCGCTGATCCGTGCCCTGCCCCAAGCCGAAAATCGCTTGATCGTGACACCCGGCGTTCGGCCCACCGGTGCCGCGTTGGGTGATCAGAAACGGGTCGCAACCCCGGCAACTGCCATCGGTGACGGCGCCGATCACATCGTAGTGGGACGCCCAATCTATCAGGCGCAAGACCCTAAAGCCGCCGCAGAGGCGGTGCTTGCAGAGTTAAATTCCTTATCCCGACACTAGGGCAATCCGGCTAAATCAGGCTAAATTTTCGCAAGAACAACCCGCAAACAGTTGACCTTAGGTCACTTTTCACCCGATCCGCGCCAAATCGTCCCTGTGCCCCAAAACACACATGCAAAACACGAGTTTCCACTGTGTGAACTGGGTTCTATCGAAAAATTCGATTTTGAGAGAATCTAAGTAGGTGATACTCCCCGCGGACCATCTCTTCCTGAGGTCCGTCACCTCCCCCCGCCACTTTGCGGGGGGCCTTCTTTTGGCAGATCTGGTTCCTACCCTCACTGTGCGGGTTTTGCCCGTGGCATGCGAATGATATAGTCACCTAACCTTACGGACTGCATGGAAGACGGGAAAAGAAAATGCCCGGCCTCTGCCGAGATTGCCTGACAGAACTGACGAAGGAACGCCGCTGCCCGGACTGCGGCAGCCCGCGCGTCAAAACGCATCCTGAATTGTTTGACCTGTCCATCGCACATATGGATTGCGATGCCTTCTACGCCTCTGTCGAAAAACGGGACAATCCGGAGCTGGCCGACAAACCCGTCATTATCGGGGGCGGCAAGCGCGGTGTTGTGTCTACGGCTTGTTATGTAGCCCGGATTCGCGGCGTCCGTTCGGCAATGCCGATGTTCAAGGCGTTGCAACTATGCCCCGACGCTGTCGTGATCAAACCGCGCATGTCGGTCTATGCCGAGGCTTCGCGCCAAATCAGGTCGATGATGGACGAGCTGACGCCGATTGTTGAACCGCTTTCGCTGGACGAAGCGTTCATGGACCTATCCGGCACGCAACGTCTGCACGGTGCGCCTCCCGCCGTCATGCTTGCACGATTGGTCAAACGGATGAAGGACGAGTTGGGGCTGACCGGGTCAATCGGGCTGTCACATAACAAGTTTCTGGCCAAGGTTGCATCCGATCTGGACAAGCCGCGCGGATTTTCGGTGATCGGCAAGGAAGAGACATCCGCGTTTCTGAACGACAAGCCAGTGCGCCTGATCTGGGGCATAGGCCCTGCGGCGCAGGAATCGCTGGACCGCGCAGGCATACGCTTGTTCTCGGACCTACTGCGCTGGGACCAAGAGGATCTGACCGCGCGGTTTGGCTCCATGGGCTACCGGCTGTGGCATCTGGCCCGCGGTCAGGACAAGCGCCGGGTTTCGGCACATGAACCGATGAAGTCCGTCAGCAACGAAACGACCTTTTTTGAAGATACGGCCAATGCCGACATTCTGGATGGGCACCTTTGGCGCATGGCGGAAAAAGTCTCGGATCGGGCCAAGGCCAAGGGGCTGGCCGGGCGGGTTGTGACGCTCAAACTGAAACGGGCCAATCACAAGATCATTACGCGCCGCGTTTCTCTGCGCGATGCCACGCAGATTGCCGATCGGATCTATCGCACAGCACGGGCGCTGTTTGATCAGGTTGGTGATCAGGGCCCCTATCGGCTGTTGGGGTGTGGCCTGTCGGATCTGTGCCCCGAGGATCAGGCGGATATTTCAGGGGATCTGCTGGATCCGGATGCCTCGCGCAGGTCGCAGGCCGAACGCGCCACGGATGAGATTCGCCGCCGCTTTGGGACGGATGCCATCGTCAAAGGACGTGCCCTTCGCTGAGGTTATTCGGCTGCAAGCTGCAGCGGCTCAGGCCCGATCCGCACAATATCCATGATGATTTCGCCCAAGGTCTCTTTGAAGGCAGCGAAATTGTCATTCGGCTCGATCCTGCTTTCATCCATATACAGGGATCTGTCGATCTCGATCTGTACAGCATGCTGGTGGCGGCTGGGGCGTCCATAGGTCTGGGTCACATAGGCCCCGGCAAACGGCGTATTTCGGGCCACGCTCAGACCCGCCGAGACGAAAGCGGCCTCTATCTGTTCGACGACCTCTGGCGCTGCAGAGGCACCGAACCGATCCCCCAGCACGATCTCGGGACGTCTGGAATTGACTGTGGACGCAAGGGCCACGGCTTCGTGCGGCATCGAATGACAGTCGATCAGAATCGCCTGCCCGAATTCCTGATGCGATTCTGCCAGCAACGATTTGATCCGGGCATGATAGGGACGCCAACAGGTATCGATTCGCAGACGCGCCTCATCCATGGTCAGCTTACCGCGATAGATTTCTCGACCATTGGCGACCACACGCGGAATCACCCCCAGCCCGGACGCTACCCGCGGGTTATGGCCTTGGCGGCGCGCGCCCTGAATAAGGGCTGGATCCAGCTCTTCTGCGCTGCGGTTCAGATCGACATAGGCGCGTGGCATCATCGCCGAAATCAGTGGCGCACCATGGTCCGCCGCTGATGAAAATAACTGATCCACAAAAGCATCCTCGGAAGAACGAATCACATCTTGGCTGAGAACCGACCGCTTCATCAACCCATTTGGATAGTTTCGACCGCTATGCGGAGAGGAAAAAACCACACAGGACGTGCGCTTGGCAGGCATATCCAGTAGGTAAGCAGCGTTTTGCATGGCGACTCCTTGTTCGCACCAAACATAGACCGGAAAATAGTTCTACCAAACCCCTTGAACCCTTTTGCGACTCCTTTTATAGACCCCGCTACCGGCGCGGGGTTCCGCGCCCCATTTCGTTATGGGGTTGGCCACGCGACGGTTTCATGGGCGGTTAGCTCAGCGGTAGAGCACTTCGTTGACATCGAAGGGGTCACAAGTTCGATCCTTGTACCGCCCACCATGAACTCACTGCTTCGGATTTCCGGGGCACCCGCAAACCCAGGCGCTGGCCACGTCCTTGATGAAGGCGCCGCAGATTGGAGACAGACCCATGAAGGTCAAGAACTCGCTCCGCTCGCTCAAGAACCGGCACCGTGATTGCCGGGTTGTGCGTCGCAAAGGCCGCGTCTACGTGATCAACAAGACGCAGCGTCGGTTCAAAGCTCGTCAGGGCTAAGAACTGCACATACTGAATTCAAAGAACCGCGCCTTCGGGTGCGGTTTTTTTTGTCCGGCATTTCAACCAGATGTAATGCGGACGGAACTGCAGGAATTCGCTCAGAAAGTTCGGTTCTAAGATTCAACGTTGTGATAGGGCGATCTCGTGCTACGCTTTCCGTGATTTTATGACGGGAGGTCGGATTGGCCAACGATGATCTGGACAAGATATTCGGAACAACTCTGACCGACATGGTAGCCGATATAGGCCGCAGTGTGGCCCAGGCGGCCGAACAGCTTAGCATTGATCAGCTGAAAGCGCTGAAGAACTATCCCCAGGAACTGCGCGATCTTGGCATCCCGCCGGTCTTTTATCACATGCAGGATGTCGATGTGGAACTGAAGGTCGTCATGGAGATGAGCAGTTCCACCGAAGAAGGCCAACGCAGCAGGATTGGCACCTTTATTTTTGGCCCGAAATTGACTCAGACAGACACGCTCGATTCCAAAAGCGCGTCCACGATGCGAATGCGTTTCGCGCCCGGTCCCGTAGATGAGAGCAGATCTTTGGATGGCAATGATGGCAACTAAGAAAGTCAAAGCCCCCAAAAGAGCGCCCATAGATGTCCGCGTCACCGAGATGCCCGAGGCATTCACCACTCTGCTTCAGTCACTTGAAAACCGCATGACGGCAATGGAGGCGCGCGAAGTCGCGCTGCTCGAGACGATCAACGACCTCCAAGAACGGATCGACGATCTGGAAGAAGGCAGCGGCGGCATGTTGATGGGCGCGGGTAACCCGGTGATGAACCCGATGGCCGAGGGCCGCGCGGCAATGGGAGCGGACGATCCTGACACACAGGTCGTCAACGCTCAGGAATTCTCGCAAGCCCTGGGTGAACAGATCCTCGCCGGGTCTGATGGCAGCAGTGATTTCACCATCGACAACGTCAAAGTCGAAGCGGTTGTTGGGTTGGGTCAGGACGGCACCAAAGCCCAAATCGCGACGAATGCCCGAAAACAGGCGATCAGCCAGAACGCATCCAAGGTCACTTTTTCCGTCAGGAGGCGGACCGCCACGCAAATTATTGAGAAAGACTGAATTAACAGAGGAGATTGGAAATGAGTATCGGGCAGGAACTGCTAAACGTCCCGTTTGCGGAAATGGTTCAAAAGCTTGCGCTTTCCGTTGCCGAGTCGCAGACCGAGTTGGATCGACATTCTACAGATGTCGCCAAATATATGGCCGATCAGAAGATCCAGCTTCCGGACCTGTCCAATCCCAATGGCCCCCCCAAAGAATTCAGTTTGGTTTCCATGGGCTTTCTACCCGCATTCTACGCGGTGCAAGAAGCCGAAATTGAGGTCAAAATGGCGATCTCAATGACTAAGCAAACCGAAAAAGCGGGCAGCGCTTCGGTCAAAGGTGGTTGGGGCCCTGTCGCAGCGCAGGTCAATGCCAGCTATTCCTCGCGCTATGCTTACAGCCAAGAAGGTGCAAGCAGGCTGACCATCAAACTGGCCCCGGCCGATCCTCCGGTCTTGCTGCAGAAATATATGGAAGCTGTCACACAGGTCATGCTGAAAAAAGAACCGGTGTTGACCGACGACCCAGACCCTGAGCCGGCCCCCGCACCTGTCCCGGACCCGTCTCCACCTGAACCTGAAAAAAGACAGAGAAAGCGCTAAGCAGCATCTCTCGATTTTTCAGTTCTTAAATCAACACGACTAGGTCAGCCATGACGGCGTAGCCAGGATCGGCTTTGCCGACCCTCAGGCCCCGCTGTGCAGTACCACTTGGTCGGGGCCAGCGACATGTTGGCGGTGATTTGACCAACTAATTTTGTCGGAATTTCTTGCATCCCCCTGAGAATCGTTTAATTGACCATTTCAGTCGGGTTATTACCCGCGCCGATTTTCAATGTTGGGACACATGATGCTGAAATCCTCTACCTGCGTTGCCGCCGCCCTGACGGCCCTGATCGCGACCTCTGCCGCTGCCGAGGGCGAACTGAACCTTTATTCTTCGCGCCACTACGACACCGACGAACGCCTCTATTCCGATTTCGAAGAGGCCACCGGTATAACCATCAACCGCATCGAAGGCAAAGCGGACGAGCTGATTGCCCGGATGGAAGCCGAGGGCGCGAACTCACCCGCAGATATCTTGCTGACCGTTGATACCTCGCGTCTGGCGCGTGCCAAGAACGCGGGTATCCTGCAGCCGGTCCAAAGCGCGGTTCTGGAAGAACGTATTCCCGCCAACCTGCAGGACGAAGACAACCAGTGGTATGGCTTTTCGCAGCGCGCGCGGATCATCTTCTTTGACAAGGCCGATGTGACCAACCCGCCCGCGTCTTATCTGGATCTGGCCAAGCCCGAATACAAAGGTTTGGTCTGCATCCGGTCGTCCAGTAACACCTATAACCAGACCCTGCTGGCCTCGATCATCACAAACCACGGTGCGGAAACCGCCAAGACCTGGGCCGAAGGCATGGTCGCGAACATGGCGCGCGAACCGCAAGGCGGCGACACTGACCAGCTGCGCGGCATTGTTTCGGGTGAATGCGAGATCGCCGTTTCGAACTCTTACTACTTTGCCCGTGCAATGCGTAAAGACGTCAAAGGCCTGAGCACTGAGATTGACATGATCGGCGTCCAGTTCCCGGCGCAAGAAGCCGAAGGCGCGCACATGAACCTGTCCGGTGCCGGCGTGGCGGCAAATGCCCCGAACAAGGACAACGCGATCAAGTTCCTAGAATACCTCGCCAGCGATCAGGCGCAGGTCTATTTCTCGAACGGCAATGACGAATTCCCGGCGGTCGAAGGCGTCGCCCTTGCGGATAACGTGGCAGCGCTGGGTGAGTTCAAAGCCGACGAGATCAACCTGTCCCAGGTCGCCAAAAACATCCCCGAGGCACAGAAGATCTTTAACGAGGCCGGCTGGAAGTAATCTTTCATTCTATCGAGCAGAAGGGTGCAGTTTTCTGCGCCCTTTTTCTATTGTGAAGTTATGTTTTCTGGTCAATAATCTCATATACGGAAATGATTCCCATATACGAGCCATGCCTGATACCCTAGCCGACCGCCTTGCAAACCACCTGAATCAACTTCGCCAAACGCGGGGATGGTCGCTGGATCAGTTGGCGGAACACAGCGGTGTCAGCCGGGCCACCCTGTCGCGCTTGGAAAAGGGGGATGTCAGCCCCACCGCGGAAACTCTGGGCCGGTTATGTGCGGCCTATGGGCTGCCGATGTCGCGTCTATTGATGATGGTCGAGGACAGTTTCGCCCCCCGCGTTCCCTTCGAAAATCAACCCGAATGGCGCGACCCCGAAACCGGCTTTACCCGCCGATCCGTCTCCCCTCCGGCCGCGGGTCTTGGCGGAGAGGTCATGGAAGGCCATCTGCCCCCAGGCGTTGTGATCACCTATGACACGCCGCCAAAACACGGGCAGGAGCATCACCTGATCATGCTGGACGGTGGCCTGACCCTGACCGTGGATGGAACCGCGCATCATCTGACGAGCGGGGATTGCCTGCGCTATCACCTGTCTGGCCCGACACGGTTCGAAACCCAAGCCGACCGAGGTGCTCGGTACCTGATGGTGCTGATATGATCTTACGACTGGCGGCCAATGATCTGAACCAAGCCCTAAACGATCTGACAGAGATACTGCACGCCTGCGTGCATGACGGGGCGAGTATCGGGTTCATTCAGCCATTTCCGCCGGGCGACGCGCTGCGCTATTGGCAGTCCCATGTCTGGCCAAACATCCAGACCGGCGCGGCCGAGATATTCGTCTATCGTGATGGCGAACGGATTGTCGGCACCGCACAGCTGGTGCCTGCCGCGATGCCCAACCAAGCGCATCGCGCCGACGTGTCCAAGCTGCTTGTTCATCCCCGCGCGCGACGGCGGGGCATTGGGCGGGCGCTTATGGCGACGGTTGAGGCGCGGGCACGCGAACTGGGGCGGTCCCTTTTGGTGCTGGACACGCGCAGCACGGACCCGTCGCTCCTCCTCTATCAAAGCCTTGGGTTTGAAATTGCCGGAGAAATTCCGAACTACTGCCGCAACCCGGAAAATGATCAGCTGGAACCAACTACTTTTATGTTCAAAACCCTGACCTGAGGGGCGCTCAGTCCACGGCGCTTACGGCTGTGTAAAGCCGCCGAAACCGTCCCAGCCGTTCAGATAACGCATGCATTTCTGCAGGCTCGAACCTGTCGGTGGTCGCCGGTTGCTCGGCCAGATCGGCAATGGTCAGAGCGCCGTCAGCACAGGCTGCCAGCCGGGCGGCACCATAGGCCGGGCCGGATTCCGCCCCCGCTGAACGCACGATGGGCTTTTCGGTCACAGCGGCGATCAGACCCAGCAGCAGGTCGGATTGGCTGCCCCCGCCTATGGCGGCAAGCTCGGGCAAATTGTCTATCGTGTCGCCGAAGCTCTGCGCCGCATCAGCGAAACAAAAGGCGATTGCCTCGACCACCGAACGGCAGATCTCGGCACGTGTGGTGGCATCCTCGAGGCCAAAGAATCCGGCACGGATATGCGGGTCCCCAAGGGGGCTGCGCTCACCTGTCAGATAGGGCAGGAAAATGGGCACGCGATCACCGCTGACGATTTCAGCAAGCCCGACAACCTCGGCAGCCGAAAGCCCCAGCTGATCACCAATCCACGAAATGGGCCTTGCCCCGTTCAGCATCGCCGCCATTTGATACCAGCGGTCGGGCAATGTATGCGCAAACGCATGGACATAGCGTTCGGGGTTGGGCTTGTATTTACGATCCGCAACAAACAACTGACCGGATGTCCCCAACGAGATAAACCCACGTCCAGGTTCAGTTGCGCCCAATGACACCGCACCGGTTGCCGCATCCCCTCCCCCGGCCACGACAGGCACGCCGGAATTCAATCCGGTCTCAGCTGCAGCCCGAACTGTTACCGTGCCAACGACATTGTGGCCGTCGAACATCTGCGGCAGCCAGTCAACAGCGACATCCGTGGCTTCCGCCATTCCGGTATGCCAGCGGCGTGAAGCCTGATCGAGCCACATTGTTCCTGCGGCATCGGAAGTATCGGTTGCCAGCTCTCCATGCAGACGCAGGCCGACATAATCCTTGGGCAGCAGGATATGGGAGAGTCGGGCATAATTGTGCGGTTCATGCCGTTTCAGCCAGGCAATCTTGGGCGCCGTAAAGCCGGGCAAGGGCAGGACGCCTACGATGTGACCAACCTGCGGCTGTGCCGCGCGAATGTCGTCGCATTCGCGGACCGCGCGGCTGTCATTCCACAGAATCGCCGGACGGATGGGGCATTGGTCGCGGTCCAACAGCACGGCCCCGTGCATCTGCCCCGACAATCCGACTGCTTTCACATCCGACAGGGAGATTTCGCCAGCAAGCAGGCCCAACGCATCGCGCGTCGCCTGCCACCAAATCTCCGGGTTCTGCTCGGACCAGCCGGGCTGTGGCGACGACGTCCCGATGCCGACTGACGAGGTCGCAAGAATTCGGCCGGCATCCGCGCAGAGGAGTTTGACCGCTGACGTTCCGATGTCGATCCCAAGATACATTCACACCCCTTGCCTTGCATAATTCCGATATCACCGGCCAGGCTATTGATTTTTTTTGCGCGCGCAAAGAATATGTAAAATTATGATAAGATCAAGGTGGACGAACAGACTGGCATGACGAAGATCAGGAACATGGAAGAGTTTGCGGCCCTCAGCGGCATCTCTCGGCCCACCGTATCGAAGTATTTTCAGGATCCGGACAGCGTTCGACCCACAACACGGCTCCGCATCGAAGAGGCGCTTGAGCGCTTCGACTATCGCCCCAACATCTATGCGGTGAACCAGAACCGAAAGCTGACCAAGAATATCGGCATCGTGGTTCCCTATCTTGCCGATCCGTTCTTTGCCGAAATCGCGCGCTATCTGGAACAAAGCTGTATTGCTGCGGGGTATCGCCCGTCGCTGTTCAGCTCGCATGGTGATCCCAAGCTGGAAATCGAAATTCTCGACGGGTTGAAATCCATGAAGCCTGCTGGAGTGCTGCTGGCGCCCTTGGGGCGCACCTCGGATCGGTCAGCGATCGAGAAGTTTTGCGCCAATGTGCCGACCGTCCTGTTTGACAGTAATCTCGAAGGCCTGGGCGCGGCCTTTATCGGGTCGGACAATTTCAGTTTCGTCTCACAAACCGTCGAATACATGACCCGCACCGGCGAACCGCCGTCATTTTTTGAGATGCGAACGCCAGCGAACCCCAATGCTAATAAGCGGCGCCACGCCTATATTGAAGTGATGGAACAGCTCGGCTTTGAACCACATGTCATTAGTATCGACGGCCAGGGTTGGGCATTTGAAGAGATTGGCAAACATGGAGCCGCCGGAGTTCTGGAGCGGCAAGAGCTGAAAACGGATTCGGTTTTATGCAGCAACGACCGCCTGGCAATCGGGTTTCTTTCGGCATGTTACGAACAAGGGATTCGGGTCGGTCGCAAGAAAGACTGCGCGTTGCGGGTCGCTTCAAACGATGACCATCCCTTCTCAAGGTTTACCTGCCCGTCTTTGACAACGGCCGCCCATGACTACGACAATGTAGCGGGGCGCAGCGTCGAAACTCTCTTTGAACTCATTGAAAATGGAGGGAAATTTAACGAGAGGACGGAAACACTGTTTCCTGCACGACTTGTTTTGAGAGACTCCGCATGATCAAAAATTAACGCGCGTAAAGTTTTTATTGACGCCGCGACAATTTTCCCCTTACCCTGTCCAAACAACATCCAAGCTCAGGGAGGACAAGGATGTATCTCAAGAACGCACTTCGTGCGGCGACAGCAATGACTTTCGTCGCCACGGCAGCAGCCCAAGCGGATACCTTAACAATAGCGACCGTGAACAACGGCGACATGATCCGGATGCAGGGCTATACCGATAAATTCACCGAAGCGACCGGCATCGATGTCGAGTGGGTTACGTTGGAAGAAAACGTGCTGCGCCAGCGCGTGACAACGGATATCACGACCAAAGGTGGCCAATTCGACATCATGACCATCGGCATGTACGAGACGCCGATCTGGGGCGCGAACGGCTGGCTGGTACCCCTGGACGGGCTGTCGGATGAATACGACGTAGGTGACATCCTGCCCGCCATGTCAGGCGGCCTTAGCCATGATGGAACGCTCTACGCGGCTCCGTTCTACGGCGAAAGCTCGATGATCATGTATCGCACTGACCTGATGGAAAAAGCGGGTATGGAAATGCCGGACGCTCCGACTTGGGAGTTCATCCGCGAAGCGGCTGCTGCGATGACCGATCGCGACGCTGATATCAACGGTATTTGCCTGCGCGGCAAGGCCGGTTGGGGCGAAGGCGGTGCTTTCATCACAGCGATGTCCAATTCCTTTGGTGCGCGCTGGTTTGATGAAGATTGGAAGCCGCAGTTCGATCAGCCTGAATGGGCTGACACGTTGAACTTCTACGTGGGTATGATGAACGAGTCCGGCCCCGCAGGTTACGCCACTAACGGATTTAACGAAAACCTGTCGTTGTTCCAGCAGGGCAAATGCGGCATGTGGATCGACGCAACGGTTGCGGCCTCTTTCGTGACCAACCCGACCGACTCGACAGTCGCGGATAGCGTCGGCTTTGCACTTGCACCCGACACGGGGCTTGGCAAGCGCTCGAATTGGTTGTGGGCGTGGGCTCTGGCAATTCCGGCTGGTACGGAACAAGCAGACTCGGCCAAACAGTTCATCGAGTGGGCAACATCCAAAGACTACATCGAACTCGTAGCCGAAAACGAAGGCTGGGCCAACGTGCCTCCGGGCGCACGTACGTCGCTGTACGAAAATCCGGACTATCAGGCGGTTCCGTTCGCCAAGATGACGTTGGACTCGATCCTGTCGGCTGATCCGAACAATCCGACTGTAAAGCCAGTGCCTTACGTTGGTATTCAGTTTGCAGCGATCCCGGAATTCGCAGGTATCGCCACGCAGGTGAGCCAGGAGTTCTCGGCAGTTTATGCCGGGCAGCAAACGGTAGAAGAAGCTCTTGCCAAAGCGCAAGCCTTCACCGCCGAAGAAATGGAAGCCGCAGGCTACTAAGGCCTCCTTCCCAGCGGGTGGACAGACGTCTGTCCCCCGCTTCACCCTTCCACAACTCGCGTTTTTCTCGCAGGCTGAGCTATGCCTGAACAGAGAGGTTTTGCGTCATGGCTACTCAACATTCCCGATCAGTTGCACGCCTGATGATGGCACCTGCAGTGATCCTGCTTCTTGGCTGGATGCTCGTGCCTCTGACGATGACGCTGTATTTTTCCTTCAAGAAATACCTGCCCCTGCGCGGCGGTGATCTGGGATGGGTCGGCTTGGACAACTACGTCCGGTTCGTCTCCTCCAGTTCCTTCTGGCCCGCGGTTCAGGCCACGCTGATGATCGTCGGCGGCGTGCTTGCCATCACGGTTGTTCTGGGCATCCTTCTGGCAATGCTGCTGGATCAGCCGATGTGGGGCCAAGGCGTTGTCCGCATCCTAGTGATCGCACCGTTCTTTGTGATGCCGACCGTTTCCGCATTGGTCTGGAAGAACATGTTCATGGACCCGGTCAATGGCCTGCTGGCCCATCTCTGGCGCTTTTTCGGGGCTGAGCCAGTTTCCTGGCTATCCGAGGCGTCGATGACGTCAATCATCATGATCGTATCGTGGCAATGGCTGCCGTTTGCGACGCTGATCCTGCTGACTGCGATCCAGTCGCTGGACAGTGAACAGTTGGAGGCCGCAGAAATGGACGGCGCGCCACCGCTCAAGCGCTTTTACCATATCATCCTGCCGCATCTAAGCCGCGCGATCACCATCGTGATCCTGATCCAGACCATTTTCCTGCTGTCGATCTTCGCCGAAATCTTCGTGACCACCGGCGGCGCCTTCGGCACCCGTACACTCACCTACCTGATCTTCCAGCGCGTGCTAGAGGGCCAGAACGTCGGCCTTGGATCAGCCGGAGGTGTCTATGCAATCATCCTTGCCAATATCGTTGCGATCTTCCTGATGCGCATCGTCGGCAAGAACCTGGACGCGTGAGGAGGTAACGATATGAGCCGCTCAGTTACACCCCGTCGCAAGTCGCTTAACACCGCCCTGGCATGGGCCGTTGGTCTGCTGATCTTTTTCCCGATCCTCTGGACCATCCTGACCAGCTTCAAAACCGAAGCACAGGCCATCGCCAGCCCGCCGCTGTTTCTGAACTTTGACTGGACGCTGGAAAACTATGCCATCGTTCAGGAACGCTCGGACTATATGCGGTTCCTGTGGAATTCGGTCATCATCGCGGGTGGTTCGACCATATTGGGCGTGATCATCGCGGTGCCCGCCGCCTGGGCGATGGCCTTTGTGCCATCAAAACGCACCAAGGACATCCTGCTGTGGATGCTGTCCACCAAGATGCTGCCTGCGGTCGGTGTTCTATACCCGATCTACCTGCTGTTCATCCGGCTTGGGCTTTTGGACAGCCGCGCGGGTCTGGTGGTGGTTCTGATGCTGATCAACCTGCCGATCATTGTCTGGATGCTGTACACCTATTTCCGCGAAATCCCCGGCGAGATCCTGGAAGCCGCCCGCATGGACGGGGCAACGCTGAAGGAAGAAATCCTTTACGTGCTGACGCCGATGGCGGTGCCCGGTATCGCCTCGACCATCCTGTTGAACTTTATCCTCGCCTGGAACGAGGCGTTCTGGACCCTCAACCTGACCGCAGTCGACGCGGCACCGCTGACGGCCTTCATCGCCAGCTACTCCAGCCCCGAGGGCCTGTTCTTTGCCAAACTCAGCGCGGCATCGACCATGGCAATCGCACCAATCCTGATCCTTGGCTGGTTCAGCCAGAAACAACTTGTCCGCGGCCTGACCTTCGGCGCCGTGAAATAAGGAAAACTCCGCATGGGACGCATTCAACTCAAATCCGTGACCAAGAAATTTGGCGACGTTGAAGTCATTCCGCCGCTGGACCTGACCATTCAAGATGGCGAGTTCACTGTCTTCGTCGGCCCCTCGGGCTGTGGTAAATCCACCTTGTTGCGGCTGATTGCCGGGCTGGAGGATATCACCTCGGGCAATATCGACATTGACGGGGCGGATGCCACCGATGTGCCGCCCGCAAAGCGCGGTCTGGCAATGGTGTTCCAATCCTACGCGCTGTACCCGCATATGACGGTGCGCAAGAACATCGCATTCCCGCTACGCATGGCCAAGCTGGATCAGGCCGAGATTGACCGCCGCGTAGAAGGCGCTGCTGATGTCCTGAACCTGACCGATTACCTGGATCGCCGACCGGGCCAACTGTCCGGGGGTCAACGCCAGCGCGTTGCCATTGGCCGCGCCATCGTACGTGAGCCTGCGGCGTTTCTGTTTGACGAGCCACTCTCGAACCTCGACGCCGCCTTGCGCGTTGGAATGCGGCTTGAAATCAGCGAGCTGCACAAGCGCCTTGCAACCACGATGATCTATGTGACCCACGACCAGGTCGAGGCGATGACGATGGCCGACAAGATCGTCGTGCTGCAGGCCGGTGTGATCGAACAGGTCGGCAGCCCGCTCGAGCTGTATAAAACTCCCCGAAACCTATTCGTCGCGGGCTTTATCGGATCACCCAAAATGAACTTCATTGCGGGCGAAGAGGCCGCGAAACATGACGCCCACACGATCGGGGTCCGCCCCGAGCATCTGGAGGTATCCGACAGTTCCGGCACCTGGTCCGGGGTGGTTGGGGTTTCCGAACATCTGGGCTCGGACACGTTCTTCCACATTCACGAAACCGGCCTTGCGGACACGATCACCGTACGAGCGGGGGGTGAAGTTGGCTTCAACCACGGCGACCGCATCTATCTGACGCCACGCGCGGATGTGATCCATCGGTTTGACGCAAAGGGCCTGCGGATCGAATGACACGTCTGGTCGGTAAAACCGCCCTGATTACCGGGGCCGCGCGTGGCATCGGACTGGCCTTTGCCAAAGCCTATGTTGCCGAAGGGGCCCGTGTCGCGCTGGCCGACATTGACGGCGCGCGCGTGCAAGCCGCGGCCGCCGAAATCGGTGAGGCCGCTTTGGCTATCGAGACGGATGTGACCAACCAGCAGAGCATCGATGCCGCGGTGGCAAAGACGGCTTCACATTTCGGTCCCATCGACATTCTGATCAATAACGCTGCCATCTTTACCGCAGCACCCATCATCGAAATCGAGCGTGCCGACTACAACCGCGTCTTTGACATCAATGTCTCGGGCGCCTTGTTCACGATGCAGGCCGTCGCGCGCCACATGATCGAACACGGGACCAAAGGCCGGATCATCAACATGGCATCGCAAGCCGGACGACGGGGCGAGCCTCTGGTCGCCGTCTATTGCGCAAGCAAAGCCGCTATCATTTCGCTTACCCAATCTGCAGGGCTGAACCTGATCCAACACGGCATCAACGTAAATGCCATTGCTCCGGGGGTTGTCGATGGCGAACACTGGGATGGTGTGGACGCCTTTTTTGCAAAGCATGAGGGCAAAGAGCCCGGGCAGAAGAAACGCGAAGTAGCCGCAGCGGTGCCGCACGGACGGATGGGCCGTGCCGAAGACCTGACCGGAATGGCCGTGTTTCTGGCCTCGGACGAGGCGCAGTATATCGTCGCGCAAACCTACAATGTCGACGGCGGGAACTGGATGAGCTGATGAACCCTCTGGCAAACGCAAATCCCCCGGTGCGGCTGCGGCGCGACAGCTTTGCAGATATGCCTGCGACTGTCAGGACACCGAATTACCTGCCCACAGACCTGAAACCCGGCATCGTCCATATCGGGCTGGGCAATTTTCACCGCGCGCATCAGGCCTGGTATATCCACCAGTTGATGCAACAGGGCCAAGCACTGGACTGGGCGATCATCGGGGCCGGTGTCCGCAGCTATGATGCCGAAATGCGAGAGAGGTTGCTGGCGCAGGACTTTCTGACAACACTGATCGAGCTGGACCCAAAGGGAATATCCGCCGAAATTGTCGGAGCCATGATCGACTACCTGCCAATCGAAGAGGGCAATGCGACGCTGATCCGGCAGATGGCCGATCCGTCCATCCGGATTGTGTCGCTTACAGTGACCGAGGGCGGCTATTTTCTGGACGCCAATACCGGCGCGTTCAACGCCGATCACGAAGACATTCGATACGATGCCGCCCATCCAGACCAGCCGCGAACCGCGTTTGGCGCCATTGTTGCAGCTCTTCGACAGCGCAAGAAGGAGGGTTTGAAACCCTTTACCACACTCAGCTGCGACAACCTTCAGGGCAACGGGGTGATCCTGCGAAACTGCATTGTTGGTTTGGCGCGTATGTCTGACCCGAATCTAGCCACATGGATCGACCAATATGGCGCATTTCCCAATTCGATGGTGGATTGCATTGTACCCGCTACGACAGAGCAGGTTGTTTCGCAATGCCACGGACTTGGAATCGATGACCGCGTCCCTGTCTCACATGAAAACTTTCGCCAATGGGTGATCGAGGACAATTTTTGCGCAGGGCGTCCGCCGCTCGAACAAGTCGGTGTCACACTGACCCACGATGTTCATAGCTATGAGACGATGAAACTGCGTATTTTGAACGGCGGTCATCAGCTGCTTGCGAATGTCGGAGAAATCCTGAACGTCCCGACGATTTCACGATGCATGCAGGACTCTGATATCCTGGCGTTTTTCGCTAAAGTTCAGGCAGAAGAAATCCTCCCACATGTCGCTGCTGTCCCCGGCGCTAAACCAAGTGAATATCTTGATCTGGTCGAAAAGCGATTTGCAAACACCGCCATCCATGACACCACGCGCCGCGTCGCGTTTGACGGATCCTCACGGCATCCCGGTTTCTTGCTGCCTTCGCTGCGTGACGCAGTTGCCTCGGGCCCTGCCCCCAGCGGGCTGGCCCTGGCCGAGGCATTCTGGTGCCGGATGTGTGCAGGCAGGCGCGAGGATGGGTCTGAAATTGCGCCAAACGACCCCCATTGGGACGCTCTTCAGCACATCGCGCTGGCGTCCAGAGATGATCCGAAACTGTGGATCGAGCAGGATCAGTATTACGGCGAGATTGGCCGTGAAACCCGCTTTGGTCAGGCCTTTTCTTTTTGGCTGACCAAGATCTGGAGACATGGCAGCCGCGCTGCGATAGCAGACTACGTCGCGCAGACCTCCGCGTCAGAATAACCGGTCAAAACACATGGAGATCAGTCGCGGGCCAAGACCGCGCAGTTCCGTGACGTATCACGTGCAAACGCGGCGCAGGGGTTCTGACACTGCAAATTGGCGCGCACCCATAAAAATTGTAGGTGTTCTCATAACGCTGCATCGCCGCCATCGATTTTACTCACAAAAATTGAAGACTTTTGCGCACAAGTTTGCACGATTTGCCCATAACATTGCGCGGTTCGAGAAACGCGCTCAATTGATCGTAGTCACCACACATCTTCTTCAACTAGAACCGGGCGTTTCTCAATCAAGAGTAAATTCTTATTGGAAATATTCGACCCTGATCATAGGGAAGCAGTTCTTTCGAGGGCTTGTGATAGATCCTCGCTTCAAGAATGGATATTCCCGTAATTGCCAAGTGAGCGCGTCCAAACCGACGCGCTCACTTTGCTTGGTATTGCTTGTCACTACAGAGTTAAGAGCGATGTATCACTCTGCGGCAACAGCTTTCTCTTCCAGTACCGGGTAGTCGGTGTACCCTTTTTCATTGCCGCCGTAGAGCGTGGTTGGATCGAGCTCATTCAGAGCGGCGCCTTTCTCCAACCGGTTGACAAGATCAGGGTTGGAAATAAACGGCCGGCCAAAGGCCACCAGATCGACGGCTCCGGTTTCAACCGCTTCAATCGCCATGTCTCGGTCATAAGCGTTGTTGCCCATTTTCGCGCCATCAAACAGATCATAGAGCATCTTCAGATCGCCACCTTCCGGAATATCGCGCGGGCCGCCGGTCTGTCCTTCCACGAGATGGAGATAGGCCAGCCCATACCCATTCAGCAATTTGACCGCATGAGTGAATGTCGCCTGCGGGTCGCTGTCGGAGATGTTGTTGGCGTCCGAGAACGGGCTTAGGCGGACACCAACACGGTCGGCGCCCCACACGTCAACAACTGCGTCCATGACCTCTTTCAGAAACCGTGCTCTGTTCTCGACAGGACCGCCGTATTCGTCTTCACGCTTGTTGGACTCGTCCCGCAGGAACTGATCGATGAGGTATCCGTTGGCTGCATGGACCTCGACACCGTCGAAACCGGCCTCCTTGGCGTTTTCCGCGGCCCTCCGGTAGTCGGCAACAATGCCAGCAATTTCTTCGACGGCCAGAGCCCGCGGCTCAGATGTTTCGACGAACTGCTCACCATCAAAGGTCTTGGCCTTAGCGCCGATCGCAGATGGCGCAACAGGGGCACCGCCATCCGGCTGTAAGCTTGTATGCGAAATCCGGCCCACATGCCAAAGCTGGATCACAATCTTGCCACCCTCAGCATGGACGGCCTCAGTCACTTTTCTCCAGCCGTCGATCTGCGTTTCGGAATAAATGCCAGGCGTCCAGGCATAGCCTTTGCCTTGGGGCGAGATTTGCGAAGCTTCCGTGATGATCAATCCAGCACCCGCCCGTTGCACGTAGTACTTGGTCTGCAATTCATGGACGCTGTCATCTTCGGCTCTTGCCCGGTTGCGGGTCAGTGGCGCCATGACAACGCGGTTTTTCAGCTCGATTGCACCAGCTTTGATGCCGGAGAACAGTTTTTCATCAGCCATTGCTGCTTCCTTCTTTGGTAAACTTCGTTCAGATATTATTGGACCAATTAGTCCAATATTAGGGTCACTGTCTCTTGTTTGAGTTTGTGTTACGTTTCATACCCTTATTTTTAGGGGAGGCCTTATGGCGAAATCACCAACCGGGCTTGTTTCAGGGTTTGTGATATCTGATCCGCGGGAACACCCGCTTTGCGCAAGGCTAGTGTGCCGATTGCAAGGGAGGCAAAGGCGCGTGCCTTGTCGAGTACCTGTCCCGGATCCGAAGGCTCAAGCGCTCTTGCAATAATCTCGTCAATACTCTCCAAATGCTGTCGCCCGAGAGCCGCCACTTCATTGTCATGCGGGGCAAGTTCCGTTAGGCAATTGATCAGCATGCAGCCGTCACGACCGCCTTGCGGGTTCGCCAAAGCTTCCATTATCGCACCAACGGGATCATTTCCGCCCGCATCTGCAACGTCACGCAGATTTTTCAAACCACGCCTTGAATAGTGCCTGAGGGCTTTGTGAAACAAAGTCTGCTTGTTGACGAACGTTCCATAGAAGCTGGACCGGCTCAAACCCATGGCCTTGGTCAGATCATCCACAGATGCGGTCTCGTAGCCCTTGTGCCAAAAAACGCACAAGGCTTTTTCCAAAGCCTCAGCTTCGTCAAAGGCGCGAGGCCTACCCGGGCCTGCGGGTGATTTGATGTCGCCAACTGCGAGAGTTTCTTTGCTCATGAGCAAGATGTGGAATGGTCGGTCCAGAAATTCAAGGTGGCGGTAGAGAATTTTTGGAATGATCAGTCCGTATTGTGACCTGAGAAAGGAATTTAGATCGGTAGAAATGCAAAACCTCCCCATCGCGCTTGGTGTCACGCCAATCTTAGGATCGGGACCTTTTGTCTTTTTGCGGGACTGTCAGACGAAGAGGATCGTGATCGTAGAAAAGAAAGTTCACCCTCGGCACTAGTTTCCAACACTGGACAGATTGACTGGCGGCTTTGTCCAATACGTAGATGTTGATCACTCACAAACCAGAGATTGGTTCGGTAGATCCATGGCCAATGCCCTCAGCTTGTGAGGATTACCACCCCAATGAGTAACAAAGCCTCGAATTCAGAACTGGTTTTATTAGCATCAGTACGGCGGGCCGTTGTAAGCAAACCAACAATAATTTCAGCGCGCTAGGTTAAAAAAAACGAGGTTAGCTGAAGTTTAATTCGCCCAATGTGAACTTCTTAACTTTGGCTAGAACGATTTCTTGTCAGTATCGTTTCATGAGTTGTTAGTGAGTTCGGTGAGTAAGTAGATGTATTTGCATAGTTTCGAGGGACATTGGAGCGCAGTCAATGACATCCGGATGGATGATTTTGCGCTTGAGTATTCGTTGTTGGACGATGCCGGCGTGCACGCACAATGGCAAAATGGCTCCTGGCAGATCACGCGGATAGCCGATATCTGGACAAGAACCGGGAAGGTACTTTCTTTGCCTTACAAAGGGGCCAACGCCTATCCATCTTTCCAGTTTGCTGAGGATGGAACCCCGCTTCCTTTGATGGAAAAAGTGTTGAAAGCCCTGCCACGTGAAATGACGCCGTGGCAATGCGCATTCTGGTTAACCTCACCCAATTCAGAACTCCGAGGGGAAAGTCCGGCAAATCGCATTCAGACCGGCGATGACTGCATAGTCGATATCGCAGGCGAAGCTGGTGGTCTGATGGCAGCTTAGTGTTAGCTTCTGGTCACTCATACGTCGTACAGCATCTGGCAAATTCGTGTCTCCCTTGCTGTTTCCGCCTCCGGCAAGAATAGCGAGATCAGGGCACTCAACGCAGCACTCTTTAGCGTACTTAGCTGTGGAGCAGAACTTCACGGAACATACCGTTCCGGCTTCGGAGACTGAATACTCTCCAAATACTCAGCAATTTCGATAAGTCTGGAAGGAATACGCGCAACCAAACCGTTGCCCGTATCGAATTCGACAGCAGGGCCGTCATTCAATTCGGTGATTATCGGCATGTCATCGCGTGGTTCTTGTAATTTCAAATAACCGTCCAAGATCGACATGACCTCCAACATGGGCCACACGCCCCCCCGGCGTTCGGAAATCTTTGTTAAATCAGCAGGCTGTGTTTTCAAATCAGTGGCGTCAGGCCCATCTCCTGTCGCATCGACTCCGTGACACCTGGCGCAATGCTCGACAAAAAGGTCTTTCCCAAGGTCCGAAAACTCGTCGGCCGCAGATATCGTTGCAACCGAAGAAATGCCCATGCTTGCAGCGATCATAAAGTACCTCATAAGCTGGAGGTCCTTTGCTAAACGAGAGTTTCTACAACAAAAATGAACCGACATCTTCCTCCGGTCAACGTCGGTCCTTTACCATATAACGTTCGCTATCCTGTGGCCCAAAACCGATTGATGGGGACAGGCAGCAGCGAGCTCAGAACAGCTTCACCATTTAACATTCGGTATTTAGCATGTGACGGTGCTCGGCTCTTTGACATAAATCATATGTCAACTCGCAGTTTGCCAGAATTGGGCTCGGCACGCCAATTCGGCCAGATTATTTTGAGTGACTGCTTACGCATAGCAGACCACGGCGCTTCACAATGCTGGGTCTGCAATAGTCACCTGGTCAAAAAAGGTGCAAATCCAGAACACCGACAAACTGTCAATTTCTGATCTAACGCCAAGATCACTAATCTACTGTTGGATACTTTCTAAGAAGAACAATAAACCCGCTAATTCCCGCGGAGTGGGCGTCAAGACACCCTCGATTTCAACCGGAACCAGGTCTTCCGCCATTTCCCCGCCAAACTCCGGCATAACCCGAGCAAGATGGCTGTTTTCCGGGTCGCCGTAGATGTAGCTAAGTGCGCGTGCTTGAGGGAAAGTGCCTCCGTTCTTCGCGCTCAATGTTGTCAAATCTGTTGGCGCAACAGAAAGACCGCTGCTTGCCGGGCCACCGCCTCTACCATCCACACCATGACAAGAAGTACAGTTTTCTGAGAAAAAGGCCGCTCCATCAGCGCGAGTGGGCATGACATCGGCGTCAGGATACAGGTCTGAACACGACGCCATGGCCAGAGCAATAAATCCAGCCGATAATATAACCCACCTTTTAGCGTGCATGCTCTACCCCGGTTTTTAATCAAGCCTACGGTCTATTGTAGCGCATGGCAATGACCGCAACTGCGGTTTGAAAATCGATGAGGGCCAACTTTACGAAACTCTTACAAGGACTTGGGCATCGCCGCTCACCATGGGCGGTGAAAGCTATTTGTCGACCTTCTATGTCCTGTGGGCATTTCACTTTTGAGAATCTAAGCAAAGTATACGACAATCTGGATTGGGGGATCCAAACATGCTGGAAACCTCATCCCGAATAGTTTGGCTCGAAGCGATTGGGGCGATCCTGATGATCCTACTCAGATCCGGGCTGTACTTTGTATATGTTTTGCTGGGAAGTTGGGCACCAGTGGCGCTTGTGGCAGCTGTCAACGAGTCAATTTGGGAACACTTAAAGCTGGCTTTTTGGCCAGGATTTTTTTGGCCTGCCTGATGCCGCTTCCACCCCAACTTACAAGAAGGGACGTATTTAGTGCTAAGGGATTTAGCCTCGCAACTACTGCTATTTCGATTGTGACAGTATTCACGGCATACACAGCGATACTTGAGCGCAACTTTTTGGTTTTTGATATTGGACTATTTGTTGCAGCAATTTGCATCGGCCAGATCGTGTCAATTCTGATGCTTGATTATGAAGGTCGAATTCGTGAACTCATCCATGTATTCGGCCTGGTTCTCCTTGGGGTTCAAGTCGTCGCCTATAGTACCTTAGGTCGTGTTGACAAAAGGGATTCACAGCGCCCGCTGATCGTGATTCAAGCCGGTATCTGCGATGGAGGCCAGCTTGGCACGAAATCTAATGCCGGACGAAGAGTGGGCGTTCTTTGTACGGTTTATCCTTTCGGTCCGTTCCCCGAATGGGCGCAGACCGACCAATCACCGCCTTGTTCTTGATGGCGTTTTCTGGATTGCACGTACAGGTGCCCCATGGCGAGACCTGCCTGAGGAGTTTGGGAAGTGGTCGAGTGTCTACCGACAGTTCCGCCGATGGACTCTCGCGGGGCTCTGGGAACAGATCCTGGAAGCCTTGACCGGGAGCAGGATCGTTCCTGACGCTCTTCAGATGGTCGACAGTGCAGTGGTTCGTGCCCATCATCCATTGCCCGGCAGGGCATTGCGCCAGCAATGTCCCGAGAGGGAGGCAGCGGGCGCAAAAGGGGGACTCCGCAACAGGGTTTGGCCGCTCAAAAGGCGGCTTCACGACCAAGATCCACCTCCGGGTAAATGCCGCTGGGCTGCCGATGAGAACTGACATCACAACCCGGCCAGACATCGGACTATCTTGGTTTGATCGGGTTATGGACGACAACCTGCCGGAGCCAGTCGAGCTCCTGGCCGACAAATAGTACGATGCCGACCGTATTCGCACCGAACTGCACAGCCGAAGCATTCGACCGGTGATCCCAATGCGAAAGTCCCGAAAGAGGCGCATTGGGTTGGATTGGCCCCTCTACCGGCTGAGAAACCTGGTCGAGAGATGTTTCAACAAACTGAAGAATGCTCGGCGGGTGGCTACCCGCTATGATAAGACAGCCGAAAGCTTCCTCGGCTTCGTGGATATCACTTCAATCCGCCTCTAGATCCGCCATTTGTCAACATGACCTAGAGCCTCACACATTAAGCCGTGGAAAGACTGCGAAACTGATGCTGAGCGGTTGGACGTCCACAACGGAATTTTGCTGTCAGCATTATGGGACGCAGCATTCGACAAGGGTCTGGTGACTTTCAAGGACGATGGGACGCCTAGGTTTTCGAGTAAACTGTCCGCGCCGGCATTGAGCTCGTTGTCCGGACATTCCAAGCGGATCTCTAGTCTAACTGCTGGGCACAAGGAGAACCTGATCTAGCATCGCGATCAGGTGTTCAATCCTGGAGAAGCTGAAATCTATCCTTCGGCACTCGCGTAAGGCGATTTGCTCACTTTTCTCTGCACCATTATCGCGAAACAATGCAGGCTTATGAGCAAATCGTGCAAACTTATGGGGTGCGTGAAGGTTTGTGCGCGCCCCTACAAAATTCAGAAGTCCAGGTTTTCGACGCTCAGAGCATTTTTCTGTATGAATTCACGGCGCGGTTCCACGACATCGCCCATCAATTTAGTAAACAGGTCATCTGCTTCGAGCATATCATTCACCCGCACCTGCAACAGCGTCCGTGCATCCGGGTCCAACGTGGTTTCCCACAGCTGATCTGGGTTCATCTCGCCCAGTCCCTTATAGCGCTGCAGGGACAAGCCCTTTTCACCCTCTTCTAGAATGGCACGCAACAGGTCCAGCGGACCGTGGATGGCCTGCGACCGGTCGCGGCGGATCAGGGTTGCGGATGTGTTATAGATCTCCTGCAGGCTTTGGGTAAAGCTGCCGGTCTTGCGCGCTTCGCCCGAGCGCAGCATCGGGCCGTCCAGCGTACGCACCTCTTCAACGCCGCGCAAGATACGAGCCAGGCGGATGCCGTGATCCTGCGTGATCCGACCCTGCCAGCCACGTTCGTATTCCAATGCGATCAGGTCAAGACGGGCTGCGACCTTGTCGGCCACACCTTGCAGATCGGCATCAACCGCACCGGGGACAAAGGCACCGGCCACGGCGGCCTGTTCCAAAATGTGGCGCGGATAGTGCGTCGGGAATGCATCCAGTACGCGTTTCAGCTGGCGCGCTTCGTCAACCACGCGCGCCAAGTCCTGGCCGGTCAATTCCTCGCCCGAACCCAGTTTCAGCACCGCACCCTCGACGCCCTGATTGATCAGGTAGTCATCCAGTGCCGCCTGATCTTTCAGATACACCTCGGACTTACCGCGCGCGACCTTATAAAGCGGCGGCTGCGCGATATACAGGTATCCGCCCTCGATCAGCTCTGGCATCTGCCGGAAGAAGAAGGTCAACAACAGCGTCCGGATATGTGCGCCATCCACATCCGCATCCGTCATGATAACGATCTTGTGGTAGCGCAGCTTTTCGATATTGAACTCATCGCGGCCAATGCCCGTGCCCAGCGCCATTACCAAATTACCGATTTCCTGGCTCGACAGCATCCGGTCGAACCGTGCACGCTCCACGTTCAGGATTTTCCCACGCAGCGGCAACACGGCCTGTGTCAAACGATCCCGACCTGTCTGAGCCGAGCCGCCAGCCGAGTCCCCCTCGACCAGGAAAACTTCGGTCTTTGACGGGTCCTTCTCGGAACAATCCTTCAGCTTGCCGGCCAGATAGTTCACATCCATCGCCGTTTTGCGGCGGGTCAGTTCACGGGCTTTTCGTGCGGCTTCACGGGCCAGAGCAGCCTCGATGATTTTGCCGACGATGATTTTGGCTTCATTTGGGTTTTCTTCAAACCATTCAGCCAGCTTCTCGTTCACCATTCCTTCGACCGCCGGGCGGACCTCGGAACTGACCAGCTTGTCTTTGGTCTGTGAGGAAAACTTTGGATCCGGTACTTTGACCGACAACACGCAGGTCAGGCCCTCGCGCGCGTCATCGCCGGTAAAGCTGACCTTTTCCCTTTTCGCAATGCCGCTAGATTGGGCATAGTTGTTGATCGTGCGGGTCAGCGCACCCCGGAAACCCGCAATATGAGTACCGCCATCGCGCTGAGGTATGTTGTTGGTAAAGGGAAGAACCGACTCGTGATAGCTGTCATTCCACCACATCGCGATTTCGACACCGATATCGTCCCGCTCACCCTTGATATAGATCGGCTCGGGCATGGCAGACGACTTTGACCGGTCGAGGTATTTGACGAATTCCTTCACGCCGCCCTCATAAAACAGCTCGGTTTCCAGCCGTTCTGCGGGGCGTTCGTCGACCAGGATGATCCGCACACCCGAATTCAGGAAGGCAAGCTCGCGCAGGCGCTTTTCCAGCGTCTCGAACGAGTATTCGAGGTTCGAGAACGTATCAGTCGAGGCCAGAAAGCGCACCTCGGTCCCCGTACGGTCACCACATTCACCGACCACTTTCAGATGCTCGACGGTTTCGCCCCCTTCGAACCGGGCAACATGTTCTTTGCCCTTGCGCCAGACGCGCAGTTCCAACCAGTTGGACAGCGCATTCACAACCGAAACGCCCACGCCGTGCAGACCACCAGACACTTTGTACGAGTTGCTGTCGAACTTACCGCCCGCATGCAGCTGGGTCATGATGACCTCGGCGGCGGACACGCCTTCTTCGGGATGGATATCCACCGGAATCCCGCGACCGTTGTCGCTGACTGAGACGCTGGAATCGGCGTGAATTTTCACTGTCACATGGTCGGCATGACCGGCCAGAGCTTCGTCAATTCCGTTGTCGACAACCTCATACACCATATGGTGCAGACCCGAGCCGTCATCGGTGTCACCGATATACATGCCGGGGCGCTTTCGAACTGCCTCTAAGCCTTTGAGAACCTTGATTGAATCCGCGCCGTATTCCTGCGGTGCCTGTGCGTCTTCGGACATGCCGTTAGTACCTATATTATTTTGGTAACTTATACGTTCTCTGGTGGGGAATGTCACGCGATCCCCCAATATTTTGTGCCAGAGTTTGGATTTTCAGCCGATCAAAGCTGATCGAGGTCTGCGGCGATATCTGCGGCGATTTCCTTGGCGTTGACGTCGCTGCGTTCAGCGGACAATCGCAGGCCCAACAGGTCGGATTGATAGCGCGCCGCAAGCCGCTCTGGATCGTGGTCAGGACCGATCTCTCGGGCCTGTTGCGCCTGCCTAAACAGCGTTGCAAAACATTGCTTCATCTCAGCCATATGCCGGCTGGCTTTATGCGCTAGCTGGTGATCCCTTGCCTGCAATTCGGCAAAGGTCTTGGCGAGCATACAGGCCTGCACCGGCGTTTGGCTGGAATCGATCACAATCTGCGGCTGCGTCTTTAACGCGGCCAGCGGCCCGATGTCTTCTGCCAGCGCTGTCAGCCGCGCTACACCGTCCTGCGTGTAACGTTCCAGCGCCAGCGCATAAAGCGCGTCTTTTGACCCAAAGGCCGCATAGAAACTGCCCGGTTTCAACTTCAGCTCGCGCTCCAGATCTTTCAACGACGTCCCAGCCCAGCCGTAGCGCCAGAATATGTCGCGGGCCCGGGCGACCAGCGCGTCTCGGTCATAGGTAGGTTTGCGGGGCATCGACATCACCAATTCTTGAACGATCACTCAAATATATACTTGAGTGACCGCTCAAGAAAGACTATTTCCGACTCAGACATCAAAAAATGGAGCATCCACATGGCCGATTTCCCATCCCACGACCTGACCACTGCGCCTGAGGGGTCCAAACCTCTGCTGGAAAAATCTCAGGCCGCCTTTGGCCGCCTGCCCGGCCTGCACAAAGTGATGGCCGAAAGCCCGCAACATCTGGAAGGCTATCAGGTTCTGCACGGCCTCTTCATGCAGACCGATTTCGACAATGACGAAAAAACCGTTGTCTGGCAGACCATCAATGTGGAAAACGAGTGCCACTATTGCGTGCCCGCCCACACCGGCATCGCCAAGATGATGAAGGTATCGGATGACATCACCGAGGCACTGCGCAACGAAACCGCGCTGCCCAATGCCAAGCTCGAGGCGCTGCGGACATTTACGCTGCAGATGATGCAGACCCGTGGCAATCCCACCGAGGCGCAGCTGCAAGCCTTCTTTGACGCTGGTTTTTCGCACCGCGCCGTGTTGGACGTGGTGCTGGGCCTAGCGCAGAAAACCATGTCGAACTACGTCAACCACATGGCACAAACCCCAGTTGACGAAGTAATGCGCGGCTTCTTGTGGGAACGTAAGGTCAGCGAACCGGCCTAATCGACGACCGAGCCCTCATCGCCTTCGGTGACAACCAGGGTCTGGGCCCGGTCCCCTAATTCCGAAAACAGCTCAGGCCCTGTGCCCGTCATCCAGGCCTGAGCGCCCAGCGCGCAAATCTCATCATAGAGCGCGGCGCGGCGCCCGGCATCCAGATGGGCCGCGACCTCATCCAGCAACACAATCGGCGGTGCCCCGATCATCCCGGCCAAAGCGCGCGCGTTGGACAGGATCAGCGAGACCAGCAGCGCCTTTTGCTCACCGGTCGAGCAATCCTTGGCCGGAACGCCCTTGGCGGCAAAGACGCCGTACAGGTCAGACCGGTGTGGCCCGACCAGTGTGCGCCCCGCCGCCAGATCGCGAAAGCGGCTTTCATTCAGCGCCTCACGCAGATCATCCGCCGTTTCCGGCATCGCACCTTCGGTTTGAACCAGCTCAAGATCAGCCGATGGAAAACCCGTTTCGGCCTGATCCTGTGCTGTGCGCAGATGATCCAGAGCGGCCATGCGCGCCACATGGATGCGATGCCCGGTTTCGGCCATCTGCCCCTCGAGCGCGGCGTACCAATGGGCATCGCGCACCTGTTCTTTCAGCAGCCGGTTGCGTTCGCGCATGGATTTTTCATAAATCAGTGAGGCTTCGGCGTGGGCAGGATCAAAGCTGAGCGCGATGCGATCCAGAAACCGCCGCCGCCCCTCGGCGCCTTCAATCCACAGCCGGTCCATCGACGGGATCAGCCAGACGACCCGCGCCAGCTTGCCCAGATCGATCTGACTGGCGGATTTGCCATCTATCCGAACCTGCCGCGCTGCGCCAGCTTCGGACCAAGTCTCGATCTCATAGCTCTGGCCCTGCGCTTGCAGCAGACCGGACAGCTTCCAGCCCAGCGCCTCGGGCCGACGCGTCATCTCGGCTGCACTGGCCCGCCGCATGCCGCGGCCGGGTGAAAACATCGAAACAGCTTCAAGGATATTGGTCTTACCCGCGCCGTTAGGTCCGTGAATGGCAACCGGACGGCCATCCAGCGACAAACGCGCCAGTTTGTGAGAGCGAAAATGCGAGACCGTCAGTTCGGTCAGGGCCAAGGTCATGACCCCTCTCTTTCCTCAGCGATCAGCCCCCAAAGCCGATCAGACACGCATCGGCATGACCACATAGACCGCGCTCAGGTCATTGCCTTCGCGCATCAGGGTCGGATCACCAGCGGAGTTGAACAGGAACACCGCGTTTTCGCGATCTACCTGAGAAGCAATTTCCAGCAGGTATTTTGCGTTGAAACCGATCTCGAGCCGTTCATCTGAATATGCGACGGCCAATTCTTCCTCGGCTGCACCGCTGTCCGGTGCATTGACCGAAAGAACCAACTTATCCGTGTCCAGCTGTAGCTTGACCGCGCGCGAACGTTCCGACGAGACCGTCGCAACCCGGTCGACGGCCTGCGCAAACTCAGCCGCATCCACTTCCAGTTGCCGCGTGTTGCCCTGCGGGATGACCCGTGTGTAGTCGGGGAATGTGCCGTCGATCACCTTCGAGGTCAGCGTGATATCCGGCGTTGCAAAGCGCACCTTGGTTTCGCTGACGGAAACGGCGATATCCATCTCGTCATCGTCCAACAGCTTGCGCAACTCACCCACTGTTTTGCGCGGCACGATCACGCCGGGCATGTCCGCAGCCCCATCCGGAAGGTCTGCGTCAATGCGCGCCAGACGGTGACCATCTGTGGCCACACAGCGCAGCACCTTGCCGCCTTCGGAGCCATCTGAAACATGCATATAGACGCCATTCAGATAGTACCGCGTCTCTTCGGTTGAGATGGCGAATTTCGATTTGTCGAACAAACGGCGCAGCAATGCTGCCGAAGCCGTAAAGTTCGACTGGTATTCCGATGAGGCCATAACTGGGAAATCTTCTTTCGGCAGAGTCGCCAGAGAGAAGTTCGATCGCCCGGCTTCAACCGTCAGACGACCTGCCGCACTGTCGGCGGTCAGGGTGACCAGCGCGCCATCGGGCAGTTTGCGCACAATCTCGTGCAGGGTTGTGGCGGCAACCGTGGTGGCGCCGGCCTTTTCCACCTGCGCAGGGGCCTTGTCGACCACTTCGATATCCAGATCGGTGGCGCGGAACATGGCCTGATCGCCTTCGGCCTCGATCAGAACATTAGCAAGTATAGGGATCGTGTTGCGTCGTTCGACGACGGATTGGGCCTGGGAAACGGCCTTGAGAAGGGTGCCGCGTTCGATGCTGATCTTCATACCCTTAATTCCTCTGACTTGCGTGCCGAAAATGGGCGGGACTGGCACGTTAGCGCCTCCGCCCTGAGGCACAAGGATTTTTTATGGATTTCTGAGTCGGTTTGCCCGCAGGGTCAAGAGGCGCGTGACCCTGCGGTCACAGTTCATAGCCAACCGTGGACTATTGCGCACAAAAAAACGCCCCGGCTATCAGGATCCGGGGCGCCTGTTTAATGCCTAGAAGATACTCAGGCTTCCAGCGCGCGACGCAGCATTTCCACGTCTTCGGCGATTTGGCCATCGGTTGTCTTCAGTTCTTCGATGCGTTTGACGCCATGCATGACCGTGGTGTGATCGCGTCCGCCAAACCGACGGCCAATCTCGGGCAAAGAGCGGCTGGTCAGCTGTTTGCACAGATACATCGCCACCTGACGCGGGCGCGCATAGGAGCGCAAACGCTTGGGGCCTATAATGTCGCTAAGGCGGATATTGTAATATTCTGACACTTTGCGCTGAATCTCTTCGACGGTAATCTTGCGTTCTGACGCGCGCAGCACGTCCGCCAGGCAATCCTGCGTCAGCTCCATGTCGATCTCGCGCCCGACAAGCGAGGCAAAGGCAAATAGCCGGGTCAAGGCCCCTTCCAAAACACGCACATTGGTCGAGATGCGATGGGCCAGGAATTCCAGCACACCATCTACGATAGTCACGTCAGGATAGGTGCGGCTGTATTGCTGAACCTTGGTTTGCAGGATGCCCAGACGCAGTTCGTAATCAGTGGGATGCAGATCAACGACCAGACCACATTGCAGGCGTGATTTCACACGGTCCTCCAGGTCCTTGATCTCGCCCGGAGCGCGGTCGGCCGAGATTATGATCTGTTTGTTCTGGTCTACCAGCGCGTTGAAGGTGTGAAAGAACTCTTCCTGAGTCGAATCCTTTCCAGCGATAAACTGGACGTCATCAACCATCAGCACATCGACCGAACGGAACAGGTGTTTGAAGTCCATCATCCGGCGTTCCCGCAGCGCCTGCACAAAGCGGTACATGAACTGTTCCGCCGACAGGTACAGAACATTCAATTCGGGATGTTTGGTCTTTAGTTCCCAAGCGATGGCATGCATCAGGTGGGTTTTACCCAGGCCGACACCGCCATACAGAACCAGCGGGTTAAAAGTCACGGGGCCACCTTCGGACACACGACGCGCGGCGGCATGGGCCAGCTCGTTGGGTTTGCCGACCACAAAGCTGTCAAACGTGAAACGAGAATCCAACGGCGCCGCCTGCAGGGATTCCAACGCATCATTCGCGGTCGCGGATAAAGTCTGCGTTTGCGCTTCCTGAACGCGGGCAGGCGCAGTTGCCACGTCGTTCGAAGGACGTACCGGCGAGTTCGCTGCCACTCGGAACGCGAGGCGCTGTACAGATTCTCCAGCGGTGTTCATCTCATACAGGATAAGATCCGCAAAATTCTGGCTCACATAATTGCCCATAAAGTTCGTCGGAACCGAGAACACCGCTACACCGTCCTGCAGCTCTTGGAATTCAAGAGGCTCGATCCAGGTGGTATAGTTGTTCTTTCCGATCGCCTTGAGCAGTTTGTTACGCAGTAGTCCCCATTTCTCTTGTGTCATTAAGCGCCTCACGCATCCCATTCTTTATTGGCCTGTCGGCCTTATTACTAAGCCCCGGTCGCCCGGATCACGATGTCACTCGCAAAAGGATACCATGCGCCAAACCGCAGAAGTTTGGCGGGTTTGTCCCTGAAAGTCAGCACAATCCAAACTCGTGACATCCAGCACCTGAATATCCCGAAAAGCGGCCTGCGCTTCGCAATCTTATCTTTAGACAGGGCTCGGATCCTCGGTTACCCCAAGACCCTCAGCAGATCAGCAAACCGGTTTATCCGGATGCCAACATTCGTTCCTCGACCGCTCTGATGCCCGTCAGTACAATCGCAGGAACAGCCTGTCCCCCCAAGCGAGTGAATCGCTGTATCAGTGGTAACAAGAGGCCGACGTCTGCGGCAACGAAACTCTGATATTGACTCGGGTCTTTGTGCGAAAGAATCTCTCGGCAACGTGAAGACGCGGTATTCTGGCAACAGCAAAAGGGCGCCGCGATATGCGACGCCCTTCGGAATAGTTCAGCCATGCTTACGTGACCCTAGGTCACATAAAGACTCAGCCCAGCGCTTTGACGCGGGCCGACAGACGGGACATTTTGCGGGAGGCTGTGTTCTTGTGGAAGACGCCTTTGGTGACGCCGCGCATCAGTTCGGGCTGAGCTGCGCGCAGAGCGGCAGTTGCTGCGTCCTTGTCACCGGATGCGATTGCTTCTTCTACTTTGCGCAGATAGGTGCGGATACGCGAACGACGCGCTTTGTTAACGGCGAAACGCTTTTCGTTTTGACGAGCGCGTTTTTTTGCCTGGGGCGAATTTGCCATGTGTCTCTGACCTTTGTTCGGTACGGTTATGTAGAATGCGCGCCGCGGATATCCGCACCGGATCAGAAATCACGAGTGTGAGTCGGGCCAAGCGGGCCGCACGCGCATGTATAGCGGCGGTGCATAGCCAAGTTTTCAGGCTTTGCCAAGCCGATTCTTCACTGCTGAACCGCTGGCAAGAAAAAGGCGGGCTCAGCCCGCCTGTTCGATACATATTTCGTGGCCGGTTTACTTGTCCCGGAACTGAGCCGAGCGTTTTTCCAGAAAGGCTGCCATGCCTTCTTTCTGGTCCTCGGTGGCGAACATCGAATGGAACACCCGGCGCTCGAACAACATACCTTCGCTCAACGGCACTTCATAGCTGCGGTTGACCGCCTCTTTTGCCGCCATGGTCGACAGTTGCGATTTCTCGGCAATTTTCTGGGCCACGCCAATGGCTTCTTCGATCAACTTCTTGGCCGGTACAATCCGGCTGACAAGACCAGAACGTTCAGCCTCTTCCGCGTCCATGAAGCGACCGGTCAGATTCATGTCCATCGATTTTGACTTGCCGACGAACCGGGTCAGACGTTGGCTGCCGCCCAGCCCTGCAATAACGCCCAGATTGATTTCAGGCTGACCAAACTTGGCAGTATCGGCGGCAATGATGAAATCGCACAGCATCGCCAATTCACAGCCACCGCCCAGCGCATAACCCGCAACTGCTGCAATGATAGGTTTGCGGATGGCCGAGATACGATCGTTGGCCTCGGCAAACAGGTTGACAGTGAAGACGTCAACAAAGCTCATCTCGGACATTTCCTTGATGTCCGCACCTGCGGCAAAGGCCTTGTCCGAGCCTGTGATGACGACGCAGCGTACCTTGTCGTTTCCATCCGCCTCTTCCAACGCGGTGCACAATTCACCCAGCAACTGAGTGTTCAGCGCATTCATCGCATCGGGGCGGTTGAGTTTGATGAGGGCGACGTGGTCTTCGATTTCGACGATGATCGTCTCAAAAGCCATGAGTTAGAGCTTCCGGTTGTTCCGTTCAGGTACGATTCCTTACCACGCGAAAAACTTGGATCAAGCTATCTTTGGCATTGCACACAATAGAAGGATGAGCGACCGGACTGGGTGATTCTCTTGATTTCTGCCCCGCAACCCCCTGTCCGGCAGGGCGCACCCTCGCGCCCGTAGACATCAAAGCTGTGCTGAAAATATCCAAGTTCTCCATCGGCTTGCCGGAAATCCCGCAGCGACGATCCACCTGCCTCGATCGCTTCCTGCAGCACTTGACGGATGATCGGAACCAACGCGGCAACGCGGGTAGAAGAAATCTGTCCCGCTTTGCGACGTGGCGACACTCGACCCCGATACAGCGCTTCGCAGACGTAGATATTGCCCAGTCCTGCGACGATTCCCTGATCCAACAGCGCTGATTTGACCGGTGTGTTCTTGCCTTTGAACGCTTCGATCAGATGCTGTTCATGAAAATCATTGCCCAAAGGCTCCGGTCCCAGGACCGATAACAGCTTATGATGCTCGGCGGTTGCCGTAGGTAGCAGGTCCATCGCACCAAACCGACGTGGGTCATTGAAGGTGATCCGGGCACCATTGGCCATGTGAAACACCACATGGTCATGTTTCTCGGGCATGGGATGGGTATGCGCAAATTGGCCCAGTGGATCACCCGAGACCGTCATCCGCCCGGACATGCCCAGATGAATCAGTAACGTTTCGCCACTGCTAAGATCAGCTAGAATGTACTTGGACCGCCGCCGCAACCGATCGACCCGCTGGCCGGTCAGCCGTTCGGCCATCCGGTCAGGAAACGGCCAGCGCAAATCGGGGCGATTCACATCCGCCTGTTCGATCACGATACCTTCCATCGCCGGGGACAGGCCGCGTTTTACTGTCTCGACCTCGGGCAATTCGGGCATTTCCTGGCTCCTATTCCAAAGGGCCGCATTGTGCCCGGTTCTTATCGCCCTATAACAGAGGCGAAATTCGACAAACGGCAAGGCAAATGTCCGACAACAGCGACAAGACTACTCATTTCGGGTTCGAAACCGTGCGCGAGGCCGACAAGGCCGGGCGCGTGCAGGGCGTGTTCAACTCGGTCGCCTCAAAATACGATGTGATGAACGATGTCATGTCGATGGGCATTCACCGGATCTGGAAAGACGCAATGATGGACTGGCTGGCCCCACGCCCCGGTCAGCGCCTGCTGGATGTGGCGGGCGGTACCGGCGATATCTCGTTCCGGTTCCTGAAACGCGCAGGCCGTGGCCATGCCACCGTTCTGGACCTGACCGAGCCGATGCTGATCGAAGGCCGACAGCGGGCCGAGGCGGATCAGATGTCAGACAGTCTGAATTGGGTGGTGGGCGATGCGATGGCCCTGCCGTTCGAGGATAACACCTTTGACGTCTACACGATCTCCTTCGGCATCCGAAACGTGACTCGCCCGCAAGAGGCATTGAACGAGGCCTACCGCGTATTGAAACCCGGCGGCCGCCTGATGGTTTTGGAATTCAGCCAGTTGCCCAATGACGGGCTGCAGAAACTCTATGACCTCTATAGTTTCAATGTCATCCCGCGCATGGGGAAACTGATCGCCAATGATTTTGACAGCTATCAGTATCTGGTCGAATCGATCCGTAATTTCCCGGATCAGGATACTTTCCTGAACATGGTCCGCACCGCCGGGTTCGACAACGCGAAATACCGTAACCTGACCATGGGCATTGCCGCACTGCATTCCGGCTGGAAAATCTGATGCGCGGCCCTCACAATATCATCCGCTTGATCCGGACCGGCGCGACGCTGGAGCGGACAGGTGCCATGAATGTCGTTCTGGACGCGTTCGAAGCACCACGTGCCCTGCGAGTTCTGGCCCACACCCTGGGCAAACCCTTTCAATGGCTGGGTTACAAAGGCGATCCGTCGATGCCCCCAGCCACCCGTGCCCTCACCGCCCTGGGACCTGCCTACATAAAATTCGGTCAGGTTCTGTCCACGCGGCCCGACGTGGTTGGAGACGAACTGGCAGAACAGCTACGCGTGCTGCAGGACAAACTGCCCCCGTTCTCCAAGGCCGAGGCCATGGCCGAGGTCGAGAAAGAGCTTGGTCAACCCGTCGTCGAGATATTCGATGAGTTTAGCGAACCGATTGCGGCCGCCTCAATCGCCCAGGTCCATAAGGCCAAGTTGGTCAGCACAGGCGAGGATGTCGCCGTCAAGGTTTTGCGGCCGGGGATCGAACGTGCCTTCCGCAAGGATGTTGATGCGTTCTATTTTGCTGCCCGAATCGTGCAACTCTTCGCCCCCGGCGCGCGCCGCCTGCGCCCGATGGAAGTGATCGAACATTTCGACGGCGTCGTGCGTGGCGAGCTGGACTTGCGTCTGGAAAGCTCGGCTGCCTCGGAATATGCCGCTAACACCAAGGACGATGCCGGATTCTGGTTGCCCCCCGTGGTCTGGTCCCTGTCGGCGCGTCGGGTAATGACTCTCAGCTGGGCAGATGGTATCCCGCTGGGCGACAATGGCGCACTGGATGCAGCCGGTCATGACCGCCGCGATCTGGCCGAACGCGTGCTGCGCCTGTTCCTGCTGCATGCTCTGCGCGACGGCTATTTCCATGCCGACATGCACCAGGGTAACCTGAAGGTCGCGGCAAATAGCGATATCATTGCCTATGACTATGGCATCATGGGCCATATCGACGAATACACGCGCCGGGTCTATGCCGAGATTCTCTTTGGCTTTATCCGCCGCGACTACAAGCGCGTGGCCGAGGTGCATTTCGAGGCCGGATATGTCCCTGCCAATCAGGATGTCGATGAATTCGCCCGTGCCCTGCGCGCGGTTGGAGAGCCGATCTTTGGTATGAACGCCACCCATATCTCAATGGGACGGTTGCTCAGCTATCTGTTCGAAGTCACTGAACGCTTCGGCATGGAAACCCGTACCGAGCTGATCCTGCTTCAGCGTACAATGGTTGTGGTCGAAGGCGTCGCGCGTTCACTCGACCCGCAAATGAACATCTGGGAAGTCGCCCGGCCCGTGGTCGAAGACTACATCAAACAATCCATCGGCCCCCGCGCCGCACTTCGCGATCTTGGCAAAACAGCAATGGTTCTGGCCCGGTTTGGTCCGCGGCTTCCAGCACTGGTGGAAAACGCATTGATTTCCCAAACCCAAAAGGATGAGCCGACCCGGTCGCGCCTATGGTCCGTTGCCTTGCCCGCCACCATTGGTGCCGCTACCGGCGCGGCGCTCGTCCTATTGCTGACAAGCTTCAGCTAAACCCAATCCCGCCCGCCTCATCCGGCCAAAAATACCTTCGGGGGAATTGCGCCACAGGCGCGATGAGGGCCAGACAGCCCCCCTGCTTGGTTCGGTTTCAGAGCAGCTCAAAGGCAATGGCAATCCCCTGACCGCCACCGATGCACATGGTGACCAAACCCTTGGACCCGCCCGTGCGCTCCAGCTCATACAGGGCTTTCAGCGTTATAATCGCACCGGTTGCACCCACCGGATGGCCCAGCGCAATCGCCCCGCCATTCGGGTTTACCTTGGCGGCATCCAAGCCCAGCTCTTTGTTCACGGCCAACGCTTGCGCGGCAAAAGCTTCGTTGCTTTCGATCACATCGAAATCATCCAGCGTCAGACCAGTCCGTGCCATCAGGTTCTGCACCGCAGGAACCGGACCAATGCCCATCACCTCGGGGCGTACGCCCGCGTGGCCATATCCCAAAATCCGCGCTTTCGGCTTCAGACCCGCCTTCTCGGCCGCCTCCGCCGTGGCCAGTACCATCGCGGCCGCACCATCGTTGATGCCCGACGCGTTGCCTGCCGTCACCCGACCTTCCTTGCGGAAGGCAGGACGCAGCCCGGCCAGCGCCTCGGCGGATGTCTGTTTGGGATGCTCGTCGACCACAAAATCGACCATGTCGCGCTTGACCTTGACCTGAACCGGCGTGATCTGGCTTTGGAAATACCCCGCCTCCAGCGCAGCCGCCGCACGGGTTTGGCTGGCCATCGCGAATTCATCCATCTGCTCACGTGTGATCTGGTGCTCATCAGCAACGTTTTCCGCCGTAATGCCCATGTGGCCAGTGCCAAACGGGCAGTTCAACGCACCCAGCATCATATCCATCGAGGCGACATCGCCCATCTTCGCTCCCCAGCGTGCCTGTGGCACGATATACGGACTCCGCGACATGCTTTCGGCGCCACCAGCTACAGCGAATTCAGCATCGCCCAGCATCAGGGACTGTACCGCCGACACAATCGCCTGCGCACCGGACCCGCACAGACGGTTTACGTTCATCGCGGGCGTTTCAACGGGGATACCGGCCTGCTTGGCCGCAGCGCGTGACAGGTACATGTCGCGTGGTTCGGTATTAATGACATGACCAAACACCACATTGCCGATTTGCTCGGGCGCAACTCCAGATCGCTCCATCGCCGCTTCAGTCACAACGGTCGCCAGATCAATCGGCGCAGTTGAAGCCAAGGCGCCACCAAATGTGCCAATCGCGGTGCGCGCACCATCAAGAATGACGATATCTTTCATGTCTCTTCTCCTCGTGGATTTGCGGGCACTATGCATCCAGCCATTGGAACTGTCCCATAGGACGTACCGTCACAAGCGGAATTGACATGAGGCCACCAAACGCGCATGAGATTCCGTCATGACGGAAAATTCAGACGATATCCTGACGCGCCTGCCCGCCCGCCTGAAAGAGGCCCGCCGCGCCAAAGGCCTGTCGCTGGAAGCTGTGGCCAATCTCAGCGGCGTGTCCCGATCCATGGTCAGCCAGATCGAACGCGGTGAAAGCAGCCCGACGATCTCGACCCTGTGGAACCTGACCCGCGCCCTGCAGGTGGACTTCGCTGGCCTGCTGGAAGAGGCCAATAACGCCGATCAGATCGAAACCCTGCGCAGCGACGAAGTGCCCAGCATCGACAATATGGGCCAGAATTGCCGCATCCGTATCCTCTCCCCGCCCGAAGAGGCCGGTGGCCACGAGGTCTACGATATCCGCTTTGACAGTGATGGCGCGCTGAACAGCCAACCACACGCCCGCGGCGCGCATGAACAGTTGACGGTACTTGAAGGTGCGGTGCGCGTCACCTCGGGCAGTGCCGTCAGCGAACTGAACCAGGGCGACACCGCGCGATACGCGGCCGACGTTCTGCACTCAATTACTGCCAAGAAGCCAGCAAGGGTGTTCCTGATCGTCAAAAACGCCTGACACCGGCGCATTTCCGCCTTTACGGAAATTTTTCCTTCATACTGTAATTCCCCTATTTGGGAATTTCATCCGTTATGTTAGACATGCGACTCAGTTGAACGGAGATCGCCATGTCAGATGCATTCCTGTCCCATGTCACCGACACCCTCGTGCAGATCGAAGCGGAGGGTCTGTACAAGCGTGAACGAATGATCACCTCGCCCCAGGGCGGCGAAATTACTGTGGGCGACAGGCAGGTCATCAATCTGTGCGCCAACAATTATCTGGGTCTGGCCGATCATCCGGCACTGATCGCCGCCGCCAAAGATGCGATGGAGCCCAAAGGGTTCGGCATGGCCTCGGTCCGGTTTATTTGTGGCACACAGGACATTCACCGTGAGCTGGAACAGAAGCTGGCACAATTCCTGAATAAGGACGATGCGATCCTGTTTGCCGCCTGTTTTGATGCCAATGGAGGGCTGTTTGAGCCTTTGTTAGGGCCTGAAGACGCCATCATCTCGGACAGTCTGAACCATGCCTCAATCATCGACGGGGTACGGTTGTGCAAGGCCAAACGTTATCGTTATCTGAACAACGACATGAACGATCTGGAGGCCTGGCTGAAGCAGGCACGCGAGGACGGCGCGCGTCACATCATGATCGCGACAGACGGTGTGTTTTCGATGGATGGCTATCTGGCTAACTTGCCGAAAATCCGCGAACTGGCGGACAAATATGACGCCATTGTCATGGTCGATGACTGCCATGCCACCGGATTCATGGGTCCGAACGGGGCTGGTACACCGGATCATTTCGGTGTCGCTGTGGATATTCTGACGGGAACCTTGGGCAAGGCACTTGGGGGGGCAATCGGCGGTTATATCGCCGGGCCGCAGCCGGTGATCGACCTGCTGCGGCAGCGGGCGCGGCCCTATCTGTTCTCAAATTCGCTGCCGCCTTCAATCGTTGCTGCCGGGATCGAAGCCATCCGTCTGGTCGAAGAGGGCGACATGCTGCGCGCGCAACTGTTCGGCAACGCCAAGTATTGGCGCGCGGGATTGGAAAAGTTGGGTTTTGACCTTCTACCGGGCGAACACCCGATCATCCCGGTAATGCTGGGCGAAGCACAACTGGCGCAGGACATGGCCGCAAAGCTGTTTGACGAAGGCGTTTATGTTTCGGGTTTTTTCTTCCCCGTCGTCCCGCGCGGTAAGGCACGGATCAGAACGCAGATGAATGCGACGCTGACAAAGGATGAGCTGGACCGTGCGCTGGCCGCCTTTGGCAAGGTCGGCAAAGAGCTGGGGATTATCTGATGCGACCCAATACGATGAAAGCGCTGGAAAAATCCAAGCCCGAGGAGGGGCTGTGGATGGTGCAGGCCCCGGTGCCCGAGATCGGCCCTGATGAAGTGCTGATCCGCATCAACAAGACCGGCATCTGCGGCACCGATATCCACATCTGGAACTGGGACGACTGGGCCGCCGCCACGGTGCCCACCCCGATGATCACCGGCCATGAATTTGCCGGTGAAATCGTTGAGATCGGGCGCAACGTGACCGGGCTTGAGATCGGCCAGCGCTGCTCCGGCGAGGGGCACCTGATCACAACCGACAGCCGCCAAAGCCGCGCTGGCAAGTTCCATCTGGATCCCGGCACGCGCGGAATCGGCGTCAACGAACAGGGTGCCTTTGCGCAATACCTGAAACTACCTGCCTTCAACGTGGTGCCCCTGCCCGATGACGTTCCCGACGAAATCGGAGCCATTCTCGACCCGTTGGGGAATGCTGTGCACACTGCACTCAGCTTTGATCTGCTGGGTGAGGATGTGCTGATCACCGGTGCAGGCCCCATCGGCATCATGGCCGCCGCCGTGGCCCGCCATGCAGGCGCGCGGCATGTGGTGATCACCGATATCAATCCGGACCGCTTGACGCTGGCTGCGCATGTTGTGCCAACCTTGCGCCCTGTCGATGTGACCAAGGAAGATTTGCAGGACGTGATCGCCGAACTGGGCATGCAGCAAGGTTTTGACGTCGGGCTAGAGATGTCAGGTTCACAAATTGCACTGGACCAGATGGTCGAGGCACTGGTGATGGGCGGCAAGATCGCTCTGCTGGGCATCCCACCTGGAAAATCCCCCGTGGACTGGTCCCGCATCGTATTCAAGGCCATCACCATCAAAGGTGTCTATGGGCGCGAGATGTTCGAGACCTGGTATAAGATGATTGCCATGTTACAAAACGGCTTGGATGTCAGCCGAGTGATCACGCACCGTTTCAAGGTTGATGAATTCACCAAGGGCTTTGGCGAGATGAAATCAGGTCGATCCGGCAAGGTTGTTCTGGATTGGACCTAACCCTCTGGCGTTAAACGGCTTCACCCCCTAAACAGGAGGGAACTCAGGTGTTTGGAGGCGCAGATGAGCGACAAGGACAACCGGTATCTTGAACGCGGGATCGAGGACACTCTGGTCACGGATTTCGCCGAAACCCACCGCAAGAGCTATGGCGATTTCCTGCAGCTCAAAACCCTACTGAATCTGCAAAAGACGTTTCAGGATCCCGCGCAACCAGATGAGATGCTGTTCATCATCATCCATCAGGTCAGCGAGCTGTGGCTGAAGCTGATGCATCACCAGCTGGTCGAAGTGCGCCGCTTTCTGCAAGAGGACGAATTTGGCCCGGCAATGAAGAATCTCGACCGGGTCAAAGCAATCCAGCGGCAGTTGATTTCCGCGTGGGAAACGCTTCTGACCATGACCCCCGCCGATTACATGACCTTTAGGCAAGCACTTGGCAGCTCCTCGGGATTTCAAAGCTATGGCTATCGTCAGATTGAATTCATTCTGGGCAACAAGGATGCCTCGACCCTGAAGGTTCATCAGCATGATCCCGAAGTCATGGAATTATTGGAAGCCGCATTGACCAAGCCTTCGCTTTACGACGAAGTGCTGCACATGCTGGCCCGGCAAGGGTTTGACGTGCCTGATGACCTGCTGAACCGTGACTTTGCACAACCCTATTCCGGCGACCCGCGCGTGGTGAAAATCTGGGCGCAGGTGTTTCACAATACCGATCAGTATTGGGACCTCTATGCGCTGGCCGAAAAGCTGATGGACGTTGAATCTCTGTTTCAGCGCTGGCGGTTTGACCATGTCACTGCGGTCGAGAGAGTTATTGGCAACCAGCCAGGTACAGGCGGGTCCAGCGGTGTGTCGTTCCTGCGCAAAGCGCTGGACTTGCGGTTCTTTCACGATCTCTACGATGTGCGCACCGAATTGATGTATAGCGGGCAGGGGTAGGCGATGCTGTATCGTGGTTTCACTCAGACAGAGCTGGAGCAGGAGTATTCTCCCAGTTCGATGGTTGGCGGCGATCTGACACCCTATCTTGAAAGCTACGCCGCGCTGAGTGCGCAGAACCGCGCCCGGATGGAATGCCGGGAAAACCTGCCCTTCAGCGAAACATCTGAACAGGTGCTCGACTTCTTTCCTGCGTCGACGGCCAACGCTCCGCTGCATGTCTTTATTCACGGAGGTTACTGGCAGGCGCTCAGTCAGCGTGAGTCGGCGATGATGGCCCCTACACTGGTGGAAAACGGGCAAGCCTTTGCAACGCTGAACTATACGCTCGCACCTGAGGCCCGACTGGATCAGATGATCAAAGAGTGCCGCGATGCCCTGCTTTGGCTGGGATCACAGGCGACGGCCCTTGGGTTCGATCCGGCGCAGATCACCTTGTCGGGGCACAGCGCCGGGGCACATCTGGCGGCCATGATGATGGCGACTTCAGCCGATGCGCTAGCCCGCGCCGGCTTGCGAGTACGAGAGGTGATTCTGATCAGCGGCGTCTATGATCTTGAACCGATCAGCCTGACGCCGGTGAATGACCCGCTGCAACTGACCCCGGTCGAAATACACGATCTCTCACCCATTCTGCACCTGCCCGCCCCCGGTCCGCGTTACCATGTAACCGTCGCCGAGCGCGACACACCCGAATTCATTCGTCAAAGCCGGGACTATGCGGAATTGCTGCGTAAAGGCGGGCATTCTGTCAGTTTTGATCTGCAGAAAGGGATGCAGCATTTCGACATCATCATGCACGCAAGCACGTTCCTGCCGACTCCTCGGTAATCATAGGTGCTGGGCGATAGAATATTCTGACCTTTGCGTCATGCACTGAGCAAGTCGCCATATCCCTGCATTTGTGGCGGTACCGCAAGTGTCCGATTTGAGCCCCAATCTGTGAATTTGATTTTCTTGCTGCGCGGGCATCATCTTGAACACGGCAGTGCGGCGTAAAGAGCGGCTATTGGTGCCGGGCGCAGCGAGGTTTTGTCAGGCAATTCGCGAGACGCGGACTTTGCTACCGTTAGCCATGGCGCAGAGTTGTGCGAGTTTGATGGTCGCGATGCGCAGAAACCAGACTTTGCAAACTTTGGCCGACGAGCCAATGCGGACAATCAAAACCTTTCTTTGATGTTGCGGTTGCGGCCCGCTTATCCACAACAGCAGTCACCTGACTGAATTGGCGGGCACGGGACAGTTGCGTAGGAACAAAAAACACAGCAATCGCCTTCTAACGGTTTCAAGACTGCCTTGCATGATTTGCATTCATAAAACCACTGGCACGAGTCAGTTGGCATTTTCTCGGTTTCAACGTGCCCACACCGAGGGCAGGTCAAAGTGCTATCCAGCACCACAGTTTGTTTTGTCATTGTCTCACATCTGCATGATTAGATAATCGTTGATTTGAGCCTCATTGAACACGATGACCCATGCCAACGCGGTAGTCGCCGTGTTTCCGACAAGCCACCATTTCAGATTTGCCAACGTCCCGTTTCGATGCGCTACGAACCACGAAACTGCGACCAGCACTGTTGAGATGGCGAGAACATAGTAGCTTGCTGCCGCTATTTTTCCGAATATCGCCAACCAACTGCCACCCAAGCCGAGCAACATCATGGCCATTGGAAGAACACAGCATGTCGCGACCCCCAGAGCGGAAACCGATCCCAGGTAGCTGAGGGTCAAATATTTTTTCATCTTTCGCTCCCTGGGTAGGCGATTTGATTGTGTTGAGGCACTAGCATTCAATGCGTATAACTCCTGTAGTAACTACAGGATCAAGTGGAGGCACTTCACATGATTGCGATAGGCGAGGCTTCCCGGCAATGCGGGATCGGCATAGAAACTATCCGCTATTACGAACGCGAAGGTATCGTACCAAGACCCGCACGAGCTCTGAACAATCGTCGCCTCTATTCGGCAAGCGATGTTGGAAGACTTCGATTTTTGAAGAAGTGCCGTGACCTGGGGTTTCCTCTATCTGACGCAAAGGCGCTTTTGGAGCTGTCAGAAGGAAGTGCCGAAGACTGCCGATCAGTGAAAGAACTGGCCGAGGCACACATTGCCAGCGTTCAAAGCAAGATTAGTGAGCTCAGACGCCTAGAGTACGCCTTGAGTGAGCTTACGGCCAATTGTGATAGCGGAAACGTTCAATGCCCGATGCTGCAAAGACTGAGAACGATGGACGATATCTGACTCTGGCCACTGGACGGAAGCGCAGGATCTGAGATTTAGCCAGATCACGTCAGACCAAGGTCTGTGGTGCGATAACAGATTGTAGTTCATAGTCGATTTCACGATGAGAGCGAAAGTAACTGACCTGACGATTGGCAATTGGTCGCTGTCGCGAGTCTTTCTTGCGGCCAGCATTTTCGTGATGGGTACTGCTACCGCAATCGTCGGGGTCTGGGTGTCAAATCGAATCCAGAACGCAGTCGTGCAAAACTCCGCCAATTCCGCTGCGCTATATATGGAAAGCGTAGTATCCCCGCTCAGCCAGGAATTGGCACATGGCAACCATCTTTCTGAGCAGGCGAGCCTGGCGCTGGACGAGATTTTCATGACCCAGCCAATGCGTGACCGCATTGTCTCCTACAAATTCTGGAAGCAAGGCGGTGTGATTGTACATGCCTCTGATACAGACATCATTGGAAACCGTTTCAATCCAACGGATGACTTAAGGCGGGCGTGGAGCGGTGACATCTCCGGCTCTTTCAAAGAGCTTGATCATGCCGAGAGCGCCGCCGAGGCGGCTTTGGGGATACCACTACTTGAAGTTTACAGCCCCATCCGCGAACTTTGGTCCGGCGAAATCATCGCAGTTGCGGAGTTCTACGAAAGAGCTGATCAGCTTGAGTTAGACTTAGCCAAGGCCAGGCGAACAAGTTGGTTGGTCGTCGGTTCCGCATTTCTGGCAAGTACTATTGTTCTGTATTCCATTGTCGCAATTGGCGACAAAACTATTCGACGACAGGGGGCTCTTCTTAAACAGCGCCTGACAGAAAGTGAGAGGATGGCCGAGCAGAATGCCCGGCTGCGGTCGCGTGTAGTAGATGCGTCAGAAAGATACGCCACGCAAACAGATCGGTTCCTCAAAAATCTCGGTGCCGAGCTACATGATGGTCCTGCGCAATATCTGTCGCTCGCCGCCCTTAGACTGGAGGCGGCGTTTTCCAAAGAGTCCGAAAGTTCTAAAGAGGCAGAGGAAATTCAGCAGTCTTTGCAAAAATCTCTGGCTGAAATTCGTGCAATATCGCGAGGGCTTTCTGCGCCAGATATCGACAGCTTGTCACTCGTCGATGTTGTGAAGAGAGCCGTAGAGGATCACGTCGAACACAGCCCGTTGCGACCGGATATTTCACTTTTGGGTAGCCAGGCCCCAGAGTTGTCATTGTCCGACAAGCTGTGCGTTTTTCGGTTCCTTCAGGAGACGCTTTCCAATGCCGCGAGATATGCTCCAGCTTCCAAGTGCACCGTTATCTCTGAGGCGCAGAACGACCGCATAGTTATAAAGGTCAAAGACGACGGGCCTGGTTTTGACAGGTCAGAAGAAACCGCGTTGCGAGACGATGGTGGCCAAGGGCTTATGGGCTTGCGGGATCGGGTCGAGAGTATTGGCGGCAGGTTCGAAGTCGCATCGAGACCGGGTGAGGGCACCACCGTTTCTATGACACTCTTTCCCAGAAAGTTAGGCACATCATGACTACATCTGTCGTAATAGCTGATGATCACCCGATATTCAGGGATGGTTTGCAACGCACGCTGGATGAAGCTGATGGTTTTGAAGTTTTGGCTGCCGGGTCCAGCGCTGAAGATGCAGTATCGCTGGTCGTCACGCATCAGCCGAACATAGCCATTCTTGACCTCTCGATGCCCGGTGGCGGGATAAGCGCAACACGTAAAATTGCGACAATGGCAAATCCGCCTTTCATTGCAATCTTGACGGTCTCAGAGAACAGCAGCGACGTCGCGGACGCGTTGGAGGCGGGCGCGATAGGGTACATCGTGAAGGGAGTAACCGCGAGCGAATTGACCGCTTCCTTAAGCAGCATCGCCGCAGGTGAAGGGTTCGTTTCTCCGGGCTTGGCCTCGCGGGTACTGCTTCAAATCAACGCTGACACCGGCACCTCTAAGAACAGCAGCATTCTCAATGACCTTACGCATCGTGAGGAAGAAATACTTCGACGTGTAGCCAAAGGACTGAGTAATCGTGAAATCGCTGACGAGTTAGACCTTCAGGAAAAGACCGTGAAGCACTACATGACGGCAATACTGTCCAAGCTTCACGCGCGAAACCGGGTAGAGGCCGCGCTCATTGCCCATGATGTTTGGAACAAGGGAGACTAACAGCGGTCTCTAGTACGAAGATGGCGGCCCCCTCTACAAGAAGCCACCAACGGGTTATCTACTGGAGTTGCAGCTCAGTTGGCAACCGACTGCAACCTTCGGCGATCGGAAGCCGTTGCGTTTCTCTCAACAACAGTCCGGTTGTACGGATCTTTCAGCTCGTAGCGCCCAAACTCGATCTCCTCTTTCCAACCATTGGCATAGTTCACTTCGATATTGTTGCCCTGGCGTTCAATTTTCGTAGGTCGACTTCCAGCAGTGCCGCCTTGCCCAGAAGAGAGCACGTTGTCGATTGAGATACCATTCGCCAAAGACCGAAGCCTTGAGACGTCAGCACCGGTCGCAGGGCGCTCCTCAACAGTTCGGTTCTGAGCATTCTTTCTCTCATACCGCCCGTTTTCGATCTCCTCCTTGGTTCCGTCGGCGTAACGCACTTCAATGCCGTTAGCGTTTGTTTCGACCTTTGTTACACCGGCCGAACCCAAGGGTTTACCACCTGCTTGAGACCGATCCTTCTTTCCGCTGCCCTTATTGGAGCGTTTGGAGTCGTCATCGTCATCATCATCGTCGCGACCACCTTTGCCTGATCCCGAATTGTCGTCACGATCATCGTCCCGGTCGTCGTCGCGGTCATCATCTCTGTCGTCATCCCGATCATCATCGCGACCATCCCCGTCGCTTCCCCTGCCGCTCTTGGCAAAGGCATATGATGGTTCAAAATGTAGGCGACCATCGGCATCAAACGCTGGCACATAAGGTGTTGCCGCGATCAACGAAGCCAACGCCGCGGTACTAAGAAGTTGACCCAGCTTTCTTTGAATTTTCATTTTCGCCTCCAATTTTGAGCATCACGCTTCGTGACGTTGGAGGCAGGTTACTTCTGGTTCGGCTTCCCCACATCGGGCTTAGGTCTGACGAATTTCAAGCCGAACGTCTTAGTCAGATCAGTCAAACCAATGGAGTTTTTGCTGAGCCATGTGACCAGTTTAGCGGGAACTAACCCGGTCACCCTTCAGCTCGTCATCAGGTTCGAGGTGAATGACAAAGACAGAACCCGGATACAAACGATCCAATTCTTCCTTGATGTCATTGCATATATCATGCGCCGCGCTGACTGGCATTGTGCCGTCCACAACAAGATGAAACTCCACAAAGATGACGTTTGCGGATCTACGCCCTTTGAGGTCGTGGTACTCCAAGGCTGCGCCGAGATTTGCTTCGATTGCATTAGTAACAGTCTGCAAGTCATGATCCGAAAGGGTCACATCAATCAGTCCATCGACAGACGCCCGAATAACTTTCCAGCCCTCCCACAAGATGTTCAGTGCAACAAGAATTGCCAGGATCGGATCGAGGATCAGCCAGCCGGTGACAAGTGCAAGTATCAGACCTGCGATGACACCAACTGAGGTCATGACATCTGTGAAAATGTGCCGGGAGCTCGCCTCCAATGCAGGCGACCCCTCGCGACTGCCGATTTTGAGCAATAGGTAAGCCCATGCGCCATTCACGCCCGTTGCAATGACACTGACGGCGATTCCAAAAAGAGGCGCATCCTCAAGATGCGGGTTTGGGAGTGCCAGTACAGCTTCTCTGATGATCAAGAACGCCGCCAGAACAATCAATACGCCCTCGACGACAGCGGAAAGATACTCAGCTTTTTTGTGACTAAAGGGGTGGTTTTCATCAGGGGGTTTATTGGCAACCCGAACCGCAAAGTATGCCAGCAACGCCGCAACGACATTCACGGTAGATTCCATTGCGTCCGACAACAACGCCACCGAGCCTGTCAGCCACCTAGCCAACAGTTTCAGAGCCAGTACCGCAATGGATATTGGAATAGATTAAAGAGCGATTATTTGTGTCATTTGGCCACAACGCTCAATCAATCATGAACAGAATCTCGGGATATTGCTGAGCTCCGACGTTCAAAACGTAAAACAGGTGGTTGGTGAAAAGGGAATAGGCCCTGCGGCTTCCTACCGGCGATCGACGACAGCATCTGGTCCCCCTGCATGGCGCCAAACGACTGTTACTCTGATGGAAGCACCGCCGACGAAACAGGAACCGCCTTGAGATAAGCGGCAATCGCCAAACGGTCCTCATCGGTGAGGCGAGATGTGTTCTCGATGACCTCCACCATCTCACCACCAGCGCTGTCATAGTCCGGTGTAAAGCCAGATTTGAGGTACTCGGAAATGTCGGCCTCGGACCAATCAAGCTGGTCTGAGGTAAGGCCCGGGACGCGACCCTTCCCGTTTGGATTTGGTGCACCTGTCAGCCAAAGGTCTCGTTTCAGACCACCTAAGCCATTTCGCGGGGTATGGCATTCAGCGCAATGACCCAACGCCTCCACTAAATACCTGCCATGTCTTTGTTGGTCGGTCAAATCACCTTCGACTACCCAGCCTGGTGTCATGAACAACAGTTTCCATCCCCCCAATCCACGACGAACATTGAAAGGAAAACCGACTTCATGAGAAACGCTTTCGGCTTTGGACGCTGGCAGGGTTCTGAGGAATGCAAGGAGCGAAATAACGTCTTCGGCCGTAATGTTGGCGTAAGATGTATAGGGAAACGCTGGAAAATAGTGCTGCCCTTCGGGTCCGGTCCCATGGATCAAGGCATTGGCCAGATCCAGGGCAGACCAGGACCCAATACCAACTTCTGGGTCACTGGAAATGTTGGGGGCAATGAACGTGCCGAATTCCGTCTCAAACCGGCGACCACCGGAGAGCATGAGCTTGTCCTCACCAACCGCATCCGGCGCTGAATGACAAGATGCGCATCCTGAGGCGTGGAACACGATTTCGCCTCTGGTGAGATCCGGATGCAAACCGTCGAGTTTAGATTGATCCGTTCTTTGTGGTCGGGTCAGCACCAAACCTGCCAACCCAACCAAGAGTGCAACGAAAGCGGTGAAAAGGAAAAACCGCTTCACAGCTATCTACCAATTAATCTTTTGGCGCTCTGTACGCTTTGTGACATGCCGAACAGCTTCCACCCAGATCGCCCATAGCCGCTTTCAGGGCATCAACATCTTGCCCTGCCGCAGCCTGCATCGCAACAGCGGCATCTGCCATAGCCTGCCCTTTCGCACCAACGTCAGCGAAGTTTTCCCAGATCGCAGGCAGCGCTCGGGTGGACGGATCGGATACATTGTCGGATCCTGCGGGCCACATCGCGGATTGGTCGATCTGCGTTAGTACAACAAGGTTGTTTGCAGCCCGTGTTGCGGCCTCGGCATCATAGCCCACCTCGCCTTTGGCCATGCCGCCAAGTGTACCAAGATTGAAGGAATAGAGCTGCATGATTGAGGTCCGAGCTTTCACAGCCGGATTTTCGCTTTCATGGGCGATGGCTGCGCCAATGGCCGCTACAGACAAAATGCCTGCCGCCAAAATTGAGAACTTCTTCATCATGATGTCTCTCCCTGTTCAATACTTCGAATGTTAGCTTGAACGAATTTACTTGTAATTGTTTGTTATTCGCCGCCTCCTGTTAATTTATGAACAACGATAATTGGGATGACATTCGATATGTGCTTGCCGTTGATAGATTCGGTTCGCTGAACTCGGCGGCGGAAGCTTTGCGGGTAACGCATGCGACAGTCCTGCGCAGAGTGGTTGCCTTTGAACAGAGAAGTGGCTGTGCGATTTTTCGGAAGAGCTCTTCTGGATATTCCGCGCTGCCTGAGGCCAGAACAATTCTCTCGGCTATGGAAAACGTTGAAGATGCGGTGCTTTCAGTAGAGAGGGCAATCGTAGGCGCGAACCGCTCTCCTGTTGGTCACGTTCGCATCACGTCCACTGACAGTCTTTGCCAGATGGTATTGCCTCAGATTTTGAATGAAATTTCCAAAGAGTACCCAGGGTTGGAACTGACTTTGTTGAGTAGCAACAGCCACCGTGATCTATCCCGGCTGACTGCGGATATCGCTGTGCGCCCATCGATTAAACTTGAGGACGGCCTGGTCGGAGAACGATCAGGTACATTGTCGTTTGGGGTCTATGATGATGGTTCCCCAAATCGTAAATGGATGAGGCTTGACGGCGCGTTGAGCCGCTCTCTGCCTGCCAAGTGGCTAGCAGAAAACGCGAAAACCGAACAAGCTACCAACGGAGCAGACAGTTTTTTGGTGCTTCAGCAGATGGCCGCTTCCGGAGCGGGCAAGACATTTTTACCAGAATTCATCGGCGATGCTGACCCCCGCCTTCATAGATCGCACGGCATGAATCCCCAAATCGAAGTTCCGCTCTGGGTCGCAACACTAGAGGAAATCGCGCAGACACCAAGGTTTGCTCTCGTGCAACGGGCCTTGGTTGAACGTATAGCCAAAGCTCTAGCCAACTGAAATCACCCAAAAACAGTTGTAAGCAGTCGCATTATTTGCAGAGCAGCATTACGAGTTCAGTGTTTCAAAGGCCGACATTCCGATGCAAGGCATTCAGCGCAATAGCGGCTTTAGGCTGACTACGGACATTGCCGCAGTCAAGTCGGAAAGCTGCTTTGTCCAGCATCTGAGGCAATCGATCACAGCACGGTGGTGGAGTACGTCTGTCAGACCGGGCGTTCGCAATACTCGCGGCGAAAGTTTCGTGCGAACCCCATTTTGGGTTTGCCACAATGGTGACGAAAGTCGGCCATAACGTCTGTGCCGACCAATATTCCGTCAAGATATGTTTCGAAGGCTGAACTGTCATGTTCTCTAATCCCTGTGCGCTAATCGTGGACCCAAGCAATGCATACGGCTAGCATCGGAGATCAAACAGCAAGAAGGGAGAATCACATGTCGAAGTTCACCAACAGAACAGCTGTCCATGGGGTTGCTGCACTCGTAATCTGCTGTTTCGCGGCAATCGTTCAGGCACAATCGGCAGGCGATGAGATGTCGTTCTTCATCACTAGTGTAGGCAAAGGAGACGGTGCCAATCTAGGCGGCCTCGACGGCGCCGATGCTCATTGTAATGCACTTGCTTCTGCGGTCGGTTCTTCCAAAACTTTTTCGGCCTATCTGAGCACGTCAATGTCCATTGATCGCAGCACCGACCCGATGACAATAACCAACGGTATTTCGGCACGCGACCGAATCGGGGCGGGTCCATGGTACAATGCCAAGGGAGAACTCATCGCCAACAATGTAGAAGACCTACACAGCGACAGCGTGAACATTAGTATTCTGACCGCACTCGATGAAAACGGTAACCCTGTAAATGGGCGTGGTAGTCAGCCGAACAAACATGACATTTTGACTGGCTCCGATTCTGCCGGACATTTCTCGACGGCAGGTGGCGATACGACATGCAGCAACTGGACTTCGAATAGTGAAGACGGGTCCGCGATTGTCGGACATCATGACCGTGTGGGTCTCAATGATGCGCGAAACATGGTGTCTTGGAACTCGTCGCACGGCTCGCGTGGTTGTGGAGAAGAACATCTGCCACGTTCTGGCGGGGCGGGTCTGTTTTATTGCTTCTCAACGGACTGATCAGACAGCGCTGGTGCGTGTGCCTCCCGCATTGCCGCTAGTATTCACCAGGTCAATTTTTCGGGGCGCATTCTGGAAGCGCTCGTTGTCGCCATCGTAAGCAATGAGCGCTGTTTCATGCGTCCAGATTGTCCAATCTGGATGCACCGAAAGCTCCGTTCGAAATTCGGACTATGACCTTGCCTTGAATGGCCGGTTTGACGAAAAAAGTTGCACCGCAGCGATGCGCGTGCAGCAGCTGCTCACCGATGCTGCGTCAGCAATAGCAGCAGTTGCATAAGGCTGCTTTGACCGCATAGCCGACACCAACCTAGATTTACTTTGCCTCTTGAACCAAGGCTACCCGGTGCGACTTGATGATTAACTTCAAACAAACTCGCGCATAAAGTCAAAGGCTCACGTCAGCTCTCCAAAAGAAAAACAGCGGCCCGTTAGAGCCGCTGTTTTCCGAATTTCAGTTCTGTCCGGATCAATCCAGTGTCCGGGTGACCTCTTCGCGCTCGAAGATTTCGATGACGTCTCCGGCGCGGATATCGTCATAGTTCTCGAATGCCATACCGCATTCCTGACCCGACTGAACCTCGGCCACTTCGTCTTTGAAGCGCTTCAGCGTCTTCAGCGTGCCTTCGTGGATCACCACGTTGTCGCGCAGCAGGCGGACACCTGCGGAACGACGCGCCACGCCTTCTGTAACCAGACAGCCAGCAACCTTGCCAACGCCTGTAACCTTGAAGACTTCGCGGATCTCGGCATAACCGATGAACTTTTCGCGGATCTCGGCGCTCAACAGGCCTGATGCGGCGGCTTTCACGTCGTCGACCAGATCGTAGATCACCGAGTAGTAGCGGATTTCCACGCCCTTTTGGTTCGCGGTGTTCCGGGCTGAAGCATTGGCACGCACGTTGAAGCCCAAGATCGGGGCTCCGGACGCTTCCGCCAAGCCGACATCCGTTTCGGTGATCGCGCCGACGCCTGAATGCAGCACCCGCACGCGCACTTCGTCGTTGCCGATCTTCTCCATCGCCTGAACGATGGCTTCGGCAGAACCTTGCACGTCCGCTTTCATCAGAATTGGCAGTTCGGTGACGTTTTCGTCTTCCTTGGCCTTTTGCATCAGCTGTTCAAGGGTGGTTGCGGCACCGGCGGCGGCGCGTTTGTCCTTGGCGGCCTGTTCACGGTAGGCGGCGATTTCACGCGCCTGCGCTTCAGTCTCGGTCACGTTCAGAACGTCCCCGGCCTCGGGCGTGCCATTCAGACCCAGAACCTCAACCGGAACCGAGGGGCCTGCCTCTTTGACGCGTTCGCCCTTGTCGTTGATCAGTGCACGGACTTTACCGTATTGCTCACCCACAACAAAGATATCGCCCTGACGCAATGTACCGGTTTGAACCAGAACGGTAGCAACAGGTCCACGGCCCACATCCAACTGCGCCTCGATCACGGCACCCTGGGCGGCGCGATTCGGGTTGGCTTTCAGCTCAAGAATTTCGGATTGCAACGCGATGGCTTCCAACAGCTCATCCAGACCCTGACCGGTAATGGCGGACACTTCGACGTCCTGAACCTCACCCGACATTTTCTCAACGATGACTTCGTGCTGCAGCAGATCGGTGCGCACCTTGTCCGGGTTCGCATCCGGCTTGTCGACCTTGTTGATCGCAACGATCATCGGGACACCCGCCGCTTTGGCGTGGTTGATCGCCTCGATCGTCTGCGGCATCACCGCGTCATCCGCAGCAACAACCAGAACCACGATATCCGTGACCTGCGCCCCGCGCGAACGCATCGAGGTAAAGGCCGCGTGACCCGGTGTATCCAGGAAAGACAGCGTTGTGCCGCCATCGGTTTTCACCTGATAAGCGCCAATATGCTGGGTAATACCCCCGGCCTCACCCGCCACAACGCGAGCGTCGCGGATCGCGTCCAGCAACGAGGTCTTACCGTGGTCAACGTGACCCATGATGGTAATGACCGGCGGACGCGACTGCAGATCGCCTTCGCTGTCTTCGATCTCTTTGATGACGTCCTCGACGTCAGAGGCCGAGACGCGCGTGACCTTGTGGCCAAATTCTTCGATGATCAGTTCCGCAGTATCAGCGTCAATGGTCTGGTTCTGCGTGACCATCATGCCCATGTTCATCAGCGATTTGACAACGTCCGCGACACGCTCGGCCATACGGTTGGCCAGCTCGGACACGACAATCGCCTCGGGCAGCTGTACGTCACGGATAACCTTTTCCCGCTCGACAGCGCCGCCCATGGCTTTCTGACGCGCGCGCTCTTGCTTACGCTTCATGGCTGCCATCGAACGCTGGCGGTTGCCTTCACCACCGGTCGCCTGACCCAGAGTCAGCTTGCCTGAACGGCGGTTATCGTCACGGCCCTTGGTGCGCGTGCCGCGCTGTTCACGCTCGCGATCCTGCTTGCGTGGCGTTGCTGCGGGCGCAGGCTTGCTGGCCGGGCTGCGGGCGGCTTTTGGCTCTTCAGGAGTCGGGGTCGCCGCGACACGCTTAGCGGCATCTTCAGCCTCTTTGCGCTTGCGTTCTTCCTCTTCGGCCTTGGCGCGCGCGCGTTCTTCGGCCTCGCGCTGTTCGCGCTCTTTGGCCTCTAGTTCCGCACGGCGACGGGCACGCTCTTCCTCGCGCGCTTTTTCAGCGGCCTGACGCTCGGCGGCCTCTTCGACCTCACGCGCCTTGGCAGCCTGCAGCGCCTTCATCCGGCGCGCCATTTCCACGTCGGAAATCCCGGCTGGACGACGCGACGGATCACCTGATGGCGTAGCTCCACCACCGGTTTTGGCCGCACCCGGCTTGGGGACCACCACGCGTTTGCGTTTGGTTTCCACCACGACATTCTTGGTACGTCCGTGGCTGAAACTTTGTTTCACATTTCCGGGGCGCGCCCCGCCACGAAGACCCAATGTCTTTTTGCCGTCACTATCGCTCATAAAGCTTCTTACCCTTCCGCGCGGCCCTTGCCGCCGTCATCCGTTTCGCGCAAGCCATGCAGGCGCTGCGCTTCCTCTACAACACGTTTGGCGAGTCCGCCAGAGGCCAAGGCCGCATGAATCACGGTTTGGCGCCCAAATGCCGCCCCAAGTTCGTCTGCGGTCAACCAGCCGATGTATTTCCCAAAGTGCGGCGTGCTGAGTTTCGACTTGCCACGCCCCGATCCATCAGAAGCCTGAAGCAATACCTGGGCCTCTTCCCGGTCCAGCATTGCCTTGACCTTTTCATAGCCAGCAACCGCATCACCGGACTTGCGCGCGAGGCTCAAAAGCTCGATCACGCGCCGCGCAATCTGCTTTTCAACCTCATCGGCCAGATCCTTTGACACAGTGACCTGCGCCTTGAACCCCCGCGCGAACAATTTCTTGCCGATGGCTTTGTCCAACGCGCTGCGGTCGGCCGAGACATAAACACCGCGCCCCGGCAGTTTTGCCGCGACATCAGGAAAGACCTGACCGTCTGGCCCGACCACAAAGCGGATCAGCCCATATCTAGGCTGAACCTCGCCAGTGGCAATGCACTTGCGTTCGGGTCCGTCAGACCGATCCTTATGGACGCCACCGCGACCCATGTGCGCCACCCGAAGCCTGCGATCAGGCCTCGGCTTCCTCGTCGGCCGCTACGCCGTCTTCTTCAGCCTGCTCCAGTTCGGCAGGATCAACCCAGCCCAACATGATGCGTGCGGTCATGACCAGATCCTGCGCCTCTTCCAGCGTTATGCCAAAAGGCTCCAGAACGCCGTCATCCTTGATACGCTCACCATCAACTGTGGTCCAACCACCAGCCAGTTCCCAGTCAGCGCAGGTGGCAAAATCTTCCAACGTTTTCACGTCGTCCTTGGCCAGCGCTTCTACCATCTGGGGTGTCAGACCTTCGAATTCAATAAGGCTGTCCTCGACACCCAGCTCACGCGCTGCATCCAGCGCCGCTTTGGCCTGTGCTTCCAGGTGCTCACGCGCACGAGTCTGCAGTTCCTGCGCGGTGCCTTCGTCGACGCCGTCAATGACCAACAGCTCGTCAAGCTCGACATAGGCGACTTCTTCCAGGTTGGTGAAGCCTTCCGATACCAGCAACTGAGCAAAGAATTCGTCTAGATCCAGGCTTTCCATAAACAGGCCGGTGCGGGCTTCGAACTCTTTCTGACGACGCGCCGATTCTTCGGCCTCGGTCATGATGTCGATGTCCAGGTTGGTCAGCTGGCTGGCCAGACGTACGTTCTGACCACGGCGACCGATGGCGAGGCTCAGCTGTTCCTCGGGAACCACAACTTCGATCTTGCCGGCTTCTTCGTCCAGAACCACCTTGGACACCTCGGCGGGCTGCAGCGCGTTCACCAGGAAGGTGGGCTGATCTTCATTCCATGGAATGATGTCGATCTTTTCGCCCTGCAGCTCATTCACGACGGCCTGCACACGGCTGCCGCGCATACCAACGCAGGCACCGACAGGGTCGATCGAGCCGTCATAGGAAATGACAGCGATCTTGGCGCGCGATCCGGGATCACGAGCAACAGCTTTGACCTCGATGATGCCGTCATAGATTTCCGGCACTTCCATCTTGAACAGTTCAGCCATGAATTCAGGCGCGGTGCGCGACAGGAAGATCTGGTGGCCACGAACCTCGCGACGAACTTCCTTGATATAGGCGCGCACACGGTCATTGGGGCGATAGCTTTCGCGGCCAATCTTGTCGTTGCGGCGCAGAACAGCCTCGGCACCGCCCAGATCGACGATGACATTGCCGAACTCTTCGCGCTTGACCGCACCGTTGATGATGGTACCTGCGCGATCCTTGAAGTCTTCGTACTGGCGATCGCGCTCGGCTTCGCGAACCTTTTGCAGAATCACCTGCTTAGCGGATTGCGCCGCGATCCGGCCCATTTCGACCGGAGGCACTTCTTCGACATAGACGCTACCGACTTCCGGCGCTTCCATGTATTGCTTGGCCTGCTCGACGGTCATCTCGGCCTGATAGTTCTCAAGCTCTTCATCCTCAACCACGGTGCGGACGCGGGTAAAGGTCGCTTTACCGGTCTTGCGGTCGATGCTGACGCGGATATCCATCTCGGCGCCGTAGCGGCTTTTGGCGGCACGGGCGAGCGATTCTTCCATCGCTTCGACAACCAGACCGGGGTCGATCATCTTTTCGCGGGCCACGGCCTCGGCGGTCTGCAGCAGCTCCAGCTGGTTGGCTGAGGTGATTGCCATCAGTTCGTCTCCTCTTCGGACCCTTCGGTCTCAATCTCGTCGAAAGCGTTTTCGTTCAGGGCACCGGCGTCCTTGCGCTGGCGCAGCATCTCTTTGATCAGATCATCGGTCAGGACCAGCTTGGCATCGCTTAGCCAGTCAAACTGCAAGCCGATGGTGATCGTCTCATCTCCCTCGGAGATATTGATCAAAACCTCATCGCCTTCGATCCCGGCCAGCTCACCTTTGAAGCGGCGACGGCCTTCGATCAGTTCGGCGGTTTCAATCTTTGCCTCATAGCCCTCGAACATCTCAAAATCCTTGAGACGTGTCAGAGGCCGGTCGATGCCGGGGCTGGACACTTCCAGCGCATAGGCGTCAAGGATCGGATCTTCGACATCCAACGTGGCACTGACTGCGTTCGATATCTCGGCGCAATCATCCACTTCGATGCCACCATCGGGCTTGTCGGCCATGATCTGCAAGGTGGTCTGCTTGCCGCTCATCAGGCGGATACGGACCAGCTCATACCCCAGATCTTCGATCACTGGGGTGATGATCTCGGCCAGTCTCCGATCAATGGCAGCTTTGGCTATCAGTTCGTTTGTCATCAGCTACTCTACCCTGTCAGTCGGGCACAAAAAAACGGGCGCGCGGCCCGTCGAAATTCCCGGTGGAGCCCCAGACCAGAAGTCTGACACGCCGCTGTTGCAACTGCATATACGCAGGGTTTCCCGAGTCTGCAACCCCCGGCAGGAACCCTGACCGGAATTTACGCCAACCACCACCGTTCAGCGATGCGTCCGTCGTCCAGCGCGCGCGCGCCACCGATCTGCTGGGGCATACCAACATGAGCAGCCGCCGCCAGCGCAATATCCGATTCGCTGGGGTGAAGGCGCAGACCGCGCAGCCCATTCAAGCCTTCGGATGATGGCAGGGCAGCAATATCCACATAGCCATCCCGCAATGCTTCGGCCCGGACGCGGGCATCAGGAATGACGATAATCTCAAAAGCATCCGCCCAGCCGGCCTGAGTGCTCTTATAATGGTCAACAACTTTGCGGCCCAGAAAGTGGCGATCATCCTCAGCCCGTTCGACACGGTAGCATCCGGTGCCATTGGCGATCTGCAGCGGTTTGACGCTCTGACCAGCCCGCGGGATGACAAATTGACTTTCGGCCAGCAGGAAAGGCAGGCCGGGATTAGGTTTGGACAGTTCAAGATGCAGCCGGTTAGGGGCCAGCGCTTCGGCGCGCCCGACTTCGGCCAAAACCGCCATCACATCAGCGATATCCAATGCTACGCCGTCGTGGAACACCGCATCATCGCGCAGATCAAACGTCCAGATCCGGGCATCCGTATCGGTCTGCCATCCTGTTGCCAGCTCACCTCGCAAGGTACCGTCCGGTGCGATTTCGGTCAGCGTGTCAAACACCGCCCCCCGTGCAACCTGTTCAAGACTGTCGTCACGCGGCACCGCAAGCCGCAGGGTTCCGCCCGGCTTGGGCGTATTCGCCAGTGAGGCGCCTGTTGCCGCCAACAGCGCCGCAGCGGCACCTGATGCAAACAACGCGCGGCGGTCAATGCGGGTCATGCTACCCCCTCGGCCACGCGGTTCATAATGCGGACCAATTCGGCACTGATGCCGGGTTCAGACAGGGCATGGCCCGCCTGACGGACCATCTTCAATTCGACATTCGGCCAGCGCTCGGCCAGGTTCCAGGCAGAATGCGGTGGGCAGATCATGTCATAGCGGCCCTGAACGATATGGCCGGGAATATGAGCGATCCGATCCATCTGCTCCAGAATCTGCCCGTCCTGATCAAGGAAAGCCCGATTGATGAAATAGTGGTTCTCAAGCCGGGCAAAGGCGCGCGCATACTCACCCGGGCTTTCTCCGGTGGATCCGTTCGAATGGATTGACGCCAGCGCATTTTCCCAGGCGGACCAGGCCCGTCCGTACAGAACCTCAGTCGCCCGATCCCCTGAGAACAGGCGTTTGTTATAGGCCCCAATCGTATCGGAAAGCTCTGTCTCGGAGAGCAGAGCGGTGAACTTGGACCATTGCTCGGGCCAGAACTTGCCCGCGCCACCACCATAGAACCAGTCCAGCTCGGCCTGCGTTGCCAGAAACACGCCGCGCAATATCAGCCTATTCACCCGGTCGGGATGCGCCTGCGCATAGATCAACGCCAGGGTTGCGCCCCAGCTTCCGCCGAAAACGGCCCAGTCACTGATGTTCAACAGGGTGCGCAGCCGTTCGATATCGGCCACCAGATGCCAGGTTGTGTTGTCTGTGACCGACGCGTGCGGGCGCGAGCGTCCACAGCCTCTCTGATCAAACAGAATCACCCGAAAGACGTCCGGATCGAAATAGCGCCGCATTGCGGGGCTGCATCCGCCACCTGGGCCTCCGTGCAACACGACCACCGGCAGGCCATCCGGATTGCCGCATTGTTCCATATAGATAAGGTGACCATCGCCCACATCGACCATGCGCTGATCGAACGGGTCGATCGGCGGGTAAAGATATTGCACTGCGCGCTTTTGGTCCGGGTACTTGTCCATTATGGCCCTATATAGTCCTTAAACGTAAAAGAGCATACGGAGACAGGAATGCAAGCGCATCCGAACACGGTAGACCCGTCCGAGATCGCAAAATTCGAGGCGATGGCCGCCGAATGGTGGGACCCGCATGGGAAATTCAAGCCCCTGCATATGCTGAACCCCTGTCGTCTGGATTATATCACACAGCAAATCGCAGGCGAATTTGACCGTGATCTGAAGGCCCCGCGCCCGTTCGAGGGCCTGCGCCTGCTGGATATCGGATGTGGAGGAGGCTTGCTGAGCGAACCCATGGCTCGCCTTGGCGCTGAGGTCGTGGGCGCCGATGCCGCCGAGGGCAACCTGCCCGTCGCCCGCATCCATGCCGAGCAATCGGGGCTTGGGATCGACTATCGCCACACCACTGCCGAGGCTATGGCCGCCGCAGGTGAGCAGTTTGATGTGATTCTGAACATGGAGGTGGTCGAACATGTGGCCGACCCGCTCAGCTTTCTGACAGCCACGCGGGATTTGCTGAAACCAGGCGGACTTGAGATTTGTTCGACCATCAACCGCAACCCGAAATCCTATGCGATGGCTATCTTTGGTGCCGAGGTGATCATGCGCTGGCTGCCGCGCGGCACGCATGAGTGGAACAAGTTCATCACCCCTGACGAGTTGTTCGACCTGTTGCGTCAAGCCGGGTTGGACCCGGTGGACCGCAAGGGTTTCGTGTTCAACCCGATACTATGGAGCTGGTCGATCTCTGACCGGGATTTGAGCGTGAATTATGTGACGGCGAGCGTGAAGCCGGGGTGAACCTATTCCCCCTCCAACTGCGATCGCAAATCCCGCAGCACGGGCAGCGTGCTGCGCACCCGCTCCAGCCCCAGCTCTCCGACCACGCGATTGATCAGCGGCGCAATAGAGGAGATCGCCTGATCCCGAGCACTCCGCCCAGCGGGGCTGATGGCGACCATCTTGCGGCGGGCGTCGTCCCAGTCGGGGCGGATGTGGATATATCCGGCCCATTCCAGCTTGGCCAAGGTATTGGTCATGGCACCTCGGGTCACGTGAAACGTATCGGCTAGCTGTGCCGGGCTGCGTTCGTTGCCGACAAAGACAAGATGGTTCAAAACCGAGAAATGCGAAATTTCCATGCCCCTGGGCAGCACCCGGCTGAGCCGGTTCCGCAATAACTGGTCTGCGGTCAGGATCTCGCTGAACAGCGTGACCGCGAGGGCATTGGTATCGTTTGTCATAGTCCAGATTCTGGATCAGGGGCCGTCAAAGGGACGGACATGTGTCAGCGAAGGCACGCGGCTTCGTGCTTCTGTAACAGAACTATCATCCAAATTGAAAAAGTGAATGCCCTGATCGGTCCCTGCGTCGATGACGACCTCTCCCCATGGGGCAACGACCATGCTGTGACCGTAGGTTTTGCGGGTCTTTCCCCTGGTTTTAGGGTGTTCACCGGTCTGCGCCGGGGCCAACACCCAGCATCCGTTTTCAATCGCCCGCGCCCGCAACAGCGACTTCCAATGGGCCTCACCCGTGACCGGTGAAAAAGCGGCTGGAACCGTCAGAATGCGCGCTCCAGCCTGCGCCAGAGATGCGTATAGTTTGGGGAAGCGGATATCATAACATATACTCAGACCCACCTTGCCGAAATCTGTCTCGGCTATGACCGCCCGTGTGCCGGGACGGTAGTTTTTGGACTCGCGAAACGTCTCGGCCTCGGACACCTGCACGTCGAACATATGGATCTTGTCATACCACGCCACGATCTGCCCCTGAGGATCAATCATGAAAGACCGATTGGCAAACCGACCATCCGCATCATGTGTTTTGATCGCCAACGAGCCGATCAATAACCAGATCCCCAGGCTCGCGGCCTGCTCGCGCAGCCCCGCAAGTGTCAGGTCATCTTCTTCGTATTGCAGAATTTCCCGCTGCCGTGTGGACGAGGTGGACACGCAATTCGTCACCTCGGGCGTCAGAACGAACCGCGCACCCTGCCCTGCCGCTTCGGACATCAGGGCGCGCACCATTTTCAGGTTTTCAGCCGGATCATCCGACGAGGTGATCTGAAGCAGGGCGCTCTTCATCAGGCCGCCAGCAAACCGTCCAGCTTGCCCTGACGTTCCAGCTCATACAGGTCGTCGCATCCGCCCACATGCTGCGATCCGATAAAGATCTGGGGTACGGTCCGCTTGCCACCGGCGCGCTGGATCATTTCAGGTTTGCGTTTTGGGTTCCTCAGCACATCGACTTCCTGAAACTCGACGCCCTTCTGATTCAGCAGCCGTTTTGCAGCGTGACAGAAGCCACAGAGCGGCGAGGTATATATTTCTACCGATTTCATATTCCGTACCTTTGGGTTTCGCACAATCCTGGGCGAGTTAGGTATCCTTGGCAACGCGCGCTAGGGTCAACACAAAAATATGATTTGCCCCGGATGCACGACAGACACGTGCACATGAGGTCAATGTTGCGCCTGATGTCATGACATCATCGACCAGCAGAATATCGCGCCCCTGCATCTGCCGAAGCCGCCTGGGATGCGCTGCAATCGCATTCTCCAGCGTTTCCATGCGCTGTGCGGCTGTTTTTCCATCCAAAACAGGCGTTCTTGTCCGTCGGACCAGAAGGTCCGGACAGGCCTCCAACCCGGTTTGCCGCCCCAGATGCTGCGCCAACAGGGCGGATTGGTTGTACCTGCGTTTCAGCAACCGGGACCAATGCAGCGGTACCGGCGCGATCAGCATGTCCTCGCGAAACAAATCCCGACCCGCCAGGGCCATCCAGCGCGCCGCAGGGCGTGCAAGCTCGGGCCGGTCCCCATGTTTCAGAGCCAGAATCAGGGATCGCGCCTTGCCATCATACAAAAGCGCAGACCGCCCATCGCGCCAGGGGCGCGGCGTTTTCATACAGTCATCACATTCGATTCGGTGGCCATCGGCCTCACCCGGCAAGGGCACGCCGCAGCTTTCACATACAGCGCCACCGATAAAGGGCGTTTCACGCCAACAGGAGCCACAGAGGCCGAAATCCGCCTCGGTCAAATCACCGCATCCCAGACAGCGCGGGGGATAGATCATCTGGACAGCGGTTTGAATCCGCTGCCACATGCGATAGTTGCGCCCTATGAAACTGCCTGATTCCAACGCACCCTCACTGTTCGACCGCGCAATCCTTGCACGGCGTCGGTCCCGCGCACGGGAAGATGCCTTGTTCTTGCACCGCGCCGCAGTTGACGAGGTTCAGGATCGGCTCGCCTTGGTTAATAAAAGCTTTACGGCCCCGGCGATCGTGACCCCTTTTGCGCAAGTCTGGCAGGATGTGTTGCCAATGGCGCGGATCATCCCGGATAACGAGGTGCTGGACCTGACCCCCGGTACCCATGATCTGGTGATCCATGCTATGGCTCTGCACTGGACCAATGATCCGGTTGGGCAGTTGATCCAGTGTCACCGCGCGCTGCAGCCTGATGGGCTGTTGCTGGTGATCTGTCTGGGCGGTGAAACCCTGCAGGAACTACGCGCCTCACTTGGGCAGGCCGAGGTTGAGGTCACGGGCGGCCTCAGCCCCCGCATCGCGCCTATGGCCGAGCTGCGCGATCTGGGCGGGTTACTGCAACGCGCCGGACTGGCCCTGCCGGTTGCTGATACCGCGCGATTGACGGCGGAATATCGCGATCTGACCCACCTGATGCATGACCTGCGGGCAATGGGTGAAACCAACAGCCTGCAAAACCGCATGAAACACCCCACAAACCGGCAGGTCTTTGCCCGGGCGCAAGACATCTATGCCAATCATTTCAGCACTGATCAAAAACGCCTCAAGGCGACATTCGAGCTGGTCTGCCTAACCGGCTGGTCGCCCGATGAAAGCCAGCCAAAACCGCTGCGTCCGGGCTCGGCCCAGATGCGGCTTGCGGATGCTCTGGGTGCAAGCGAAGGCAAACTGTCCGATTGACGAATACGGAATTCCGGTTATCTCAGCCCGAAGCAAAGACATCTCAGGAAGTGAAACATGTTTGACGCCACACGCCCCGATCATGCCCCGGCGGATCACCCCAAAGTCAAAACGGGCCGCGTCGGCATCCTGCTGGCCAATCTCGGCACCCCCGACGATTACAGCTATTGGCCCATGCGCCGTTATTTGAACGAGTTTCTGTCGGACCAGCGCGTGATCGACTATCCCAAGTGGAAATGGCAGCCAATCCTGCAGGGGATCATCCTGACCAAACGGCCCTTCAGCTCGGGTGAGGCGTACAAGTCGATCTGGAACCACGACAAGGGCGAAAGCCCGCTGATGACGATTACCAAGGACCAGACCGCCAAATTGCGTGACGCGATGCAGGCACGCTATGGCGACAAGGTCATGGTGGAATTCTGCATGCGCTACGGCAACCCATCGACAAAATCAAAAGTCCGGGAAATGGTCGCGGCAGGCTGCGACCGGGTTCTGTTCTTTCCACTGTACCCACAATACGCAGGCGCCACGACCGCCACAGCCAATGACCAGTTTTTCCGCGCTCTGATGGATGAGACGTGGCAACCCGCCAGCCGTACCGTGCCCGCCTATTTTGACGAACCCGCCTATATCGACGCATTGGCGGGCTCGGTTAAAAAGGCCTATGCCGCGATGGTGGACAAACCGGACATACTGGTCTGTTCCTACCACGGCATGCCGGAACGCTACCTGCTACAGGGCGACCCCTATCACTGCCAATGCGCAAAAACGACTCGGTTGCTGAAAGAAAGGTTGGGCTGGTCGGACGACCAGCTTGTATCGACCTTCCAGTCACGATTCGGCCCGGAAGAATGGCTCAAGCCATATACGGTCGACCACGTGGCCGAACTGGCAAAACAGGGTAAGAAGAAGATCGCCGTTATCGCACCAGCGTTTTCCGCCGATTGCATCGAAACGCTGGAAGAGATCAACGAAGAGATCAAAGAGAGTTTTGAGGACGCGGGCGGCGAAAGCTTTACCTATATCCCATGCCTGAACGATGACGAATCGCACATAGCGGCCCTGGGCAAGGTGATCGAGGATAATTTGAAGGGTTGGCTGGACTAAGCCACCCAGTCGACTAGGCACAAAAAAAGGCGGTGGAAAGCTCCACCGCCTTTTCTTTAGATATCGCTTGTCGAATTAGCTTGCTGCAACAGCTGCGGCAACAACAACCAACAGGATCAGCGGCAGGATGATGCCGTTTGACGAACCCTGAGTTTCTTCAACAACAACAGGTGCTTCAACAACCGGCTCTTCCAGGTTGCCTGCATAAGCGGTCGAAGCAGCAGCAGTCAGTGCAGCGGCGAGAACGAGTTTCTTCATATTAACCTCCAGGATACGCACGGTTCCGTATAGTGAAACCATGCACTCAAGACTTACCTCGTGTTTTTTTCTAATCAGCTATCCAACTGGAATGCAAATGGAAGTTGCGTCACAAGCGGGTACCTGCGCGGAAATGTCGTCAAATTAGCAACACTTGCGTGCCAACCTTGGCCATTGAGAACAGTTCGGCAATATCGTTGTTGAAAAGACCGATGCACCCATTCGAAGATCGACGCCCGATTTTGCGCGTATCATGGGTTCCGTGAATTCGGTAATATTTCCAGCTTAGATATAAAGCATGTGTTCCCAATGGGTTATCTGGACCCGGCGGGATATAGTCCGGCCATTCCGGATTTCTTTTCTTCATCGAGGGTGTTGGCGACCAGCTTGGGCCCTCGACCTTGCGGATCACACTGGTCCGGCCGCGGCGCGTCAGCTCTTCGGTCAGGGGAACCGACGACGGGTATAGTTTGTACACCGATTGATCGTCAGACCAGTAATGCAGCGCCCGCGATACTGTATCGACAAGGATAGCGCCGTTTTTCGTGTTGGAAAAATAGGGCTGCCAGTCCAGCGCCCTGAAGCCAGAGATGTTACGGCGCACCGCAGGTTCGTCCTCGGGTGCGGGGCGCAGCGGGTCTCCGGGGGTGTATTGGGCAAACGCAGGCGAGGCGACCAGAGCCGAGACACCCGCGACGAATCCGCGTCGGGTTGTATGAGTAATGCTTTTCTTGACCATGATCGCAGGTCCTTTTCACAGAAAATCTAAAAATCCTGTGCATTTTATTGCCAGAATGCTTCAGTCGCAATTGAAACCGGCAGAATCACGCAGAACAAAGCCATTGTGCGTTTGCCCACAGCCTTCTGTCACGCTATGCCGTATGGCAACACAATAATCAGGTCGATCATGACGCGCATCATTTCATTACTGTTTGCTAGCTTTATTGCACTGGCCGCCTGTACGCCGGGTGGATCCCCAACCTATGGAGCAGATGGGCGCCCCCTGCCAACGGTGTACAAGATCCGTGGCAATCCAGAAAAGCTGCAATTCCGGATGTTGGATTCGGTTAACGCCCTCCGCCAGGCATCGGGCCTTCAGCCGGTACAACTGAATGCTCAGCTCAATGCCGCGGCCGCCACCCATTCCAAGGATATGGCGCGACAGAATCGGCCCTGGCACTTTGGCTCGGACGGATCTTCGCCGTTGGATCGGGCGACGCGCGTCGGCTATTACGGCACCTTCCTCGGCGAGGCGATCTCGGAAACCTATGAGACCGAGACCGAAACGCTGGCCGCCTGGATGCAGGAACCCGGACCGCGAAATGTCATCATGGATGCCAAAGCCACTCAGATGGGCTTTGCCTGGCACCAGGAGAACGGCGGGAAAATCTGGTGGACCCTGGAAATGGGAACCGGCGGTTAAAACGCAAAAGCCCCCGAAAACTGGGGGCTTTTTTATTGCCTTTGGGGCAGTTAAGCCGCCTGGACCGACTGCGCCTCGGTCAGAATTGCATAGAGCTTGACCGGATCAGGATTGGCGCGCAGCTTTGCGCAAACCGACGTATTGCGCAGCGTTCTGGACACCAGCGCAAGCGCCTTTAGGTGGTCCACACCTGCCTCTTCCGGGGCAAACAACGCAAAAGCGACATCAACCGGCTGGCGGTCTACCGCACCGAAATCAATCGGCTTTTCCAGCATTACGAAAACGCCAGCCACTTCGGCCAGATCACCCAGCCGCGCATGTGGCAGGGCGACTCCATGACCAACGCCTGTTGGGCCAAGGCTCTCCCGCTCGAGCAGGCCATCCACAACAACCTGCGCGTCAAGACCAAGGGCCCCCTCGGCAACATCGCCGATTTCCTGAAACAGCCGCTTCTTGCTGGAAGCGGCGGACAATACACGTACTGCCTCGGGCTTCAGTATGCTCGAAAGCTCCATGATCACGCTCCATGGCCTTGCCCCTGCTTGTGCAGGGGCTTGCCTTGCTATTCTTGCCTGTTACGGATCAATCCAGCCAATGTTGCCGTCCTCACGGCGATACACGACATTCAATCCGTCCTTGTTTTCATTCCGGAACACCAGCACCGGGGCGCCGGCTAGTTCCATCTGCATAACGGCTTCACCAACACTCAACGATGGGATCTTGGTTTCCATCTCAGCCACGATCATCGGCTGCAGCGTTTCAGGTTCATCAGCCGACTCTGATTCGTCAGAGGCGAGGATATAAGAGGAAGCACCAAAGAGTTCAACCGGCTCGGATCGGTCCTTGTGATGGTCCTTGAGGCGGCGCTTATACCGGCGCAACTGCGTTTCCATCTTGTCACAGCAGGCCTCGAATGCTGCGTAGATTTCGATAGCGTGGGCCTTGGCCTGCGCAGTCAGGCCGGTCGAAAGATGCACGGTGGCTTCGCAAACATACTCATGCGCAGAACGGGAAAAGACGACATTGGCGTCGGTCGGGCGCTGGGCATATTTTCCAACAACCTCCCCTAGCTCGGTCTGCACATGGGTCTGCAGTGCCTCGCCGATGTCGATCTGTTTTCCGCTAATTTGGTAACGCATGTGATCTCCTTCACAATTCACACCCATTTTGACGCTGCGTTACGCAGCGCACGTGTTTTTATCGGGTGGGGGATATCGGCATATTCCGCAGTTGCTGAGAAACGTACCCCTTAGCAAAGGTGCACCGCGATCCCGACTGGAACTGAAGAAATGCCATAACCCAATTGAGGCAAGAGACGGCGGCAGAGTCAATCAAAACAGGCGTGTATATACGTGATTTCAGCCATGCGCTGGGCGCAATTCCGCGCAAGCCTATGAAATACGGAAGTTTTCGCCCAAATAGACCCGGCGGACATTTTCGTTCTCGACGACTTCATCCGGCGTACCCGACATCAGCACCTGACCATCATGCAGGATATAGGCCCGGTCCACGATTTCCAGTGTTTCGCGCACGTTATGGTCAGTGATCAGCACGCCGATGCCGCGCTTTTTCAGGTCCGCTACCAGATGGCGGATATCGCCGACGCTGATCGGGTCTACGCCAGCAAATGGCTCGTCCAGCAACAGATATTTCGGATCAGCCGCAAGACAACGGGCAATTTCGACACGGCGACGCTCGCCGCCGGACAATGCCAATGCCGGGGCGCGGCGCAGATGTTCGATCGAAAAATCGGACAACAGCTCTTCCAGCCGCTCTTTCCTGCGATGGCTGTGCTTCACGGTGATGTCCAGAACGGCGGCAATGTTGTCCTCGACACTCATCCCGCGGAAAATCGACATCTCTTGTGGCAGATATCCGATCCCAAGCCGCGCGCGCCTATACATCGGCAGGGTCGTCACGTTTTGGCCGTCAATGGTCACAGTGCCAGCTTCGGGAAAGACAAGCCCGGCGACCGAATAGAACGTTGTGGTCTTGCCTGATCCGTTCGGACCCAACAAGGCAACCACCTCGGACCGGCCCAACGTCATCGAGACTTCGCGTATTACGGTCTTCTTACGGTATGATTTCCGCAGTTTCTCGATCCTGAGGCCGGAACCGCCTTCGGCCACAGACAAATTCGGACGCTCCATCAGTTGCTATCCGGATTCAGAATGGTTTTGACGCGGCCAGTCATCTTTGCCGTTCCGGTCGTCAGATTGGCATTCATCTGATCGCCGCTGATAACGCTGGGGCCTTGCGTCAAAAGCACATTTCCGCGCATCACGATTTCGCCCGAGTCGATTGTGTATTCGGCCCAGTCGCCTTCGGCTGCATCAGGCGGGCTGACAAGAACCACATCATTTGTCGCCTCCATCCGCTCGATTCCGGACCTGTCGGCGTTGTAGATGACCAGGACCCGCTCGGCGGTCAGGCGCATCTCACCCTGCACGATCAGGACGTTACCGATAAACTCGGCCGTGCCGTCTTCTTGATTGACGTTTAGGGATTCCGAGGTGACTTCGACCGGCTGGCTTGGATCCGCCTTGGCTGACCCGAAGGCGACCTGCGTTTCCTGTGCCGACGCCGAAAAGGCACCGACCATCAGCGCAAAACTAACAACAGCAAATCGCAAATCAATCACGGCTTATCTTTCTGTTTTTTCAGGCTCGTATACCAGCTTAACACCATCTGTAAAAAGAATATGGACCGGCCCATCCTTTTTTTCGGTTCCAAATGTCATGCGTCCCGCGGAAAAATCTCCGATGATGCCGGTGCCATCGACCTGACCCGGAGTGTCGCCGCGGATTTCATCCAGAGAGGTATTCAGAAGATCAGTTCTGACCTGAATTCCGTCTGTCGTCGTTATCAGGACGTCCCCAACAAACGTTGCGGAATTCTTGTCCGGGCGGATCATGCCGGAATTTGAATCCATCGTTATGATGCCGCCATTCAACAATCCCAACCGCCCTCTAAATTCGGCAGTCGTGGGCAATGACCCTTCGCGCCCCTGGGTCGCTTGGGCCGCCTGAATTTGAACTTCCTCGCCTTTTCTGGTTGTTCCAAGATAATGGGGTTGGGTCACCACTTGGTCGGCCAGACGTTCATCTATGTCTTTTTGGGTAAACGGGACGGACACGCTGGTTTCGATGCTGCGTGACAGCAGGAAAACCGTCGACAGCAGCACAATGGCTGCCAAAGGCAGCAACACCTTCAGAAATTGCACCATCCGGGAATGTCCGTCCATCGAACGCCCCTCTACCCCAGACCAACGCGCAGGCAATCATGGATATGCAGCACGCCCAAGGCCTGGCGATCACTGCCCTCCTCGACCACAAACAAAGAGGTGATCTTGCGGTCATTCATGATGGCCACCGCCTCTTCGGCCAACGCGCCGGGCGGGATGGTTGTTGGGTTCTGCGTCATCACCTGCTCGGCCGTTTTGCCCAGCAAGCCCTCCATATGACGCCGCAGATCGCCATCGGTGATGATGCCCACCACCTGACCTTGCGGATCGACAACCCCGGCAACGCCAAAGCCCTTGCGGCTGATCTCGATCAGCGCATCGCTCATGGGTGTTCCGACCGAAACCAGCGGCAACGCATCGCCCTTGTGCATCAGATCCTGCACCGTGCTCAGCTGTGCACCTAGTTTTCCACCGGGATGAAAGGCGCGGAAATCTTCGGGTTTGAAGTTGCGATACTTCATCAACGCTATCGCCAGCGCGTCGCCCATGGCCAAAGTCAACGTCGTGGAAATCGAAGGCACCATGCCATAGCCGCAGGCCTCGCCCAATGACGGGATCAATAGATGCACGTCTGCCTGTTTCATCAGCGTGCTTTCCGGCTTGCTGGACAGGCCAATCAGTGGAATGCCAAAGCGGCGGGTAAAAGCCAGCAGGTTGGCAAGCTCTGGCGCTTCGCCCGAATTCGAGATGGCCAGAACCACATCGCCTTTTGAAACCATGCCCAGATCGCCATGGCTGGCCTCGGCCGGGTGCACGAAATAGGCCGGTGTACCGGTGCTGGCCAGCGTGGCCGCGATCTTGTGCCCGATATGACCCGACTTGCCGATGCCGCTTATGATGATGCGGCCCGAGGCCTGCAAAATCAGCTGAACCGCTTGGGCAAAATGTTCATCCAGACCGTCGGCCAGTACCTCCAGCGCGCGGGCCTCGTCTGTCACCACCTGACGGGCGGTTCTCAGAAATGCTTCGGTATCAGTCATGAGTGCGCAAAAATATCCGTTTCTGGCCATCCGGCTAGATCGAGTTTCGCACGCATCGGCAAGAAGTCAAAACAGGCCTGCGCCATCTCGGTCCGGCTCTCTCTGGCCAGGCGCTTGTTCAACTCCTCCCGCAGGCGGTGCAGATACAGAACATCCGAGGCGGCATAGTCCAGCTGCGCCTCGCTCAACGTTTCGGCGCCCCAATCGCTCATCTGCTGCTGTTTCGAGATATCGACGCCGATCAACTCGTTGCACAGGTTTTTCAGCCCGTGCCGGTCGGTATAGGTGCGCACCAGACGGCTGGCGATCTTGGTGCAATAGACTGGCGCGGCTAACGCACCAAAGGCGTGATACATCGCGGCAATGTCGAAACGGCCAAAATGGAACAGTTTCAGCACATCCGGGTTTTCCAGCATGGCACACAAGTTCGGTGCCTCGGTCTTGCCCTTTTCGACCTGAACGATATGCGAATTGCCATCGCCGCCCGACATCTGGATCACGCAGAGGCGGTCGCGATGCGGGTTTAGACCCATGGTTTCACAGTCAATGGCCACCACCGGCCCCATATCCAACCCGTCCGGCAGGTCGTTTTTGTACAAATAGTTAGCCACCCGAGTATTCCTTTGCGCGGTATCGCCACCGAGATAGGCGCTTTATTCCCTAAACTCAACGCCATCCCTGTACGCCAGCCGGTTGCCGCTGTCGCAGTTGGTCAAGACCTAAATGAAGGTTTGGGGTGACAGAGCCTTTAGACTGCGGCAGATATCAATCAATGTTGAGCGTTCTTAGAAATCGGACCTATCGCCACCTGTTGGCCGCGCAGATCGTAGCCCTGACGGGCACTGGGCTGGCCACGGTCGCGCTGGGTCTGTTGGCCTTTGAACTGGCAGGGGATGCGGCCGGCCTGGTGTTGGGCACCGCGATGACCATCAAAATGGTGGCCTATGTCACGGTCGCGCCATTGGCGGCCGCGTTTGCCGAGCGGCTGGACCGGCGCAAGATGTTGGTGGTGCTTGACCTGATCCGTGCGGCTGTCGCGCTGTGTCTGCCTTTTGTGACCGAGGTCTGGCAGGTTTATGTCCTGATTTTCGTGCTGCAATCTGCCTCGGCCGGATTTACCCCTGCATTTCAGGCTACAATCCCCGATGTACTGACAGATGAGCGCGAATACACCCGCGCCCTGTCCCTATCGCGGATGGCATATGATCTGGAGAGCCTGCTAAGCCCCGTATTCGCCGCAGCCCTGTTGTTGTTGGTCAGCTTCAACAGCCTGTTCTGGGGCACCGCCCTGGGATTTGTCGCTTCGGCGCTGCTGGTGGTGTCGGTGGCTTTGCCATCACCCAAACCAAGTAAGCCGCGCGGGATATACGAACGGACAACACGTGGCATACGCATCTATTTGAATACACCCCGGCTGCGGGGCCTTCTTGCCCTGAGTTGGAGCGCGGCAGCACTCAGCTCAATGGTGATCGTCAACACTGTGGTCATCGTGCGATCAGATCTGGGGCTGTCGGAAAGCGCCGTTGCCGCTGCGCTGGCCGGTTTTGGTGGCGGCTCTATGCTTGCCGCTTTTATCCTGCCCCGGATGCTGGACCGGATCGAGGATCGAAAGGTCATGTTGGCCGGCGCCCTTCTGTGCTGCGTCACCATGGCCGGAGCCGCCGCGATATTTGCGACAACCCCGCTGTCTTTGGGTCTGTTGATCGTTTTGTGGGCCCTAGCTGGCTTTGGCTATTCCACCACGCTGACGCCGTCTGGCCGCCTGCTGACCCGCTCGGCCCATCCCGAAGACCGCCCCGCCGTCTTTGCGGCCCAATTCACGCTGTCTCATTGCTGTTGGCTGGTGCTGTATCCTCTGGCAGGCGGGCTGATGACCCTGTTTGGGGCCACAACCGCCCTGAGCTTTATGGCGGCGATGTCCTTTCTGGGTATTATCGGTGCGGTCACCCTTTGGCCGCGTTCTGATCTGCATTCGGTGATCCACGACCATCCTGACCTGCCGCGTGACCACCCGCACATGGCCGGCCCGCCACCGCATGCTCATCCCGTCATAATAGACGACCTGCACCCCCGTATCCCGCGTGAGCCTTGAGCCCTGCTGCCGTTTTGCCCTAAACCGGAAAAACCAGACCCGCACCGGAGCGCCAATGGATCAGCTTGACCGCCGCATCATCTCAGTCCTGCAACATAATGCCCGCGAGTCGACCACAAAAATCGCGGCAAAACTGGGCGTTGCCCGGACAACCGTGCATGAACGCATCAGCCGGATGGAAGAACGCGGCATCATTGCCGGCTATTCCGTGATCCTGAACAGCCCCGAAGATGCCCCCCGCGTCCAGGTTGTCGTTCTGCTCGAGGTCCAACAGAAGGAAACCACCCGTATCATCAAGCGGCTCGAGGCCTATCCCGAGGTTAAACTCTGTCTTTCGATCAACGGTGACTTTGACCTGCTGTTGACCGCTGACGCGCCAAGGATCGAGGATCTGGATATTCTCGTTGATGATCTGGCACGAATCCCCGGTGTTCTGCGCACCAATACGAGCGTTGTTTTTGGCCGGCGGATTGATCGAATCTGATTGACTGATAACCCTCTGTAAACCAAGGCAAGGCTAGCGTGGCCCGGATTGATCAGAATCCCGGACCGGCAGAATGCCAAATCGCCTATTCATTGTCATAGCATGTGTTGCGTTGCTTCTGGCAGCGCGTCAAAGCTTTGCGGGCGCGGAGGCCCGGATGTCTCAGACATGTGATCAGGCCGCCCGCCGCGCGGCCCTCGCCCAAGACATACCGCTTGATGTTTTGCGTGCCATAACGCGGGTTGAAACTGGCCGCGCGATCAAAGGCCGACTTGAGCCTTGGCCATGGGCAATCAATGTCGAAGGGCGCGGCCATTGGTTCCAATCTGAGCTGGAGGCTAAAGCCTATGTCGCGGATATTTTCCAAGCCGGAAAGCGCAGCTTTGATATCGGGTGCTTTCAAATCAACTATCGCTGGCACGGGCAGGCCTTTCAGTCGATCGATGCCATGTTCGACCCCGAGACTAACGCCAGCTACGCGGCGCAGTTTCTGAAACAGCTTTACGCCGAACTTGGGTCATGGTCGGCAGCGGCAGGTGCCTACCACTCGCGAACCCCGGCTTTGGCAAAAGCCTATTCCAGCCGATACCAGAATGTTCACGCGCAGCTTGATCCGGCCCCGGCAGTGCAAACCGCACGCATGTCGCGTGACCCTTTCACACAATCCGCCACACCGCTGTTTCCGGTGCAAACGACCCAGTTTCCGACCGGTGCGATGGGCTCTTTGATGCCCGCATCGGACACCCAAACAGCCTTTATCATCTTCAACTAGGAGAATTACGTGCCCAGACTTGACGTCCGCTCCCTGTTTTCTCCGACTGTATTGCTGGCGCTTGCGTTGATGACCGTCATCGTAATGATGATCCTGCCCATGCCGTCCTGGGTCCTGGATTTCGGGCTGGCCACGTCCTTCGCCCTGGCGATCCTGATTTTCACGCTGACCCTGTTCATCGAACGGCCGCTGGATTTCTCTTCCTTCCCGACTATCCTTCTGGGGTCTTTGATGCTCCGGCTGTCGTTGAACGTCTCATCGACCAAGCTGATTATCGGTCAGGGGCACACCGGCCCCAATGCCGCCGGCGATGTGATCGAGGGATTCGCAAGCTTCGTCATGGGCGGCAGCATATTCCTGGGCCTTGTCGTGTTCGGCGTCCTGTTAATCGTGAACTTTATGGTCATCAACAAAGGCGCGGCCCGCATGGCCGAAGTTGGTGCGCGATTTGCCCTGGATGGGATGCCCGGGAAACAGCTGGCCATCGACAGCGATATGTCCGCGGGCGCCATCGATCATCAAGAGGCCAAGGAACGACGCGAACGGGAACAACAGGAAACCACCTTTTTCGGCTCGCTCGACGGGGCGTCGAAATTCGTCAAAGGAGACGCGGTTGCCGGGCTTTTGATCACCCTGCTGAATCTGGTCATGGGTCTGGTCATGGGCGTGATCGTGCATGGGATGCCGGTGTCATCGGCGTTCGAAACCTACGCCATCCTGACTGTTGGCGATGGCTTAGTCTCGCAGATACCGGCTGTGATCATCTCGATCGCCTCCGCTTTGCTTCTGGCACGTGGTGGCACGCAGGGCGCAACTGACACCGCCATCTTATCGCAACTGGGGCGCCACCCGGCCGCCCTTGGCACTGTTGCCGGTTTGATGGTGCTTTTCGCGCTGGTTCCGGGTCTGCCGTTTCTGCCCTTTATTCTGGGGGCCTGCGTTTTGGGCTACGCCGCCTATGCGGTGCACCGAAAACAGCACCAGCGAGAAACTCAGGCACAAACCGCGACGGATGAGGCGGACACAGCGGTGTCGCAGGCGATTGGCGATATTCTCGACCTCGATGATGTTCACTTGGAATTCGCACCGGATCTGGTCAGCATGGTCCTGAACCCGGGCACCGGTCTGGATGCGCGCATTGCGAATATGCGGACCTATGTCGCCTCGACCTTTGGATTGATCCTGCCCGATATCCGCCTGACCGACCGGGCCGAGCTGCCGATGGGGACATATGTGATCAAGGTGCACGGCGTGGAACAGGCCCGTGGTGCGCTGAACCCCGATCTGATTCTGGCGCTTGTTCAGGACGGGCACGATCTTTTGCCCGAGGGGAGGGATGTCACCGAACCCGTCTATGGTGCACCTGCACGTTGGATCCTGCCCAAGGATCAAGAGGCCGCAGCAATGAGCGGCGCTACGATTGTCTCACCCCCGGAAATACTGGCCACGCATCTGCTGGAAATCATCAAACAGAACTTCTCGCGTCTGTTGACGCTCAAGGCCCTGCGCAAACTGCTGTCCGAGATGACCCGGCTCAGCGACCCGGTTCGCGCCGAGGCAAACCGGAAAATGCTAGACGAGTTGATCCCCGACAAGGTTCCAATCGACACGCTTCACGCAGTCCTGCGCCTTTTGCTGGACGAACGGGTTTCGATACGCAATCTGGCGCTTATCCTCGAAAGCATCGCCGAGGCGCGCCTGACCACCACCCAACCCGAGGGGATTTGCGAACTGGTGCGGCAGCGACTTGGGTTCCAGCTTGTGGCTGACATGAAACGCGAAGACGGGTCGATCCCGCTGATCCAGCTGGCACCGGAATGGGAAGACACATTTGCCACCTATCAGGTCGATGCGCCCAATGCCGGGCTGGATGTCGCCCTGCCGCCGAACCTGTTCAACAAGCTTGCGGACGGCGTGGTGGACAGTGTCTCACATTCTGCTGACCATGGCATCTTTCCCGCCGTCGTGACCTCGACCCGGCGCCGCAGGCTGCTGCGTACGATCATGCATGCGCGCGGCGTGTCCAATCCGGTCCTGTCATTTGAGGAAATCGGGCTCGAGGCGCGGCCCGCACTTGTAGGCACGGTACCCGCATGATCGCCCTCCCACCCGATCTCTTGCCGCACCTGGGCTCTGGGGCCTGGCATTTCTTCGGTGTTTTCCTACGCGTTTCGGCAATGGTATCCTTGATGCCTGCATTCGGAGAACGCAGCATCCCCACCCGTGTCAAACTTGGCACTGCCGTTGCCTTTACGTTGATCGTGGCACCGGCAGTGCCGACAAAGGAATTCAATCCCGAATTCCTGTCCATGGTCCAGCTGATCACCACCGAAATTCTTGTCGGAATGGCGCTGGGGATGGCGCTGCGCATCTTTGTTCTGACCCTGCAGACGGCAGGGTCCATCGCCGCACAGGCAACGTCACTCTCGCAAATTCTGGGCGGGGCAGCGGCTGATCCGGTTCCGGCCATGGGCTATCTGCTGACGCTGGCCGGGTTGGCCCTTGCTGTACTACTTGGCCTGCACATCCGTTTGGCAGAGTTCTTGATCCACAGCTACGATCTGTTTCCCACCGGGACCACACCGGAGGCGCCGGATTTGTCCCAATGGGGCGTGGAACGGGTCTCGTACAGTTTCAGCCTGGCATTCGCCCTGGCAATGCCGTTTGTGATTGCCTCGCTGATCTACAACCTTGCGCTTGGTGTCATCAACCGCGCCATGCCACAGCTGATGGTGGCGTTTGTCGGCGCCCCGGCCATCACATTTGCGGGGCTGTTCCTGCTGTTCGCCGGCGCGCCTCTGATCCTGTCGGTCTGGTCCGATGCCCTGTTTGATTTCATGCAGAACCCGCTGAAAGATCCGAGATGAGCGGACAGGACGACGACAGCGACAAGTCATATGACCCGACGCCGCAAAAGCTTCTGAAAGCGCGGGAAAAGGGTGAGGTCGCCAAGTCGAACGACCTGTCCGTGGTCGCGGCATATGTCGGGCTGCTGATCGGTTTGCTTTTCGCAGGCCAGATGGGCGTTCAGCATCTGGGCACCTTGTTTGTCGTCCTGATCGACCAATCCGATAAGATCAGCACCATGTTAACGGCTGGCCCCGCCGACGGCCTGGTGGGTGGGATGCTTGGCAAAGCTGCAATCTCGATGGCAACGATATTTGTTCTTCCTGCGACGGCGGTTCTGCTAAGCCTGATCGCCCAAAAGGCGCTGGTTTTTGCCCCCAGCAAGTTGCAGCCCAAGCTGTCCCGGATTTCGATCCTCTCCAATGCCAAGAATAAATTCGGGCGCGGTGGTCTGTTCGAATTTGCCAAAAGCTTTGCAAAGCTGCTGATCTACGGCATCTGCTTGTTTTTGTTTCTGCGCGCCAATCTGCCCGAGATTCTGACCGCCAGCGCCGCACCGCCGCAATCGTCGATCGTATTGATGATGAACCTGTTGTTCCGGTTTCTCTTCATCGTTGTTACCATCGCACTGGCCGTAGGGGTCGTCGACTATATGTGGCAATATTCCGAACATATGCGCAAGAACCGGATGTCCCGCAAAGAAATTCAGGACGAGACCAAAGACGCCGAAGGCGACCCGCATGTCAAACAACAGCGCCGCCAGCGCGCGCAGGAAATTGCGGCAAATCAGATGATGGCGGATGTCCCAACTGCGGATGTAGTCATCGTGAACCCGACCCATTATGCGGTAGCTCTCAAATGGCAGCGGACGGCGGGGTCGGCACCGATCTGCGTGGCGAAAGGCGTCGACCAGATTGCGGCCGCCATCCGCGCCTCGGCGGCCGAGGCCGGGGTTCCGATCCACTCGGATCCCCCCACCGCGCGGGCGCTCCATGCGACCGTCGAAATCGGGAATGAGATCGCCCCCGAACACTATCGCCCGGTCGCAGCGGCCATTCGCTTTGCTGAAGCCATGCGCAAACGTGCGAAGGACAAAATCTGATGCGGTTTACCGGACTTGCCGATCTGGAGCGTTTATCCGACGCGACCTTCCAAAAAGAGCAACAGACCTTGCGCCCATATGTCGAAGCCGAGGCCGAGATTTTGCAAAAACTGAGTCGATTGGATGCACAGCTTCAGCAGACCCGACAAAACAGCGGTCAAGCTGATGGATATCAGGTCACCGGCACTGATGTTCTGTGGCGTGGATGGGAAGAGGCAACCCGACGAAAACTCAATACAGACCTCGCGCGCGTCCGAGCGCAAAAGCTAACCAAGATGCAAGCCTTGCGGAAAGCGTTCGGACGCAAACAGGCCCTAGGACAGCTGATTGAAGAACAACAAAAGGCCCGCCGAGACATGCTTATGAAAAAGCGATCGCGGCAATAAGCGGGCCGAAACAGGCTTCAAGTATCCTGACGGTTAACACTCATGATCAGGACTTGCAGCACGTCATCACCCAAATCCTTCTTGGCGACCTGCAGCAAAGCCTTTCGGACCAAATCCAGATTGTCGGATTCCGTAAAGTTGCCGTTGAAACCACCGGTATTTGCGTGATCGAACAGAACCTGCAGAAACCCATCTCTCAACTTTGGCTCAAACTCATAAATCGTTTCAGCAACGCCGGGTTTGGTTTCCAGGCTCAGCGACATTGTGACCAACGCGGCAATCCGGTCGGACTTCACGACCGGGATCACAAACTGTTTCGTCATCTTCAGATATTCATACTTGCTGGACGCATCCTTTTTGTCCGACTTGGTCTTAGTGGCCTTCTCCTTGGCTTTCTTGGGTTCGGCGGCAGCGGATTTATCCATGTCACCATCTTTGGTTTTTCCAGAAGGAGACATGGCAATTCCCGCACCAATTCCACCGCCCAGGCCAACAAGCAGAAACAATATAGGAATTAGATTTTTCATTGTTATACGACCTCAGAACGGCAAAACTGTATCAAGGACCTGCTGGCCGTAACGGGGCTGCTGCACATCCATGATCTGACCGCGGCCACCATAAGACACGCGCGCCGAAGCAATCTTGTCATAGGTGATTTCATTTTTCCGCGAGATATCCTGTGGCCTCACATATCCCGTGACCAATAGCTCTCGGAGTTCGAAATTCACGCGCAGCTCCTGCGAGCCCGATATGGCCAGCACACCATTCGGCAAGGCGTCGATGACGGTTGCGGCGACTCTGAGTGTCAGCTTTTCCTTACGCTTGACCGAGCCCTTGCCCTTACTAACCGATGATGAGTCGATCCCAACAGCTTCGTCCAGCGTCGCCCCGTCGGGCAGCCGTTCCAGCGCCCGCTGCGGCAGGCCGAACAGGTCGGGAACCTCAAGGCTTTCTGACCCGCTGCGTGAGCGATTTGTGTCGTTGGATATCTCGGCTTTCTCGTCCAACTCGATGACAACCGTCAGAATATCGCCTTTTTTGATTGCGCGCTGATCTCCCAAAAGCGATTGTTGGCCACCGCTCCATAGCGAGGACCGATCAACATTGCGCTGTGGCTGCGTGTGCAACGGCAAACCCGGCCACAGCATGGCAACATGTTCAGCAGACTCGTCCGCGGGTGTGAAACTTGGCGGTTTTCCCAAATGATCCAGTCGACCACAGGCGGTCAGAGCCAGACATGCCATCATCAACAGTTTTAGTTTTCCGAACATCATTTTACCTCGATTTGACCGTTAGGCCGGATAAAGCCAACAACAGTTGTACGTGACGACAGATTCATGACCCGAATACGATCGCCGACAGCCCCGCGCCCAAGGGCACGGCCTTCGGCCGTGATCGAAAGGGGACGACGGTCAAAGACCAGAACCACCAGATCATTGCGGTCCACCAGCGCGGGCGGCCCGACATCTGCTGCGCGAACGGGGCGTCCGGGGTAAAGCGCGACGCGTGCTTCCTGACCGATCAGATCATCGGGGTTTGTGACCGCTCCGGGGACAACCTGATCTTTGATCTCAAGATCGGCGGCCGAGATCACCTCTTTGGCGCTTATGGTCCGGATCGGCACCACGATCTCAGCCAAGGCACAAAGCGGGCTGATCGTCACCAGTGCTATGAATAGGGCGCGCATCACCGCACCTGCGTTGTTGCGCCCATCATCTGATCGACGGCCGAGATGACCTTGGCGTTCATCTCATATCCCCGCTGGGCCTCGATCAGTTCGGTGACTTCGCGCACGGCATCGACCGAGCTGTCCTCGAGATATCCCTGACGCAGGGTGCCCATCCCGCCCTCACCCGGAGTGCCGATGACAGGCGCGCCCGAGGCTTCGGTTTCTTTGAACAGGTTGCTGCCGATCGCCTCCAGCCCCTTGGCATTGGAAAAACTGGCCAGGGTGAATTCACCCAGCAACTGTCCTTCGGCGGTATCATCGAAATAGGCGTAAACCTCACCCGATGCATTGATCGAGATCGACCTTGCATCGTCTGGGATTGTGATCTCTGGCGCGACAGCGAAGCCATCTGAAGTGACGATCAACCCTTCGGCCGAGCGTTTCAGGCTGCCGTCACGGGTAAAGCCAGACTGACCGCTGGGCAACGTCACCTCAAGATAGCCGCGCCCTTCGATTGCGACATCCAAATCGCTGCCAGTGGCCGCCAACGCACCCTGTGCCAGCTGCACGGTGACCGCAGCCGGGCGCACCCCCAGACCCAGTTGTATACCTGTGGGCAAGACGGTGCCGTCATTGGCATTCACCGTCCCAGCGCGCGCCATTTGTTGATAGTGCAGGTCTGCAAACTCGGCGCGGCGCGCGTTGTAGCCTGTGGTATTCATATTCGCCAGGTTGTTCGAGATCGTCTCAACCCGCATCTGCTGAGCGGTCATGCCTGTCGCTGCGATTTTCAGTGCCCGCATATCAATTCCTCCGTTATCAAATCAGCGCATCAGCGCCTTAAGCGCCCCACGCACACGTTCGTCTTCGGTTTCAAGAAAGCTCTGCCCCAACTCATAAGCGCGCTGGATTTCGATCATCCGGGTGACCTGTTCGATCGCGTTCACGTTCGATCCTTCGAGGAATCGGTGCACAATGACCGGCTCCTCCACGGGTTCAATCGCTGCATCTGACCGAAATTGCGTGCTGCCCTCGCGCACCAGGCTCGTGGGATCAGCAACGCGGTAGACGCCGATCTGTCCCAGAACTTGCCCTTCGATACTAAGCGTGCCGTCGCTGCCGACATCAATCGACGCGGCATCCGGCGGAATGAAAACAGGGGCGCCGTTGCTGTCCAGAACCCGGTACCCATCCATGGTAACCAGATCACCCTCGGCACTGGGTGAAAACGCACCCGCCCGTGTCAGCCGGTTGCCGCTGGGGGTTTCGATCATGAAAAACCCGTCGCCTTCGATGGCGAAATCAAATTGCCCGCCGGTTTCGGTCAGAACGCCTTGTTGCAACGAGGTATTGCGTGCCTCTGCCCGCGCCATGGACAAGGACGAATTGCCCGGCGAGGCTTTCACGAACTCGGAAAACACCAAGCCCTGCTGGCGGTAGCCCGTGGTATTGGCATTGGCGATATTATTCGCCACCAACCGCATTTCATTCATCAGCCCCGATTGGCGGGACAAGGTGGTATATGAGGTATCCATCAGCGGCCTCCGGCGATCAGTGGGATGAGGGTTGAGGTGAAGAACGTCACCAGCGTCTGGGTCATGAACCCCATCGAAATCCAGAAAACGATCACGATGGCGACCAGCTTTGGCACGAAGGTCAGCGTCATTTCCTGCACCGAGGTCAGCGCCTGGAACAGACCCACAACCAGACCCGAGACCAGTGCCACCGCCAGGATCGGGACGGATGTGATCACCGCAACCCACAATGCCTGGCGGACGATGTCATAATAGAGACCTTCGCTGAGCATCGATCAGACCGGCATCCGCAGGATTTCCTGATAGGCCTCGACCACTTTGTTGCGCACGATGACGGCGGTTTCGACGGCCAGTTCGGTCTGCGCCAACGCCTGAACCAGCGCGTGCGGATCGGCTTGGCCGGTCATCGCCGCGCCGGACATCTGCTCGGACTGTTTCAATGTTGCGGCAAAGTCCTGAAAGGTTGAGCGCAACCCCTGTGCCATTCCGGCAAGGTCGGGGTCGGGCTGCGTAGCGGGCCGCGCTACGGCATAGCTCTGCGCGGCGGTCAGGGATCGGATATCCATTCTGGTGTCCTTTATTTTCTGAGAAGTTCCATAAGGCTCGACGACATTTGTCGTGTCTGGTCGAACATCTTGAGATTGGCTTCGTAGCTGCGCTGCGCTTCGCGCGCGTCAGCGATTTCGATCATCAGATCAACGTTGGACCCGCGATAATGGCCGGTCTCATCGGCCAAAGCGTGGCCCGGGTCATAGATGCGGGCCAGGTCGCGGCGATCAAGCTTAACGCGCCCGGTCTCGACCATTTGCGCGCCGTCTTTGCTGACCGCTTCAAACGGCACGGTTTTGCGCCGATATCCCGGCGTATCCGCATTCGAGATGTTTTCGGAGACGTGCCGCAAACGGGCCGCCTGCGCGCGCAGGGCGCTGGCCGAGGCGGAAAGGGAATGGGAAAAATCGCTCATCTCTCAGCCCTCCTCACCCGCGACCAAGGCTGGTGCGCAGCATGCCAATCGAGGATTTATAGATCGCCAGCGCGCGATCATGTTGACGCTTGACCTCGACCGCTTTGAGCATTTCTTCCTCAAGAGAAACACCATTTCCGTTGGGATCGCCCGAGGGCGCGGCATCGAACTCGGCCCAGGGTTGGGCTGCGGCGGCGCCGTTCAGATGCCCGGCCCGCGTGGCGGTCATCGCAACCTCACGCCCGGAATTTTCGAAAGCTATCTGAAAGGTCTCGATATCGCGGGGCTGATAACCCGGCGTATCCGCATTTGCCATGTTTCGCGCAATGACAGACTGCCGTTGCCCGGCATGGGCTGCCATTGCGTACGCTGTCTTAAAGACGTTCAGGTCAGAGAACATCGGGGCTTCTCCCTCGATCAATTTCAATCAAGGCTTAACCCCGATTCCTTTAGAAACCGTTTTCAGAAACCCGTTGGAGAACCCACGATGACCGATCTCGACCCGATGCTTCTGAAATGCGAATTCGACCGTCTGTCCGCCATGCGTCATATGGGCCGCGTGGCCAGTGTTGGGCGCGGCGTCATAGAAATAGAGGGGTTGGAGTACGTTGCCCGCATCGGCGACAACCTGACCCTGCGGCGGCGCAGCGGCCCTGATCTGGCGGGTGAAGTTCTGCATGTCGAATCGGATCTGATCCACATGTTACCCGCCGCTGCACCCGATGGGGTTTGCTTGGGTGATCGGGTGATTCTAAATCAGACACCGGCATTTTCCCCCGGGCTGCACTGGCTGGGCCGGGTCATTGATCCCTTCGGCAAACCGCTGGACGGCAAGCCGTTGCTGTCGGGCACTCAGGAACGAGACATCCTGCAAAATCCACCACCTGCCGTTGTCCGCAAACCGCTGGGCGCACGGATGGAAACCGGGCTGAGCATTATGAACACCATGTTACCTGTGGTGCAGGGGCAGCGTATCGGCCTGTTCGCCGGGTCAGGGGTCGGCAAGTCGACCCTGTTGGCCACGCTGGCGCGGTCGATGCAGGCAGACGCGGTTGTGGTCGCTCTGGTCGGCGAACGGGGTCGTGAGGTCAATGAGTTCGTTGAACATGCGCTTGGAGCCAAGGGGTTGGCACGATCTGTGGTTGTGGCGGCAACCTCGGATCAGTCGGCACTGGCCCGCAGGCGCTGTGCATGGTCGGCACTTTCAGTCGCGGAATTCCTGCGGGATCAGGGGCTGAACGTCCTGTTTCTGGCCGATTCGGTCACCCGCTTTGCCGAGGCGCACCGCGAAATCGCCGTTGCGATGGGTGAGGCCCCCACTTTGCGCGGGTTCCCACCTTCGGTCACGCCCTTGATCGCTGGTCTTTGCGAACGAACCGGGCCGGGCACGGCTGATCAGGGTGATATCACAGCAGTTTTCAGCGTTCTGGTTGCGGGCTCGGACATGGATGAACCGATAGCGGACATTCTGCGTGGCGTTCTGGACGGGCATATCGTCCTGAGCCGCGAAATCGCCGAGCGCGGCCGTTTCCCCGCCATTGACCTTAGCCGGTCAGTTTCACGCAGCCTGCCGGGAGCTGCCTCCGAGGCGGAAAACCGGATGATCTCGGAAACCCGCAGGCTGGTTGGTAGTTACGAGCAATCCGAGGTTATGATCAAAGCCGGGCTTTATGCCGAGGGGGCAGACCCGTTATTGGATCAGGCAGTCCGGGTTCATGACGAGCTTGATGCCTTTTTCGGCAAGGCCGAGCCGGACGGAATCAGCAACAGTTTCAACCACCTGCAACTGATTCTGCGCCGTGCCGGGGCAGCATTACCGCAGTGAGGAATTCAAGACAGTTTTAAGTGTTAAGCCCACCTTAAGACCTGCCCGGCTACCCCTGTAACTGGGTGATAAAAAGGTGGTGGAGATGGGTGCGCAATCCAATGTGGCGCCAGTCATCATCAAGAAGAAACGTGTGTCAGGTGGCGATGGTCACCATGGTGGCGCGTGGAAAGTCGCATATGCCGACTTTGTCACGGCCATGATGGCGTTCTTCATGTTGATGTGGCTGCTGAATGCAACAACGGAACAACAACGCAAAGGGCTTGCGGATTATTTCTCGCCGACCATTCCCATAAACCCGGTTTCGGGTGGCGGCGATGGGGCCTTTGGCGGCAATAACATGTTCTCTGAGGAAACTCTGGTCATGGACGGGACCGGCGCCAGCAAACGCAGCCCGACGCCCGCGCGACAAGCGCGTGGATCGGTTGGCGTCAGCTCGGACGGCGGCGGAAAAGAAACGGTCGAAGACTTTTCCTCACTGGAATCAGAGCTTATGGGGCGAACCGGCGAAAGCATGGTGTCCGACAAAGTCCTCAAACATATCGTCACCCGCGTGACGGATGAGGGTCTGGTGGTCGAACTCTTTGCCACCAAGGATCAACCTCTGTTCGAATCAGGGACGAACCAACCAACCAATATGCTGCGTGCTCTGACATTGTTGGTGGCCCGATCCTCTGATCTGGTGACAAATGACATGGCGGTCGGAGGGCATGTCGGTTCCTCGCCGGTGGTTCTGGCCAAAAACCCGGCCTGGGATTTGTCTACCTCGCGCGCTCAGCAAGTTCGCCAAATGCTGCAGGACAAGGGTGTGGCACCGCTCAGGTTGGAGCGCGTAACCGGCCATGCCGACCGAAAATTGTCGGATGAAAACCCGATGGCCGCACGCAACAACAGGATCGAGATCATCTTTCTGCGCGGCACCTGAGAATAAAAGGATAGACGGCATTTTACCTGTTAGCGCGCTGTTAAGGCCCAGCGCGTTAGCTGTTGCATCAAGATTTGACGCAACAGAAGGGCGTGCCAATGACAATTTCCTCTTCGCTGAACGCTGGCGTGGCCGCCTTGAAGGCCAACGCAAACCGGCTGGCGACGATCTCGGACAATATCGCGAATTCATCAACCTTCGGGTATAAACGGGTGGAAACTGATTTCCATTCTATGGTCACCTCCGGCCAGGGCGGCAGCTATTCCGCTGGGGGCGTTCGCACCACCAGCCAACGCCTGATCGACCAGCGCGGTTCGCTGGTGACAACCAACAACTCCACCGACCTTGCGGTGCGTGGGCGCGGCATGATGCCTGTACGACCAAGTTCTCAGATCGCGGCCGGTTCGAATGAGATGTTGCTGACCACGACAGGGTCGTTCCGCACCAATGAAGAAGGATATCTGGTCACCGAATCAGGGCTTGTTCTGCTGGGTTGGCGTGCGAATGCGGATGGAACCATCCCTGCGGTTCCGCGTGACACTCCAGCTGCGCTTGAACCCATTCAGCTCAGTGTTAATCAACTGTCGGGCGCACCCACGACGCAGATGAATCTGCGCATGAACCTGCCCGCGACCGCTACGGATGCGGGTTCCCCTGGCGACATGCAACCCTTGTCCGTTGAATATTTCGACAATCTGGGAAAATCCGAAAGCGTTGATATCGAACTCGTCCCTACAGTGCCGGCCACCGGCAGCAGTAACGAATGGACGATGATCATGCGCGATTCAGCCTCGGGCGGCACCATTATCGGTGAATACACCCTGACCTTCACCGATAGCCGAACTGCGGGTGGCACGCTGGCCAGCGTAACTGCGGTCACCGGCGGTGCATATGACCCAGCAACCGGCAGCCTTGTGGTGAACGTGGCCGGCGGCCCAATGGAGATCAATATAGGGGAAATCGGGGATGCCGACGGAATCACGCAACTGTCCGATACATTTGCACCAGTTTCGATCACGCGCGATGGTTCGGCGGTCGGCACCATGACCAGCGTTCAGGTTGACGAAAACGGGTATGTTTATGCGTTCTACGATACCGGCGTCAGCCGACGCATGTACCAGATCCCATTGGCGGATGTTCCGAACCCAAATGGACTGACCGCGCTGGACAGTCAGACCTATGCACCATCCCGGGAAAGCGGGACGTTCTTTCTGTGGAATGCGGGGGACGGGCCAACCGGCGACCTGGTTTCTTTTGCGCGCGAAGAATCCACTACCGATGTGGCGACCGAGCTGACCTCGATGATCCAGACACAGCGGGCTTACTCTTCCAGCGCAAAGGTTATCCAAACGGTGGATGAGATGCTTCAGGAAACAACCAATATCAAACGCTGATCAGGGTTTTGATTCAGGAAAGGGACCTGCAGAATGAATATGTCCACAGCATTGAACAACGCGTTGGGCGGCCTGACCGCCGCCAGTCGCGGTGCGGCGGTTGTGTCCGAAAATATTGCAAACGCATTGACGCCCGGCTACGCGCGCAGGTCTTTGGAACTGGCAACCAACACGATTTCCGGCCACGGCGTGCGTACCGTAGGTGTCATTCGTCATCAGAATCCCGTCCTCACGTCCAACCGCCGGGCCACGGATGCCGATCTGGCCTTCCACACCACCATTTCAGACTTTCACACAAGGTTGGAATCTTTGGTAGGGTCCGCCGATGATCCCGCATCGCTTGCGGTTCGACTGGCTGATTTTGACAACAGCCTGTTAACAGCGGCAAGCCTGCCGGATTCCAGTGAACGACTGGACCAGGTCGCGCGCACGGCTCAGGATCTGGCACGCGGTCTGAACGCAGCCTCTGAAGGGTTGCGTCAGATGCGATCCAACGCGGACCGGTCCATCGGCAAACAGGTCGACACCCTGAATCAGACCCTCAAGGATATTGAAGAGCTGAATGCCAAGATCCCGGCCATTAAGTATACCGGCGCCGATATTGGTGGGCTACTGGATCAACGACAGGTCCTGATTGATCAGGTCAACGAACTGGTTCCTGTAAATGTGATTCAAAGGGACAATGATCAGGTCTCGCTTTATTCTGATGGCGGCTTGATATTGCTGGAAAACACTGCGGCCGAGTTCTCCTTTTCGACAACCGGCGACACCAAGCCCCATATGACCCTAGCAAACGGGTTGTTGTCCGGGCTTGAGATGAACGGAAACCCTGTCCGTACCAGTGGCGATTTCGCCCAAATTCGCGGTGGTGCCTTGATGGCCCAATTCCAGATTCGGGATGAAATCGCGGTTGAGGCTCAGGTCGATCTGGATGCCGTTGCGCGCGATCTTATCGAAAGGTTCGAAACGCCGGGGCTGGATCCGACCGCGCTGGCCACGGATCCGGGCGTGTTCACCGATGATGGCAACCGGTTTGATCCGGCATCGGTGACGGGATTGGCCTCTCGCATCAGTCTGAATGCAATCGTTGACCCGGACGCCGGAGGAGAGAGCTGGAAACTACGGGCCGGGCTGGGTGCGGCCACACCCGGCAGCGCCGGAGATGCCAGCCAACTGCGCGCCTTCAGCTCAATTCTGAACGACGAGCGCCCTGTTGCAGGCTCAGTTTTCGGGGCCGGAAACATGCGCGCCGCCGACATCTCCGAGGCGCTGTTGTCACGGGTTGGCTCGGACGCCCATGTGGCCGACGGGCGGCGGGTGTTTGCAAACAGCGCCAATCTGGAAATGACGGCCATTGAGGCCGAACAGGGCGTCGATACCGATCAGGAATTGCAGCGGCTAATGCAAATTGAACAAGCCTATGCGGCAAATGCCAGACTGGTTTCGGTCGTCGATGAACTTATGGACACATTGTTGAGGCTGTGATGATGAATGTAACCTCTATGGGCGACCTAGCGCGCGGATTGACCCTGAAATCGCGGGCGACTGATATCAAAAATCAGATCGAAACCCTGTCTTATGAGATGTCTTCAGGCAAAGTGCAGGATGTCTCCGGCCATCTGGACGGGGATTATTCCTATCTTCTGGATTTGGATCGAAACCTGTCACGCCTGGATGCCTTTCAGGTGGCCACAGCCGAAGCTGGCCTGTTCACTGACGCCATGCAGCTAAGCCTTACAACGGTCAACGACGCGGTGGGGCGCCTGACGTCATCCTTACTGGCATATGGGACCTCCAATCAGGCGGTCACGCATGAGCATGCCTCTGTCCAGGCCAGAAATGAGCTGGATACGGTCATGTCGGCATTGAACACCCGAGCGGGTGGCCGAAGCCTGTTTTCCGGCGTGGATACCGATGTGTCGCCTCTGGCATCTGCGGATACCTTGTTGACCGCGTTAGAGGCTGAGTTGACGGGGCTGACAACACTCACGGACATCACACAAGCTGCGGAAGACTGGTTCAATGATCCTGCGGGTTTCGATGCGGTTATCTATCAGGGTGCAGACACAACTCTGGCACCGATGAGCATTTCGGAAAACGAAAGTGTCTCCATTCCGATCACTGCGACCGATCCAACACTCAAAGCGGCGTTAAGGGATATCGCCGTTGCCGCCCTGGTTTCGGTCGATGGTCTGGGACTGCCGAATGATCTGCGGACGTCCTTATTCACCCAACTCGGGAGCGAGCTTGCCAACACGCAGGACGGAACAGTGAATTTGCGGGCGGATGTTGGCGCCGCCGAAGCCAGGATTGAACAAGCCGCCACGCGCAATGCGGCGGCGCGTACAAGCCTGGAATACAGCCGAAACTCTCTGATCGCCGCGGACCCGTATCAAACCGCAGTGCAACTGCAGACTGTCCAATTTCAATTGGAAAGCCTGTATTCTGTCACCGTTCGCAACGCGAACCTATCGTTGGTGAATTTCCTGAGATGAGATTACTTGCCATTCTCTTGATCCTGCTTCCAAGCCTGTCTTTTGCCGGGGCTATCCGGCTGAAGGACCTTGTCGATTTCGACGGGGTGCGCGGCAATGATCTGGTTGGTTATGGTCTTGTGGTCGGATTGAATGGAACCGGCGATGGGCTCAGGAATTCTCCGTTCACCGAAGAGATCATGTCCAATATTCTGGAACGGCTTGGTGTGAACGTGAATGGTGAGGATTTTCGCCCCAAAAACGTGGCCGCCGTGCTTGTGACAGCCAGCCTGCCCCCCTTTTCGCGGGTTGGTGGACAGATCGACGTCACCGTTTCGGCAATCGGCGATTCCAAAAGCTTGCTGGGCGGGACGCTTATTATGACACCGCTGAATGCGGCAGATGGTCAGATCTATGCGGTGGCACAGGGGTCAGTTCTTGCAGGTGGCGCCGTTGCCGAAGGCGATGCGGCTTCGGTCACCCAAGGGGTTCCGACATCCGGTGTGATCCCATCCGGAGCTCGGGTCGAACGTGAAATCGACTTTGAGCTTTCCGATCTGACCCAAATGCGCCTGGCCCTGCGTGAACCGGATTTCACAACCGCCGGTCGGATCGAGCAGGCAATCAATACCGAATTCAACCGGGCCGTAGCGATCATGCGCGATTCCGGGACGGTCGAACTGAATATTGCAGCGACACAGGCGATCTCGACCGCGCATGCGCTTGGGCGCATTGAGAACATCCTGGTAGAGCCAGAAACAAAGGCGCGAGTAGTAGTCGATCAGCGTTCGGGCACGATTGTCATGGGTCAGGAAGTGCGTATCTCACGCGTGGCAGTCTCGCAGGGCAACCTGACACTGACGGTCGAAGAGGCCCCAATCGCGGTTCAGCCAAACCCGTTCGCACGAGGCGAAACCGTCGTGGTTCCGCGTACCGTAGCCGGTATCGAAGAAGAGGAAGGCACCGGTTTGGCGGAAATTCCCGAGGCCACGACCTTGTCCGAAGTCGTCGCAGGGCTAAACGCTTTGGGTGTCTCACCCCGCGACATGATCGACATCCTGAAAACGATCAAAGCGGCCGGAGCATTACACGCCGAGTTCATCGTTCGATGAAGGGCTATCCCGGCGGTAGGCGCACAGCCCCAAGACCCGCCGGGAATTCACGTCATTTTGATTTCCAACTGTCCAACCATTTGCGGAATCGGTTGCGATGCTCGCCGATGGCGTCGCCGGTTGCATACAACCCATCCTCGACACTCTCGATCATCGGATCGATCCGCGCCTGACGGAACCTGCGCCAGCGCACCCAGATTGCCCAGACAATCGCAAAGAAGACCGTCAGGAAGACGATGTTGAACCAAGGGATCAGACGCGCATCCGGACCATCGACATGTTTGATAAAGACAGCGTTGGGAAAGATCGACATGAACTCATTCCGCCAGCCATAATGCGTCACGGCAACCCAGTCCGGGTCGTTTTTGTCCGAGATCGCGTCATTGGCTTCGGTATACAAATTGGCAGTGTCGAATTTGAAATAGGGCGGCCAACCCCAGCTGGTATCTTCGTTGCGATACACAATCGGTTTGCCATTGGCACGTACGGCCTGAATGAACTGTACATCCCGGTTCGACAGACTGGCCGACTGATCATCGGGCTCGGACCAGAAGATCCGGGTCCAGTCGTTCAGGTCCTGCCGTTCTTCATAGGTGTTGACGATCCGAACCACATCCCGTTGCGGCAGAGAATACTGAAGGATTACGGCGACCGTTCCCCAGAAAATCAGAATGAATGCCCATTTCAAATAGGCCATGCTTTACCTCTCACATGTAGTTCACAATGTAGATCAGCGACCCGATCGCTACCCAAGGCACAACATAGACACCCAGGATCAATTTGCGCCGGAACGAATTGTCATAGACGTGCAGCCCCCGTGCGACAAAGGCTGCCTTGTCTCCGGTTTTGCCCTTTTCGTCCCACCAACGCTCTAGCCTGCGGCGACGCGCACTGCGTGAATACAGCGACAGGGCAAAATAGGCCACGGTCTGGATGACTAGCAGGATCAGAAACAGGCGCATCGCTCCGAACATTTCAATCCTTTCCTAATGCGCCCCAGGGACCAACGCGGGCGATAACGGTTTCGCTGATCCTGTCTCGACCGCTCATATCCGGCTCATGTCCGAACAGGGCAGCGCGGGCACCCGCCTTGTCCACCTGATACTCACGCGCGAGGAAATCAGCAACATAGGCCTTCTTGGCCTCGGACCAGGATTTGTAGGTGCTATAGAACAGCTCTTTGTGGCAGATGAACATCTGGCGCGGGTCCAGTGGGGCCAATTCGGCCAGCAGCATGTTCACCAGATCACGGTTCGGCGTATCGGCAGCCCGCAGCGTATAGAAATACGCCGAATGATCCGAGGTGATCCGGGGCCACCGCCCGCCATCCGTCGCCCAACGCAATAGCTGCGCCAGCCCATGATAGGCCTCTGGCAACCGATCCGCGTGGGTGCGCGCCAGCCGACGCATATCACTGCGGTTCAGGCCAGTCAGATCGACCCCGGCATCAGCGGCCGCGTCGACGGTCAGGAAGTCCATCTTTTGCTGCAGGATCGCAGCAGCATCCACGCCGCGCGCTTTGACGATGGGTTCGACCAGGTCGTTATAGTCCAGGAACTTGGCGATCTGGTTCCGCTGCGACGGGTCAAACGTGTATTTGATGTTCAAATCGTCGGGCTTTTCGCCCATACAGATCGCCGCCGGGTGATCCATGTCTGGAAACAGATACAGCCCGCCGAAATGCGCTGTCCAAAAATTGCGCTGTTCGAACGCGGTATGACGCAGACGCACCGGGTTGCGGGTGACGTCGCCGGTTTCCTTGGCCGTCTCAATCATCTTGGCGATCAGCACGTCGTCGAACCAGGCATCCTCTTCCGTTTTGAACTGCTCAACCATGCCCGCCAGCCGCTCGGCTTTACGCAGGGTCCCGCCAGCAGTATCGGCCTCGATCTCGATCTTCTGGATGTTGAACAGGTCACGCGGGGTGCTGAGTTTGATGACCGAGTTCACCAGCTCTCCGGCCACCGCATCGGTGGCGGTCAGGGCGAACAGCTGCGCCTCGTTCATCTCGATGAATTCGCGCAGGATATCGCGCGAGGTCGAGAATTTGACGTTCAGCAGTGGCGCGCGTTTCTGCTCGGTCGTCAGCAGGATGAACTGCCGGTTGACCCCGTTGGGGTTGAGGTAGAGCTCGTCCTCCAGCTCAATCCCCACCTCCGGCGAATAGCCCGAGATATCGACATGGAAATCCGAAAGCGCCGTGGTCTTACCCGCCAGATGCCGCAACGCGCGGTTATACCGCTCGACCAGAGCCGGGCTGGAGATGTGGACGAGGTTGCCGAACATCAGGCCTTTTTTGATGAGGCGGATCATTCGTCGCTCCGAACAAATACTGGAATCACCGCGTCACTATCCGCTGCGATGAACTCAGGTTCTACGAAGTAACTTGTCTCTTTCGCCACTTTTCCTACTTTGCTCAGTACGAGACCAATCAATTCCGATTGTAGTTCCATGATCAGAAAAAAGACTTGTGAAGACCACTCTATCCAACTCTTCGCAAGCTCGTCTGGATCTTCGAATTTCTTGTCCGCATCGGAAAATCGTCGCAGGCGCTCCACGAACATCAGCCGTTCTCCCAAAACACTGTACGAATTACAGTCTAGAGAATTTAGGTAGACTGACGCATCTGCGTCTTCAGGCAGACTTTTGATATTCTTTTTAGCCAAATCGAAATCGTAGTGAAAACTCACATCGTTTCTAATATTTAGATTCTTTGCCCGGCCATCGGAGCTTTTTAACTCACTAATATTTTGCTCTTTTTTCTGAACTAGCCCAAAAATCTCAGAATCTGCCGATTTAGCTTTCTTACTCACTTGTCTGAGGAACTCGTGAGCCTCAAAAGCCTCAGAAGTTAAGGTTCTAAGTACCACATTGTACTGCAGATCAGCCGCAAATTTAACTGGGCCAATGTCGTCTACCTGCTGCTCAGTAAGCCTCAGAAATCGCGCGAAAACGTTTAGTTCGTTACAGATAAAAGACAGCGTACCTAGGACGGCCATCTCTTCTTTGGTCATCCAACTAAGGTCGGACTTTGTTAGTCTAAATTCATTGAAGTGTACTGGGATTTCACTCATCCCTTCCCCTCCAGATATCGCCGCTTGGCCTCTTCCATCCGGCCCATCTCACGCACCGCGTTTTCGATGGCGACCTCGTCGCTCTTGTCGGCATAGCGGAACTCGCTGTCGGCGTAGCGGTTGATCTCTTGTATCACCATCTCGACCGTGATCGGCTGGCGCAGGTCTTCGATCATGGCCTTCTTGGTGTCGTAGTCGCGGAACAGGAACAGGTCGGGGTTCTCCATCCATTCGTCGGGCAGTTCGAAATCCATCGCGCGGACCTTGACCGCGTCGGTGATGTTCTTGATTGCGCGGCCGGTGAACCGCTCATCCGCCTGTTGGATCGCCTTGAGATAGCTGCCCATCTTGGCAATCGTGTCCAACTGACCGATATCGCCGGACACCCGGTCATAGACCTGCAATAGAGCCTCTTCATGCGGGCGGGAATGACTTTCGAAACTGGCGGCGACGGCCTTCTTGATCTCTTGCGCGGCATAGGCTTCGTGCTCGCCCAGCGGGATGTCGTGGTTGCGGCCCATCAGCAGGTGCAGGATATCGATGTAATCCTCGCGCGTTTGCGGCCCGTCCACCAGGAACCGCGCGCCCGCCCGCTGGCGCAGGGCGTCGTCCACATTCTCGGGGTAGTTCGAGAACATGCCAAAGGTGCAGTTGCCCCGAACGACGGTGTTGGCGCCGGCAAAGCTCTCCATCAGCACGGCGGTGATTTCCAACTGCCCGGCCGAGGACTGTCGGTCGCCGCGCTTGCCTGCCAGCTGGTCGATGTCGTCGATGGTGCCAAAGCCGATGACCGAAGGGTCGATGATCGTGTTGATAAAGGCCTTGGCGTTCTGGCCGGATTTGCCCTGATAGCTGTCGATATTGTCGGTGCTCAGGTTCTGATAGCGGAACGGATATCCGGCGTTCTGGCAATAGTCGTTGATCAGCCCGGCCATCATCTGGATCAAGGTGGTCTTGCCGGTGCCCGGTTTGCCGTCGCCCATGAAGGTGAAGATGAACCCGCCAAGCTCGGCGAACGGGTTCAGACGACGATCGAAATCATAGGCCATTACCATCTTGGCCAGCTTCATCGCCTGATATTTGGCGATATGGTTGCCGACCACCTCGTTCGGTTTCTTGAACGTCATGGTCAGGGTGGTGGATTTAGCTTTGGAGGCCGGCTCAAAACCTCGGATGGTCAGATCGTCAGCCTCGATATGCCAGGCGGCGTTCTGGAACGGGGCCAGATGGCCCGCGGATTGCGCGCGCAGGGCGGCCTTGTCCATCAGTTGCTCGGCATAGGCGCTGGTGGCCGCGATCAAATGCGCATCATCGGGCGCGTGTTTGGCGAGGGTTTGGTCCAGCTCCCACAGCGCGCCGTGCAGGGCAAGCTGGCCGTTGTCGGTCAGAACTTCTTCGATTTCCCCGACATCAACTGTGGTCTCGCCCAGATGTGAGGACATCAGATAGGCCAGCGCATTTCCGAAGGTGTGGGACGTGATCAGAGCCTCCGCCGTCAGCAGTTCCGAGAATTCGGTCTTGCGCGCGGCGGGCAGATCGCCCGCAAGGTTTGCGCGTTTCAGATCGGCCAGAGGGGTTTGTTCGGCATAGGCCTCTGACACGGCCAGAGCGATGGCGATGGCGCGGCGAATGGCCTGTTGCGTGGTGGCCTGCGGCGGAGAAACCAGCGTATCGCCGTCATCTGACGCCTCGATCCGTTCCACCAGATGCACCCCGTCAGCCCGCACAGTCCGCCGTGTCACCAAACCAGGTGTGGTGGACCGAAACCGCCGACCTGTGGAGACGCCCGGCGACCTCTCAACCGCGGCCTCAACCGCTTTGGCAATCCGCGGCGCGTGCTCGAACCCGTTCAGCAAGGCGGTGGCCGCAGTGTAGTGGTTGCGAATATCGTCTTCGCGCAATTCCATCTGGTCTGACGTCAAACTCATCTCAAAATAGCCTTTACTGTCTTCAATATCTCAACACCTGCCCGGTCTTGCTGACGACGAACTTGCGCACGTCGGCAAAACCCGGCGGGTTGCGCTCGGCCAGTACCTGGAACGGGCGTTGTGGCAGAATGATCGAGCGCTCGGTTTGTGTCGCCCCCGTCTCGGCCCCCTGCCCGCCGAATGGGTCCAGCGCAAAAACCTCGCGGTCGACAGTCCCGAACCAGCCTGAGCGTTCTTGAATCACATCCTCGCTTCGCAGCGCTTCAGTGGTCCAGGCCAATGCCCAATCCTGACCCGCAGGGGATTTCGCATCCTCCAGCACCTGCCGCAGCGGGCCGGATTGCTCGGTAAAGGCCGAGGAATACATCGGCCCCACATGAATGCGGCGCAGGTGTTTGGGATGCAGGTCGTCGAAATCCTGATCAAAGCCTTTGGCGATGGTCACCAGTTTCAACCCACCCAAGGATTGCGCCATCAGATGCGCCTGCACTTCGGGCCAGCGGCGTTGATCTTTGGGCAGGGCCGTGCGCCCCGAATCCTCCAACTCCATCAGGTAGATGACCGGCAGGTTGATCTGGCTGTCGTACACGGCCCAGTGGATCAGGAACCTGCGCCGCTCGCCCTCATTGCCAATCCAGTGACATTCGGGATCATTACGGGCCCAGAACAGCTCACCCTTCAGCAATTCCTCGTAATAGAGCCTTTGGGACAGCGCGAATTGCAGCTTGGTCGGGATCTCCCGGTCGCTGATAATGGTGCGCACCATGTCGGTTTTCAGCTCATCCTCGGACGGCATATTCGCCAGATGCACCTGCGCCTGCTGCGCATCGTTGGCCATAGTCAGCAGCTCGGCCGCCACCGGAAACCCACTGTCGCGCTTGTCCATGGCGAGGCTTCCAAAGAACCGCCCCGTATCGCGCCCGACCAGCAGGTATTTCATGGATAGCGCGCGGAAGGTGAAGAGCAGCCCCGAGAGATAGCGCGACACGGTCCGCACCTCTTGCTTGCTGATCGCGCCCTCAGCCTCCATCGTTGCGGCCACGCGCAGAAGGTGGACGGTGATCACCTCGAATTTGCGGAAATAGCGGCGCGAGGCGAGGGTGTCGGTCAGGCCGACATGGTCTTGGGTGAGGTTAGTCATTGGGCGCGCGTCTGATAGAGTTCTCTTCTGCAACTATCTACTTGAGCCACAAAATTTATTGCACCGAGCCCTACAACCACGATCAGAGGCACCCCCACTTCCAAGAACTTTGGGAACAAGTAAAGCATGCATGCGAAAGGCAGCGCCCATACCTTCGCATATTTTAGCCATAAATTTTTGGATCGAATGGATTCGCCAAAGCTGATTTCTTGGCTCATTTCTTTTTTCGAAGCGGATGTCAGCCGCGCAAATTGGTGGATCAAAAAGAACCCTGGCATCAAAGACCAAAATGCAACTAGCCCGAACATGTAAGCTTCGAAAACTAGACTGAATCCCATGGCGACAAACCAGGCCGCCAGCCAAGCTGATATACAAATGTCTCGTGTCATCTTGAGCAATGGGCTCACCCACCATACAAATTCTTGTCATGCTTCTCGACAATCGAGGCAAACCGGCGGGCAAAGCGTTCATCTGCCTTGGCCTTTTTCTCCAGCACATCGCGGGCAAAGACCATGTGGTCCTCATGCGCCTCAAGCATGTCGGCCATCTTCTGGTTGGTTGCGGTGCCGATCGAGGCCATGGCGGTTTGCGCCTCTTGGTCGGTCTGCACGCCGATCTCGTTGATGCGGTGGGCCACGTCCTGCTGCTGCGCGGTTTTCAGCGATTTGGTCAGGGCGTCATACAGCACTACGCGCTGTTGCGTGTCTGTCTGCAGCTTGTTGATCAGCACCATCTGCGTCGCCGCCTGGTTCTGCAGGGAATCGACCCAGGTCTTGCCCTTTTCGATATAGCGCTCAAGCGTTTGGCTTTTGGCCAGCTTGACCTGCTCTTCCTGAACCTTGGCGTTGTATTGCTTGTTCAGCTCGGCCAGCTCGGTCTCCAACTGGGTGCGCGCGGCGGCGTCCTGTTCGACGCTGATCTTGTTCTCCAGCGTGATAATTGTCGGGTCCATGCCCTGAATCTCAGCCCGCAGCGCTTCCAACTCGGCCACGGTGGCCTCACGGTCATCCAGCGTGCCGGTCAGGTTGTTTTCGACCTTCACGCGCTGTTCTTCCAGCACCGACAGCTGCCCTTCCAGCAGCTTCACGATCACGTCGGATTTGGCGATCAGGTCCTGCAGCTTGTCGTCAATACTGGCTGTGCGCATCCGCTCCTGCCGCATCGATTCAGATTTACCCTTCGAGAAGATGCCAACAAACGTCTCCCACCCGGATTTTGAACGCATCTCGTCAAAATCCTTAGAGAATGCGCTGGTGACGTCATCCAGACCCATGATCAGCTCGGCGATATTGGCGTTCATGACTTCGGTATGGGCGTGCACATCTTCCAAAGTGGCGTTCTCGATATCGATATCCGCCTCGGCCGTGCCAATCTTGGCCCGTGCAGCCTCAATCCGCGAGGTCAGCCCTTGGATCTGCGACTGGCTTTCGCGCACTTTCGTCTGTGTTTCTTCAATCAACGCTTCGAATTGCTGGTTCGACATCTCTGCTGTCCCCTGTTTTCTTTATTTACCCAATAAGATAGGGAATGTTATGTTCATTTACATCCCCTTGAGCCCTCAAATCACCGAGACTTTTACAATTTCGTATCGAAAAAGATAGGCCACGCAGGCGAGATATCTGCACTCTGCAACGATGAATTTGATCAAATCTGGATTGATCCTGCCCGCCGAGTGGACATAGACAAATGCGACGCCACCTGTTTGGGTGCGCGCAAACCCTTTTCTGCCGGAGTCCGACCCATGCTGGATACTACGACCGACCTGAAATCCATTCTGAAAAACCCCGATCTGCTGGTGACCAAGGCCTATATCGGCGGCCAGTGGGTCGATGGTGACAATGGGACGTTTTCCGTCACCAACCCTGCGCGGGGCGACGTGATCGCCGAGGTCGCCGATCTGAGCCGTGCACAGGTTGCAGGTGCCATCGCTCAGGCTGAGGCCGCGCAAAAGGAATGGGCCAAGCTGACCGGCAAGGAACGTGCGGTGATCCTGCGCCGCTGGTACGATCTGATGATGGAAAACGCCGAGGATCTGGGCAAGATCCTGACCGCCGAACAGGGCAAGCCGCTGGCCGAAGCCGTGGGTGAGATCGGCTATGGTGCCTCGTTCATCGAGTTTTTCGGCGAAGAGGCCAAGCGCATCTATGGCGAGACTATTCCAGGTCATCAGCGCGACAAACGCATCATGGTGCTGAAACAGCCCATCGGCGTTGCGGCCTCGATCACGCCCTGGAACTTCCCCAATGCGATGATCACTCGAAAGGCCGGACCGGCGCTTGCAGCCGGATGCGCCTTTGTCGCCCGGCCTGCCGCCGAGACACCCTTGTCGGCGCTGGTTCTGGGCGCATTGGCCCAGCAGGCAGGCATCCCCGCCGGTGTGTTCAACGTGGTGCCCTCGTCGCGCGCCAGCGAAATCGGCAAGGAGTTCTGCGAAAACCCCGGCGTGCGCAAGCTGACCTTTACCGGCTCGACCGAGGTGGGGCGCATCCTGCTGCGGCAGGCGGCGGAACAGGTGATGAAATGCTCGATGGAACTGGGCGGCAATGCGCCGTTCATCGTGTTTGACGATGCCGATCTGGATGCCGCCGTCGAAGGCGCGATGATGTGCAAGTTCCGCAATAACGGCCAGACCTGTGTCTGCGCCAACCGCATCTATGTGCAGGCCGGTGTCTATGACGCGTTTGCTGCCAAGTTGAAGGCCGCGGTCGAGGCTCTGAACGTCGGCGACGGCCTGAACGAAGGCATCACCACCGGACCGCTGATCAATGATGACGCCGTTGCCAAGGTGCAAGAACACATCAAGGATGTAACCGACAAAGGCGGCCAAATCCTGACCGGTGGCCTGCCGCACGATCTGGGCGGCACCTTCTTTGAGCCGACCATTGTCACCGGTGTGACGCAGGACATGCTAGTGGCGCAGGACGAAACCTTTGGCCCGCTGGCACCGCTGTTCAAGTTCGAGGATGAAGACGACGTGATCGCCATGGCCAATGACACGATCTTTGGTCTGGCCTCGTATTTCTATGCCAAAGATCTCAGCCGCGTTTACAAAGTGGCCGAGGCACTGGAATACGGGATCGTTGGTGTGAACACCGGCATCATCTCAACCGAGTTAGGCCCGTTCGGCGGCGTCAAACAATCCGGCTTGGGCCGCGAAGGCAGCCATCACGGCATGGAAGACTATCTGGAGATGAAATACATCTGCCTGTCGGTCTGATCCGCCCAAACCTTCACTGAACAGCTGGCCGTAAAGGCAACGCCCCGCGTCTGGAGGAACGCGGGGCGCATGGTGCGGCAATCCAGAGAGGAACGATTACCGCGGCGTGGTGACTGACTGCCTCAGTTTACGGCTTTGGCGTCAACCACATCCTTTTCGATGGCCTTGCTGGACGAAATCTCGATCCGGCGGGCTTTCAGGGCTTCGGGCACCTCGCGCTTGAGATCGATATTCAGCATGCCGTTCTCATGGCTGGCACCGGTAACACGAACGTGGTCGGCAAGGGCAAAACGGCGCTCGAACGCGCGGGTGGCGATGCCGCGGTGCAGATAGCTGCGATCTTTGTCTTCCGCAGTTTTCTTACCGGCGACGACCAACGAATTCTCTTTCACTTCGACCGAAAGATCGGCCTCGGAAAAACCGGCAACAGCAACCGAGATACGATAGGTGTCGACATCGGTTTTTTCGATGTTGTAGGGCGGATAGCTGGGTTGAGCCACATCATTGGTCAGAACGCGATCCATCATGTCAGCGATCTGGTCAAAACCTACAGTGGCGCGGTGCAGCGGTGCAAAGTCAAATGTACGCATATGTCGTATCCTCATGTTTGAGCGATGAACGTAATGCCCTCCGATCGGACGGGCGTTCGATTGTCTCAGGCCCCGTTTGCGGCGACCCGATACATTTGACATGGGAAACGTTCTGGCCGAGTTCAACCCCCTCCGGAGCTGATGAATTTCGCACCGGTATCCGACTTGCCTGATCCCACCTGCAATCGCTTTATTGTCGCCTTTGGTTTAGGGGCATCCCGGCGCAGAGTCGCCTTCAGATCGGCCACAATTTCCTGCAATTCCATACCGAATCCCACTTTCTGCCGACCATCTGTACCAACTGCAGAGACTACTGAAAGTATTTGCCAGCGCGGACCGTTTCGCGCCAACAGAGCCGAACCCGAGGACCCAAATGTAATGTCGCAGTTGAATGTGATCAGGCCCTGATAGCGCTGCAGGATTTTACAGGACCGTTCCCGCGTAATCGCATTCGATCGGCCCCGACCATACGATGCAAGGCTGACCTCATCCCCCGCCACGCGCCCGTTATGCAACGCAAAGGGATCAGCCACGGAATAGGGGATCGGTTGATCCAGCCGCATCAACGCGACATCAACGCGCACGGCATCGGGCGACAGTTGAGCGAAACGTGTGTAATCCGGATGTGCCGCGATCTGCACCACCTTGCGATCTGCCAACGCAGTTCCGTCGCTTAGCCCTGCCCGAAAGGTTACCTGCCCCGGCCCATAGGGTTGACCGGTTCTTTTGTCCAAGGCGCAATGGGCCGCGGTCAGTACCAGATCCTGTGCGATCAACGTACCCGTACAAAACCCCTCGGAGGCGATATCCAGGCGGCCGACGGCCTCCCAGCCATATAGGTCATCGCGGTCGGTGAGTTTGCGTTTTGCACTTTGCGCCTGGGACATCGTTGTCATCATAGACAGGCATAAAAACAGACTTGCCCAAAATCGCATCATGGCCGGACGAACCTGGCGCCAATATGACGGCTTGCCGAATCGCCGGTTTCCGAGCCGCTGAATCCGCGCCCGGCGGACAGTTCACTCCGCAGCAAAGGCAGCGAAACCTCGACTGCGGTACCTATGGCCACAGGCTCGCCATTGAATTCCGCCTTGGCCGCCACGACCGAGACGATCCGTGGTCTTTCGCCCTCGAACGCAAATACCGGGGCGCCGGAGGATCCAAACTCGACATCACAGGACAGGACAAGAACCTCGGAAACGCCGGTCACGACCGAGCAGACCTCTTGCAGTGATGGCGCCTCGGCGCGGTCCTTCGCATAGGACACAACCCCAACTTCCTGTCCGCGAACGGGCCGATCGCCGGTATCAAATGGAATGACCGAGGTACTGCGGATTGGCTGCCATAGCTCGATCAGCGCAATATCGCTACCGATCCGGTTGGTCGGGGTTTCGTCGTCGTAAAAGTAATCGGGGTGAATCACCGCCCTGCGCGCCGCACGATAGGCTGATGCCCGACCCAGACGCCAGGCGGCAAGAAATTCGACCTTAGACAGGTCAATACGTTGGCCTGTGGCCTTATCATAAAGACAATGCGCTGCCGTCAGCACCTGGTTCTGCGCAATCAGCGTCGCGGTGCAAAATGCTTCGCCGTCAATATTCAAGCGCCCGACAGCCATCCAGGCCCGCCCGGCATCGGTGGTGTCCAGACTCTTCAGCCCGCTATCCTGCGCCGTTGCAGCCATCGGTATGAGTGCCAGCGCCAAAGCCTTGATCCAGTTTCTCAAGCGGTTCTCCGGCGTTGCTTTCGGCATATGTTCATAGCTGTCAGGTACGGCGAAAATAGGGCATCGACAGTATAGCACGTTTCCCGGTCTACCTGATGCAGCCCTGCATCAGGTAGCTAACGCAGGATCGGCACGGCCGTTCCCACCTCATGACCCTGCTGCATCGCACGCGGCAATGGCCCGCCGGTGGACCAATCCAACAGCTCGACCGTATGCAAAATAGGTATCTGCGTGGCCGAACCGATCTGCATCATGCAACCAATATTGCCTGCAGCGATAACATCGGGGTTCTTAGCCTCAAGCGTCCGAACCTTGCGTTGCTTTAACTGACCCGAGATTTCGGGCTGCATCAGGTTATAGGTCCCGGCGCTGCCACAGCACAGATGGCTGTCTGAAGGCTCTAACACGGTGAAACCCGCGTTCTTCAGCAGGTCTTTGGGATGGTTTTTGATCTTTTGCCCATGCTGCAAAGAACAAGCGGCATGATAGGCGACGGTCATGCCCTTGTGCTGGCCTCCGGGCAGGTCCAGCTGCACCAGCAATTCGCTGATATCCATGGCAATCTCCGAAACCCGCGCGGCATCTGCCGCCAAATCCTCGTTTCGGAACATGTGCCCGTAATCCTTGACGGTCGTACCACAACCCGAGGTGTTGATGACGACGGCATCCAGCCCCTGGCCATCGATCTCATTGGTCCAGGCCTGTATATTGGCCGCCGCCGCTTTGTGGCTGTCAGCCACCTTGCCCATGTGATGGGTCAGCGCACCACAGCATCCCGCGCCTTTGGCCACAACGACTTCGCAGCCCAGCCGGGTCAGCAGGCGAATCGTGGCATCGTTGATATCCGTGTTCAGCGCCTTTTGGGCGCAGCCTGTCATCAGTGCCACGCGCTTTTTCGGCGCTCCTTTAGGGGCAAAGCGTTGCGGGTCATCGTTGCGGCTGACCGGAGGGATATGTTTTGGTGCCATCTCCAGCATCGCCCGCAGCCGCGCATCCGGCATCAGAAACCGAAAGGGACGGCCCAGCTTGGCCCCGATCAGGGCCCAGCGAAACCGCGTCGGATAGGGCAGAATCTGCGCCAGAACCCAACGCAGAAGGCGATCGGTCAGTGGGCGTTTGTAGTTTTGCTCGATATACTCGCGCGCGTGATCGACCAGGTGCATATAGTGAACGCCCGACGGACAGGTGGTCATGCAGGCCAAACAGGACAGGCAGCGGTCGATATGTTTGACGGTTTTCTCATCCGGGACACGCTCATTCTCAAGCATGTCCTTGATCAGGTAGATCCGTCCGCGCGGGCTGTCGAGCTCATCCCCCAGCACCTGATAAGTCGGGCAGGTGGCAGTACAAAAGCCGCAATGAACACAGCTGCGCAGGATCTGGTTCGATCGCTGGATCGCCGGATCCTGCAACTGTTTTTCGGTGAAATCTGTCTGCATTACCCTACCCCATCAGCCCTGGGTTAAACAGCCCTCGGGGATCAAATCTCGCCCGAATGCCTTTTATTAGAGCCTGTGTAGCTACACTCTCAGGCTGGAACCGGCCCAGCCGCTCGACCATTTCCGCATCGCCGCGCACAAGGGTTGCATGACCAGAAAAAGTGCCAAGACGCGCGCGCAAATCGGTTCCCGCAGGAAGACGCAGCCAGATCAGACCCCCGCCCCAGTCGTAGAGCACCTGTTCAGCCTCGGCCCGCGCCGCGATCATCGGGGCGTCACCGGGCGTGACAGACAGACGCCAAACGTCGCCAGCCTTGCCCCGGAACGCGTGAACATCGCGGATCGCCGTCCACAGTGTTGCCGGTTCATCGACATTTGCGATCTGGCCGAACCCAGACAGTTCGGATGTCAGCCTCTCGGTTCTGTAAGCGACGGAATCGGCAAAACCTTCGACTCTAATTAAGGCCTTTTCGCCTTCCGGGTCATAAGCTGCGCCAGTGACCTCGAACGGAGATCTAAGCGCTGCGGACAGCGTTTTTATCGCTGCTTCTGCATTAGATACGGTCACTGACAGCGTTGCTGTGTGTTCTGGCTTGGGCAGGACTTTCAGCGATACTTCGGTCAGCACGCCCAACGTTCCCCAGGACCCACACATCAGCTTGACCAGATCATAGCCAGTGACATTCTTCATCACCCGCCCGCCATTTTTGATCACCTGCCCGGTGCCATCGACATATCGCACCCCCAGCAAGAAATCGCGACATGCGCCTGCCTGAATGCGGCGCGGCCCCGAGATGTTAGCAGCAACCACACCGCCGATGGTCGGTTCGCCTTGGGTGCCCAACAGGCTGCGATGGTCCATCGGCTCAAAGGCCAGTTGCTGGCCCTCGGCGTCCAATGCGGCCTCAACCTCGGCCAACTGTGTCCCGGCCTGCGCAACCAGCGTCAGGGCACCGGGTTCATACAGTGTGATGCCTGTCAGCCTGCTGGTCTCAATCACTTCGTCAGGCCCCGCGATACCACGGGTGCCGCCGCCGGCGATACGCACGGCGCCTGTCAACCCGGCCACCATCTGGGCCAGTTCAGTTTCTGACGTGGGTTTCATCATATTTCTCTTTGTTAGAGCCTATTTGCAGCCATTTGCGGGTCGCGACGGGATTCGGAGGCATCCAGCGGGAACACTTTGGCGGGGTTCAGCAACCATCCTGGATCGAACACATCCTTAACCGCCATCTGCGCCTCAAGATCCGCAGGGGCATATTGATGATGCATCAGATCGCGCTTTTCAATTCCCACACCGTGCTCACCGGTCAGGCAACCGCCCTCATCCACACAAAGTTTCAGGATTTCCGCCCCGAACGCCTCACATTTTTCGAGGTCGCCGGGTTTGTTGGCATCAAACAGGATCAAAGGGTGCATGTTCCCGTCGCCGGCATGGAATACATTTCCAACCGGCAGGCCGAACTCATCGCTCAGCTCACCAATCCGGCGCAATACGGCGGGCAGCGCCGATACCGGGATGGTCCCATCCAGGCACATATAGTCGTTCATCTGCCCCATGGCGCCAAAGGCCGATTTGCGGCCCAACCAGATCCGGGCGCTTTCATCCGCCGACTGGCTCTCGCGCAGCTCGACCGGATCGTGGCGTTTTGCAATCTCGACAATCTTGGCCAGCTGGCTGTCGATCTCGGCCTCCGAGCCTTCGACCTCGACAATCAACAATGCTTCGCATTCCGGATACCCGGCATGTGCAAAGTTTTCGCAGGCCTGAATGCACAGGCGATCCATGAACTCAATCGCAACAGGCAAGATACCGGACTTGATGATGTCCGAAACGCATTGGCCTGCGATTTCATTGTCATCAAACCCCATCAGGACGGGCCGTGCGCCTTCTGGCTTGCGCAGGATGCGCAGGGTCGCTTCGGTGACGACGCCCAGTTGCCCTTCGGACCCGCAGATCACCCCCAGCAGGTCAAGACCCGGCGCGTCCAGATGAGCGCCACCGATTTCGACTACGCAGCCATCCATCATCACCAGGGTCACACCCAGCAGGTTGTTCGTGGTCACCCCGTATTTCAGGCAATGCGCCCCGCCGGAATTCATCGCGATATTGCCCGCAATCGCGCAAGCCAGTTGCGACGACGGATCGGGGGCATAAAAGAAATCCTCTTCCTCGACCGCGCCGGTGACACTCAGGTTGGTGCGCCCAGTCTGGACCTTGATGAATCGGTTGTCATAATCAATCTCTAGCACGTCGTTCATCCGGGCCACGCCCAGTATGACGCAATCAGCTGTTGGCAGCGCGCCCCCGGCCAGCGACGTACCCGCACCACGCGGTACCACCGGCACGCCTTCGTCATGGCAAATGCGCAAGATATCCGAGACCTGCTGCGTGGTCGAAGGCAAAACCGCCAGCATCGGCGGGCATCTATAGGCGGTCAAAGCATCACATTCATAGGCGCGTGTCTCGGCCGGGTCATGAATGATCGCGTCGTCCGGCAGAACCCCCGACAGGCGCGCCACCACCGCATCTTTGCGACGCAGGACATCAGGGCTTGGCTTTGGCATTTCCATGGCAGGCTCCTTGGTTTGGTAAAATAATATTACCAATTTGTCAGTATGGCAAGTTCCGACTTCCGGAAGTACTGTCACGGCCATGACCTGGATTGACCGCGCCGCTCTGTTTGCCCCTTTGGATTTTGCCGCCATAACGCTGATGATGGGGGCCTGGCTGTGCCTTGGGTGGATGATCGAAAACCCGTCGCCAAAGAAGCGGTCAGTGGCCTTGATGATGGATGAGTATCGCCGCGACTGGATGCGCGAGATGGTCACACGCCAGCCAAGGATGTTTGACGCGCAGGTCGTGGCCACGATGCGGCAAGGCAGTACCTTCTTTGCCTCGACCACGATGATTGCCATCGGTGGTGGCCTGGCCCTGCTGGGCAATACCGAGCGTCTGGCCGGTGTCGCCAGTGATCTGGCCATCGGCAGCTTTCCAGCCCTGGTGTGGGAGATCAAGATACTCGCCGTCGTCCTGCTGCTGGCCAATGCCTTTCTGAAATATGTCTGGGCGCATCGTCTGTTCGGCTATTGCGCGGTACTGATGGCCGCGGTCCCGAATGAGCCCGAAGATCCCATCGCCTATCCCCGCGCCACGCAATCGGCCGAAATCTGCGTCACCGCAGCCCGCAGCTTTAACCGCGGGCTGCGCTCTACCTATTTCGCACTGGCCTTGCTTGCATGGTTTCTGGGGCCACTCGCGTTGATCGTCGGCACAGTTATCACTGCAGGCCTGCTTTACCGACGCGAATTCGCCTCGCAATCCCGCGCGATCCTACTGGCACAGGCAGACAATACGCCGTCGTGATCTAATGCCATGGCTGTGGCGTTACTGCGCCGCCTTTAGTTCTTCCTTGTTACGAGCTGGTTTTCGTGTGGGTCGAAACGAACTTTTTGATCAACGCACAATGAATTGCCGATTTGAGCCCAAAATGCCGATTGCTGCGCCTCAATCCAATGATTACTTATCGTTGGTAACGGCGCTCATTACTTTTTGGTCGCCCACCAAAACCAATCACGGCGCTGATTTCTGACGTAATCCTAGAATCCTAACGCTGTGAGCGCTGCACGTGTTGTGTTTCTTGCCTCACCCTTAGGAAGGGGGAAGGCCGCGAAAAAATGATCTAGTGACGCGTCCGGGCGACGCTTGCGGGCGCAATCAGCAAATCTACGGCCGTCTTCTATGTTTCCATTCGCCTGATGGGCCATAGCCGCTAACATATCGATGAGGAAATGCGCGCCGGGTGTGCGTGCAGACAGATCCCCCCAATGCGCGGCCTCTTCCCATTGGCAACTGTTGATCCGTGCCCATGCTTTCATGCCGTGCATTCCATAGAGCAACGGGTCTAGCGGGCTGAGGCGCGTCGCCAGATCTGCACGTTGGTCAATGTTATCACTGACGCCGTTCAACGCTTGCACTAGACCGAGCGAGTAGTGACCCTGCGCATAATTTGGATTTAGCGAAACAGCCTGTTGCAAGTAATGCACCGCGGTATCCAAATCTTGCTGAATCCAATAGCTGCGCCCAAGCACAAAATTGGAAAACGGGTCATCGGGGGCCTGTTCCATTGCCCGTTCAGCAGCAGATAAGGCATCCTGAGCGGCAACACCGCGATCGGCGCCGAAACCGGTAAACGCCTTCTGGAAAGAAACGAAAGAAAGCCCGGCATGGGCACGTGCAAAATTGGGCGCACGGGCAAGAGCTTCTTTGAAATATCTGGCAGACAAAGCGTTGTCTTCTTGGGTGAACCGATAAATGTGGTTTAGTCCAAGGTGGAAAAAGCTCCAGGCGTCGAGGGATTCAATATCCTGCCGTCGGGCCTCGGCGGCCTGGTGGCGCGGAACATGGAGTTCGACCGCTGCTACTACAGAATTGGTGACATCTGCCTTGATAGAAAAAATGTCATCAATCAGGCCAGTGTAGCGATCAGCCCAGATCACTTGTCCAGAATCCGCAGCAGCAAGCACCGGCGACACGGTCAGATTTGGTCCGTTAATCTCGACGCTACCCGACAGCACATATCTTACATCTAACTGCTCGCGCACACTTTGCGTGTTTGCAACGCTACCGAGTTGGAAACTTGAGGCGCGCGCAATGACCGTCACCCACTTTGTCAGCGACAACGACACAATCAATTCATGTGCAAGGGCCGGAGCGATCACCCTAGCCTGATCTGTTTCTCCAAAGGCCTGAAACGGCAACACGGCAATGGATGGAGCGACCCCTTCATTGATGATCAGCGTCTCTGCGAGGTTTGCGTCGACCTTTTTGGTCACCGGCAATTCGAACCGAAAGCCCTGTCCCCGGATCGTGCGGATGATGCTTTGCGTTTTCCCGTCATCCCCCAAAGCGGCACGGGCAGATCGGATACGGCTTGCAATAGCGGCGTCTGAAATTGGTGCGCCATTCCAGATTTTGGTGACAATTTCGTCCAATGTCGTCACGCGCGAGCCGTTTTGGACCAATAAGCTCAGCAACAGGAAAACTTGCCGTTCAAGGTGAACGCCTTGACCGTCCGAATACCGCAATTCAGCGGCAGCGTGGTCCAGCTCGAAATTGCCAAAACAGAATTTCATGAAAGAAATCTATCAGAAGTCGCGAAATTCTACACCATTTCTACAAGCTGTCTGCAAGCTTGTGCGCGAACCATGGGGCAAAGTCAGTACATTAATGCAGATCATCATCCATTCAAAGAGGGGCTAGGAAAGTGATTTACGCAAATATCAACGAAACAATCGGACAAACGCCGGTCGTCCGGATCAACAATCTAGCACCCGATCACGTAGAGCTTTTTGTCAAAGCCGAGTTTTTCAACCCCGCAGCATCTGTCAAAGACAGGTTAGCGCTTAGCATTATCGAAGAAGCCGAGAAAAGCGGGGCGCTAAAACCAGGCCAAACGGTTGTTGAGGCAACCAGCGGCAACACCGGAATTGGTCTGGCGATGGTGTGTGCTGCAAAGGGCTATCCATTGGTGATCGTAATGGCGGACAGTTTTTCCGTCGAACGGCGGCGCCTCATGCGGGTGTTAGGGGCGAAAGTGGTGCTGACACCGCGGGCCGAAAAGGCGATGGGAATGTACAACAAGGCGGTAGAGCTGGCCGAGGCCAACGGTTGGTTTCTGGCCCGTCAATTTGAAACGGACGCGAATGCAAAAGTTCATGAAATGACAACAGGTCCTGAAATTATCGCAGATTTCAAGGATAAGCGGCTGACGCATTTTGTAACGGGATTTGGCACAGGAGGCACATTGACCGGAGTCGCGCGCGTACTGCGCCGCGAGTCACCCGATACCCGGATTATCCTGACCGAACCTGAAAATGCCGGACTCGTAGGAAGTGGGATTGCGCAGGATCGCAATTCTGATGGCAGCCCTGTCGCCGGTCATTCGGCTTGGCAACCACACCCGTTTCAAGGTTGGTCACCTGACTTTATCCCGGCTGTGTTGCAAGAAGCTTTGGACAATGGATCATTTGACGAACTGATGCCTGTCGCCGGTCCTGGCGCGATCAAAATGGCACAGCAGCTTGCCCAGAAAGAGGGCATTCTGACGGGGGTGTCAGGTGGCGGCACGGTTCTGGCAGCACTGCAAGTTGCTAAGAACGCCCCGGAAGGATCCGTTATTTTGGCGATGTTGCCAGATACGGCTGAACGCTATCTTTCGACGCCTTTGTTTGACGACATCGAGGCCGAGATGACCAACGAGGAACGCGCGATTTCCCTGTCCACACCAAGTGCGCAAATGGCGGGCGAGTAATGGACAGAATGCTGCATCAGGAAGAAACACTCGACCCGGAAGACTGGGAGGCCATGCGTGCCACGGCGTACCGCATGGTGGATGAAGCTGTGTCTCGGCTTTCCAATGTGCGCGAATCTCCTGTTTGGCAAAACATGCCAGACAGCGTGCGCGCGACATACAAAGAAGCGCTACCGAGATCGGGAATGCCACTTGATACAGTCTTTGAAGAGATGAAAACCAACTTGCTGCCCTATCCAATGGGTAACATCCATCCCAGATTTTGGATGTGGTATATGGGTGCCAGCAATTTCACCGGCGCTCTCGGCGACTTTTTAGCTGCCATTCTGGGGTCAAACCTCGGCGGCGGAAATCACGCCGCAGCCCTTATGGACCAGCAAGTGGTGGACTGGCTCAAGACCATGGTCGGGTTCCCGGCTGGTGCTAGTGGAACCTTGACCAGTGGTGGCTCCGTAGCCAACCTGATAGGCCTCACGGTTGCGCGCAACACAGCTCTCGGCCAGCAAACCATCAGGGAACATGGGGTCGGCGGTGCTAGGCTGGCGTTTTATGCGTCCGATCAGGTTCATGGCTGCCATCTGACTGCAATGGAAGTGCTGGGCCTTGGATCAAATTCCCTGCGGTGCCTGCCATCCCGATCAGACTATACGATGGACGTTACAGCCTTGCGTGCACAGATTGCCGAAGACCGCGCGCATGGCATCCAGCCAGTCGCCATTATCGCAACAGCTGGAACTATCAACACCGGCGCAATTGACGATTTGTCCGCACTCGCAGATGTGTCCCGGCGCGAAGGTCTCTGGCTTCACGTGGACGGTTGCATCGGAGCACTAGCCGCTATTGCTCCTAAAAACGGAGATAAGCTAAAAGGTCTGGACAAAGCTGACTCTGTTGCGCTGGACCCACATAAATGGCTGCATGCACCGTTTGAGGTTGGCTGTTGTGTGGTCAAAGACAAATCGCAACATGTTGATACTTTCGCACTTAGCCAGTCATACCTGGAGAAGGAACCACGTGGCGTCGCCGCTGCCGATTGGCTACATGATTTTGGCATTCAGACATCGCGCGGGTTCCGGGCGCTTAAGGTTTGGATGAGCCTGAAGGAGCATGGTGTCGAAAAATTTGGTCGGCTGATCGACCAGAACATCAACCAAGCAGAGTATCTGGCGGATCGCATCCGAATGGCACAGGATATCGAACTTTTAGCCGATCCTGTGTTGGACATCGTGTGCTTTCGCATTTGCCTGCCCAACATGACGGAATCCAATCTCGAAGCCCTCAACCGAGAAGTCATGCTGCGACTGCAGGAAGATGGGGTTGCGGCGCTCTCTGACACGAGAGTTGGGTCGACCTATGCGCTGCGCTGCGCCATTTCCAATCACCGAACGCAACTGAGTGATCTTGACATACTTGTGGAGCAAATAGAGGAATTGATCCCGACATACAGATCGACCTTGCTCGATAACGAACCATACTGAAGGTATTGGTTGTGCGAGCAAAATACGTTTCATATGATGCTCTGATACCATAGTGATTGCAACTGGTTGCATAGAAGTTGTCCACGTGCTGTTGGCGATCTGGCAGCACTAGGATGTCGGTTTGCTGCCGTGGACAATTCCCCAGCCCTCCGTTTGGAGTCGGATCTACCCGCGTAAAACGCTATGTAGCCAAAAAGAAAACCTTTGTGGGGCCCGCCAAGAGTTTAGGATCGAAACATGCGATATGTGATTCTCTGCACCTTTCTGGCCAGCCCCACCTTAGCCGATCCGCCAACGATCGAGCAGGTCAACGCCTCGTCTAGCGGTGGCAGTTGGCGTTTCGACGTGACGATCCGGCATCCGGACACCGGATGGGATCACTATGCCGATGGCTGGCGTGTGCTGGATATGGATGGGAATGAGCTGGGGATGCGTGTGTTGCATCACCCACATGAGACGGAACAGCCCTTTACCCGCTCGCTGGGCGGGGTGGCAATTCCGGATGGTACATCGCAGGTTCAGATACAGGCCCGTTGCAGCGTGGATGGCTGGGCGGACGAAACCATTGTTGTGCCGCTGAACTGACCTCAGAACACGCCCAACGTCAGCCCTGCGGCCATCGCCTGCCCCAAGTCGCGGCATGTCTGCAGCGCCTCTTCGGGGATGCGTTTTTCGGCCAGGATCGCCTCGGGCGTTTGTGCATGGGTGCATATGATCAACGGCAACTGAACTTCTTTCAGCCGCCATCCGGTTGCAATTCGGGCCGTCTGTCGTGCCGCATTCTGCCCGTCTGACCCGGCACAGATCATCTGGGCATAGGGGCGACCTTCGATGCGACCAAGAACCGGATAATAACAGCGGTCGTAAAACTCTTTCATCACGCCCGAAATCGCCGCCAGGTTTTCGGGTGCGCAGAAGATATAACCATCTGCGGTCAGCAGATCTTGGGGTCCGGCCCGCTCTGCGGGCTTCAAAACGGTGTCGGCCTCATCGCGCGCGCCTTCGGCTGCAGCGTCGGCCATTTGGTGGCTGCCGCCGGTGCGTGAATGGTAAACGATCAATAGCTGCGCCATGTCAGACCCGGTGATAGGGACCGCCCGACAGGATGGTTGCGGCCCGATAAAGTTGCTCGGCCAGCATCACACGGACCAGCATGTGGGGCCAGACCATGGACCCGAAAGAGATGGAGAAATCCGCCTCGGCGCGCAGATCAGGATCTATTCCGTCGGCACCGCCAATGATCAGCGCCAGATCCTGCCGCCCCGCATCGCGCCAACTGCCCAGCTTTTGGGCAAAATCGGGCGAGGACATCACCCGCCCCCGTTCATCCAGCGTGCAGATTACGGTGCCTTTGGGCAGCGCCTTGCGCAGCAATGTGGCCTCGGCCCCCATCCCTGCGTTTTTCTTGTCTTCGACCTCGATCACCCGCGCAGGCCCAAGGCCCAGCGCGCGGCCGGTCCGATCAAATCGGGTAAGGTAATCATCAAGCAGGGATTTCTCGGGTCCGGCACGCAATCGCCCGACCGCAACTATGCTGATCCGCATATCTCTCTCGCCTCCGGCCCGTTAATGCAGGCCGGGATAGCGCCTCAGTTCGCCGAGGCGCTGCTGCCCGCAGGCTGCCACATCTTTTCCAGCTGATAGAATTCACGCACTTCGGGGCGGAAGATATGAACGACCACGTCGCCCGTATCGATCAGCACCCAGTCGCCGGCATCCTTGCCTTCGACCTTCGAGGTGAATCCGAATTCCTGCTTGATGCGATCCGTAAGCTTTTCCGCCATGGCCGAGACCTGACGGGTCGACCGACCCGAGGCAATAACCATGTGATCCGCGACAGACGACTTGCCCTGCAGGTTGATCTGCACGACGTCTTCGGCCTTGTCATCGGAAAGTGAGGAAAGGATACGTTCAAGCAGCTTGTCGCTGATTGACTGAGAGTGGGCCATCATATTGGCCCCATCTTCGGCGGGCAAACCCGCCTGAGTGTGTAGAGACAGGACATAGTCCTCCTTTGCTGCGCGCCATGATATCCCGGCGCCGGGGTACTAATAAGGTAGCAAGGAGATTGCAACATTTCAATGAACACAGACCAAAGGGTCGCAACGATTGCTTAGTCGGTGGCAAGCTGTTGCGCATCCGTGTCGTCATTCAGCACGCGCACCTCTCGCTGCGGGAATGGGATCGAGATGCCTTCGGCCTGAAACGCGTCCCACAGCGCCAGATAGACATTGCCCCGTATATTGGTCAGCCCTTTGGTCGGATCGCTGATCCAGAATCGCAGCACGTAATCCACGCTGCTGTCGCCAAACCCCGTAATGTGGCAGACCGCGTCATGTCCGTGGCCACTGAGCACACGCTCGACAGATTTAACCGCTTGGATGGCCGTTGCCCGCACATTATGGGGGTCATCCGTGTAACTTGTGCCAAATGTCAGATCCAGCCGCACGAACCGGTCCGAATGCGACCAGTTCACCACCTGATTGGTGATCAAATCCTCGTTCGGGATCAGGTATTCGCGCCCATCCCGCGTTACCACCGAGACATAGCGCGCGCCCAGCGCGTTGATCCAGCCAAACGTGTCGCCCAGCGAAATCACATCGCCCGGTTTAATCGACCGATCCATCAGGATGATGATGCCCGAGATCAGATTCGACACCACTTTCTGCAAACCAAAGCCGATGCCGACACCAATGGCCCCCGACAACAGCGCAATACCAGTCAAATCAAAGCCCAGCGTCCGAATGGCGGCCATGAAGACGGCGCCGTAGATGACGACCTGTAATCCCTTGGCCAACAAGACCTGCATTGACGGCGAGATATCGTCATTGCGTTTGAGGCCACGTTCAGCAGCACCGGTGCCAAGACGGGCCAGCGTCAACAACACGCCAATCAGCAAAAGCGCCTTGAGGATACCCAACGCCGAGAGGTGCAGATCCCCGATCGAGATCGCCACCCCATCCAGAAACCCAGCGACGTCATCGGTCAAGTTCAGCGCAATCAGCGTCGCATAAGCCCACATTGCCCATTTGAAAATTCGCCGCAGCGTCCGGTTTCGGACCAGACGGGCCACTAACGCAATCGCCAGCCAGGCGGTCGCCAATGTTGCCACCACCCCGATGATATAGCTGCGCGATGGCCAGGTGATCTGCTGCATCACCAGATACAGCATCCAGGACAGCGTGACGAAATAGACAAGTGTCAGACGCTGCATCAGCTGGATCAGCGTGCGCAACCGCCATTTGGGCCAACCAGAGCGGGCACGGGCCCAGGCCTCCCATCGGCCCTGCGTAACCAGCTTCAACACATAGGCCAGCGCCCAGAGACCCAGGATGATGACCAGCTGATGTTGACGCCAGCCCGGTGTAATGACCAGATCGACCAGTCTATCGAATTGCAGGGAAAAGGCCTCGATCATGGTCTGATACAGATCAGACAGCGAACTGGGTATCAGGTCTGGGTTCATGCACGTCTCCTGCTTGCCAGCTTGGACAGCGTTGACGCATGATGCAAGCCCGTCGCCGGATTGCGCCTTGATTGACGGACTGACGCGATATATCTGATGCGCATGAGACTCAATCTGACCCCAGCACCTACGTTGCAAGACCGCACGCGACTGCGTGAACGGTTCTTTGGGGCCGCCCGCACGGTTCTGGCCCGCCTATAAGCGGCGTCCAGCCACTCGCCAGCTAAATCTCAATACATACGGGAGAGGACCGATGTCCCCCAAAACACTCTATGACAAGATCTGGGATGCCCATGTCGCGCACGAAGCCGATGATGGCACCTGCCTGCTGTATATCGACCGCCATCTGGTCCACGAAGTGACCAGCCCGCAGGCCTTCGAAGGCCTGCGTATGGCGGGTCGCCCGGTACGCGCACCGGAAAAGACCATCGCGGTACCGGATCACAACGTGCCCACCACGCCGGATCGCGTGAACGGCATCGAAAACCCCGAATCGCGCATTCAGGTCGAGGCACTGGACAAGAACGCCAAGGATTTCGGCATTCACTATTACCCGGTGAATGACGTTCGCCAGGGCATCGTGCATATCGTCGGACCCGAACAGGGTTGGACCCTGCCCGGCATGACTGTTGTTTGCGGCGACAGCCACACCGCTACCCATGGCGCGTTTGGTGCTCTGGCCCATGGCATCGGCACCTCTGAGGTCGAGCATGTTCTGGCCACGCAAACCCTGATCCAGAAGAAATCCAAGAACATGAAGGTGGAAATCACCGGCACACTGCAGCCGGGCGTGACCGCCAAGGATATCACTCTGGCCGTGATCGGCGAGACCGGCACTGCTGGTGGCACCGGCTATGTCATCGAATATTGCGGCGAAGCGATCCGCAATCTGTCGATGGAAGGCCGCATGACCGTCTGCAACATGGCCATCGAAGGCGGTGCCCGCGCCGGCCTGATCGCCCCGGATGAGACCACGTTCGAATATGTCAAAGGCCGCCCACACGCACCGAAAGGGGCCCAGTGGGAAGCGGCGATGGACTGGTGGAAAACGCTGTTCACCGACGAAGACGCGCATTTCGACAAGGTCATCACCCTGCGCGGCGAAGACATCGCGCCGGTCGTCACCTGGGGCACCAGCCCCGAGGACGTGCTGCCGATCACTGCATCCGTGCCTCACCCCGAGGATTTCGAAGGCGGCAAAGTCGATGCGGCCCGCCGGTCGATCGAATATATGGGTCTGGAAGCCGGTCAGAAGCTCAGCGACGTTGAAATCGACACCGTCTTTATCGGGTCCTGCACCAACGGCCGCATCGAGGACCTGCGCGCCGCTGCCGAGATTCTGAAGGGCAAAAAGATCAAGGACGGGATGCGGGCGATGGTTGTGCCCGGTTCAGGCCTTGTCCGCGCGCAGGCCGAGGAAGAAGGTCTGGCCGAGATCTTCAAAGAGGCCGGGTTCGAATGGCGTCTGGCGGGATGTTCCATGTGCCTTGCGATGAACCCCGACCAGTTGCAACCGGGCGAGCGCTGCGCTGCAACCTCAAACCGCAACTTCGAAGGCCGTCAGGGCCGCGGCGGGCGCACCCACCTGCTAAGCCCCGCAATGGCTGCCGCAGCGGCAATCACAGGACGGCTGACAGACGTCCGCGAGTTGATGTAAGCTGCCCTCATAACTGGATATTTGAGGGATTTAAGACATGAGTGACTGGATCAAATGGCTCCTGATGGGGCTTCTGTCCATAGTGTTCGGCCTTTTTGTGCTGGGCGCGCCTGCAGTGGCGTCGATTGCCGTAACGGTGGTGACCGGCGTACTGCTGCTGATTTCAGGGGCATTGCAGGTGGTCGGCGGGTTCACCGTCGAGGGTACCGGCAACAAGATCCTGTCGCTTATTATGGGTGCGGTGATGCTGTTTCTGGGCTGGTCCTTCCTGGATCACCCGCTGCAGGGCACCGTGACGCTGGCGACGGTTTGTCTGATCCTGTTCATGGCAGGCGGTATTGCGCGGGTCATTTTGTCGTTCCAGATGAAAGGTACGCAGTATTTCTGGGCGACACTGATCTCGGGCGTGATGTCGATTGTTCTGGCGATGCTCATCTGGCGGTTCGCAGCAACCGATCCCGTCGTGCTGTTGCAACTGCTCGGCATCCTGTTGGGGATCGAAATGGTGTTCAACGGTCTGGGCCTGGTCTTCATGGCGCTCTTCATCAAAGACGCACCCAAAGGCGAAACAACTGAAGCGAAACAAGCTTAAACGCGGGGCATGGGCGCGGCCCTCCCCCGCAGGAGTGTAGACATGGAAAAGTTTGACAAAGTCCACGGGGTGGCCGCCCCGATGCCATTGATCAATATCGACACCGATATGATCATTCCGAAAGTGCACCTGAAAACGATCAAACGATCCGGCCTTGGCGTCGTACTGTTTGACGAGATGCGCTATCACGATCACGGCGGTGAGAATGAAGAGTTCATTCTGAACAAACCCGCCTATCGGAAAACCGAGATTCTGGTGGCCGGCGACAATTTCGGCTGCGGCTCATCGCGCGAACACGCGCCCTGGGCGATCAAGGATTTCGGCATCAAGGTTGTGATCTCGACCAGCTTTGCCGACATCTTCTTCAACAACTGCTTCAAGAACGGCATCCTGCCCATCGTGGTCGAGGAAGAACATCATGCGGTTCTGATGGAAGACGCGCATAGAGGCGAAAACGCCCGCATGACCGTGCATCTGGAAGATCAGCAAATCACCACATCCGATGGTGTCGTGATCGAATTCGAGGTGGATTCTCATCGTAAGCACTGCCTGCTGAACGGTCTGGACGATATTGGCCTGACGATGGAAAAAGACCATCACATCGAGAAATTCGAGGATCATGCGGGCCAGGCACGCCCCTGGGTGTGATTCTGGGAACGAATCTGTTGATACTCAACTTTATGGGGACGCCACGGCGTCCCCATTCGCCTTCTTGGGGTTCTGAACGGCGAAACCACTACATATAGGTCTCGACTTGAAACACACGTCGGATTTGCGTCAAAAATGATGCAATCCCGCACCAGTTGCGCCATCATTTTGCCCAAAATTGAGTGTTTTCTGCCACCTGGCTTGAGCGAAATGTCGCTTATCGCCAATGTCGGCGGGTACAGGCACCCACCATGGCAAAACATTGGTGAGAGATGACATCTGCTGCAACGGTAACGTGGCAGGCACAAGTTGGAATGAAGTCGGCAAAGAATCGGCTAATCCAGTTTGAAAGGGTTCGGATAGTGATTGCGCGCACAACAGGGGCGGCAATTCGGGGAATATTGGTTGCACTTTTGGTGCTGACACCCGCGTTGTACTTGCCCGTATCATCAACGAATGGGACCGAGATTGTCGTCTTTCTCGCCATTCTCGCGTTTTTCCTGACCTTCGCCGAATATAATTCGGCCTTCCCAAGCTTTATTGAATTTCGCGACGCACCACCAGTGAACCGCTTGCGCTTTGTTGGGCTGGTTTCGATGGTCGCTTTCCTGACGCTGATCTGCAAAAACGCCTATTCGCCGACAGAATTGACCTCAGGTTTTTATGTGATCGGGTTGGGCGTCGCCAATGTGGTCGATTTCCCCTATTCACCCGTGCGTCTGATCGTGTTGATGCTGCCTGTCAACGCAAGCGCGCCGCTGATCGAACTTGTTCGTATCGCTGCCAGTGTGGCCTATGTCGCAGCTATGGTCACAATCGCCAGTTTCTACTACGCGGTGAAAATACGTGGTTGGCCCACCGGAAACGGAGCCTTCAACGTCTGGACCAATCTGCCGCTGTTCGATCCGACCAAGGGTGGCGATGTCGTGACCCGTCTGCAGCGTGATGGACGGTTGAACATCTCGATCGGCGTCCTGCTGCCGTTTGTAATCCCGGCTCTGATCAAGATCCTGACCGATTATGTGAGCCCGATCTCGCTGAACAGCCCCCAGACGCTGATCTGGACGTTGAGCGCTTGGGCCTTTCTGCCTGCTAGCATGATCATGCGAGGAATGGCGACACTGCGCATTGCAAACCTGATTGTCGAAAAACGCCGCGCCTATTCTACGACTGAAACAACACAGACCGCATGATTCGTGTTTTTCTGCTGCTTTTGCTGCCATTCGCAGCACAGGCAGAGACGATACGCATAGCCACCTTCAACACCGAACTCAGCCGTAAAGGACCGGGCATTCTGCTGCGCGATATCCGGCGCGGGGATGCGCAGGTTCGTGCTGTGATGCGGGTGTTGATGGAAACCCAACCCGATATCGTTGCCTTGCAGGGCATCGACTGGGATCTCAATGGCGAAACGCTGACCGCATTCGGTGAGGCGCTGCGCGACGAGGGGCTGGACTATCCCTATCACTTTACCGCCAAGCCTAATTCAGGAATGGAAACCAGTCTGGATCTGGACGGGGACGGGCAGGCCAATGGACCAAGAGATTCCCAAGGCTATGGCGAGTTCACCGGTCGGGGCGGGCTGGCCATTCTGTCCCGGTTTCCCATAGGCCATGACGTGCAGGATTTCTCGGGAGTACTGTGGCGCGACCTGCCGGGGGCTGATCTGCCGACGGTCGATGGCACGCCATTTCCCTCTGAAGCCGCCCAGCGCATTCAGCGACTGTCCTCGGTGGCACATTGGATCGTACCAATCGAGTCCCCGATCGGCCACCTGAACCTGATGACATTTCACGCGACCCCGCCCGTTTTCGACGGACCCGAGGACCGGAACGGGTTGCGCAATCGTGACGAAATTCGCTTGTGGAACGCTGTGCTGGACGGTGCTCTGGGCCCTGCCCCACTCGGGCCCTTCGTGATTGCTGGGGATGCAAATCTGGACCCCACGCGCGGGGAAGGCCGGAAAGAGGCTATCCAGGGCTTGCTGGCAGACCCGCGGTTGCAGGATGCAAGGCCTGCCACCCCCTCGGGGGCATTGGCCACGGTTGAGTGGAAAGCCGTCGGAGAGATGCGGGTTGATTACGTTCTGCCCTCGGCAGATCTACGCGTTGTGGATGCGGGCATCTTTTGGCCCGACACGGGCGCAGACCTGCGCGCAATCGCCGAACAGGCCAGCCGGCACCGGCTTGTCTGGGTGGACCTGGGACATCGCTAACGCTGGTCAGGCCCGGGCAGTTCTGACCAAAGTCGCTTTCTGCTTGGCTGTTTTCGGGATCGCAGAAGCCATCGCCGTGTCCAAGTCGGTCGTCTGAAATCCAGGGATAAGGTCGTCAAAGAATGCGCCGTCCAAACTATGCGGCAGATCCCATAGATAGCGCATCTCAACCAGATGTGGCGCCAACTTCCAGAAAGGCCGCAGTGCCTGAATCGGCCACCATTTCATGGGGCTGACAGCTATTTCGGCACCGGTCACCCGCGACAAGGATTGCGCAATATCCCGGCCGGTCAGGGTAAACCCGGCATAAGGAACCTCGCAGAAACGGGGAAGGTCCTGGCGGATATCAGCCAACGCAACGGCCGCTCGGGTCAGGTCGGGCAGATAGGCCCAGGCGTGTGGTATATCCGGGCGACCGGGATAAACCATCTTGCCGCGTGCCAAAGGCTTGATCATGACCTGATCGAACCAGTTCCCCGAGGCGCAAGTGTCAATAAAATCACCTGCCCTGAGAAGAATCGTTCTTACCGAGGATTTTCGATAGGCTTCTTCCATCTCAACCCGGATCCTGCCCAGGGGATTATGCGCCGCATGCGGTGTTGCACCCGACCATGGCCCCGGCGTTTGCGCGCCAAAAACATAGACATTGCCGGGAAGGATCACAGTTGCACCGTGATCCGCTGCCGCATTGATCACGTCACGATGCAGTTCGGGGACTTGTCGCGCCCAGTCCGGATAGGCCGGATTCCAGGCATTGACGACAACATCCACCCCTTCGACAGATCGCTTCAGGTCCTGCGTCTTGCGATCAAAGCAGTGTACGGTCCAGCCCGCCTCGCGAAAAGCTATTGCGGCATTGCGTCCAAACCGACCCGTCGCACCCAGAATAAGGACTGTTCCCGTCATATAAGCCTCCTCTTGTCCATCTAATATGAGCCATTCAGTTCAATTCAGGAATTGCCGCCAAACGCAGAACGTGTATTCATTTTTGAATGGACAAATCTATCACCCACTCTGACTGGTCTCTGATCCAAAGCTTTCTGGCCGTAGCGGAAACCGGATCTTTGTCTGCCGCTGCCCGGCAGTTGAACCGCAGCCAGCCCACCCTGGGTCGCCAGATCCACGCACTTGAGGATGAACTTGGAGTCTCGCTGTTTGACAGGCATGCGCGGGGCTTGAAGCTAAGCGAAGTTGGGGCGCAACTTTTCCCGATGGCACAACAGATGCACGTAGCCATGAACGCGTTCAGCCTGACGGCCGCAGGCCAGTCTCAGGAATTGGAGGGGTCGGTGCGCATCACCGCGTCGGTCTTTGCCTCTCATCACCTGCTGCCGCCGATTCTGGCCCAAATACGGGCAGCAGAACCCGCGATACAACTGGAACTGGTCGCCACCGATGCCACCGAGAACCTGCTCTACCGCGAGGCCGATATCGCAGTGCGGATGTTTCGGCCGGAACAGATGGACATCATCACGAAACATCTGGGGGAAATCAGACTGTGCTTTTGCGCAAGCCGGTCCTATCTGGATCGTGCCGGCCGCCCCAATTCTCCCGACGATCTGTTGAGCCATGACCTTGTCGGGTTTGATGCGAACGAGCAGATCATTATCGGCATGCGCGAAATGGGCTGGCCAGTGAACCGGGACAGCTTTGCCACACGCTGCGACTTTCAAACAGCCTATTGGGAACTGGTCCGCGCGGGCTGCGGTATCGGTTTTAGCGCCGTGAGAGTTGCCGAGGCCGACCCAGAGGTAGAGGTTTTGGACATAAACGTCGAAATCCCTGCGCTGCCGGTTTGGCTTGCCGCACCGCAGGCGATGCGGCAAACGACACGAATCCGACGAGTCTGGGATATGTTGGCCGAAGGGATAAAGGCCGATCTCTGACTGATTCACACTATCCGTGACGTAGCAAGGGCACGGAAACCCGATTTCCCGTGCAGAACCTGCGTTTAGGCCGGTTCGTCTCATTGACCCGATGCGGCGCAGGCGCTAGGGCCTTTGCTGTCAAACGCAAGGAGATCCTTCATGTCCAACCCCTCGCTCCTCATCCTGCCCGGAGACGGAATTGGCCCCGAAGTCATGGCCGAAGTGCGCCGTATCATCGACTGGTTCGGTGCCAAGCGCGGCCTGGAATTCGACGTGAGCGAGGATCTGGTCGGCGGTGCCGCCTATGACGCCCATGGCAAACCGCTGTCGGACGAAACCATGGCCAAGGCGCAGGAGGCGGACGCAGTTCTGCTAGGTGCTGTTGGTGGACCCAAATACGACGATCTGGATTTCAGTCTCAAGCCCGAGCGCGGCTTGCTGCGGCTGCGCAAAGAGATGGACCTGTATTCGAACCTGCGCCCGGCACAATGCTTTGACGCGCTGGCGGATTTCTCGTCGCTGAAGAAAGACATCGTTGCCGGTCTGGATATCATGATCGTGCGCGAGCTGACCTCGGGCGTCTATTTCGGTGAGCCGCGCGGCATCTTCGAGGAAGGCAATGAACGCGTCGGCATCAACACCCAGCGCTATACCGAATCCGAGATCGAACGCGCCGCACGCTCGGCTTTTGAGCTGGCGATGCGCCGGAACAAGAAACTGTGCTCGATGGAAAAGGCCAATGTCATGGAATCCGGCATTCTATGGCGCGAAGTCGTAAACCGGGTCGCTCAGGACTATCCCGAGGTCGAGCTGAGCCACATGTATGCCGACAATGGCGCGATGCAGCTGGTGCGTGCGCCCAAGCAGTTTGATGTGATCGTCACTGACAACCTGTTTGGTGACATCCTGTCGGACTGTGCCGCGATGCTGACCGGTTCACTGGGCATGCTGCCGTCCGCCTCCTTGGGCTCACCAATGGCCAATGGCCGCCCCAAGGCGATGTACGAGCCGGTCCACGGTTCCGCCCCCGATATCGCCGGTCAGGGCAAAGCCAACCCGATCGCCTGTATCCTGAGCTTTGCCATGGCCCTGCGCTACAGCTTCGATCAGGGGGCCGAGGCTGACCGTCTGGAAGCTGCGATCGAAAAAGTCCTGGCCGATGGTGTCCGCACCGGCGACCTGCTGGCCGACGAAGGGGTCACGCCGGTTTCCACCACGGAAATGGGCGACGCGATTCTGGCAGCGCTGGACGACAGCCTCTGATCAGAGGTCACACCCGAAAATAGAGGCGGCGCCAGATGCGCCGCCCATCTATAGCCGATGGCGTGGATCACTGGCACGTAGTCTGCTCGGGCTCTTGCCACGGACGACGTTAGTCCGCTCTGAGCCCAAAGCAGTTGTTACAAAGTTGGCTTTGAGCAAAGGACTTCATCTGGAACTCAGTCCAGCGTGTTCTTGTAGACTTTGCCGTCTTTCATGATCAGATCGAAATTCTCATGCGGGTCTGCGATCAGGTCGATATCTTGCAGCGGATTGCCGTCCACAAGGATTAAGTCGGCATAAGCGCCCTTTGCGATTACACCCAAATCGCCTTGTTGATAGGGGTGGCGCGGGCCTGAGAGTTTGAGCAGTTCAGCATTGGTTGAAGTCGCCATTTTCAGCACCTCGTATGGCGTGTACCAGCGCTGCAACTTGGCAAGGAACGCGCCTTGACGTTCGGCCAGTTTGGGATCGAACAGGATGTCGGTGCCGAAAGCGACTTTCACGCCAACTTCTTTCGCCGTTTTGTAGGTGAAATCTGTACCGTTGGTGACGTCGATCCATTTCTGCTGGCTAACAGGGTCGTCGAAAGAAAAGCCATCCTCGTCATCCAGAAGAGGCTGCACTGACAACCACACGTCGTTGTCGCGCATCAGTTCCATCGTTTCGCGGCTCATCAAGAAGCCATGCTCGATGGACTTAACGCCAGCGGCAACGGCTATCTCCACTGCCTCGTCCGTGAAGACATGAGATGCAACATAGGTGTTGTAGGTGTCAGCCACCTCTACGAATGCCTCGATTTCGGCCTTGGTGTATTGGCGTACATCCAGAGGGTCATAGGTAGATGACACCCCGCCGCCGGTGGAAATCTTAAGCTGGGTCGCGCCCATGCGCATGATCTCACGCGCGCGTTTGACCACTTCCGGAACACCATCAGCCTGCGCCATCAAACCAACGCTGTACCAGTACCATTGCGAATCCGCGCCGTTCGTCGGAACCGCTTGGTAGGGGCGATAGTCAAAGTGGCCGCCGGTTTGTGTCACGGGCGGGCCGGACGGCAGGATACGAGGGCCTTCGATCTCGCCTGCGTCAATCATCCGTTTTATGGCAAATGAATTGCCGCCAACGTCGCGCACCGTAGTGAAGCCGCGCATTAATGTGCCTTCGGACCCGATGGCACCCCGCACCGCGACCTCAAGAATATCGCCGGTCACAACCACGCTCTGCGGATTGCAGCAGTAAAGCGTGTGCCAGTGTACGTCGATCAGGCCAGGCATCAACGTGCGTCCACCGCCGTCGATGACGATACCATTGGCGACGGCGAGGGGTTCTGAGGACACATCTGTGATCAGATTGTCGGTTACAACGACATTGGCATTTGTAATCAATTCCTCATTCACACCATCAAACACGTTGACGTTTGTGAACAGTATCGGTCCCCCATCCTGGGAGAGCGCTTGCGAACTGGTTATTGCAAGAGCAATCGACGAAACCGCGGCAAGTTTGGGAAAATGCACTCGAAATTCCTCAGAAAATTCTGTCGGAGAAACCATCCCAGCGGAAGCAAGATTTTTCAAGCATTACCTCGCTTTTCTCCAAGGTCGGCTTTGTCCGCATATCGGAAGTTGCAATGTTGGCAGCGGCAGAGCAGTTCAGAGATGGAATTCACATTGATACGGATGCGAATCGGGCATTCTGCACCATATGCTGTCATTGGCTGACCCTGCGCGCCGACTTTTCCTTGCCTACATCAGTTGCCAAAGATGTTGTTCAGTAGGTTGTTGATCGCATTTTCGAACCCATTGCCCTGATTGCGGCGCTGACGTCTGGGTTGCGCTTGCCGGACGGGCGGATCGGGGGCCAGCATTGGCAGCGGAGAGGGTGTCATCCCCTCGGTCACGCGCACCATCGTCTCTTTCCAAATCTCCGCAGGTAACCCGCCGCCGGTCACGCCGGACAGGGGGGTGTTGTCGTCATAACCCATCCAGACTCCGGTCACATAATCAGCCGTGAACCCGATGAACCAGGCATCCCGCGCCGCCTGGGTGGTGCCGGTCTTACCTGCCACTTGCCAGCCGGGCAGTTTCGCGCGCGCGCCCGTGCCTTCGGACACGACACGTTCCATCATCCAGGTCAGTTGCTTGGCTGCCTTATCGTTGATCACCCGCTCACCGATGCCGGTGCTCGTCGCCATCAGAGGAGCGTCGTCTCCCAGCAGCTTCAGCTCGGTCAACCCATAGGGCTCAACTGCAGAACCGCCGTTCAGGATACCGGCATAGGCCCCGGTCATCTCAATCAGCGTGCTTTCCGATGCGCCCAGCGCCAGCGCGGGTCCCTCGGCCAGATTGCTTTCAATGCCGAACTCACTGGCGACGGTACGGACATTTTCCAGACCGGCAACCTCGGCCACTTTCACCGCCGGGATGTTCAACGAGTTCTTGAGGGCATCAGCAAGCGTGACGCGGCCATAGTGCTTGTTGGTATAGTTCTTGGGGCACCATTGCCCCGACCCGGCGATATTGATGCAATAGGGCTCGTCGACCACCGTATCCAGCGGCGAATAGCCCAGCTCCAGCGCTGTGGCATAGACGAAGGGTTTGAAGGATGACCCTGTTTGCCTCAGCGCCTGTGTGGCCCGGTTGAATGCGCCCGATACGCGGGTCTTGCGCCCGCCGACCATCGCCCGCACGGCCCCATCTGCGGACATCACCACGATGGCAGCTTGCGCCTTGGACCCTTCGCGCACCTTCTCCTCAAAGATGTATTTCAACGCCTCTTCTGCGGATTTCTGCAGGCGCTGGTCCAGCGTGGTTCGGATCACCACATCATCGGTGGTGTCCGAGCCGAAAAAGCTGGGCAATTCCGTGATGACCCAATCGGCAAAATACCCACCGGCGCGTGCAGCCGCAGCCTCGGACAGTTGCGCTGGGTTGCTGCGCGCGCCACTGGCCTGGGCCGAGGACAGATAGCCCTGCGCCTCCATCAGCCCGATCACCAACTGCGCCCGATCCTGCGAGCGTTGCAGGTTGTTTGTCGGCGCATAGCGCGTCGGCGCCACCAGCAGACCGGCCAGCATCGCCGCCTGCGAGGGGCTGACCTCGGCTGCGGAGATTCCGAAATAGCGCTGGCTTGCGGCCTCAAATCCGCGTGCGCCAGATCCCAGGAAGGCGCGGTTCAGATAGATGGTCAGGATTTCATCCTTGGAGTATTTGACCTCCATCGCCATCGCATAGACAGCCTCTTTGCCCTTGCGCCACAGGGATCCCTGACGGCAATCAGCCTCATAGGCGGCCTCAGACTCCCATTCGCTTGGCACATAAGGCACGCCCAGACACAACAGCTTGGCCGTCTGCTGGGTGATGGTCGATCCGCCATGACCAGACAGCGGACCTCGGCCTTCGCGCAGGTTGATACGCACAGCGCTAGCGACACCCCGAGGACTGACGCCGAAATGGCGGTAGAATCGCTTGTCCTCGGTGGCGACCACTGCATTTTTCAGATACGGAGAAACCGTGTCCGCGGTGATTACCCCGCCGAACTGATCCCCGCGCCAGGCAAAGACTTTGCCATCCCGATCCAACAACGTGACCGACCCGCGCGCGCGCCCGTCTAGCAAAGCATCGACATCAGGCAAAGACGTATAGACAACCCCGACAGCCAGCGCCAGCAACAGGGCAGCCACAGCGCCCACGCGCCAACTTACCCCCCAGATCAGGCGCCAGACCCAGCGAAACAACCGGCGAAAAAAGCCACCACCACCGCCGGATTTCCGGCGTGTCTTTCTCCGTGTGCTTTTGCGGGTTGTCGTTTTGCGCGCCGCAGCCTTTTTGCCTGCGGGTTTCGCAGTGCGTTTGGTCGCCGTGGGTTTTCGCCCCTTCGACGCGTATCTTTTGTCCGCCACAAGCGGTGCCTTGCGGCGCCTGGACTCAGTCATGCTCAAACTCTGCCCGGTTATCGTTTTGAGGCACCATACCCTGCTATACCGATGAAGTAGAGGTCTGAATTTCCGGAATACACCCTCTCTAACTCGCCTATAATTTAGTCGATATGCAGAATCTGTGCAAAAATTGTGCACTCACTCACCAATTCCTCCCGAATTTGACCACTGAACCGTTCCTTACACAGCTTCGGCACGCTCTTTTTCTGCAGGTGCAAACACGCCGGACAGACCGGGGAAGCAGAGGGGAACAGCGTGAAACTGATTATTGCAACAATCAAACCGTTCAAGCTCGAGGAGGTGCGCGAGGCACTGACCGACGCGGGCATACGCGGCATGATGGTAACCGAGATCAAGGGCTTCGGCTCGCAATCGGGGCACACGGAAATCTATCGCGGCGCCGAATACGCGGTGAACTTTGTACCCAAGATCAAGCTTGAGATCGTGGTGCCCGCCATGATGGCCGACCAGATCGTAGAAACCATCACCAAATCCGCCAAGACCGGCAAGATCGGCGACGGCAAGATTTTCGTCCTCGACGTTGAGCAGGCCCTGCGCGTGCGGACCGGGGAAACGAACGAAGAGGCGCTGTAAGCGCCCCCACTCAACACTATTCGAGGACTGACAATGAACCTGATGAAATCTCTCATCCCTGCCGCCGCGATCGTCGCGCTGCCGCAGATTGGCCTAGCGCAGGAGGCCGCCACCGGCGAAGCCGCGCTGCACACACAATACATCTTCACCACGCTGCTGTTTCTGATGGCAGGATTCCTGGTGTTCTTCATGGCCGCCGGCTTTGCCATGCTCGAAGGCGGGCTGGTGCGGTCGAAAAACGTGGCCATGCAGATGATCAAGAACGTGGCGCTGTTTTCGTTTGCCGCGATCATGTACTGGCTGATCGGCTTCAACCTGATGTACCCCGGCGACGGCTGGACCATCGCGGGGTGGGTTGGACCGTTCTTCAAAACCACGGTCCTGGATCCGGTGGGCGTGGGTGCTGACGCCGCGGCATTGGATTATGCTTCGGTTGGTTCGGACTTCTTCTTCCAGCTGGTGTTTGTGGCCGCAACCGCGTCGATCGTATCGGGTGCTGTAGCTGAACGTATCAAGCTGTGGCCCTTCCTGGTTTTCGTGATTGTTCTGACCGGCGTCATGTACCCGATCTCTGGCTCATGGCAGTGGGGCGGTGGCTGGTTGTCCGAGGCTGGTTTCTCGGATTTTGCTGGCTCGACCATCGTGCATTCGGTTGGCGGCTGGGCAGCTCTGGCAGGTGCCCTGATCCTGGGTCCGCGGATTGGCAAGTACAAAGACGGCAAGGTTCATCCGATGCCCGGTTCGAACCTGGCGCTGGCCACTTTGGGGACATTCATCCTGTGGCTGGGATGGTTCGGCTTCAACGGCGGCTCGCAGCTGGCGATGGGAACCGTGGGTGACGTATCCGACGTGTCGCGCATCTTTGCTAACACCAACATGGCCGCAGCGGCAGGCGCAGTGGCAGCCCTGATCCTGACACAGCTGCTGTACAAAAAGCCTGATCTGACCATGGTGCTGAACGGCGCGCTGGCCGGCCTGGTGTCGATCACTGCGGAACCGCTGGCCCCGACGCTGTTCGGCGCGCTGTGGATCGGTGCCGTAGGCGGTATCATCGTGGTCTTCGCGGTTCCGATGCTGGACAAGTTCAAGATCGACGACGTTGTCGGTGCCATCCCGGTTCACCTGTTCGCCGGGATCTGGGGCACCATCGCCGTGATCTTTTACGGCGAAGCCAGCCTGGGTACGCAGCTGTTGGGTATCCTCGCCTACGGTCTGTTCACCTTTGTCGGCGCTTTGATCCTGTGGTCGATCCTGAAGGCCACCGTCGGCATTCGAGTCAGCGAAGAGGACGAGATCAACGGCCTGGACATGGCGGAACTGGGCATGGAAGCGTACCCGGAGTTCTCCAAGGGCTGATATCCAACCCAATCCAACAAAAAACCCGGGCGGTGTCGCCCGGGTTTCTTTTTTTTCCGCAGATTTATACTCCGACGTCGATAATCGCTTTGGCCAGAATCGGAACCGTGTTGGCATTCAGCCCGGCAATGTTCAGACGGCTGTCGCCGACCATGTAGATGCCGTGATCAGCGCGCAGTTGTTCCACCAGTTCCGGTGCCGCGCCCAAGCGCGAGAACATGCCGCGATGCTGGGCGACAAAGCCGAACCGGTCGGAGCCGCTGTGGCGTTGCAGCTCATCGGCCAGTTGCTGGCGCAGCCCCAGCATGGACAAGCGGATCTCTTCCAGCTCGGCCTCCCAGTCGGCCCGCAGGACGGGGTCGGTCAGGATCGTGGTGACCACGCGCGCGCCGTGGTCGGGCGGGAATGAATAGTTCTGGCGGTTCAGAAAGGCCAGCGTGCTCTGGTTCAACGCGGTCTGTCCCGCATCTGCGCTGATTGCCATCAATAGGCCCGTGCGTTCACGGTAGACGCCGAAATTCTTGGAACACGACGCCGCGATCAGGCATTCCTTGACCGAAGAAGCAACAAGGCGGGTCGCCTGCGCATCCTCTTCCAGACCGTCGCCAAAACCCTGATAGGCAATGTCGATCATCGCCACGAGGCCAAGCTCGTTGATGATGTTCACCACTTCCTGCCACTGCACCAGGTTCAGGTTGGCCCCGGTCGGGTTGTGGCAACAGCCGTGCAACAACACCACGTCGCCCGACTTGGCGGTTTTCAGATCGGCAATCATGCCGTCGAAATCGACGCCACGAGTCTCGCCATCGAAATAGCGGTATGGAACCGCTTCGATCCCCAGGTAATTCAGGATCGACAGATGGTTTGGCCAGGTCGGGTTCGAGACGAACACGCGGGCCGAGGGGTTGGCCATGCGGATCATCTCAAATGCCTGACGGCAAGCACCGGTTCCGCCGGGCGTAGCCACAGCGGCAATGTTGCCACGCGGCACCAATGTGCGCAGGATCAGGTCAATCATCGCATCCGCATAGGCCGGATCACCAGCCAGACCGGTATAGGCCTTGCTTTCCTGCTCTTCCAGAATGCGCTTTTCGGCGGCCTTGACCGCGCGCATCACTGGCGTGATACCTTCGGCATTCTTGTAGACGCCAACACCCAGGTCGATCTTCTGATCGCGCGGGTCTTCGCGGTACATCTGCATCAGCGCTAGAATCTTGTCGGCAGGTTGCGGTTTGAGATGTTCAAACATCAGGTCTCTCCGGTTGCGACGGGCAGGGTCGGGAAGGCACCCCATTCAGCCCAGGAGCCGTCATAAAGCGAGTGGTCTTTCTTGCCCATGCGCTCGAGCGCAAGGCTGAGAATCGCGGCAGTCACACCCGACCCGCATGAGGTAATCGCCGGTTTCGACAGGTCGACGCCAGCGGCCTCGAAAATGGCGCGGCATTCCTCGGGCGATTTCATCGTGTGATTCTTGTTCAACAAGGTGCCGAAGGGGACGTTTCGTGATCCGGGAATACGACCAGACCGCAGCCCTTCGCGCGGCTCGGGATCGGTACCCGCGAAGCGACCGGCTGCGCGTGCGTCGATGATATCGTGATCCCCCAGCTTGGCTGCGGCAGATACCTGCGTGACATCGCGCACCAGATGGTTCTGAACCCGCACGGTCATGTGGCGGTCGCGGATAACCGGCGGCAGGTCTTCAACCTCTCGCCCCTCGGCCAGCCATTTCGGCAAGCCACCGTCCAGCACGGCAATGTTGTCCTGCCCCATCAGGCGGAACATCCACCAGACCCGCGCAGCCGAGGACAGCCCCGAGCCGTCATAGACCACCACCTGATGGCCATCCCCCACGCCCATCGCCCGCAGGCGCGACATGAATTTCTCGACCGGAGGCACCATATGCGGCAGGTCCGACCGATGATCGGCAATATCATCAATGTCAAAGAATCTCGCGCCGGGGATATGGGTCGCGTCATATTCCGCTTTGGCGTCGCGTCCGTGTTGCGGCAGATACCATGATCCGTCCAGAACCCGCAGGTCCGGATCCTTGAGATGGGCCGCAAGCCATTCGGTTGAAACGAGGGTTTTGGGATCGTCCTGCATCAATGCCTCCCCTATGCGCGCTTGGTTTGTCCCTATACGCGCGCGCATGTCTGTTCAAGGCTGGATGGCGGCCTGTACCGCTAACGGGCCCGCCTGAGGCGGAAAAACTGAGCGATCCCGATCAGACTGATCAAAATCCAGAAGGATTCGATCAGCATCGAGGCTAAATTGAAATTCTCAAACAGCGAATAGACGATCAGAATCGACCCCAATAGGTTTACCACCGGAAAGGCCAGGTCGTCGGAATTCATCATCCGCATCTGCGTGGCGAAATACGCAGCAACCACGATCATCGCCCCGATTGAGCCGATTCCATCCGCGATGGTCAAAGTGTCAAGAAACGCAGTCATGATCTGCCCTTGCCGTTTTCAGGAAACTCGCTGTGTTGCCCATAATGGTGCATGTTCAAAAACGCAGCCCCTTGCGCGCCTGCACGATAGCCATGCGGCAGGTCGGCGGCAAAACGCAGCCCCTGTCCAGCGTTTAGCGGCACCCAGGCCTCACCCCGCAAGATTTCAAGTGTGCCGGAAAGGACAAACACCTCTTCGGTCACGCCCGTCGCATGGGCAGGCGACTCGTGGCTTTGGTTCGGGGTCAGGCTGACGTGAAAGGTTTCGGCCCCTAGCGCGGAATCAAACGGAAAGACGATCTTGACCTCGATGCTGCCCGGAAAAGTCACGGTCTGAAAAACAGAGGGGTCCCCATTCGCGGTTTCAATCAGCGCGCTCAGCGGCAGTTGGAACCCCTTGGCGATCTTCCACAAAGTGGCGATGGTTGGGCTGGATTCGCCACGCTCGATCTGCCCCAGCATGGCTTTGCTGACGCCTGTCATCTCGGCGACTTTGGACAGGCTCAGCCCGGATGCCGCCCGCATGTCCCGTAATTTCAGCGTGATCTCGTCCGGTGCCATGATGCCGTCTTTCGAATCCTCTTGTGCGTTATAGCGCACATGTGGTACGTGCGCTATAACGCACAAACCCCAAGACATGCAACCCGAGGCAATAGGGAAACAGCATCATGCCATTGTACCGATCCAGAACCTCAACCCATGGCCGCAACATGGCCGGTGCTCGCGGCCTGTGGCGTGCCACCGGTATGGGTGACGACGATTTCGGCAAGCCGATCATCGCTATCGTCAACTCGTTCACCCAGTTCGTGCCGGGCCACGTGCACCTGAAGGATCTGGGTCAGATGGTCGCCCGCGAGGTAGAGGCCGCGGGTGGTGTTGCCAAGGAATTCAACACCATCGCCGTGGATGACGGTATCGCCATGGGCCATGACGGGATGTTGTATTCGCTGCCCTCGCGTGAGGTAATCGCGGATTCTGTTGAATATATGGTCAACGCGCACTGTGCTGATGCGATGGTCTGCATCTCGAACTGTGACAAGATCACGCCCGGCATGCTGATGGCCGCGATGCGCCTGAACATCCCCGCCATTTTCGTCTCGGGTGGGCCAATGGAGGCGGGCAAGATCGACATCGCCGATCTGGACGCCAAAAAGATCGACCTCGTGGACGCTATGGTGGCCGCCGCTGACGACAAGTTCACCGATGAGCAGGTTCAGCATATCGAGGAAAACGCCTGCCCGACTTGCGGGTCGTGCTCGGGCATGTTCACCGCCAACTCGATGAACTGTCTGGCCGAGGCGCTGGGTCTGGCGCTGCCGGGCAACGGCTCGACTCTGGCCACACATGCGGACCGCAAAGAGCTGTTCCTTGAAGCCGGTCGCCGGATCGTCGAGATCACCAAACGGCACTATGATCTGGACGAGAAAGGCTTCCTCCCGCGCGAAATCGCCACGTTCGATGCGTTCGAAAACGCAATGAGCCTGGATATCGCTATGGGCGGATCGACCAACACGGTGCTGCATCTGCTGGCCATCGCGCATGAGGGCGAGGTGGATTTCACCATGACCGACATGGACCGTCTCAGCCGTCAGGTGCCCTGCCTGTGCAAAGTCGCACCCAATACCGAAAATGTGCATATGGAAGACGTCCACCGCGCCGGTGGCATCTTCTCAATTCTCGGGGAACTCAGCCGCGCCGGGCTGCTGCACGAGGATTGCAGCACGGTCCATTCCGGCACGATGGGTGAGGCGATTGCCAATTGGGACATCAAGGTGGCCAACAACCCCAAGGCGCAAGACTTGTTCAAGGCCGCGCCGGGCGGTGTGCGCACCACGCAGGCCTTCAGCCAGTCAAACCGGTACAAAGAGCTGGACACCGACCGCGAAGGCGGCGTGATCCGGTCGAAAGAACATGCGTTCAGCCAGGATGGCGGTCTGGCGGTTCTGTTCGGCAATATTGCCCGCGACGGCTGTATCGTGAAAACAGCCGGTGTCGATCCGGCCAGCCTGACCTTCACCGGGTCGGCCTATGTCTGCGAAAGCCAGGATCAGGCGGTGAACGACATTCTGACCAGCAAGGTCAAAGAGGGCGACGTGGTGGTCATCCGCTATGAAGGCCCGCGCGGCGGTCCGGGGATGCAGGAAATGCTGTACCCGACGTCTTACCTGAAATCCAAAGGTCTGGGAAAAGCCTGTGCTTTGCTGACGGATGGACGGTTCTCGGGTGGAACCTCCGGCCTGTCGATCGGCCACGTCTCACCCGAAGCAGCCGAAGGCGGTGTGATCGGGTTGGTGCGTCAGGGTGACCGGATCGAAATCGACATCCCGAACCGCTCGATCCATCTGGCAGTCTCAGATGAAGTGCTTGCCGAACGACGCCAGGAGCAGGATGCAAAAGGCTGGATACCGGCAGCGCCCCGCAAGCGCAAAGTCTCAACCGCGCTCAAAGCCTATGCCAAACTGACAACAAGCGCGGCAAAAGGGGCCGTGCGGGAGGTCTAAGACATAAGGGCCGGACACCAAATCAAGTGATCCGGCCCAATCAATTCCCAAAGCGCTCCCGCGCCTTCTGGCGCTATCGGCTTCGGTCTTGGGCCTGGGGCGGCGCATAGCGCGGCGCCAGGCCCAACCAGAGGAGATGTTTCGCAAGATACATTGCCGATGGGCGGAGAAGGTGATTTCCAGCTCAATCCCCAAGCTTGGCGTGGACTTCATCCAGATCAATCTCGGCGATCGGCATCTTGTTGGCCGGATCTTCAAAATCGTATTTGAATAGATCGAAATCCTGTTTGTAGATCTCGTAGACAAGATGCATCGACAGGTCGTCGAAATAGTCCTCGACAGGATGCTTTCGTTTGGGTCCGTGGCCTTCGGATTCGTTGAACCGCGGGATTTCGGACAGGGCCACCTTGTGTGGCGTTTCCAAGTTGCTCAGAACACCTTGCATCCCATCGTTGAACTTCTCGGTCCAGAAGATGCGATCATATCGTCCGCCATTTGCAATAAAGGTCGACACATGGCCAGACATGGCGGACCAGTGGATATCCGGATCCATGGGCCGGCGCCACCTGATCGTGTCACGAGCAAATAACAGGAATCTGCGGAAACTGGCGACCTGGTCAAAATCACCCTGACCGTCCTCTCCGCCAACCTCGATGCCGTAATTGTAGATCAGCGTCGGCACCAGATTGCCGCGATACCGTTTGCCGTTGCGCTGAATTCCACAGATCTTATCAAAAAACGAACTGAGAATTCGCGTGTACGGGTTCCGCACGCAGGTGAAAGAAAAGGAGTTATGATTTCGGACATTTGTCGAAATCGGCTCCTGGCTGGGACCGAACGCCCATTTATGCATCCCGTCCTTGGCATCGTGGATATCGCCGTCAAAAAACCGGCCATGATCCGAAAAATACATGATTTGCCCGATGGTTGAGCATGCACATTTCGGGACAACACGGTAAACCATGCTCTCGCTCTCGGTCATCCATGTACCGGGAAAACCCATTTTCTGCGCCTCCTCAACAGGTCGTAACTCACTATTCGCGCCTGCTTTTGTATCTACAGAACCAAAAATAATCTGTTTATTCAATCGCTCATCATCAGTATCACAGAGGGAACCGGGCAGAAACGGATAACAAAGAACTGAAATGGCAAAAATTGCCTACATTTTGTTGTGCCACAAGGACCCTGACGCAATCATTGCGCAGGCCGAGCAGCTAACCGCCGCTGGCGATTGCATGGCCATACATTTTGACGCCCGCGCAAGTCGCGAGGCCTATGCACGCATTCAGGGCGCTCTTCAGGCCAATTCGAATGTCACTTTTGCAACCAAACGCATCAAATGCGGTTGGGGCGAGTGGTCTTTGGTACAGGCCACATTGAACGCAGTGCAAGCCGCCCTCGAGGCCTTTCCCCGCGCGACGCATTTCTACATGCTGTCAGGGGATTGTATGGCGATCAAAACAGCGGAATACGCGCATCAGTTCCTGAACGACAACGACAGGGATTTTGTCGAAAGCCACGACTTTTTTGCCAGTAACTGGATCAAGACCGGCATGAAAGAAGACCGGTTGATCTATCGCCATTTCTTCAATGAACGCACCCAGAGCAGACGATTCTATACATCCTATGACGTACAGAAAAAACTTGGTCTGACCCGCGAGGTTCCGGCTGACATCCAGGTCATGATCGGCAGTCAGTGGTGGTGTCTGCGCCGTCATACTGTTGAAATGATCTTTGAATTCCTGGCCCAGCGCCCGGACGTAATCCGCTTTTTCTCGACCACCTGGATACCGGATGAGACTTTCTTTCAAACGCTTGTCCGCCACCTTGTTCCCCGTGAAGAGATCGACAATCGAACGCTCACATTCCTGATGTTCTCGGACTACGGAATGCCCGTGACATTCTATAACGACCATTACGACATGCTGTTAGGGCAGGATTTTCTGTTCGCCCGCAAAATCAGCCCCGAGGCACATGAGCTGAAAGACCGGTTGGGCCAGCTCTATTCTGCGGATGGGGTGGATTTTCACATCTCGGATGAAGGTCGCAATCTCCATAGTTTCTTAACCGCAAGAGGGCGCGTCGGACGCCGCCACAAGCAAAGGTTCTGGGAGGCCGGAAATACGCTGGGACCGGACCGCGATGTTTTCCTGATCGTGTGCAAGAAATGGCATGTGGCCAAGCGCCTGGTCGATCAGATTAAGTCCGAAACCGATATCCCTTGTGTCGAGTATCTGTTCAACGAACAGGATACGGCTCTGCCCGATCTGGGCGGCATCGAAACGACCTTGCTCAAACGGTCCCGCCACCGGCGTGCTCTTGTGCGGATGCTGTTTGACAGTTTCGAAACCGACCGGCTGGTTCTATGCATCGATCCCTCAGATATCGAAATCATTCAGGACTTCTGTGCAGATCAGGTCAAAACCCATGTGCTTGAAGTCGAGTGTGAATATTCCGACGATTACCTGATCGGCCACGCCCGCCGTGTGGGGTTAGCCGGTCAGGACAGCCCGACCGAAACCGTGGCACGGCTTGTCCCAACCTTGCACAACGCGATGGAATACGAATCCGAATTGATCCGGGGCACCGCGTTGGATCGACATGCACGCCTGCGGGAAACCAGCGACCGGGCAGAAAACGAAGACGCCATTGTCCAGTTTCTGAATGTTTCACAGGAACAGGCGCAGGCCATCATGCGACTGGATTATCTGTTTGCAGATTGATGAGCCGGCGGTACCATCAGGTACCGCCGACAGCACGATCAGATGTCGAACTTGACGCCTTGCGCCAGCGGAAGCTCGGCTGAGTAGTTTACGGTGTTGGTTTGGCGGCGCATATAGGCCTTCCACGCATCCGAGCCGCTTTCGCGCCCGCCACCGGTTTCCTTCTCACCACCAAATGCGCCACCGATCTCGGCCCCCGATGGCCCGATATTGACATTGGCAATGCCACAATCCGATCCCGCTGCGGTCAGGAATTGCTCGGCCTCGCGCATGTTCAGAGTGAATACGCAAGACGACAGACCTTGCGGTACGTCATTTTGCAATTCGATGGCTTCGTCGAACGCGTCGTACCCCATGACATAGAGGATCGGCGCAAAGGTTTCGGTCTTTACGGTTGCTGTCTGGCCAGGCATCTCGACAATCGCGGGCTGCATATAGACACCGGCGGGGACGTTTTCGGTCACGCGGTCGCCACCAAAGACTGCGCCGCCTTCGGCCTTTGCAGCGTCCAGCGCAGCGGTCATGGCCGCGCCCGAGGCTTCGTCCACCAGCGGACCGATCAATGTGCCTTCGGTCAGCGGATTGCCGATTGGCAGACCGGCATAGGCTTTTTTCAACCGGCTCACCAGCTCCTCGCGGATCGAGTTGTGAACGATCAGTCGGCGCAGCGTGGTGCAGCGTTGACCGGCTGTGCCGACAGCAGAAAAGACAATCGCACGCACGGCCATTTCCAGATCGGCCGAAGGGCCCACGATCATCGCGTTATTGCCGCCAAGCTCGAGAATACATTTCCCGAACCGCTGCGCCACGATGGGGGCTACTGCACGGCCCATCCGTGTGGACCCGGTCGCCGAAATGACCGGCACGTCCTCGCTGGCCACCAGCGCCTCGCCCAGCGCGGCACCTCCGATCAGGGTCTGCAGCAGGTGGTCGGGCGCATCGCCAAATCGGGCCAGTGCACGTTCAAAGATCTTCTGGCAGGCCATCGCGGTCAACGGCGTCTTTTCAGACGGCTTCCAGATCACCGGATCACCGCAGACCAGCGCCAGCGCGGCATTCCACGACCAGACCGCCACCGGGAAGTTGAAGGCCGAGATCACGCCCACCGGTCCTGCCGGGTGCCACGTTTCCATCATCCGGTGGCCCGGGCGCTCAGATGCGATGGTCAAACCATAAAGCTGGCGCGACAGGCCGACGGCGAAATCGCAGATGTCGATCATCTCCTGCACTTCACCCAGACCTTCCGAGGTAATCTTACCAGCTTCCCAGCTGACCAGCGCACCCAGATCGTCCTTGGCGGCGCGCAATTCCTCGCCCAGCAGGCGGATCAGTTCGCCCCGGCGTGGGGCCGGAACCGTGCGCCACGCCTTGAATGCCGTCTTGGCATTGGCAAACACCGTGCCCATCCCTGACGCAGGCGTTTCATGTACCTCGGCCAGAATGCCGCCATCAATGGGCGAGCTTACAGCCAGCGTGCCGCCCATCAGCTCAGCGGCTGTCAGGTCCAGATTTGCAAGGGTTGTTTGGGCTGTCATAGCGATGTCTTTCATATCTCAGGCCGCCTTGTTCTGTTTGGTTATGTCCCCGGTGCGGTAAAGCTGACCGAATTCGGTGTTCAGGAAATCAGACAGGTTCACCTGCTCTTGCCGCACGAACCCTTTGCCGGGCAAAGCACCCGTTCGCATCAGATCAACCACACCCAGAACACCGGCAGCAGTGGTGATCTGAATGGCGCTCCAAACCTGACCATTGAGGGTACGGGCATAAGATTTGTTGATCAGGGATTTCTCGCGCAGAGCCCCATCGATCTTGCCTTTTGCGGTGCAAAAAACCAGAACCACATCCTGATCGGTTCGCGGCAGCGCGGTCTCGAAGATTTCCTTCATCAGGTCGCGACGACGTTCCAATCGAAGATCATTCAGCAGCAAACGCAGAATATCACGGTGTCCCGGGTAGCGGATCGATCGGTACGACACGTCCCGCGCCTTTCCGTCCAGGGTTTCTGGCAACGTGCCCAACCCGCCCGAGGTATTGAAGCATTCATATTCCACCCCGTCATGACCCAAACGCTCGTAATCCTCGAGCGGAGCGGTCTTGACCCGTTCGCCATTCACGATGGCATCGCACGGGTTGCAATATTCGTTGATCAGCCCATCGGTGGACCAGGTCAGATTGTACTTCAATGCGTTGGTGGGATAGAGCGGCAGCGCCCCGACCCGCATATGCAGGCTGTCCAGCGTATCGAACTCGGCAGCCAAGGCCGCGCCGGCGATGCCGACAAAACCCGGTGCCAACCCGCATTGCGGCATAAAGGCCGTTTCGCTGTCAGCGGCCAACTCGCGCACCGCGTTGGTGGCGGCAACATCTTCGGTCAGGTCAAAATAATGCGCGCCGGCCGATTTGGCGGCTTTGGCAATCCGTGGGGTCAGGAAAAACGGAGCCGCCGAGATAACCGCATCGAAACCGTTCAGACCCTCAGCCAGCTGCGTTTCATCGCTGACATCAATCTGGCGGGTCGAAACTCCCTGCCGATTCAGCACGGACAACGCCGCCAGATCGCGGTCGGCAACCGTGACCGAATAGTTGGATGAAGATTGCAGCAAAGTCGCGATCATCTGACCGATCTTGCCTGCTCCGATGACACAGATATTCCAGCTCAAAACGCGCCTCCTCTTTCGTTTCAGAAAGTATGAAGGCACAGTTGTTCAATCTGCAGAGGCAATCTTGACGAAAACGTCAAAACTATCGCCATATTGACGGACCTTCCGTCATACCGCCAATACTGGAATCGTCACTGCCTCAGGATTCCGCGTCCAACCCCTCGGTCGACAGGTCATCCAGCCTGGGCATCAGGCGCAACAATTCGCGGGCATAATCTGTCTGGGGGTTGGCGAACAAGTTATTGGTTTCCTGCAACTCGACAATTTGGCCCTGTTTCATCACCGCCACTCGGTCGCACATCTGACGTACCACCGGCAGGTCATGACTGATGAACAGCAGGGTCAGGCCCAGATGTTCCTGCAGGTCCTTCAAGATGTTCAGAATCTGCGCCTGAATGGACACGTCCAGCGCACTGGTTGGCTCGTCACAAATCAGGAATCGCGGTTGCGTGGCCAGCGCACGTGCAATCGAGATACGTTGCCGCTGTCCGCCCGAGAATTCATGCGGGTATTTCTGCCCGGCCTCATGGCCGAGTCCCACCTGATCCAACAACTCATCGACGCGGCGTTTGATATCTGCACCTTCCATCAACCTGTGATGGCGGATCGGCTCGGCCACGATCTCATCCACCCGCATACGGGGATTGAGCGAGGAATACGGGTCCTGAAAGATCATCTGGATGTTCTTGCGATAGGCATCCAGCGCGGTCCGATTGGTCAGGTCGCTGACAACCTGCCCGTCGAATGTAATCGTGCCGCCATCCACAGGGTACAACCCTGCAATCATCCGTGCGACAGTCGACTTGCCCGAGCCGGATTCACCCACAACGCCAAACACCTCGCCTGCGCGGATGTCGAAACTTACCTCGTCAACGGCGGTGAAATAGGTGCGGTCCCAGGGCAACAGGCCTTTGCGCTGCAGGAATTTCTTGGTCAGGTTGCGGATCTCGAACACCGGTTTGCTGGTGTCATTATCCACCTTGGGCCAGTGGCGGGCCATGTCTTCGATGGCAAAGCGTGTCTCGCGTCCACCATAGCTGATCTGGGGAAAGCGATGCAGTTTCAGGGTCGGGCGCGGCACGGCGGCGATCAGCGACTTGGTGTATTCATGGGTGGGTTGCCCCATTACTTGCGAGGTCGGGCCGGATTCGACCACCTTGCCCGCATACATCACCGTCACCTTGTCCGTCGTATCCGCGATCACGCCCATATCATGGGTGATCAGAATGACGCCCACCTGACGTTCCCGCGCCAGCTCCTTGATCAGGTCCAGAATCTGCGCCTGAACCGAGACATCCAGCGCCGTGGTCGGTTCATCCGCGATGATCACATCCGGTTCGGTACATAAGGCCAGTGCAATGACCACACGCTGCCGCATCCCGCCCGAGAACTGGTGCGGGTATTGATCCAGCCGCGTGTCCGGATCGGGGATGCCAACCCGGTCAATCAGGTCGCGCGCCCGCTGGTTCGCCTCGGCATCGGTGCCGCCCAGATGGGCCTGAATGGTCTCGGTCAGTTGTTCGCGCACGGTGAATAATGGGTTCAGCGAGGTCAGCGGGTCCTGAAAGATCATCGAAATCTTTTTGCCGCGCAGCCCCCGCATCGCCTCGGCATCCAGGCCACTGATCTGGTCACCGCTCAGCTGGATCGTGCCGCTGGCAATACGGCCGGGGCGATCCAACAATCCCATGATGGCCGCGCCAATGGTGGATTTTCCGGCCCCGGATTCGCCAACCAAGCCGTGGATTTCTCCGGGTTCAACCGACAGGTCCACATGGTCCACGGCGGTGAACAATTTGCGGCGGGTGGGGAATTCGACCGTCAGGTCATTGATCGTCAGAAGGCTCATGAAATCACCGCAACTTGGGGTTCAGCGCATCGCGCAGCCAGTCGCCCAGCAGGTTCACAGACAGGGCCAGCGCCAACAGGGTGCAGGCCGGGAAGAACAAGATCCACCACTCACCCGAGAACAGGAAGCCCTGCCCGATGCGGATCAGCGTGCCCAATGACGGCTGGGTTGGTGGTGCCCCTACGCCGAGGAAGCTCAGCGTGGCTTCGGCAATGATCGCCAGCGCCAGTGAGATCGTGGCGATGACCAGAACCGGGCTGAGTACATTGGGCAGGATGTGGCGGAACATAATCGGGAAAGAACCGCGCCCGATCAGGCGGGCGGCCTGCACATATTCCTTGTTCTTTTCCACCAACGCAGCACCGCGGACGACCCGGGCAAACTGCACCCAGTCGGACAGGGCAATGGCGATGATCAGTACATAGATCGCCATCTCGTCACGATATTCGGGTGGGGTCACGCCTTTGGCGATGCCAAAGATCAGCATAGCGACCAGAATGGCCGGAAAGGTCAGCTGCACATCTGCGACCCGCATGATCAGCGTCTCGACCCAGCCGCCGAAATAGGCCGCGACCAGCCCCAGAACAACTCCGATGATCAGCGCCAGCAGCACCGCCGCAGCGCCGACAAACAGGGATATGCGCATCCCATAGAGGATGGTCGAGAACACATCGCGCCCCTGATCGTCGGTGCCCAGCAGGAACGTGTCCTGCGTAAAGGCATTCGGCGTGCCCGGCGGTGTAAATCCGTTCATCAGGTTCAGCGTTGCCGGATCAAACGGGTTATGCGGCGCAATCAGCGGAGCCAATATTGCCGCCAGCACCAGCAGAACCACAACAAATGAGGCAACCATCGCCACGGGTGAATGACGGAAGGACCATGCGAAATCGCTGTCCCAGAACTGGGCCAGTCGTGATTTGGGCACTTGTCTCGAAGTTTCAGAAGTATCGGTCATGTGGCCCTCGCGTCGACACGCAGGCGCGGGTCAATGGCATAGTACAAAAGATCGACGATCAGATTGATCGACACGAACATGACCGAGATCAGCATCAGATAGGCGGCCATGACAGGGATATCGACAAACTGGATCGCATTTATGAACAGCAGGCCCACACCGGGCCACTGAAACACCGTCTCGGTGATGATGGCAAAGGCGATGATCGAGCCCAGCTGCAACCCGGTGATGGTGATCACCGGCACCAGCGTATTTTTCAGCGCGTGGCGAAAATTGATCACCCGGTCCGACAGCCCGCGCGCACGTGCAAAACGGACATAGTCGGCACGCAGGACCTCAAGCATTTCCGACCGCACCAGCCGCATGATCAGCGTCATCTGATACAGGCCCAGCGTGATCGCCGGGAGGATCAGCGCCTTGAGCCCCGAGGTCGTCAGGAACCCCGTGGACCAGCCGCCAATCATAACGGTCTCGCCCCTCCCAAAGCTGGGTAAAAGATCCAACTCGACCGAGAATATATAGATCAGCAATATCCCGATCAGGAAAGTTGGCAGGGAAACCCCGATCAACGACACGGTCATGATGATATTCGCCGCCACCCCCTGTCGTCGGATCGCTGTGAAAACACCCAGCGCGATGCCAAGGGTGATGGCCAGAAAGCCCGACACAAAGGCCAGCTCCAATGTCGCGGGGGCGCGTTCGGCTATGATGGTCGAAACCGGTCGGCCTTGCCGGTAGGACACGCCAAAATTGCCCTGCACCGCGCCTTGCAGGAACTTGAAATATTGCACCGGAAACGGCTGATCCAGACCAAGATCGGACCGCAGCCGGTCGATATCGGCCTGTGTACGTTCCTGCCCCAGCATGTTGTCGATCGGATCACCGACAAAGCGGAACATCGAAAAGGCAACCAGACCCACGATCAGCAGCACGATCACGGATTGGAACATCCTTTGGACAATATAAGCGAACATTCGTTTTCCTCGTTGATCGGACTGTCTATGCAGGCCCGGGCGGGGTGGTCAAGATACCGCTAACGCATGCTAGCGTTTTCTGGCCCCGCCCCGGTTTCAGTTCACCGTTACCCAGCGCAGCAGAAAGAAGTTGTCCGGGCGCTGCGTCAGTTCGACATTGCTGCGTGTGCCCCAGACCAGAGGTTGCACATACATCGGCACATAGACTTGTTCGTCCTGAATGATCTGCGTGACCTCATCCAGCATCGCCTGCCGTTTGCCCGCATCCAACTCGGACTGGATCATCGGCAGCAGCTCATCCACCCGCGCGTTCGAAAATCCGCCGAAATTCCAGCTGCCCAGCTTTTTCTCTTCGTTTGGAGTGGCCACAAGGAAGCGCACGGGGTGTTCGGCATCAAATGTACCGGGGCTCCAGCCCAGCAGGTACATATCGTATTTGCCTTCCCGGAGTTCCGGCCAGTAGTTACGGACCGGCATGGCATCCAGTTCCGCAGTGATCCCGATCTGGGCCAGCATGCTGACAACCGCCTGGCAAACGGCCTCATCATTCAGATAGCGGTCATTGGGGCATTTCAGCCCGAACGAAAACCCATCTGCATATCCGGCCTCGGTCAGCAGGGCCCTGGCGGCATCGACATCAAAGGCGGGACGGTCTGCATTCGCCTCGGAATAACCACTCATCGCCGGGCTGACCAGTTGCGAGGCCGCTTCGGCATTCCCCCGCATGATAGTCGCAAGAATGGCATCCACATTGACCGCCTGTGCCACTGCCTTGCGGACGCGCGGGTCACGGAACGGGTTCGGTTTGCCCGCATCGTCGGTGTATTTAAGCACCTCGGCCTGATGATCGAACCCCAACATGATGACCCGTGCCTCGATCCCCTGAATGACGTCGACATCCCCGTTTTCCTTCAGGCGCGCCACGTCCTGAATCGGCACCGGGTTGATCATGTCCACATCGCCTGACAACAAGGCTGCAACCGCTGTCGCCGGGTTTTGGATCGGAGTGAACTCAGCACTTGTGATGTTGTGGTCGGCCTGATCCCACCAGCCGTCAAAGGGCTCAAGAACCGTGCGCAGGCCGGGCTCTCGTGCCGCAAGTTTGAAGGCGCCTGTGCCGTTGGCGTTCAGGGTGGCGTAATTCCCGACCTCTTTGTCGGGCACCGCTGCGTCATTGGCCTCGGCCCAGCCCTGATCCATGATCATCCAGTTGGCGATTGAGGATGGGAATAACGGGTTCGGCGCAGTCGTCATGAAATCGACCGTATAGTCGTCGACCACGATCACCTCGCTGATGGGCGCGAACCAGCTGCGGGTGTCTGACGCCTCGCCCGAGGCGCGCTGATAGCTGAATAGAACGTCCTGCGCATCAAAGCTGCTGCCGTCATGGAAGGTCACACCCTCACGCAGGTTAAAGCGCCAACCTTCGCCGTCACCAATCGTCTCCCAGCTGACGGCCAGCGCGGGTTGAACGCTCATGTCCTTGTCGCGACGCACGAGGCCCTCATAGACATTGTTCAGAAACCCCAGAACCGGGGCCGAGTTGACCGCGTGCGGGTCCATCGTCTGCGGGTCAGTGGTCGAGGCCCATTTGAATTCGGCGGCCTGAACGCTGGTGGTGGCCAGCAAGGCCAATGCAATGGCGCTGTTCCTGAGGGTCATGGCGAAATCTCCCTTTGTTGCCCCGCAATGCGGTGTTGCGCTTAACAATAGCGCAAAAGGCAGGGCGCGATACCGCGCCCTGCCAAATCACTGATCTGAATGGCTTAGTTCAGAGTGAAGTATTTGACCTTGGGTTGATCTTCGGCATCCACTTCGATGCCCACACCGTCGGCCATGCCCCAGTTCAGAACCTGGTGATGAATGGGGATGTAAAGCGCTTCGTCCTGCACAACCCGCCAGATGTCGGCGATGTCGGCATTCCGAGCGTCAAGATCGGTATTCGAGGCAAGCGACTTGATCTTCCCGTCCAGCGCATCGTCCTGATAACCGGTGCCGTTCCACGTGCCGATGTCATCTTCGCGTCCATGAACAAGGAAGTTGAAGATGTATTCCGAGTCATATGTCGGCACACCCCAACCCAGCATGTAGAAATCTGTCTTGCCATCGGTGATCAGCGGGAAATGCTGCGCCTTTGGCTTGGCGTCCAGATTCACGGTCACGCCGATCTGGCCCAGCATCCCAACAGCCGCCTGACAGATAGCTTCATCGTTGATGTACCGATCATTCGGGCAGTCCAGCCGAAGCGAGAAGCCATCGCCATAACCTGCCTCTGCCATCAGTTCCTTGGCCTTGGCCAGATCGGTGGAGGATTCGCCGTCCATGTCAGAGGTCCAGCCATTCACAAAGGGCGGTGCGATCATGCCTGCAGGCTGCGACTGGCCGCGCATCACGACCTGCTTGATCGCATCACGGTTAATCGCCATCGACATCGCTTGACGCACCCGCACATCGGCCAGAGGGTTCTTGCCGTCCACGTTATCCGCCTCGATGTCGTCGGCACCCTGGTTCATACCAAAGAAGATCACCCGGTTCTGCGGGGCTTGCTTGACCATCAGACCGTCGACACCATTGACGCGTTCAATGTCCTGCACCGGCATATCCTGGAGGAAGTTCACCTCACCCGACAGCATCGCCGCAACGCGAGTCGCAGCGTTCTGGATCGGGGTATAGATGATCTCGGTCACTTCCATCGGGAACTGGTCGATGCCCCAATAGTTGTCGTTGCGCACCATCACCGTCTTGATGTCAGGCTCGCGGCTTTGAAGAACATAGGGACCCGTTCCGTTGGCATTGGTGGTGGCATAGGTGATTTCGCCACCTTCGAAATCCTGAACATTGACGGTGTCATTCGACTCGGCCCAGCCCTTGTCCAGAATGAACAGGTTTGTCAGGTTCGACGGCAGGATCGGGTTCGGACCATCTGTGACAATCTCGACGGTGAAATCGTCAACTGCACGCACTTCGACGATCGAGCCGATCAGCTCTTTCATGTCGGAATTAGGTTGCTTGGCACGGGTAAAGCTGAACACCACATCTTCGGCGTTGAAGTCCGCACCGTCATGGAATTTCACGCCTTCGCGCAGCTTGAAGACCCAAACATTCGGGTCATCGGCCTTGGGGCCCCACTCGGTCGCCAGCGCGGGCTCGAATGCACCGGTCACGTCGCGGATGATCAGAGGCTCGTAAATCTGGTGTCGCACGGTGTGCGTCGGACCTTCATTCTGCGAATGCGGATCCAGCGTCAGCGCATCACCGGCCCGCGCCCAGCGCAGCGTTTCCGCCGAAGCGCCCGCGGCCATCAGCGCCGTCGCACTTGCAGCGATCATCAGGTTTCTTAGAATCATTTGTAACTCCCCTTTTTGTTAATATCGCCCTTTGGACGACAGACCATTTTTACGGCCTTGGTGGTCCTGATCATCCAGATCATCGTTACAGTTGCAACACCTGATTGAGCATAAAAACGGCAGTTTGGCGGATGCCCCGACGCAAATCTGCCGTGCGCGCATGAACTTACGTAGCGGAAAGCTTACGCCAAACTGTGACCGCTGACCGTCTTACAAGTACGGATTTCCGCAGTTTGCAAAACATGCCTTCCGGTTGAACATTCCGGGAATGAAGCCAAGTTTCGAGCCACTTGCGGTCAAAAAACTGGTCCTTGGACCTTGCCCGAATCTGCTGACCACGGCGGATCGCCATGCTGCAGGTACCCGTCGGCCTGATCTGGGGCAACTAGGACACCTTTGCGCCGGTACAGCAGGCCATGGACTTGCACATTCTTTGACCCGATGCCCAAATGGACACCTTGGCAGGGGTCAGGCACATACCCCGGATTGAGGCCCGCAGGAATTTCAAACTGCGCTTAAAATCATTCTTGATCAGATGTCCCAGTTAACTTCGGGAGAAATCGAACGATGAAAACATTTACCAGAAGGGCGGCCTTGTTTGCCGGCGGAGGGTTGGCAGGATGGGTTGCGTCACGGTGGCTGGGACCGGACCTACCTGTCTATGAAGGCACAAGAAGGACATTTGCGGAAACCGGCGACAAAGTGATGAATGACGCCAGCGGACTGTCACCGACACCGATCCACAAACATCTGGTGCTCAGCGATGACCCCGGAGACACGCTGATCGCCGCCATCCGGCAAGAGCTTTCGGAGGCCAGATCAGAAGGACGCCCGGTCAACATTGGGGCCGCGCGGCATTCCATGGGTGGGCAAGCCATTCCCCGCAACGGCACAGCGATTACCTTTGACAATGGATCGGTTCAGATCGACGGTTCTGCCGGGACCTATCTGACCCATGCCGGAGCCCGCTGGTCACAGGTCATCTCAGCGCTTGATCCCGCAGGCTGGTCCCCCAAAGTCATGCAGTCAAATAATGATTTCGGTGTCGCCGCCACTTATTCGGTCAATGCACATGGCTGGCCGGTTCCCTTTGGGCCGATGGGGGCGACGGTCCGGTCGTTGCGCATGATCTTGCCCTCGGGTGAGTTGGTGACCTGTTCGCCCACCGAGAACGCCGAGCTGTTCAATCTGGCGATGGGCGGGTACGGGTTGATCGGCGTGATCGTGGACCTTGAGGTCGAGATGGTTCCAAATTCACGCCTGACGCCGGGTTTCGACATTCTGGAAGCAGGAGCGTTTGCCTCGGCCTTTCGTGCGGCGATTGACGACCCGGCGGTCACAATGGCCTATGGCCGCCTGAATGTTGAACGCGATGCGTTTTTCGAGAAAGCGCTATTGGTGACATATCGCGAAGGCTCGGACCAGTCGGACCTGCCACCAGCGTCCGGGTCGGGGTGGATGTCGCATGCGGCCAGCCGTCTGTACCGGGCTCAACTGGGCAGCGAGCCCTTCAAATCCTTCCGTTGGTGGAATGAAACACGGCTGGGCCCAGCGCTGGGTTCGGGTGAGGCGACGCGGAACACTTTGATCAACGAACCGGTTGTGACTCTGGACGACCGCAACCCGGATCGGACCGACGTCCTGCACGAGTATTTCGTGGGGTTCGATGCGTTCGACGATTTCTTATCAGTGTGTCGCGCGGTAATTCCGGCCTCGTATCAAGAGTTTCTGAACGTAACGCTGCGCTATGTCGCACAGGACGATCAGGCTGTTCTGTCCTATGCAAGCGAACCGCGGATCGCCGCTGTCATGTCGTTCAGCCAGGAGCTGACCGAACGCGGCGAAGCCGATATGGCGCGGATGACCCGGGCGCTGATCGACGGGATCGTGGCGATTGGCGGAACCTATTACCTGCCGTACAGGCCACACGCGACACTGGATCAACTGACTGCAGCCTACTCCAATGCGGAAGGGTTTGCGCAGGCAAAACGAGAGCTTGATCCGCAACTGGTTCTGCGGAACAACCTTTGGGACAGCTATCTGGGGCGTCTATGAGCAACCTTCAAAAACTCTGTCTGATTTACTTTGTCGCGCTGATGATTGCCGCATCGCTGAACTATATTCCCGGCCTGACGGATCAGGATGGTCTGGCCTTTGGCATTTTCGCACTGGATATCTATGACGATGCGCTGCACGTGGCCTCGGCCCTTTGGGCGCTGATCGCCGGGCTGTTGTCACACCGCGCGGCTCGTAGCTTTCTGATCCTGTTCGGGCTGGCTTATCTGGGGGACGGCGTGTTCGGGTTTTTCACCGGTTATGGCTATCTTGATCTGGGTATCTTTACAAACCCATCGGCCGGGCCGGAATTGTCGCTGCCCCGCCTGTTTGCCAACCTGCCGCATCTGGCGCTTGGCGGCGTTGCCGCCTGGGCCGGGCTGCGGGACCGGAGACACACCGCATGAGGTTCCTGCTGTGGTGGACCAAACGGCTGATTCTGGTGTTGATCCTTGCCGGGATCGCGCTGGCTGCTCCGATCCTTTATGTGGAAACAAGCTGTCGTGGCGCGGATCAGCCGCTGGCCTATGCCTCGCTGATCGACCCGGCACATCACCGGGCCGAAACCCGCACGCTGATGACCTATCCCGAATGGCACATTGTCCACGCCTACGAGGATTACGCCGAGGTTCTGCGCACTCAGGACCCCCATGATTACGGGTTCTGGAGCGGCATCACCGGGTTTTGGGGGTCACTCTGCGATCTGAACCGGAACGCCTCGACCCTGGGTGAGGTGGATGGCGCCACCAAACAGATGGTCTATGTGATCGGTGCCAGCTTTTCCGCCGAGCTGGCGCTGAAGGCCGCCTATGAGGAAACCCTCGGTCGGCTGGCCACTGTTTTGCGGGGCTCGCAACGGGCGCCTCTGGATGATCTGTCAGCACAGCAGGCCGCCGCCTATGCCGCGTTTCTGCAACAGGTTCCCTGGTATAAATGGCCCTTCGCCGACGACGCCCAGAGCCTGGTCGAACAAAACAGCGGCAGCCTGCGCGACAGCGAAAGAGCGATTGCGCTGGGTCTGGAATACGGTGCCAAACAGGCCTATGCGGGCGTGATCGAACAGGCTGTTGCGCAGGTCGGCGCTGATGAGCTGACGCTGCGGATGATCATCACCGGCGCCAGTGCAGACAGCCTGTCTGCCTATCCCGGCGTGAAGGTTATCGCGCAAGGCCCAAACGGAGTTGAGATCGAAACGCCGCGCTACCGCACCCTGACCAACCTACTGGCGGAAATGGCCGGCGCTGGGGTCGAGATTGTCGAGATCGCCGGCAATGACGACATTCTGTTCACCGCCCTGTCGGATCAACCAACCGCGCCGGATGCGATCTTTAGCGCCAAACGACAAGGGTTCCGCGACTATCGCCATCTGATACTGGTCAAGGTTCCCGACCTCTCAAAGCGCCTGCGCCAGATCCCGGCGGACGGGCTGACGCTTGAGCATATCCATGACTATTAGATCGCTCCTGACAGCCATCCCCCTTATGGTGCTTGGCTGGCTGTCGGTTCTGATCGTCGTCGCATTGATAACGGATGAGGCCCCGGCCTATGTCGTGGTCTTTCCTTCACAGGGGTTGATGCAAAACCTGCCCGATGACGCCGCGGTCATCGGGACATCCGGGATCAGCGTGACGGTCACTTCAGAGAGCAGCGGGTTTGCCCAATCGCTTTACCGGCACGGCGCATGGTTGATCCTGCCAGCGGGCCTTCCCGGATGCCTTCCGCTTCCGGCGCAGTAACAGATATCTGCGCAGGTCAAAGCCTTTGAAAACTCAGATCAAACCGTGCACCGGTTGGGACGGGGCGGTTGGCGATGTCTCCGCGATGGGCCGAAAGGATGTTGCGGACAATGGCCAGCCCCATCCCGGTGCCACCGCTTTCCCGGCGGGTCGTAAAGAACGGATCGAACACCCGGTCGGCGTTACCGGGTGAAATCCCCGCGCCATTGTCCGAGACGGTCAGGATAACAGCGTTTCCAACCTCTGAGGCGCGCAGATCAACCGCGCTGGCCCCATGATCTTTGGCGTTTTGCAGGATATGGCCCAGAACGATCCGCAACCCCTCGGCCGAGATCGGGAATGCGATATCATCCGCCCCGGACAGGGTTAGCTTTAGCTGCCCCTCCGGCAGCGCATCGCGCAGGGTTGTCGTGCCGACATATCGCGCCTCACGCGCACGGGCGGCATCCCGAAGTGCTGCAAGCTGGGTCTCGATCTGCTGCCGCGCGCCGTCGATCTGCGTGATCAGGGCTTTGGCCTCATCGCCCCCGTCCGGCATGTCTTGCAGCAGCTCAACCGCAGCGCGGATTGCGGTGACCGGCGATTTCAGCTCATGCGTGACGTGATCGGTATAAGACCGGATGGTCGCCTCGCGGTCGCGCAGCGCCTCGGCCATGGTGACGACCTGAGTTGCGGTCTGGTGCAGCTCTTTGGTGCCGAAATGCTGGATTGAGGCCGCCTGGGTACCCGCCTCTTGCGCCCCGGCATAGGCCTGCAGGGCTTTGATCGGGCGCAGCAGCAGGCGGACCAGCAACCAACCCAGCCCCGACGTAGCCAGAAAGATCACCCCGCCCAGAACCAAAGCAGAGTTCCGAAATCCGAATTCTGGCCCCAGATAACGCAGAGCCACCAGACCCGCGAAAGACAGGCCCAAGGTTCCGACCAACGCACCGCCCAGCACAAATCCCAAGGAAGGCCGCCAGCGCCGGGTCACCCCAGCCTCCTCATCCGGATACCCTGACCATGTACGGTTTCCACCGAGTCCGACAAACCAACCTGCGCAAATTTGTTCCGCAGGTTTCGCAGGTGGCTGTCCAAGGTCCTGTCCGAGACCTGGCTGCGCGCGCCCCAAATCTCGGCAATCAGGGCCGTGCGAGGAACAAGGCGACCCGGTGTTTCCATCAACATCACCATGATCTGAAACTCAGTACCGGTCAGGGCAATTTCCGTGTCGTGGCAAGCACAGAGTCTTGCGGTCCGGTCCAAGGTCAAGGGGCCGTGCCGCAGATTTCCCGGCGCCGCCAAAATGCGATTGGTGCGCCTTAGGATCACCTTGACCCGCGTCACCAGTTCGCGCGGGCTAAAAGGCTTGGTCACGTAGTCATCGGCCCCAAGCTCCAGCCCCAGAATCCGGTCGACCTCATCATCGCGGGCGGTCAGGAACAGGATCGGGACGTCCGAACGGGTTCGAATTTTCTGGCATACGGCAAAGCCATCCAGTTCGGGCAGGCCAACATCCAGAACGATCAGGTCCGGTTCGTCGCGAAACGTGCTGATTACGGCTTCCTGACCGTTGGCGGCGGTCGAAACGCTGTAGCCAGCGCGTTCCAGCCCCAAACGCACAACTTCACGCAACCGCGGATCATCATCGACAACTAAGATATTCATATACCCGGACCGATACTGCTCAGATCGGCACCATAGCGGGACAGGCGCCACTTTCGAAAGCCCCATTCCTGCCAGCTGTTGATCGGGTCGGCTTCAAAATAGCACAACGAATTCGGATACCCGTAGCTGATATGCATCCCGGTCATGGGCCCCAACGAACACAGATAGGCATAGTCCGGTTCGGACAGTTTCAGGTTTCGGGTCGCGATCACATGGGCAAAATTCACAAAACTGGCGCAATAGAGGACCAGAACGCTCAGAATGCCGGTTCGCGCGATCAACCAACTATTGGATTTCCTGAACGCTATTTGCCACCCAACCAGCGCCAGACCTGCCGCAACAAGACCCATCCAGATCTGCGCATAGATACGCAGGTAGGTCAGGCCATAGGTGCCGACATATAAATCCAGACGCATCAATGCCGCACCGCACAGAGCCACATTTTGTGCCAGCCACAACACCATCAGCGGTTTCAGCACCCGATTTTCATCCAGAAACGGCCGCGCCGCCAGGGCGAATGCACCGGCCAGCAGCGCCGTTACCAGCAACGGATATGCGCCGCGATGGGCATAGGATGCATAGCTCATCCCCTCGGGCAATGAGGCCCCGCCCAGCAGAATCGAAAGGTCCAGCACAGTCTGAACACCAATCAGTGCATTGAACACCCAGAGCGCCCGCAGGACCGAACCACCGTTGAGGCCGGGGATCGTCTGAGGACCTGCGAATGGTCGCGGGTTCAGTCCGCGAAGCGGGTGGTTATCAACAAACGGCCAGATGATCAGCGCAATCCCGCCCCAGAACATGGCGCGCTGCAGCAGTTGACCGAAAGCGATATCCGGGGTGACAAGGGATTGGAATACCGGGTTCGCCTCGGCCAACAGGGTAACAAAAACCATCGTCCCGCCAATCGGCAGACCCCAGTTGCGCAGGAACTGCCGAACCCGCGTCCAGCCGCCTCCGGCATCGTTGACAATCGTGGTTTTCAGGCCGGGTATCGCGCGGGCTGGGCCAAGCCAATTCTTTGGAAGATCAGTCAGAAACCCCAGCGCCAGCAAAAGCAGTTCCAGAACCTGGCCTTTCGGGTGCCTGACCCAGACAATCGCAAGGACGAGCCCGGACAAAAGAAACGCGACCGATAATGGTTGAACGAAATCCACGACCGGCAAAACACTCAGCACCAAAACCGTTGCGGGCATAAGCACCCCTTTGCCAGACCGATCCGCGGGCAGGCCGCACAAAAAGACCGCCACAGCAAAGACCGCCAGAGACACACCCGCCTGATGTCCCCAGAACAGGTAGTCCGCCAGCGCGACCAGCAAGATAAACCCGATCACGCGCCATGCGCGACCATCGGTGGCAAACGCCGGGGTTGAACCCGGCGGGCCCTTGGTGCCTGAAATCACCGTCTCTTCCGACAGCCACCAAGCGTCCAGCGCCACAGAATTCGGAACTCCAGAAATTATAAGTTGCTGCGCCATTTCTTCCCTCTTGTTTTTTAAGGGACTGGTTTGACCCAAAGGTCGGGAAGCTCGGGTGCAGAAGATCTGCAGAAACTGTGCAGATCGGTGAAATGAGTGTCGGATTTGCAAAGGCTCGCGCGTCCTAGCAGGATGAAACCAACATCGCGGAGGTAAAAATGATCTATGCAATCTCGATCTATGGTCAGGCGGGTGTGTTCGAAGCGTTGCCACAGGACCGTCAGGACGATGTCATGGCAGGACATACGGTGCTACAGAATGCCCTCAGGCAGCGCGGGGATTTCCTGTCCGTCAAACTGATGCCCCCGACTACGGCTGTCACAGTCGAACCCGCGGCTGCCGAGACTCTGCAACCTATGATCGTCGACGGCCCGTTCGCTGAGACGAAAGAAAGTTTTCTGGGCTTATATCTGGCCGAGTTCAACGATCTGGATGAGGCGCTTGAACATGCGCGAATGATCTCGTCACCTGTTGCCCGGCTTGAGGTCCGCCCCGCCGCTTGGGCAGGCGGGTCGATGACCTTGGATTGACCGCGTGTCGGATTGGCTAGAGGCCACGTTCTTGCAGCAACGCCCGCAGGCCATCGCGGCCCTGACGCGGTATTTCCGGAACATCGACCTTGCCGAAGATGCATTTGCCGAAGCCTGCCTAAAGGCCTTGACCGTATGGCGCAAACAAGGCGCGCCGCGCGATCCGCTGGCTTGGCTTTTGACCACCGCCCGTAATGCCGGGCTGGATGGTTTGCGCAAATCCCAACGCCGCAGCGCAATCCTGACCCGCCACAGGGAAGAATTTCATTCCACGGCTGATGACCCACCAGATCCGGACGAGCTGCGCGACGATGTTCTGCGCCTGCTGTTCATCTGTTGTCACCCGGACCTAAGCCGGCAAGACCAGATTGCGCTGGCCCTAAAAATTGTTGCCGGGTTGCGTGTGGAAGAAATCGCCCGTGGTTTCCTTGTCAGTACAAAGGCAATGGAACAGCGAATTACCCGCGCCAAGAAAAGGATCGCAGGAAGTTCTGTCGCTTTTGAAACACCCACGCCACAGGAGCGGGCTGCGCGTTTGGGCGAAGTGTCTTTGATGATCTACCTGATGTTCAACGAAGGCTGGTCAACCTCGGGTGGCCCGGTGCAAATCCGGCTCAAACTATGCGATGAGGCGATACGTCTGGCCCGGCTGCTGGTTGCCTTGTTCCCGACGATGGCCGAGCAGATTTCACTGCTGGCCCTGTTGCTTCTGCAACATGCCCGTCGTGAAGCACGGCTAGACGATCAAGGTGATCTTGTAGCCTTGGAAGATCAGGACAGGGCCCTTTGGGACAAGGCCAACATCGCCGAAGCGACAGCCCTGATGCAAAAGGCCGAACGGCTGAACCAAGTGGGTGTTTACGGTATTCAGGCCGCAATCGCCGCCGTTCATGCGCATGCCCAATCGACAGAAGATACCGACTGGTCTCTGATCGAGGCGCATTATGCCGCGCTCTATCGCCTCCAGCCCTCGCCGGTCATCCGCCTGAACCAGATCGCCGCCGGGTCCAGGGTTCATGGCCCACGCCGCACGCTTGTTGCGTTAGATACCTTGGCGAATGATCTGGCGTCTTATCGCTGGTTCCATGCCTTGCGCGCGGCAATGTTGCGAGAGATCGGCGATCTTCCCGCCGCGATCCAGTCCCTTAACCGCGTATTGAACCTTGGCCCGACGGGACCGGAACGTGTGGCGGTACTGAAAGAAATCGCCGCCTGTGAAAAAGATTTGAACCAGTTGTAGGAAAGGCCGATCCTCACGCGTCCTTTGTTCAGTCCCGCATGCAGCGGGCAATCAAAGGGAGATAAAGATGAGCATTCTGGACATGACCACCGTTGGAAACTCGGGCTGGATCGGGCATTCCGGGCCAGACCAGACCAAGGCCAAGCAATTCTACAAAAATGTGCTGGGCTGGAACATTAACGAGATGCCGATGCAGGACGGGTCAAGCTATGCCGCCGCGGTGGTTGGTGAAACGCCAATCGGAGGGTTCTCGCCCATGCCCGAGACGGATGGAAACTGGACGATCTATTTTACGGTTGCTGATGTCGATAACAGCCTAGCAGCCGCAGTTGCACAGGGAGCCTCAGTCTTGCAACCCGCCATAGATATGCCCGGGGTCGGCCGGATGGCAACTCTGAACGACCCACAAGGCGCTCGGTTTGCGTTGATTACTTATGAAAGCATGGCGTCTTAATCTTGGACAGACAGGAGAATTCCCATGGAACACACACCGCAAATCGCTCTGCTTGTGACAGCAATCTTTGTGCTTATGAGTATTCCGATGGGAATTCTTGTAGGCATCAGACGATCCCAGACCGGAGTTTTACTGCTGCACGGGGATGACGACGAGCTGCTGCGGCGGATTCGGGCACATGGGAACTTTACTGAATATGTTCCACTGGCCCTGCTGGCTTTGGCGGGGGCGGAGATTGCCGGTGCCTCAGACTGGCTGGTCGGGGGATGCGGTCTTGTGCTGTTGTTGGCCCGCGCCGTGCATTATGTCAGCCTGCGTTCCACCCCCGACGGCAAAGGTCGGGTGATCGGTGCCGCACTGACAACATTGGTGATGCTGGTCTTGTCCCTGTCAATTCTTTGGCAGTTGGCGGGATCAGTCTGATGCCGAATGATGAACACCTGAACCAACGTATGCGCCTCGCCCTCGAGGCGCATATTGGAATTTCCGAAATGCGGATGATGGGTGGCACCTGCTTTTTTCTGAACGGCAATATGTTGTGCGGCGCGCGCCGCGACAAAGACGGGTTTGGACGGTTCATGTTCCGTGTAGGCAAGGCCAAAGAGACCGAGGCGCTTTCTAATCCGTTTGCAAACCCGATTGTCCACGGAAAGCGAAAACTCGGTGGGTTTGTCGTTGTAGACGAGGCCAACTGCGATCCGGCTGCGCTGGGTGACTGGCTGAGCCTGTGCCTGGCGCACGCCGCCAACCTGCCGCCGAAAAGTTGAATATCAGGAGAAGATGATGGATCAGTACCGCTGCTTTTCGCCCGAGGCCCTTCAGTTTCTTTCTAATCTGCGAGCCAATAACCGACGCGAGTGGTTTCACGCCAACAAACAGATCTATGAGGCCGCGATCAAGCAGCCCGCAGAACAATTTGCGGCCCAGATGTCACAGGCGCTGGCCGAGATGACGCACATGCCCCATTCGGCCAAGATCTATCGTATTCATCGAGACGTGCGGTTCTCAAACGACAAGTCACCCTATAATCCTCATCTGCGCATGTCTTTCATACCCGGGGATTGCGGAGATCAGCCCCCGCTTTGGCATTTCGGGCTGTCCCCGGATTGCCTGTCCCTTGGGTGCGGCGTCTTCCAATATGAAAAAGCAGCCCTAGAGAGGTATCGGACCGGCGTAGCAGGACCAGCGGGCAATGATCTCATGGCAATCATCAATGATCTTACAGCCAGGAATGTCAGGATCAGCGAGCCCGAGTTGAAGCGCGGACCGTCAGGCTATGCGAGTGATCACCCCCATCTGGACCTTCTACGCCGCAAGGGGCTTACCGTTTGGACGGATCTTACCGCCCAACCCACCGTAACCCAGGCAGGTCTTAGGGAAGAATGTCTAAATCAATTTCAGCTCTTCCACCCGGTGTTTCGGGCCTTGCAGTCCCTTGGCACCTAGCCGACCTAACACAGGATCATGGTATCCCTTCGCCTTCTTCAACGCCAAGGGTCTCACGTTGAGCGGGTCAGGCAGCGAGGGTGCGTCACCAACATTGCTGCCCGTTTCCTACGGGTTGGCATTATCTATTACGGGTCTGTCACAGTGTTTTTCTCGTACTGCTTGCTTCCACGGTGCTTC